>JBCBBJ010000001.1:0-325707 GCA_038531745.1 Pseudomonadota bacterium
AGACATGCAAGTTGCGGGCGACCTGACCCCCGGGACGATGGGTCAGGACAATGACGTTGATGGCGACACGATTACCGTCACGCGCTTTGAGGTGAACGGGATGACAGTCATTGTCGATCCCATGATGGGCGGATCGGTCACGCTGATGGAAGGCACGCTGTCAGTGAATGCTGATGGGTCGTTCACTTTTGATCCAGCGGAAAACTTCAACGGATCAGTCCCCACCGTCACCTATACAATAACCGATGGTCAAGCCACAGATCGTTCGACGTTGAATATCAACATCACGCCGTTGAATGACGCCCCTGTGGCTGATAACGATATGGTCACCGATGCGGTCACGAACATGCCTGTAACGGTCAGTGTTCTGTTTAATGACAATGATGTGGATAGCATGCTTGACCCAGCATCCATCCAGATTGTTGGGACCATGAACCCGGGCGAAAGCCTGTTTGTACCGGATGAGGGAACATGGATTGTTGACACCACCAACGGTACCATCCGCTTTGTACCGGTAATGGATTTCACCAGCGATCCCACGCCGATTGAATATACCGTAAATGATGTTGATGGCGACACGTCAAACCGCGCCACGGTGACGATTGATTATGCCATCCAGGCGCCGACCGCCGACAATGATTTAGTACAGGGCGCCAATCGTCCGAGCCCGACCGATCCGTTCCCGGCGGTGATGATTGATGTGCTGGACGGGGATAGTGACCCTGACGGGTCGCTTGATGCCACATCGGTGCAGATTACCTCGGTACCGCCTGGTGCCACCCTGTCGCCCGATGGACGGACCTTGACGGTGCCCGATGAGGGGACCTGGATGGTTGATCCCATGACAGGGGAGATTACCTTTACCCCCGTTGTCGCCCTGACCGATGACCCCACACCGATCCGCTACACCGTTGCCGATAATGACGGCAATGTCTCCAACGAGGCGGAGGTGCGTACGGACTATCCGCCATTTGCGCCAATAGTGCAGGATGACACGGTCTCTGGCCTGATGCTGGGCGACTCTGTTACCATCAATGTTCTGAATAATGACGTTGCGGACGCGCCAATTGATGAGACTTCGGTTTTGATCGATGATCCCAATGGCGGCGCATCGGTGACGAGCCTTGTCATACCGAACCAGGGTACGTGGTCCGTCGACCCCATGACGGGCGCCATCACCTTTATGCCTGAAATGGGTTTTGAGGGTGATCCCGATCCAATCACTTATACTGTTGCTGATGCCAATGGCGACCGTTCCGGTCCTGGTGTGGTGACGGCTGACTACATCGTCCCACCGGTTCTCGATCTCAATGATGATGGCACAACCGCAGACCGCGATTTTACCGCTACCTTTACCGAGGGTGATAGCGGCGTTGCGATTGCTGACACCGATTTGAGCATCAATGATGCCGATGACACGGTGATGCAAACCGCCACCGTGACGCTAACTAATCCCATGGCCGGTGACGCGCTTCTTGTGGGCGGGTCCGCCAACGCCATGGGCGCGGTGAATGGTATTACCTACACCCTTACCGAAACAGCTGGCGCAATTACGGTGTCCTTCACAGGCCCGGCAAGTATTGCCAATTTCGAAGCCGCCATTGCAGCCATCACGTTTACCAATGACAGTCAGACCCCTGACGAAACGCAGCGTGTGATCACCGCTGTGGTGAATGATGGCGAGGCAAACTCCAATACTGCCACAACGCTCATTGATGTTGTCGCGGTGAATGATCCCCCCGTGGCAATGCCAAATGACGTCTCCACTATGGAAGATGTAGACGCCACGGGCAATGTGCTCGGCAATGATATGGACCTTGACGGGGATATGCTTGTCGTTGCCGCGGCTAGCGTCGATATCAATGGCGACGGCATGGACCAGACGCTGATGCTGGGGATGGAGACATTGCTGAGCGATAATAACGGCGATCCCATTGGCACCATCACGCTGAATGCAGACGGGTCATTTGTGTTTGATCCGGCGTTGAATTTTAATGGCGTAGTGCCAACAATCTCTTACACCGCAAGCGATAATAATGGCGGTACGGACGATTCGGTGTTGAATATCGAGGTGCGGTCAACCAATGACGATCCGGTTGCCGAAAATGACGTCGTACCGGTGATTGAGGATATGCTGGCCACAGGCAATGTGCTTGGTAATGACAGCGATCCCGATGGCGATACGCTCACTGTTGTCTCCGCCGACGTTGATGTTGATGGCGACGGTGTTGCCGAACCCCTGACCTTGGGCATGGCAACGCAAATAAACGATATGAATGGCGATCCCATTGGGATGCTGACCCTGAATACCGATGGGTCATTCGAATTCATGCCAGCGCCAGATTATGATGGGGCCATTCCGGCAGTTTCCTATGTGATCAATGACCCGTTCATGGCGAGCGATGATGCTATGCTGATCCTGGGGCCAGTCTCACCGCGGAACGATCGCCCGGTCGCTATGGACGACGCGGTTACCGGTGCCACCACCAATATGGCGGTGACGGTCAATGTTCTGTCTAATGATAATGATGTTGATGATGGGCTTGACCCGCAGTCAATCCAGATCCTCGGGACCATGAATGCTGGTGACAGTCTTTTCGTGCCGGACCAAGGAACCTGGTCGGTGGATACGGTCAATGGCCGGATCATCTTTACGCCTCTACCGGGTTTCACCGCTGACCCCGATCCCATCCGCTATGTGGTGAGTGATATTGGTGGTCTCGTCAGCAATGATGCCACGGTCACCATCGACTATGCGGTACAAGCGCCGACGGCTGATAATGAGTCTGTTCTCGGTGAGGATCGCCCGTCGCCAACGGATCCGTTCCCGGCGGTCATGATTGATGTGCTGGATGGCGATAGCGACCCAGATGGGGCAATCGATCCAACCTCTGTGCGGATTACGTCTATTCCCGCCGGGGCGAGCCTGTCACCGGACGGTCGGACACTGACGGTCCCCAATGAGGGGACATGGATGGTTGATCCCATAAGCGGGGAGATCACCTTTACCCCCAACGCTGCGCTCACAGGCGATCCGACACCAATCCGGTATACCGTGGCTGATAATGACGGCAATGTTTCTAATGAAGCTGAGGTGCGGACAGACTATCCACCATTCGGTCCCGTCGTTCAGGACGATAGTGCAACCGGGCTTGCCGTCGGCGCACCGGTCACCATTGATGTACTGAATAATGACGTTGCGGACTCAGCCCTTGATCGTACCTCGGTATTGATTGATGACCCCAATGGCGGCCCAGGCGTAACAACGCTTACGGTACCCAATGAAGGCACATGGATGGTTGATCCCATGTCGGGCGCCATCACCTTCATGCCCGCTTCCGGTTTTGCTGGCGATCCAACGCCGATCACCTATACCGTGGCTGATCAGGATGGGGACCGCTCAGGGCCGGGTGTTGTCACGGCTGACTACATCGTACCGCCCGTGCTTGACCTCAATGATGATGGCACAACCGCCGATCGCGATTTTACTGCAACCTTTGTGGAAGATGGCGGTGCTGTTTCTATCACCGATATTGACGCGAGTGTTAGCGACGCGGACGATACCCTGCTCCAGTCGGGCACGGTGACCCTGACCAACCCCATGGCGGGGGACAGTCTGTTGGTTGACGGATCATCGGCCACAAGCGGTTCGGTCAATGGGATCGGGTATGTTGTCACGGATAATGGTACCGATATTGTGGTGACCTTTACCGGTCCTGCAACCCTCGCGGACTATGCGGCGGTCCTTGGGGCGGTCAGCTTTACCAATGCTAGCGACACGCCGGACACAACAACACGTGTCCTCACCTCCGTCGTCAATGATGGCGAAGCGGCATCCAATGTGGCCACAACGAATATTGTTATTCAGCCCACCAATGATGCGCCTATTGCGGACAATGATGTGTTCTCCACATTGGAGGACACTCCTGTCAACGGCTCTATTGTCACCAATGATAGCGATCCCGAAGGCGACACCATCACAGTGCAAAGCGCCGAAGTTGATATCGATGGCGATGGTATTGCCGATAGCTTGATGCTCGACATGGCGACAACCCTGTTTGGTACCGACGGCAATCCGGTGGGCGATCTGACGCTCAATACCGACGGCTCGTTTGTCTTCACACCGGTGGCAAACTTTAACGGGTCAATGCCAACCGTGACCTACACCGCAACGGACGGCAATGGCGGGTCAGACCTCGCCACACTGGACATCACAGTCCGCGCTGAGAACGACGCACCTGACGCGCAGATGGATGTTGTTCCAGTGGCGGAAGATATGCCGGTGAATGGCACGGTGCTCGGTAACGATTCCGATCCCGAAAATGATCCGATTTCGGTGACCAATGCGACGCTTGATCTTGATGGTAACGGGACGCAGGATCCGTTGACCCTCGGCACGCCATCGTCGATCATCGACGCGATGGGCAACCCGATCGGGGAAATCACACTCAACAGTGATGGAACCTTCACCTTTGATCCGGCGCCGAACTATACCGGTCCCGTGCCCGTGGTCACTTACACAATTGGCGATACCTTCGGTGCCATCGATGTGACGACGCTGGAACTTGGCCCCGTGATGCCGGTTAATGATCGCCCAGATTCCATGCAGATACCGGCGCAGTCCAATGTTGACGGCGAAACAATTACACCGCTCGACGTGTCGGTCTTCTTTGGTGATGTTGATGGCGATATGCTCACCTTCGCGGCAACGGGCCTGCCAACCGGGTTGATGCTTGACCCCGTGACGGGACTGGTGACGGGTATGATTGATCCGTCCGCATCCGCCAATGGGCCCTATGTCGTGACAATCACGGCGCAGGATCCGTCCGGGCAAATGGTCAACAGCACATTCGTATGGTCGGTGGACAACACGCTGCCCACCGCCAATGATGACGGTACTGTCGCCGTGGCAGAGGACATGGATCAAACCATAACGCCGCTCAGCAATGATACTGATCCCGATGGCGATGTGCTGACCATCACCCAAATTGCCGGTATGGCGGTTATGCCGGGGGATACAGTAACGCTCCCGTCCGGTGCCATGGTAACCTTACAGCCTGGCGGTACACTGACCTTCTCGCCGGCGAGCAATCAAACCGGCGCTGACAGCTTTACCTATCAGATCACTGATGCGGAGGGGGCAACCTCTACCGCGACGGTAAGCATCGATATTGGTGCCACCAATGATGCGCCTACGGCCAGCGGCACCTTGCCCGCTGAAATGGTTGTGGACGGCGAGATGATTGCGCCTCTCAATCCGGGTCCGCTCTTTTCTGATATTGACGGCGATGATCTGTCTTTCAGTGCCACTGGCTTGCCAGAAGGTCTGATGATTGATCCCAATACCGGTGAAATCACGGGCACAATTGATCCGTCTGCGTCGGTTGGTGGCCCCAATAGTGACGGGGTTTACACCGTTGTGATCACGGCGAGCGATCCAAACGGTGAAACGGCAATGGTGACAACAACCATTAGTGCAACGAACCCTGCGCCAATGGTCACCCCGGCCGATGCCGTTGATGTCGTAGACAATACACCCATCGTCATTCCGGCGGGGGAGAATTTCACCGACCCCGATGGGGATATGCTGACATTCTCCTCACCCGATCTGCCGCCATGGCTGATGATTGATCCGGTGACGGGGACATTGTCGGGAACGCCGCCCATGGATGCGTCCAGCATTGGCCCGATCAGCGTCACCGTTATCGCCGATGATGGCGAGGGTGGAACCGTCGAACAGGTCATCGAAATTATACCGGTGAACCCGGCACCCGAAGTCATGCCATTGCCGGACAGGGCCAATGAGGATGGGGAAACGATCGCACCCGTTGATCTGTCCACGGCGTTTACCGACCCCGATGGCGATGATCTAACCTTTACCGTTACAGGCTTGCCGGCCGGTTTGATGGTCGATCCGGCCACGGGTGTTGTGACCGGGACGCTTGATAATTCTGCATCGCAGATGGGGCCCTATGTGATCACCGTAACCGCCACCGATAGTGACGGCGCCACGGTTGTGGATAGCTTTATCTGGACCGTGACGAATATCGAACCAACGCTGACGGATCAAATTCCGAACCAGTCGACCAGTGATGGGGATGACGTGACGCTCGATGTGTCGCCATTCTTTAATGATGGCGATGCCGACGGAGTTGTATTCAGTGCCGAGGGCTTGCCGCCCGGCTTGATGATTGATCCGGTCACCGGTGTGATCGACGGCACCCTGCCGCAGGATGCGTCCATGGACGAGCCCTTTGTTGTCACCGTCACAGTTGATGACGGGGAGGGGGGCAGCGCCACCGACAGCTTCCTCATCTCGGTGAATAATCCGAACCCCGGTCTGGTGGAACAATTGCCCAATGTTGATCTGGTGGATGGGCAAACCATTGCGCCGATTGATGTGTCGGACAATTTTTCCGATCCCGACAATGATCCCCTGTTCTTTGTGGCCGAAGGCTTGCCGCCAGGGCTGATGATTGATCGCAATACGGGCGAAATTACCGGGACGCTGGACACAAGCGCCTCGCAGGATGGTCCTTATACGGTCATCGTCACGGCCTCTGACGGGTTGAGCGAGAGCAGTGATGCCTTCGTGATCAATGTGACCAACCCGGCACCGGAAATCGCTGAAACACTGCCAAACCGTCTGAATGTTGATGGGGATGGCGTAACCGTTTCGGTTGCCGGCGCGTTTGATGATCCCGATGGGGATGATCTGACCTTTGATGTGGCGGGTTTGCCGCCCGGTCTCATGGTTGACCCCGATACCGGCATCATCAGCGGGGACCTTGCGCCCGATGCGTCCAATGGTGGGCCCTATGTTGTCACGGTCACCGCGACCGACGCCGACGGCGAGAGCACGGTAACCTCTTTCATCTGGACGGTGGAAAATGTACCGCCCCAAGCGGTTGAGCCGGTCACCCCGGTGACCGTTTCTGACGGTGAGATGGTTGCGATCCCCACCGGGTCCCTCTTCAACGATCCCGATAATGATCCGCTGACCTTTACCGCTACGGGCTTGCCCCCTGGCTTGATGATTGATCCGGTGACGGGTGTTATCTCTGGCACGGTCGACCCCTCGGCCAGCCTTGATGGGCCCTATAATCCGGTAATCATCGTGACCGACACGGGCGGGCAAAGCGTTTCTGTTGTGCTGCCCATTGATGTGGTCAACCCGGCGCCCGTAGCGAGCGACGACGCGCTGACAACGCCCGAAGACCAACCGGTGACATTCGATCCGCGGGTCAATGATCTTGACCCTGACGGTGACCCGTTGATGGTCACCGCAATCAATGGCGTTCCGCTGATAGAAGGCGAGACTGTCGACTTGCCGCAAGGTGGTAGCGTTACGCTGAACCCTGACGGGACGCTGACCTTTACGCCGGCCCCTGACAGCAATGGCCTTGTCACCTTCACCTACACAGTTAGTGATGGTCAGGGCGGTGAGAGTACTACAAGTGTCGCGATTGATGTGACACCGGTTCAGGATCCACCCGTTGTCATCGGCGACTTGCCTGACCGCACCAATGATGAAGGTGACGTGGTCGGGGTGACCATCGCCGATGCCTTTAGCGATCCCGATGGCGATCCTCTCCTGTTTAGTGTGGAAGGGTTGCCGCCCGGCCTGATGATCGATCCGGTCACTGGCACCATTACCGGTACGCTCGCCCCGGGCGCCTCCATTGATGGTCCCTACACGGTAACTATCATCGCCACTGATCCTGCGGGTAACCGCGTATCCTTAGACTTTAGCTGGGATGTTGAAGCCAGCAATGCCGATATCAACGCTCTGTTGGGCGACAACGGGTTCCCGGCTGATGCCCCCGGTGCTGGCCGTGAGCCGGCAGGTGAAAACAATCAGACCTTTAATGGTCTCGGCGGTATCGCCGCCGAAGGGATTGTCACCAAGACCGCAAATGATGTGAACGGTCTGGGCGGGGTCAAATCCGTTGGTGCCAAGACCGCCGTTCTTGATGCAGTGAATGGTGCCGATGGCTTGAATGGTGCGTCAACAATTGGCGAAGGCGCAACACGGCCCCAGGATTTTGAGAAAAATCGTCTCGATACCACCAATGATCGGTTTGCGCGCGCTGGCGATCACTATCAGGTTGTGGGGGCCGAAGGGTTCTCCTCACGCCTCGATGTTTCTGGCACACAAAGCGATGATCCAACTACGGATGTTGGTCAATTCATCGTCGATACTTTTATCCGGGACCGTGTGTTGTATGTGGAAGCGTATGACAATATCGACCGGGAAAACTCTACCGGGTTCCGGGAATTTGTGGCCACGCTTGGCGATGGCCGCGCCTTGCCCGACTGGATCTCCTATGATGATGACGGTGTCTTTATCGTTGATCGGCCGGCCGATATCGAAACGATCACGCTCAAAATCACCGGTATTCGCGAGGATGGCCGCTATCTGACCCGGTATGTCCAAATCGATACACCCACCGGTGAGATGCGCGATCTGGACTTTGCCCGGGAGAATTTCGGAAAAAGCTTCTCCGCCACCATCGCGCTTGCCGATAGCGGCGAAACTGATGAGGCCGTGAGAAAAATTCTCAGAAATCAGTAACCAACACAAGGTTTAGGTAAGAAAATAGAAACTACGCGTTGTCTATGATCGAGACAATAAAACAAGGGCAGTAACCATGCGTAAACTTTTACTCACAGCGGCGATCCCCCTGTTTTTGGCAGGTTGCGCGGTCACCCCAACGCCATTTGGTCAGGCTGAGATTGATGCCCAGGCCGACGATCGCGTGGCAAGCTATCTTGCTGATCAAGAAGCAATAACGAGGCCAATTTCGCTGTACGAAGCCATGGCCCGGGCCGTCAAATACAATCTTGATTTCAAGGTTGAATTGATGGAACAGGCGCTTCGCTCCAAGGAATTGAACCTGACGCGATATGATCTGTTACCGGAAGTTATTGCGGGGGCTGGCTATGCCGGGCGGAGTAATTTTAGTGGCGCCAGCTCAAGTCAGCTGCTGGGCCCGCGCGAAGTTGGGGCGCAGTCGCTGGTTTCTTCCACATCATCCGAACGCGATGTTTTCAACAGCGATATCAATCTAAGCTGGGACATTCTTGATTTCGGCCTGTCCTATGTGCGGGCAAAACAGGCCGCTGACGAGGTTTTGATTGCCAGTGAGCGCAAGCGCACGGTGATGAACCGCATCATCGAAGATGTGCGCACAGCCTATTGGCGCGCGGTCAGCGCCGAAAGGCTGATCCAGCGGCTGGGCCGGTTGGAAGACGATATCGAAGGCGTTCTGTCGGCATCAGAAGCGGCGTATAAAGAACGTAAAACCGCGCCGTTGTCGTCCCTGACCTATCAGCGCGAATTGCTGACGATCAAGGAAGAAATCCAAAACCTGCAAGAAGAGCTTGCGGTGGCAAAACAGCAGCTCGCCGCCTTGATCAATATTGATCCCGGTATCGATTATGAACTCGTTATGCCGGACCGCGGCACAACCAGCGTTGATTTCGATACGGACCCGCAAAAGGTTGTGCAAACAGCGCTTCGCTATCGTCCGGAATTGCGGGAGGTGTCCTACCGCCAGCGCATCAACGATAAAGAAGAAACGGCGGCGCTACTTGATTTGTTGCCATCCCTTCGCGCCTATGGAGGTTTTAACTACGATTCCAATGATTTTCTTTTTAACAACAATTGGGCCGGCTGGGGGGCACGGGCGAGTTGGAACCTGGTGGAGGCGTTTCGCTATCCCGCGCGCAAGGCAACCGTTCAGGCGCAAGGCGATCTGTTACGCCAGCGTGAATTGGCGCTCACCATGGCCGTTGTGACACAAGTCCATGTGAGCTTGACCCGCTTTGAATTGGCCAAACGCCGCGTTGACACGATTAGCCGGTTCCATGACGTGCAAGGGGAAATCCTTGAGCAGATCAGTGCCGGCTTCGATACCAAGCGAATCTCCAAACAGACCTTTATCCGTGAGCAGATGAACAAGCTGGTGGCTGAGGCAAAATATGATATTGCCGTTGCCGGTTTGCAAAATGCTTTCGCCAATGTTCATGCTTCCATGGGGTTGAACCCTTTCGGCAATGACGTCACTGGCGAGGAAAGCGTGGTTGAACTGGCGGGCAAACTGCAAGCCCACTGGCAACGGCGCGGCGATAATCTCGCCAGTGTTTCCAACAACACAGAAAAGGCAGCCGACACTGCCAGTACTAGTGACACCAATACGTCTACCGATGCAGACGCGGTTACAATTGCGGCAGCAGCGGCGGAGTAGCGAAACGGACCCGTGTTCAGAGTTGATCACGGGCCCAGCCAAGGGGCGGGCATTTGTTCACGTGGCTTGACGCGGCAAGTCACCTCGGAAAGACCAATATCATGCCAAGCCAGCTTTATTTCGTGTACGACCGGTATTTGATAAATCCGGCCTCTACTCGTGTTGCCATCGCTCTTTTGCTTCTCGTCCTTGGATTTTTGCTCGCCGTTCCCGCCGTGGCCCAACCTGATGCGGGTCAGGTGCGCGGCGTCATCAAGGCAGCCGATGAAGCGGTCATCACCGCCGATGTGCGTGCACCGGTCAAGACAACCAATGTGCGCACGGGGGAGGCATTTGCCCAGGGCGACACGCTCCTCGAATTTGACTGTACCGGTGAACGCGCTGAGCTGGAGGCCGCACGGGCTGCCTATCAGGGGGCGAAGGCGCGTTATGATAATCAAAAGGAAATGCTCGCGCTTGATGCCGCCGGCGCCTTTGATGTAGCATTAGCGAAAGCTGAACGCGACGAAGCGTCGGCCCGCGCCCGCGTGATCGCGGCTCGGATAAAGGGCTGCAAAATTATTGCGCCCTTTGCGGGCCGTGTGGCGCAGCTTTCAATCAACGCCCATGAATTGCCCGCGAACGATCAGCCGCTGATGAAAATTGTTAGCACCGGCGCCCTCGAACTGCGTTTGATTGTGCCGTCGCGTTGGCTAAGCTGGGTTGCGCCGGGTACGGCGTTTGACTTTATCATTGATGAAACGGGCGCGCGTCACGAGGCAACGGTCCTGCGGCTCGGTGCGGAGGTTGATGCGGTCAGCGGCACGGTGCCGATCATTGCAACATTCGAAACACTGCCGCCGACGGTTCTGCCGGGGATGAGCGGTGTTGCCGAATTTGCCGTGCCGCAAGGATAATCCCATGAGTGTTGTTCAGGCCAAGAGCCGCGAAGCGCAGCCCCAGCGGCGGCGACGTGTGGCGGCAAAAAAACCAGCAAATACCCCCGGAAAAGGACCCGTGGCTACCGGTACCCTAGACGTCGGAAAGCCCGCTGGAAACCGGGTGCGCAAGGCCCCGAAAAAACCGGATTTTGCGGCAACCTTGCTCGCCTTTGAAACCGGCGTGCGCGGCCTAAAGAAAGAGGCTGAGCTTTTTGCCCATCTCACCAATGAGGCGCGCCGGGTGCTCGGCTTTCGTCAGGCGTTTGTCCTGCGCCGTCCCGTCACCAAAGCGCCGTTCAAGGTTGTGAATGCTTCCAGCATTCCCGTAATCGACCGGGAAGCGCCGATGATCCGCTGGATCGAAAAGCTAACGCGTCGCCTCACCGCCGATGTGGGGGAGGGTGACCAGCATCTGTTCTCCCTGCCAGCCTATTGCGATGCCAATGATGAGGAAAAATCAACCTATCCGTTTACGGAGTTCTGTTGGACACCGATCCGCGATGGTGAGACCATTGTTGGTGCCTATGTTGTCACGCGGGAGGTGCCTTGGACCAAGAATGATCTGGCGCTGATGACCCGGCTGTGTGATGTTTATGGCCATAGCTGGATGGCGATCCATGGGCGGGGGCGGCTGACCCGGCCGCGGGTGATCACCCGTAAACGTAGCCTCCTCGCCGCACTAATTCTGGCTGCAATTGCGATGATTCCGGTACCGATTACCGCCTTGGCCCCGGCGGAGGTTTCACCCGCCGATCCGTTTATCGTTGCCGCACCCTTTAACGGCGTTGTGAAATCCATCCTTGTTGACCAGAGCGCCGCCATTACCAGCGGTGAGCCCATTGTGGCGTTTGAGGATGTGCGCCAGCGGAATGAATTTGAAATTGCTGATCGGCAAGCCGCTGTCACCGCGGCGCGGCTGCAACGTGTTGCCCAACGTGCCATTGCCGACCCCCAGGTAAAGCGCGATCTTGCGGTGGCACAGGCGGAGTTTGATCTTGCCACGGTGGAGCGTGATTATGCCGCCGAACTCCTCGCGAAGACGACGCTTTATGCGCCGCAGGATGGCCTCGCGGTTTATTCCGATAAACGCGATTGGGTGGGTCGGCCCGTGGCGGCGGGGGAGGCCATTCTTGAGATTGCGGACCCGAAAAATGTTCAGTTTACGATTGACCTGCCCGTTGATGAAAGCATCGTGTTGAAAGAGGGCGCACGGGTGAAAGTCTTCCTCGATTCTGATCCTTTGAACCCAATCGGGGCAACCCTGACCCGGACCAGCTATGAGCCGCGTAGCGATGACCGCAACATCATGTCATATCGGTTGTCCGCGCAGCTTGATAATGCAAATGACACGCTGCCGCGTATTGGTATACAGGGTACGGCGCAGGTTTATGGTCAAAAAGCACCGGTGATCTATGCCGTGCTCC
Source organism: Pseudomonadota bacterium (assembly GCA_038531745.1). Classification (GTDB taxonomy): domain Bacteria; phylum Pseudomonadota; class Alphaproteobacteria; order Caulobacterales; family Parvularculaceae; genus CALLPQ01. Next base: position 12,595 of record JBCBBJ010000001.1, read on the forward strand.
GTCGACCCCTCGCGGCCTTGCGCCAGATGACTGGTCTTTAGGCCCGGAGACCACGGCCATGACCGAGACAAATGCTTTAGAGCCCGATGCGCCATTGCCCGCCCTGCGGGAGGATTTGCGCGTTTTGCCCGGTAAGGCCGAGCGTACGGGCCAGCGCACGTGGCTGATTTTTGATCCCCTGCGCAATCGCTATTTTCAGATTGACGGGCGCTCCCTGGCAATATTGAAGGCCTGGCACGCTGGTACGCCGGGCGGTATCCTCCATGCGTTGCGCGATCCTGATATCACCATGGTGGAGATTGAAGCGTTTGTCCGGTTCGTGTTCGCCAATGCGCTCACGCGTGACCCTGCGCAAGGGGACGTGAATAATTTCGTGGCCCAGGCGGAGGCAGGGCAACGCGGTATTCTTTCCACGGCTGTCCACAGCTATCTCTTTTTCCGTATACCGCTGGTTCGACCTCACGCTTTTCTCAAACGAACCGTTGGCTTGACGGAGGTGTTTTTTCGGCCCGGGTGGTGGGTGTTCCTGGGGCTTCTCCTCTTGGCTGGCGGCTATCTGACCTTGCGCCAGTGGGATCAATTTGTTCACACCTTCATGCATTTTTTCTCTTTGCAGGGTTTGGCCTATTATTTTCTTGCCTTGATTTTTGTGAAGATTGCCCATGAGTTGGGCCACGCTTTTACGGCGACGCGCTATGGATGCCGGGTGTCGACCATGGGCGTTGCGTTCCTGGTGATGTTCCCAGTTTTGTTCACGGACACGACCGAAAGCTGGAAATTGCAATCAAAACGCCAGCGCCTGACGATCACAGCGGCGGGCGTTTTAACCGAATTGATGATCGCCATCTTTTCCACTTTCTTGTGGGCGTTCCTGCCTGACGGGCCATGGCGCAGTGCGGCCTTTTTTGTGGCAACAACCAGCTGGATCATGAGTATTGCGGTCAATCTCAACCCCTTCATGCGGTTTGATGGCTATCATTTTCTGTCAGATTTGATCGGTATACAAAATTTACAGGCGCGCTCCTTTGCATTTGGGCGCTGGCGCCTGCGCGAGCTTTTGTTTGGTTTGGGCGATCCCATGCCGGAGATGATGGATATGGGGATGCGCCGGGGGCTGACGGTTTTGGCATGGTGCATTTGGGTTTACCGCTTTTTCCTTTTTCTTGGCATTGCCCTTCTTGTCCATGCGCTCTTTTTCAAGCTGTTGGGCATTATCCTTTTTGTTATCGAGATTGGCTGGTTCATTATGATACCGATACTGAACGAAATGAAAGAATGGTGGGGGCGGCGTGCCGATATTGCGGCGCGTTCCCAATGGACCCGGCCGGCAATTGCGCTCATCGGGCTGATCATGGTGTTAATTGTTCCCTGGCAATCAACAATCCGCATGCCCGCCGTTTTCGAAGCCCAGGAGCAAACCGCGCTCTTCTCCCCCGAACCGGCGCAGATTGTTGACGTCTTGGTACACAATGGTCAGCGGGTAAAAGCGGGAGACAAGTTGGTGCGTTTGACCTCGCCCGATTTATTGACGCAAATCAGGTTGGAGGAACGCCGTCTGAAACTGACCCGCGCGCGTCTGGGGCGCATTGTTGCAGACCGCGATGATCGCGATCAAAACCTGGTTTTGCAACGCGAGGCCCGTCAACGGCGCGATGCCATTGCCGGTCTGCGCCGTCAGCTTGCCAATCTTGATATTGTTGCCCCGTTTGACGGTGTGGTGATTGACCTCGCCGACCACCTTCATAGCGGGCGCTGGGTTGAACAAACGCTGCCGATCCTCAGCGTCGCCGAAATGGCCCAGGGGCGTATGCGTGGTTATCTGTTTTCGGAATATACCGAACGCCTGAGTGTCGGAGCGAAAGCCGTGTTTATCCCCGATGAGATTGAGTTGAAGAAAATGAGAGGCACCGTGTCTCGCATCGCATCGGCCAACAGTCAGCGGATTAGCTTGCCGGTTTTAACATCGCGGTTTGGCGGCGCCATCGCAGTGTCGGAAACGCAAGATGATCTTGACCCGTTGCAAACCTGGTACGGCATCGTTATTGAGCCCGATGCCCGCTCAGAAGCCCCGGTGCGGGTTGTCCGCGGGCAAATTCATGCCAAGGGGAAACCGGAAAGCCTTGCCTTGCGCATCTGGCGGCGTCTTGCCCATATTTTGATCCGCGAGACAACACTCTAAGACAACGCCGCGGTGACCGTGTCGTTTGATGTGGCGGCTTAACTTGGGTCCACAGCCTCATTGAGGAGGCGTAACACCCGCTGGCGCATGGGCTTTGAGGGGATACGGACGATTATCCGGAGCAGCTCCGAAAGCGCCTCTGTTTCATCACTTAAGTCGGCGGTCGGCGGCGGGGCAAGCGGGGTTTGTGGCCCCTCTGAAAACCCTTGCACATGTTGGCCAACGGCGGGCAGCAGATCGCCCACAGAAACATCGAAATACTCAGCCAACCGATAAATGGTCACGAGGCTGCAGCGCGACGAGCCTTTTTCATATTTCTGATACTGCTGTGGGCTGATGTCGAGATGTTCGGCAACTTCCGACTGGGTGCGACCACCCTGTACCCGAAGTAACCGCAAGGTTTGTCCGAGGGCTAGGTCGATATTCTCAACCGCCTGTTTTGCGGGAGGCGGTATGAGATCAGGCGCTTCGCTCGGCATCGCGTCACTTAAGGTTGCTGATGCGACGACCCGCATCCATTAACCTCAAGTTTTAATTGATGAATTCGCAAGCTCAATGTCCAAAAAGGGGAGAAGCAAGGCGTATTTTATTGCATTAGGAGATTTACTCGCATTTTAGGAGATTTTACGGTAGTCGGGCTCTACAATGAGCGAATCTCGCGTTTTTTGCGATTCGCTTCGCCTTAATAGGATGATCAACGCCGGAACCCGCTTCGATCTTTATCGATTTACCCTTAGGGTTATCAAAACAATCTTTACACAGAATAAAAAATTGATGGATTATGTCAACAGCGCAAGAAGATAGCCGCGCGGGCGTGCTTGTGCCAATTTGGCAGAAATTCAGGGAGAAAGTTGATGACCGACATTACCGTTTTAGAGGTTCAGCGCACGGCGCTTGACAAAACGCGGCTGGCAAGCCGCGATAGCGCGATTAAGGCCGGCGAGGTTCTCGTGGCTGTTGAACGCTACGCCATGACGGCCAACAATGTGACCTATGGCGTCGTGGGAGAAAAAATCGGCTATTGGCAGTTTTTTCCTGCTGAAGAGGGCTGGGGCATTATCCCGGTTTGGGGTGTGGGCCGTGTTGTTGAAAGCGCCTGTGAGGGTATGGAGGTGGGTGAGCGGCTCTACGGCTATTTTCCCATGGGCACCCATCTGGTCATGGCGCCAACCCGGATCAAACCGAATGGGTTTGCCGATGGCGCGGCGCACCGCGCGGCCTTGCCGCCGGTTTATAATCAGTATGCGCGCCTTGCAGCTGACCCCGCTTACATTGCAGCCATGGATAATGCGCGTATTGTTTTGTTTCCGCTCTACGCGACGTCGTTTTGCCTGCATGACTTTATGGTTGACCAAGACTGGTTCGGTATTCCGCGCGGTAGGGCGGGGCAGGTGATCATCCCCAGCGCATCTAGCAAAACGGCCATTGGGCTTGCCTATGCGCTTGCCGATGACCCGCAGTCACCAGCGTCCGTTGGCCTCACCTCACCGGGCAATCTTGACGCGGTCAAAGCTCTTGGGCTTTATGACCGTGTGCTGACATATGACGATCTTGACGCGATTGACGCAAATCTGCCCAGCGTGATCATCGATATGTCAGGGAACGGAAAAATCCTTAACAGCTTGCACAAAGCGCTGGGTGATCAGATGCGCTATTGCTGTAATGTGGGGTTGACCCATTACAGTGATAATAAAATGGGTCCGGACTTTATCTCGGATCGTAGCGCCATGTTTTTTGCCCCTGGGCATATCCAGAAACGCAATGCCGAATGGGGCCCCGGGGTTTTCCAGCAAAAAGCCCTAACGTTTTGGCACGATGCAGCAAAACGCAGTGAAAGCTGGCTGACCCTGAGCCAGGCCCACGGGACCGGTATGATGGATCCTGTCTACCAGGCGGTGCTATCGGGTTCCGCCCCGGCCAGCGAGGGCAAGGTCGTCGTGCTGGATGCTGGTTAGGGGCGGCGGCCCGAATCGTAAGACGGGGGTTATGACGGCGATAGACCATCCCTGGAAAGACCAAACGGAAAGACAAAGGGCGAAAATCAAGATGGCGATACAAAGCAAAGTGAAAAAGCACGGCAGACCAAGTAAAAGCGGTTATCGCATATTGGCGATTATCGGGGCCGCCCTTGGCCTTGCGGCATGCGGTGGCGGCGATGACCCTGCGACAGGCAATACCGATAGCCAAGCTCCAGCATCAACGGAGACGGCGGCTCCAGTCGATACCAATGCCGGCGCCGCTGCCGGTAACGGCATAATCGATGAGGCAGTCCTCCGCCAACGGATCAAGACGCTGTCGTCAGATGCGTTTGCCGGCCGCGCACCCGTTACCGAAGGCGGCTACAAAACCCGGGCATTCCTGATCGACGAGATGAAGGCCATCGGCCTGATGCCTGGCAACGGCGATAGCTACGAACAGGCTGTGCCCTTGGTTGAGGTGACGGTTGACCCGGCCGCGTCTGCCCTCACCATCAATGGCATAACGCTCGAATATGGTCCGCAGGCTGTCTATTGGACAAAAAGAGTTGAGGAAACCATAGCCGTTCAGGATAGTGAGATGGTTTTTGTGGGCTATGGTATTGTGGCGCCGGAATATGACTGGAACGACTATGCCGGGGTTGATGTGACGGGTAAAACCGTTGTGATGCTGGTCAATGATCCGGGCTTTGCCACCCAGGATAAGGCGGTCTTTAACGGTAATGCCATGACCTATTATGGTCGGTGGACGAACAAATATGAAGAAGCAGCCCGCCAGGGTGCGGCTGCGGCGATTGTGATTCACCAGGCAAAACCGGCGGCCTATGGCTGGGGTGTTGTTGAAGGCTCATGGTCCGGCCCGCAGCTTGATCTGGAACGCCCCGACGGCGGCGCCGGGCGTGTGGCGGTTGAGGCTTGGCTCCATGAAGATGAGGCCCGGGCACTATTCGCTGCGGCATCGCTTGATTTCGACAGGTTAACGAAAAGCGCCAGCGCACCCGGTTTTGCGCCCGTGGCGATCACGGGTCAGACCTTGAGTGCGAACCTAACCAACACCATTAAAAAATCTGTGTCGGCCAATGTTGCCGGTATCCTGCCCGGTGCAACGTACCCTGATGAATATGTGCTTTATATGGGCCATTGGGATCATTTGGGCGGCGGCGACGCAGCGACATCAACCGGCAGGGATAACATCTTTAATGGCGCTGTTGATAATGCCACCGGTACGGCGGGAATTTTGTCGGTTGTTGAGGCCTTTGCCAAAAATGAGACCCAGCCGGACCGGTCTATTCTTGTGGTTGGTGTCACGGCGGAGGAATCGGGCTTGCTCGGCTCGGCCTATCTGGCGGAGGACCCGATCGTCCCGCTCTCCCAGATTGTTGCCGGGATCAATATTGATGCCATGCTGCCCACACCGCCATCGAAAGACCTGATTGTTGTTGGCTATGGCGCGTCGCAGGTTGAGGATATTCTGGAGGGTATTGCGACGGCGCGCGGTAAATATCTGCGTCCCGACCCGGAGCCGGAAAAGGGGTATTTCTATCGCTCCGACCATATCTCGCTGGCGAAAAAAGGCGTGCCCATGCTCTATGCCGATGCGGGGATCGATTTTATTGACGGTGGTACCGATGCCGGCGCAGCCTTTCAGGCTGATTATGCGGCGAACCGCTATCACAAGCCCGCCGATGAATATTCTGATGATTGGGATATGGGAACGCTCATCGACACGCTCTCGATTTTTTATGAGGTGGGGGCAACGCTTGCCTATTCGGACCAGTGGCCCAACTGGTATGAGGGCAACGAGTTTCGCGCGATCCGCGATGCCCAACGCCCCGCACCATAGCGCCCCGCGCTCTTTAATGCTGGCTTAAGGTCGGCACACCATTGGTTTTGCACGGCGTGATCAGCCCCTTTGACAGGGGGCTAACACTGTTGCACACACAAGCCATACGCGGTCGAGGTCTGTTCATCAGGCCAATCAGCGCGCCCCTTTTTCTCGTTTGTTTGATAGTCACTGCAAGGCCCTTTCCATGATCGACCATCAGGTGCATGCCCACCCGTCCAAAGCCCTACTTGCCCGCGAAGAGCAACTGGCGTGGAAAATGGCGACGGTGGCGGCGGACCCGGTTGCCATTGATGATGACGTCACACAGATGATCATTAACCGGATCATTGATAATGCCGCCGTGGCCATTGCCTCCCTCAACCGCGGACCAATTAAATCAGCGCGGGCCATGGCGTTGGCCCATCCGCGGGCGGGCGGTGCATCGCTTTTTGGGATGGTACCGGATCACAGTGTGTGTGCGGAATGGGCGGCATGGGCCAACGGCACCGCTGTGCGTGAGCTTGATTTTCACGACACGTTCTTGGCCGCCGATTATTCCCACCCGGGTGATAATATCCCCCCGGTTCTTGGCGTTGCGCAGCAATGTGGCCGCGACGGCGCGGCGCTCATTCGGGCCATTGCCACGGGCTATGAAATTCAGGTGAATTTGGTCAAAGGCATCTGCCTGCATGAGCATAAGATTGACCATATTGCGCATATTGGGCCATCGGCCAGTGCGGCGGTGGGCACGCTCCTTGATCTGCCGACGGAGATTATCTTTCAATCCATCCAGCAAGGGCTCCATTGCACGGTCACCACACGCCAATCGCGTAAAGGCGAAATTTCAACCTGGAAAGCCTTTGCCCCTGCCTATGCGGGCAAGACCGCCATTGAAGCGGTGGATAGATGTATGCGCGGTGAGGGTGCGCCAAGCCCGATTTATGAAGGTGAGGATTCGGTCATCAGCTTTATTCTCAACGGCCGCACCGCACGCGATCGTGGTGATGATCCTTATACGCCCCAATATATTGTGCCCTTGCCCGGTCCTGGTGAGGCTAAACGCGCAATTCTTGACACCTATACCAAAGAACATTCGGCCGAATATCAAAGCCAGGCGCTAATCGATCTGGCATTTCGCATGGGCAAAAAGATCGATGATTTTGATGAGGTAAAATCGATTGTTCTGCACACATCGCACCATACCCATTATGTGATCGGCACCGGCGCGGGCGACCCGCAAAAAATGGACCCGCAGGCAAGCCGGGAAACCCTCGACCATTCGATTATGTATATATTTGCCGTGGCGCTACAGGATGGGGCATGGCACCATGTGCGCTCCTACGCGCCTGAACGCGCCCAGCGGGCCGATACGGTTCGGCTTTGGCATAAAGTTTCAACAATCGAAGATCCTGAATGGACCCGGCGCTATCACTCGCCCGATCCTAATGAGAAAGCCTTCGGCGCGCGGGTTGTGATCACCATGGAGGATGGCTCGGTTATCGAGGACGAACTCGGCATTGCCAACGCCCACCCGTTCGGCGCCCGTCCCTTTGGGCGAGCGGAATACATTCAGAAATTCAAGACGCTCACGGATGATATTTTGGAGGCGCACGAATCCGCGCGCTTCCTCGATCTCGTTCAGCACCTACCAGATTTGAATGCCGGTCAGGTGCGTGAGCTAAACCCCGTTGCCCCGGCGGGATATCTTGAAGAGAATGCCGCAAAAGGTATTTTTTAGCGGTCCCACCACGCCGTCGTCATGACGACTTTTGAAAAAGGAGACATCCCATGATTGCTTATTCAACGGTTCCCACAAACGATATGGAACAGGCCCGCAAATTCTATGACCAACTTCTTGGTGATATGGGGGCCAAAGTCGTGATGGAGCGGCCTGACGGTGGCTTTGTCGCCTATGGCGACGGTAAGGGGCCGATGTTTGGCATTTGCAAACCCTGGAACGGCGAACCTGCAAGCCCCGGCAACGGCAATATGGTCTCCATCGCCTGCAGTGGCCCGGACCAGGTGAAAGCCATGTATGATAAAGCGATTGCCCTGGGCGCCACAGATGAGGGCCCAGCTGGCCCCCGCCTGAACGGGATGTGCTCATGCGGCTATGTGCGCGATGCCGATGGCAATAAGCTCAACTTTTTCTGTATGGGTGCATAGGCCGAGCGTGGGAGCCGTTGATCCGTGATGGTCAGCAGGCTCGCCAGTTTCGGTATCAGGCCACTGCGGCCTGATACCGGCGCAGGTGAAAACCGCTATCGCCCAGGAGGTTTTCCATCATGGTGCCGTGCATGAAGTAATGGCCAATGGCCATTTCCTCCGTAATGCCCATACCGCCATGGAGTTGTACGGCGGTTTCGCCCACATACTTTACCGATTTACCCAGTTGAACCTTGGCAGCGGCGGCGGCGCGGCGTGTGTCGCGGCTGGGGGTGTCGTGGTTCATGGCGGCCATATAGGCCATCGAGCTCATCTCTTCGGTATGGATGAACATGTCCACCATCTGATGCTGCAGCACTTGAAATTTTGAGATCGGCGTGCCGAACTGTTCACGCTGGCGGCAATAGTCGCGGGTGAGGTCACTCATTTTCCGGCACAGGCCCGCCGCTTCGGCGCTCATTGCCGTGATTGCCCGGTCGATCACCGTTTCGATAATCGCCAGCGCCTGATCCTGAGGGCCCAGCAGCGCCGATTTATTCACGCGCAACTGATCAAGATGAATATCGCCTGCGCGCATGCCATCAATGGTGGGATAAGCGTGGATCGAAACACCGTCTTGGGCCGGGTCAACGAGAAACAGGCTGATGCCCTCTGTGGACTGATCATTACCATTTGTGCGCGCAGATACAATGATATGGTGGGCAAGCGGTGCCCCCAGCGCAACGGCCTTATGGCCGCTCAGGACAAACCCGTCGCCGTTGGCCTTGGCCGTTGTCTCCACATGGTTGATCACACCGCGAGCCTTTGGCTCGTCATGGGCTAACGCCATGATCGCTTCCCCGGCGATGATTTTTCCGATCAGCGCGCGCGCCTGCTCATCACCAACCTCGCGCAGGATTTGTCCGGCGAGGATTACAGTGGGAAAGAACGGTTCAATCAATAGTCCTTCGCCGAATTCTTCCATCAGCACCATGATATCGGCGGCCGTGCCACCAAAACCGTCAAAAGCCTCGGGAAAGGCCGCCCCCATGAGACCCATCTCCGCCAATTGCTGCCAGATGTCCGGGGACCAACCGGCCTCCGACGCGATAATCGCCTGACGGGTATCAAAGTCATATTTCTCACGCATAAACCGCTTCACGGTTTCACGGATCATGGTTTGCTCTTCGGTGAAATCAAAATTCATCTTTGTACCCTCATAGGACGGCTGCGGCGTTTAGAGCCCCAACACGGCTTTGGCAATGATGTTGCGCTGGATCTCATTCGATCCGCCATAGATCGAGGTTTTGCGATAGTTGAAATAGGTTGCCGCCGCATGGACCGTATGGTCTGGACCGGCGGGAAACTCATTATGGCCGAGGTCACGCTGGAACGGCAGGGCATAGCTCCCCGCCGCCTTGACGGCGAGGTGACTGATCCGCTGTTGAATTTCTGTACCCCGGATTTTCAGGATGGAACTCTCCGCCCCCGGACCTTTGCCCGCTTCCTCATTGGCCAGAGACCGAAGCTCCGTATATTCCAACGCCATCAGGTCGATTTCAATTTCCGCCAGGGTCCGCATAAAGTCATCATCATCAATGAGCCTTGCACCGGGCGCATAGAGATCAGCGTCCGCCGCAACTTCGCGCAATCGCTCCAGCTTGCGACGGGAGGCATGGACACCGGCAATATTTGACCGCTCATGGGTGAGGAGGAATTTCGCATAGGTCCAGCCGCGATTCTCCTCGCCGATCAAATTTTCCGCGGGCACCCGCACATCTTCAAAGAATACCTCATTGACCTCGTGATCGCCGCCAAGCGTGATGATCGGGCGCACGGTGATCCCCGGTGTTTTCATATCAATGAGGAGGAAGGAAATACCTTCCTGTTTCTTCACATCGCTATTGGTCCGTACCAGGCAGAAAATCCAGTCCGCATGTTGGGCAAGGGTTGTCCAGGTCTTTGAGCCATTGACGATATAGTGGTCGCCATCGCGCTCAGCTTTGGTTCGCAGGCTTGCGAGATCGGAGCCGGCGCCGGGTTCGGAATATCCCTGGCACCACCAGATGTCGCAATTGAGCGTTGGCGGCAAAAAACGTTCTTTCTGGGCGTCATTGCCAAAGGTATAGATCACGGGACCAACCATGGCCGTGTTGAACGCCAGCGACCGGAACGTTTCGGCCTTCGCCATTTCCTCGTTGAAAATATAGTGCTGCGTGGGGGTCCAGTCCTTACCGCCATGGTCGACGGGCCAGGCGGGCGCGGCCCAGCCTTTGGCGTGGAGCTTTTTGTGCCAGTCGAGATAGGCCTCGCGGGTGAAGGGTACGTTGCCGCGTTTTTCTTCGGGCCATTCGCGGTCAAGAAAAGCCACTATGTCCTGGCGGAACGCTTCATCTTTTTCGGAAAAGGACAAATCCATGGGTCACCTCGGCTATGATTTCTGGACCATGTGGTACCGCCAAACGCTGAGTGTCTCCATGCCCTTATGCAGTGCTGCGACGATAGCGACTGCCCGGTACCGGCGGCGGATGGGGTGGGCCCGCAAAACACTGGGCGATGGCAGTCCATGCTTTAGCATTATCGCCGGTGATCGTCAGGTCCGTGTCGGCGAGCGCACGGGTTTGGCAAACGACCTGGCAAAAGGCTGTGGCGCTACCGCGCACATGGTTGTCGTCTTGCGACGTGTTCCAGTGCCACAACGTCCCCGATGGCGCGGTGAGGGTGATCTCGGGTTTTGGCGTGGGCGGGGCCAGCGACCGGTTCCGAAACGCAAAGCCATAAGTTGTCACGCCCAGATGGGCGATATTGTAGAGGCGGTCGGTATCCGCACGCGCCATGCCCAGATGGTCAAAAATCGCCTGCCCATGGGCCCAGCATTCCATTTGCCGCGCGATGATTTTTGACCGCGCCGTCATCGGCGGGCCGAACCAGGCCACCCGCTGGTCGGGGTCCGCCTCACCGAACCCGGCGGCACAATGGCGATGGCTTTTGTACCACTGCTCCACAAGGCTGGGGCCCGCCGCCCCCGGGTGAGTCTCAGTCAGCCAGGCGCGTTGCAGCGCACGATGATCATCGCCTACACCAAGACGGGACATGACCTTTGCCACCAGCGTTTGAAAAGCCAGGGGATTGGTCAGGGTGAGGAGCGCCGCTTCGTTCCATAAAAACAAATGAGTGATGATGTCTTCAATGGTCCAGTCCTTGAACTGGGTCGAGGCGCGCAATGCATCATCGTTCAAGGGTGCCAGCACCGTGTGGAGCGCGGTACCCTCGGCATTAAAGTCGGGTGCGGCCTCTCGTTCGCTCACGGATGATCTGCCCCGTCATCGGGCGTATCGCTGGCTGGTTCGATGATGACCAGCACATCGCCCAGGCTCACTTGCGCCCCCGGTTTGGCGTGAATGCCCGTGATCCGGCCGGCGCAATCGGCGGCGAGGGTGTGTTGCATCTTCATGGCTTCCAACGTGCCAAGACTTTGGCCCGCGGCAACGCGGTCGCCAACGGTTATGGTCACCCCGGTCACTTGCCCATGCATGGGTGCGGTAATGCGCCCCGTGCCGTTGCGCTTGGCCTCATGATCCCCGCCGGCATTATGGCAATCAAAGGTAAGTGTTTTGCCGGCAAAACTGATCGTGATGGTGGTGGGGCCAGCGGGGCCCTCATCCAGATGATAGGTTACCCGGTGATTGTCTGCCCCGATACGCAAAGCGGCTTGGTTTGGCCCGTGCATGATTATTTCTACACGGAGCGGTTTGGAAGAGTGAAGGTCCACCGGTCCCTCAACGGAATATCCACCGTTACCGTCTGGCGTAACCGTCATCGGCAAGTGCCGCGCGCCGCCGTCATGCGTCTCATTCAGCCAAATCGGCGCGGGCAGGACGCGCGTGTTGGTCCAATCGGCAAGCGATGAAGGTATTCGGGCCGCCGCCATACTGGCCGCGCGCCGGTGAAAATAAACCAGCACCGCGGCGATGGCGATTTCATGCGGCGCCGCAGGTGTCGGCGCCGGGCCCTGAAAATCGGTTTCAAGAAAGGTGGTTGTGACCCCGCCTTGCGCAAATGTTTCATCGCGCAGAATATCCAGAAGATAGGCCCGGTTCGTGGCCACACCATGGAGAATTGTTTCTTCCAGGGCCTTAATCAACCTTTGGCGCGCGGTGTCCCGGTCAGGGCCATGGGCAATGATTTTTGCCAACATGGGATCGTAGAACGGCGTCACAATGCCCGGGCTTACAACGCCATGGTCAACGCGGATGCCATCGCCCGCGGGCGGGGACCAGTGTTTTATCGGTCCTGACTGGGGCAAAAAATCCTGAGACGGATCTTCTGCATAAAGCCGAACCTCGATGGCGTGACCGGTCAGCGTCACATCGTCTTGGGTCAGGTCAAGGGGGTGACCCATGGCAATGCGCAATTGTTCCGCCACAAGGTCAAGACCGGTAACCAGTTCGGTGACCGGGTGCTCAACCTGCAGTCTTGTGTTCATTTCGAGGAAGTAAAACTGCCCCGACCCATCAAGTAGAAATTCAACCGTGCCCGCCCCCACATAGTCAACGGCCCGCGCCGCTGTGACGGCAGCTGCGCCCATGGCCGCGCGCAAGGCTGGTGTCATCACCGGGCATGGGGCCTCCTCAACAACTTTTTGATGTCGTCTTTGGGCGGAACAATCTCGTTCGCCCAGATGTAAGACCGTACCATGCTGGTCAGCGAGCACTTGGATTTCCACATGGCGCGCGTTCGTTACGGCCTTTTCCAGCAATAGGCGATCATCGCCAAAGCCGTTTTGTGCTTCCAACCGGGCACTGCCGAGGGCGTTGATCAGATCATCGGTGTGGGAAACAAGACGCATACCGCGCCCTCCGCCGCCCGCGGCGGCCTTAATCATGATCGGCATACCCATCTTTTTGGCTTCAGCCATAAAGACGGCATCGGTTTGGTCATCCCCCTGATAGCCGGGGATGCACGGCACATCCATTGCCAGCATGCGCGCCTTGGCGCGGGCTTTGTCGGCCATGATGTCGATGGCATCGGCGCCGGGACCCACAAACACCGGACCGAGACTTGCACAGTCGCGCGCAAAATCAGCATTTTCCGAAAGGAACCCATAACCCGGATGGACAAAGTCAGCACCGCTTTGCGTGATCGCCAACGCCAAGGCATCGCGGTTCAGATACGATGCGGGCGAAGGGCCGGGGCCAAGCCGATAGGCTGCATCAGCCATATGCACATGGCGACTGTGCGCGTCGGCATCGGAATAAACAGCCACAGTCCGCAAGCCCATGGACCGCGCCGTTTGAATAATGCGACAGGCGATCTCACCGCGATTGGCAATCAGGACGCTGTGTTGGCGGGGCTTTGTCACGGGCGTGCCACCCCGAAACTGTTTGTGTGCGGCATGGTTTTTCGGCCGTCGGTGACTGTCGCCAATAAAAAGCCCAAGGTCTGGCGGGTTTGGCGTGGATCAATCATGCCATCATCTTGCAAATGGCCGGAGGTATAAAAGGCGCTCGATTGGGAATCGAACAGATGGGTAAGCATCTTGGCTTGCATCGTGCGTTGCGCTTCATCAAGGGTTGCGCCGGTCTTGGCGCGCTGGGCTTCGCCCACAATGTCCATCACCTTGGCGGCCTGTTCGCCGCCCATGACACCGGCTTGCGCGTTGGGCCAGGTGAAGCAGAAATCCGGTTCATAACCGCGCCCGCACATGCCGTAATTGCCCGCGCCAAAACTGGCGCCAATCATCATGGTCAGGCGCGGCACCCGCGCATTTGTCACCGCCTGGATCATTTTGGAGCCATGCTTGATCATTCCAGCACGCTCATAGGCCGTACCCACCATATAACCGGTTGTGTTTTGTAAAAAGACCAGGGGCGTTTCGCTTTGGTCACATAATTGTATGAAGTGCGTGGCTTTCACAGCGCCGTCGGGGTCGATGGGCCCATTATTGGCAAGTATGCCCACCGTATGCCCCATAATATCGGCGTGAACACAGACGGTGGAAACGCCATATCCCGGCTTGAAGTCAGTAAAGTCAGACCGATCAACAAGACGCGCAATCACCTCTCGCGCATCATAGGGCTGGCGATAGTCCGGCGACACAATGCCGAGGATTTCATCCGGGTTATAAATCGGCGCGCAGTGATCGTTCAATGACAAAGGGGACGGGTTGGTATTTTTGTGGTGCCAATTCAGGCGCCGCACGATGTCGCGAGTCAAGGCGATGGCGCTGGCATCATCATCGGCAAGATAATCGGCAAGCCCGGATATGGTGGCATGCATGGCCGCGCCGCCAAGCTCTTCGTCGGTGGCGATTTCTCCCGTTGCGGCTTTTAGCAAGGGCGGGCCCGCAAGAAAGGCACGGCCCCGGTCTTTAACCGCAACAACATAGTCGGACAGGCCGGGCATATAGGCACCCCCCGCCGTCGATGATCCGTGTAGGATTGAAATCACCGGGAGGCCAGCGGCCGATAATCGGGCCAGATTGGCAAACAGGCTACCGCCGCTAATAAAGCCCTCAACGGTATAGTTTTGCAAATCCCCGCCGGCGCTTTCCACAAGATGCACAAAAGGCAATTTTTGCTGAAGCGCAATTTCCTGCATGCGTTTCAGGCGATAGCCGCCCGCCACGGTCATTGACCCCGCTTTGATACCGCTATCGTCGGTAACAATGGCGCAGCGCGTCCCGGCAATATAACCGATACCGCCCATAATGGTTGATCCGGGAACAGATTTTTCCTCATTGCTGGTATCAAGAAGATAGCCCGCCAGATTGCCAATCTCTAAATAAGGCATCCCCGGATCAAGAAGATGGGCCAGACGGGTGCGCGGCAAGAGTTGCCCACGCTTGCCAAACCGATCCTGACGCCGCGCCGAGAGCGCTGGTGCCCGCGCGTTTAAGGCCTGCAAACGCGTCACCAGGGCGGACATGGCGGTGTGGTTTTCCCGGTACCGATCATTATCGGTCATAATGGAAGACGAAAAAATACTCATGATCGGGCCTGCACCAGGTCAGTGGGAATCGGGATGGGAGTGGTCAAGAGAATTTGTGCATAGCCCTTACCCTGGGGATCACTGCGCAAAGAGGCCGTACCACCGCCGCCAAGCACGCCCGGCAGGAGAAAATTGATGGCATGGGAGCCAGGCAGCAAGAATTTTCCAAGATTTGCGGGCGGGCAATCGGCAGCCAAAAAATGCGCGAACACGCGGTGAACGGTCTCAACACTCAATTCATGCCAAATCCAGGGTAAATAGTCCGGGCGCCGCGCGATGATACCAATATTCGCGCTATCGCCCTTATCGCCGGACCGCCCATAGGCAAGATTAACCAGCGGCATACTGACCATATCACCAAGCGGGGCCGGTTTTGACGGCGGGTTATTCGGTGTTGCCGGGGTAACTGGTGCCTGGTCTGCCCCGGCGGGATAGGCTGGTATGGTGGTTTGTAATGGGCCCTGATCATCCGGACCCACCTGAACGGTGAGGGTCAGATGTTGCCGATCAAGGGGAAAGGTGAACAATTGATAGACCGGGCTCGGTTTTGGGCGGGTGCCCTGAAATCCCGATAATCCCGGCGCGGCGGCGAGGCCAAGACCGGCAATTTCCTTTAACAGGATGGCGCACCCAAAGGGCGAGGGGTGCTTGACGGCGATTTTGCTCACCACCTCAAGGGCGGGTTGGAGCGCCGTGCCAAACTGAGCGTTGGCACCCAGAATTTCTACGCTGACCTCGCTAAAGTCCCCAAGGTTTGAAGCGCGCAGATTGGCGTTGGCCCGGTCAAGAGCGGCGTTGGAAAATGCCAGCGCCTTCAGTTCGGCGTCGATGCCATAATGGGCAATCTGCATGCCGGTGCGATAGCCATTGGTGTGGGTCAGACAGGTTTTTAGGGTGTGGGGTGGCGCCATCCCCCGGGCTCCGGTGACGCGAACCTGATCTTCGCCCGCTTGGGTGATGATTACGCCAGTAAAGTCGCACGTCACATCGGGCAGGTGATAGGCGGCAGGATCACCAATCTCATACAGCATCTGCTCACTGACGGTTCCCACACTGACGAGGCCCGTTGTTGCCGCTGGCTTTGTGAGGGTACAGGCCCCATCATCGGTGATTGTCGCAATGGGATAGCCGATGGCGGCAATATCGCCGCTTTCACCCCAATCGGTGAAATTGCCGCCCGTGGCTTGCGGCCCGCATTCGATCAGATGACCGGCCAGCGAGCCCGCCGCCAGCTTATCCCACTCCGTGGCCTGCCAACCGAAATGGTGGATACACGCGCCCAGTGTGAGGGCGCTGTCCACACACCGCCCGGCGATAACAATATCCGCCCCCTGATCAAGTGCCATAGCCAAGGGAAAGGCCCCGATATAAGCGTTTATGCTGGTGATTGTTTCAGGGTCGGGGAAGGGGCGACCATCGCTCACATCTTTCGGCGCCAACGCGGCCAGCCGATCTCTGTGCGCCAGCAGGTCATCGCCGGTGATCACACCAACCGTGAGGTCGAGCCCCATGGCGCTGATCAGCGCCCGCACAGCCCGGGCGCAGGCTTCGGGGTTGACGCCGCCCGCATTGGTCAGAAGGCGCACACCCTGATCGGCGATTGCATGCAAGTTGGGCTGCAGAACCCCGCTTATAAAGTCGGTGGCAAAGCCCGCATTGGCGTCCTTGGCCCGCGCCCGCGCCATCAGCGACATGGTGATTTCCGCCAGATAATCATAGACGATAAAATCAACCGCTTGTGCCCCCAGGAATTGCGGCGTTGCCATGGGGCTTTCCCCCCAATAGCCGCAGGCCCCGCCGATACGGATCGATGTTGTTTTGTCCAACGGATCAACAGGCAAGACGGGCTCCCCAACGGATTTGTACGGTGTCAGACGCTACCACCTGCCGCACCTCTTCGCCACGGCATAGGACAGTGGCGGGGCCACCATCCACCCCGCACATTTTGAGGTGCATAAAGAGGCTGACAAGTGCGGCGCAATGGGAGACGTTGAGGCGCACACATTCAATCACCTTAGGGAGTTTCCATGCGCGAAGCCGTCATCGTTTCCACCGCCCGTACGCCCATCGGTAAAGCCTATCGCGGCGCCTTCAACAACACGACGTCGCCGGCGCTCGGTGCCCATGCGCTGGGGGAGGCGTGTAAGCGCGCGGGTGTGGAGCCCGGTGAGGTGGAAGACATTGTCATGGGCGCGGCCATTCAACAGGGCAGTGCCTTTCAAAATGTGGCACGCCAATCGGCGTTGCGTGCGGGCTTTCCCATCGGTGTCTCCGGCCAAACGCTTGATCGTCAGTGTGCGTCGGGGATGATGGCGATTGCCACCGCCGCTAAGCAGGTAATCGTTGATAATATGGATGTGGCCGTGGGCGGGGGCGTTGAATCAATATCCATGAACCAGACCGCGGGCATGTTTGTGATCCCCGATCCGTGGTTGGTGCAGAATATGCCCGCCACTTATATGCAAATGATTGAGACGGCGGAAATCGTGGCAGAGCGCTATGGCGTGTCACGCGAGGCGCAGGACGCCTATGCGGCACAATCGCAAGAACGGACCCATGCGGCGCAACAGGCTGGTAAATTTGACGACGAAATTGTTCCGCTCGCCTCTGTCATGAAATTTAAGAATAAAGAAACCGGTGAGGTCTCCGATGTGGAAACGACCCTCGAAAAAGACGAGGGCAATCGGCCTGGCACCACCGCCGAGGCGCTTGGTGGCCTGAAGCCTGTTTTCAAAGGCGGACAAACGGTGGGCGAAGGCAAATTCATCACGGCGGGTAACGCCTCGCAGCTGTCTGATGGCGCATCGGCAGCGGTAGTGATGGAAGGCAAAATGGCCGCGAGACGCGGGTTATCGCCGCTGGGTATTTATCGAGGCATGGCCGTGGCGGGCACCGAGCCCGATGAGATGGGGATCGGTCCGGTCTATGCGGTGCCCAAATTGCTGAAAAAATTTGGCCTCAAGATGGATGATATCGGCCTTTGGGAGCTTAATGAGGCGTTCGCCGTGCAGGTACTTTATTGCCGCGATACGCTGGGCATTCCCGATGAATTGCTGAATGTGAATGGCGGGGCAATTTCCATTGGTCACCCCTATGGCATGTCGGGTGCGCGTATGGTGGGCCACGCCCTGATTGAGGGTAAGCGGCGCGGCGCGAAATATGTTGTGTGCACCATGTGTGTTGGTGGCGGTATGGGCGCAGCCGGCCTGTTCGAAGTGATTTAATCATCCGAGTTAGGACAAATGATGAGTAATCTTGATTTCTCTGACCGCGTTGCAATCATTACTGGCGCGGGTGGCGGGCTTGGCAAGGCCCATGCGCTGGAATTGGCCCGGCGCGGTGCCAAGATCGTGGTCAATGACCTTGGCGGCGCCGTTGATGGCTCCGGCGGGTCCGGTTCTGCGGCGCAAACGGTTGCCGATGAGATTATCGCCGCTGGCGGCGAGGCAATTGCCGATGGCGCCAATGTGACCCGCGACGCGGAGGTCAAAGCCATGGGTGAAGCGGCCATGGATAAATGGGGCCGGATTGATATCCTCATCAACAATGCCGGTATCCTCCGTGATAAGACGTTTCACAAGATGGATATGGCTGACTTTCGCACGGTCATTGATGTACATTTGATTGGCTCGGCGCTGTGTACCCATACGGTGTGGCCGATCATGCGCGAACAAGCCTATGGCCGGGTGATCTTTACCTCCAGCCCGTCGGGCCTGCACGGTATTTTTGGGCAGGCAAATTATGGTGCCGCGAAAGCCGGGATGATCGGGCTCATGAATGCGCTCCATCTGGAAGGGGCGAAATATAATATCCACACGAATTTGTTGGCGCCCTCGGCGCGCACCCGTATGACCGAAGATTTGGGCATCCCCGAACCGGTTCTGGCGCAATTGACGCCCGAATCCATTACGGCGGCGGCTGTCTATCTGGTGTCAGAAGGGGCGCCCTCGCGTCAGATTATTTCCTGCGCAGGCGGTGGCTACGCTACGGCGCATATTGCGGAGACGGCGGGTGTCTATCTGCCTCCGGCCCAACAAACCGCCGAAGAGATCGCGGCCCATTGGGAGGCGCTTTCGGCCCGCGATGATCTGAAGTTTTATACCGACTCCGCCGGGCCCATGACCAACTTCATGACCAAGGCGCAGGCCGGAGAATAAGGCAGGAGGGTAAGGCTAACCATGACTGATAAGGACAAAAATCTTCAGGCCTTTGCTGCCGATGCCGACAAATGGTTTGGCGAACATGTGGACGAAGACCCCGGCTTTATGTTGCCCCTCACCTTTATGGAGGTGGGGACCGATCAGCAGTTTGATTATTTGCGTCAATGGCAAAGCAAGGTCCACGCGGCGGGGTTTTTGGGTGCCACCTGGCCCACGGACTATGGCGGCGGCGGCCTCCCGCAAGCCTATCAGGATGCGGCAACAGCGGCCATGCGCAAACATAATGCGCCGATTATGCTGAACGCCATCGGCCTGAACTGGACCGGTCCGCTCCTCATGGATCTGGGCACCAAAGAAGACTGTAACCGTTATTTGAAAAATATTCTGACGGCGGAGGATATCTGGTGCCAGGGGTTTTCTGAACCGGAAAATGGCTCTGACCTTGGCAATGCCCAATTGAAAGCCGTGCGTGACGGGGACGAGTATGTGTTGAACGGGTCAAAAATCTGGACAACGCAAGGTAATTATGCCCGCTATATGATCTTGCTGGCCCGCACAAACCCCGATGCGCCCAATAAATATGCGGGGCTAAGCTTTTTTCTGGCACCGATGGATATTGACGGCGTTGAAACCCGGCCCATCCGCAAGCTCACGGGTGAATTTGGCTTTACGCAGACTTTTTTCACCGATGCGCGCATTCCGGCGTCAACGCGTCTCGGCGAAGAGGGCGAGGGCTGGAAAATGGCCATGCGCACCCTGGAATATGAGCGCGGGGCACGCGGCGGTCAGGCTGGCGGCTATATGATCACGCCCCTTGATGCATTTGAGATCATTGATTTGGCCAAGCGGGCGCTGCGCGATGGCGCGCCAGTGCTCGATGATCCTGTGATGCGCGATCAACTTGTGGATTTGATGATTGAGGCACAGAGCTTGAAATTATGCCGGGAACGGACGAAAATTGTACCGCTTAATCAGGATAAGCCCATGGGGCTTTCGCTTTCCAGCAAATTGATGGGCACGGAATTTGCGCGCAAAGCCTATGCGCTCTCCATGGCTTTACTGGGCCCGCGCGGGGCGTATTATGTGGGTGATGAGGCGGCGGTCGATGGTGGGTTCTGGTCGCGATCCTATCTCAATGCATTTTCCGCAACCATTGGTGGGGGCACCTCACAGATTCAGCGTAATATTATTGGCGAGCATGTTTTGGGCCTGCCAAAAGGATAGATCAGCGTGAGTGCACAATCGCAAGCCGATGCCTATGGCGCCCTGGCGTTTTCGCAAGCGCAGGCCGACCTGTTGGACAGCGCGGCGCGGTTTTGCGCCGACCAGTCGCCTAGAGAAAAGGTCCGGACCCTGATGAACAGCGACACCGGCTTTGATGCTGATGTGTGGGCGGCAATCGTCGATATGGGGTGGCTGGGGATTGCGATCCCCGATGCGTATGAGGGCGGTGTTGGGCTGGGGGCCGGTGATCTAGTTCCCGTTTTGGAACAAATGGGCCGCCACCTCCTGGCAACGCCGTTCATGGGTAGTGTTTTGTCGGCACACCTAATTACGGTGTTCGGCTCTGAGGCGCAAAAATCGGCTCTCTTGCCCGCTATTACCCGCGGCGACATTATCAGCCTCGCCATGATGGAAGCCGATGGCGCGTGGGAGCCCCTGCGCGCAAAGGCGGGGCCCGGCGCCGATGGTAAAACCTTGCGCGGTGAAAAGGTGCTTGTCCCCTATGCGGACCACGCGACGGCAATTCTTGTTCTTATTGAAAAAGACGGGTCCCCCGCGATTGCCGTGATCAAGGGCGATGCGATTACACCAGCGGCCCTGCGCCGCGAAACACTGATTGATGAGACGCAACGGACATTCACCCTAAGCCTCGACGGATTGGTGTGTGACGAGGTTGATATGATCGCGGGGCCGGGGTTAGCTGCGGCGTTGCGATCAACCTACCAGGTGCAAGCGCTCCTCTCCGCCGCGGTGAGTGTGGGTGCGGCCCATGCGGTGATTGATTACACCACGGACTATCTGCGCACGCGTAAACAATTCGGCAAACCCATTGGCGCTTATCAGGCCCTGAAACACCCCATGGTCGACGCCTATGTGGGCGCCGAGCAAGCCCGCTCGCATCTGTACAGTGCCGCCGCCAGTATTGACCAGCAAGGTACTGGCGAAATTGCGGTGCGCATGGCCCGCGCCGCCGCCGACCAGGCGTTGTGCTTTGCCGCCGACCGGGCGATCCAGTTCCATGGCGGTTTTGGCTTCACCTATGATTGCGACGCCCAACTTTATCGCCGGTTTGGCGCGTATCAGGCCGCCCTTTATGGCGATGCGGCCTATCACCGGGCCAAGCTTGCGCCGCTGCTGTTTGGCTAGCGCCGACACAAGTCCATAGACAGAACTGGCGGGCCTTTCTAAACAGATAAATATCCGTTTTTATGAAAGCCCACGCCCCATGCGTTTGTCGCAGTTTTATTTGCCCGTCCTCAAAGAGGCCCCGAAAGAGGCAACCATCGCCTCCCACCAATTGATGTTGCGCGCCGGGATGGTGCGCCAGCAGGGGGCAGGTATTTATGCGTGGTTGCCGTTGGGGCATCTCGTCCTGAGAAAAATCGAGCAGATCGTGCGCGAGGAGCAAAACCGCGCTGGTGCCGTGGAAATGCTGATGCCAACCATTCAGCCTGCGGATTTATGGCGGGAGAGTGGTCGCTATGAAGCCTATGGCAAGGAAATGCTGCGCATCACCGATCGCCATGAGCGCGATATGCTGTTCGGCCCCACAAATGAAGAAATGATCACGGAGATTTTCCGGGCGGGCGCACGGTCCTATAAGGACCTGCCAAAAATGCTCTATCATATCCAGTGGAAATTCCGCGATGAGATCCGCCCCCGCTTTGGCGTGATGCGCGGGCGCGAATTCCTGATGAAGGACACTTACTCCTTTGATGTGTCGGTAGACGCGGCGCGCCATAGCTATAACCGGATGTTTCTTGCCTATTTGCGCACCTTCGCGCGGATGGGGTTGAAATCGATCCCCATGCGCGCTGACCCGGGCCCCATTGGCGGTGATCTTAGCCACGAATTTATCGTGCTCGCCGATACTGGGGAGAGTGAGGTTTTCTGCGACCGCCAAGTGGTTGATATGGCCGCGCCAGCTGCCTCTATTTTCGATGGTGATCATGACGCAGCGGCATTGCAGGCGCTCGTCAATGCGCGAACGCAATTCTATGCGGCCACGGATGAAATGCACAACGCAGATGAGTATGCGTCGCGGGTAGAGTTAGGCAATCAGGTCAGCGCCCGCGGCATTGAGGTGGGGCATATTTTCTTTTTTGGGACCAAATATTCCGATCCCATGAAGGCCGTGGTCACCGGCGCCGATGGCAAAGAAACGCCGGTACAAATGGGCTCCTACGGGATTGGCGTGTCCCGCCTGACCGGCGCGTTGATTGAAGCCTACCACGACGAGGCAGGATGCAAATGGCCGCTTTCGGTTGCGCCGTTCCATGTGGGGATCATCAATCTAAAACCGGGCGACAGTGACAGCGATAAGGCGGCAACCGGTCTTTATACTGATTTACAGGCGGCAGGCCTAGACGTGCTCTATGATGACACGCCGGCGCGCGCGGGCGAGAAATTCGCCCGGATGGATTTAATCGGTCTACCGTTCCAGGTGACAATCGGCCCACGCGGGTTGAAAGAGGGCAAGCTGGAGATCAAGGATCGCCGTTCAGGTGAAAAGCAGGAAATGGCAACGCATAATGTGCCCGCGTTCTTGATCGACAAGGTACGGGCCGGGTTGGCCGACCTCAATTAGACATCAGGGTTCGCAGCGATTGCTGAGCAAATTGAGCATAGACTCTGGGGTGATCCGCCTACTGAAGAATATTTATGGATCAGTTTTACGCCAGGTGATGGGCCCTGTGATGATAGCTCCAGAAACGACAAGATAGGGCGTGGTCGTTTTGGCGTTGTGTCCAAATTCCTGCGCAAGCGAAGCGTTGACCTTCAATCACTGAGCCCAACGCCGCCCGTGCGGATGTGTAAATCGCGCTGCGGAAACGGAATTTCGATATTCGCGGCTTTGAATTTTTTGAAGATTGCCTTGCGGACCTCGGTGCGCACCCGAAGGCTTTTGCTCACGTCACGGATGAAGATGCGCAATTCAAACGTCAGAGCGCTATCGATAAAATCAACAAAATAAACAAACGGCGTTGGATTGGCGAGGACCATGGGGTGGTCTTTTGCAACTTCATAAAGGAGCCGTTCAACCTCGTCAGGGTCGCTATCGTAGGACACACCCACGGGGACGATAAACCGGCCAATCCGGTCTTTCAGGGTTCAGTTTTGAACCGAACCGGAGATCAATTCGGAATTGGGCACAATGATTGATGAGCGGTCAAAGGTTTCAATCTCCGTGGACCGAACATTAACGCTCTTCACATGGCCTTCACCCGACGGCACGACGATCCAATCTCCCACTTTAGTGGGGCGTTCGAACAACAGGATGAGCCCGGAAACAAAATTATTGACGATACTCTGCAAGCCAAAACCGATCCCCACGGACATGGCCCCGGCAATGATGGCCAGGTTCGCCAGGTTAAAGCCCAGTATGCTGACACCCGTCATCAAGGCGATCAGCAACCCCACATAGCCGATCAGGGTTTTGAGGGAGTTTTGCAAACCCACATCAATTTTGGTGCGCGGAAAAAAGCGGGTTTGTGCCGTCCGCTGGAGCGACCGCGACACAAGAAGAATGAGAAAAAAGGTCCCAAATGCCGTTAGGATTCGGACGAGGGAAACCGTCACCCCGCCAATGGTAAAGCCGTAAAAGGCATCCTTGATAAAAGTTGAGACATCCGACCAAGCAGCGCCGAGGATCAGGAACGTCACCGGCAGGAGGAGTGCAACAATAACAATATCGGCAACGACGATCAGCCAGAAAATAAGGAAGTTCTCTGTAACTTGATCGGTTGGCGGGGCATCGCCTAAGGGGCGGCGCGTATCACGGTCAAACAGTTGAACCGTATCCTGAGCAATGAGATGCAGGGTCAAGCCCAAAGCGATAAGCCCGCCAATCATCACCGCGCGCGTTGCCATATAATGGCCCAACGCCACATAGCCCGCCAGGACAGCAGCAATAATACCAAGTCCAAGCACCGTAACAAGGCGGCGGGCATTACGCCAAAAGTGTTTGGCGTCAGGGGAGAATGCCGCCGCACGCTCATCGGTAAGCTTCCAATGGCCTGGACGGGCGAGAAATACAAAGATTAAGCCAATCAAGATTGCCAATATGGCACTTTGGACAATGACCAATTCCTGAGCCCCGCCAAAAGCATTGGCCCCGGCAGTCAGTGTACGGTCAAGAAATAAAAGAAAGACGAGCGTGGAGAACGCTGCGCGCAGGGTATAGCCGGATCGGCCGTCAAGCGGAACCATCCGCCAGCCGGGCAGGGTGGGTGAGACCATCGCCGTTGTGCCCGCATCCGCCACGAGGATTGCCACAAAGCCGAACCAGAATTGGCGGGCAATGGGCGTGGTGAGTTCTGAGATCAGGCCAATGGCATCAAGTACGGACAGGATCACAAAACCGGCGAAAACACCAGGCAGAGCGCGGGTCAAAATCCTGAGGACAACAAACAGCGCGCGGCGTCCCGGCGTTGGCTCTTGCGATTGCAGGCGGTGGAGAAACGAGGCATTGACCCACCGTCGGAAAGGGCCAAAGATCAGTAGACTGAAGATCAGGCTTCCCGCCGCGATGATCAGGTTTCGTGTGCTGGTTCCCTTGCTGCGTTGATCCTCATACCAGGTGCCGGCCCGGGCCCGGGCATCGTCTGCACCCTCTAAAAACGTCTTTGCTGCCGTCCGCAGGGTATTGGGGGCAAAGGCAAACGGGCTACGGCTCAATAGACGCCCATAAAAGGCTTCGCGCCGGCGCAGGGCGATATCCTCCAAAAGGCGATTAATCTCATTGATGTTCAGCGCGGCCTGGCGGATCAGCGCATCCTCCTGGGCTAGCTCCAGCGTAATCGCCTGACGCTGGGTAGAAATTTCCGGTGCTTCGATATTGCCATCGGTGGGCGCGGGGCCAAGTTTGTCGAGGTCCGATTTCAAATCGGCGCTGCGTTCTTTGAGCGGCTCGGCGGTGACCATGGCATCGGCCCGCAAGCGGCGGAGGTCCTGGCGGATGGCCAAAAGTGCGCGCTCATCGCTGGCAGCGCTGAGCCGTTTATTTAATGCTTCCAGGTCGCTTTTGCGGGTCTCGATCGCTTTAGCGGGCGCGTCGAGGTCAAGACCGTTTAAGCCAAAGCCCTCACCCGGTTGGGCGTAGGCGGTGGCCATGGCTAAAAGACTGCCGATCAACACAAAAAGACAAGCCAGCCCGAGAGACCGACGAGGGTAAAAAACATCCATGCATGGAAAAACGCACCGAATTTGGGATGGATCAAAATGGCTAAAACCGGGTTGGTTTTGGCCGCGCGCCCTTTGAGACGTTTTTGCCAGTTGCCGTCTAGTTTCGCGGGCCACGATAGGGGCAAATGGGTGAGGTATAACCGCGGAAATAGGCGGGTAAGGGTTGGCGGATTGCTTGTTTGTGGCGGGCGCTTTTGCTATTCCTATTGCCGAGCCTTTGATGATTCTATCCGGTATTTTTGATGGTCGACGTTGCGGCAATTACCAGTGCCTAACGCGTGCCAAATCAGTCTGAAAACAGCATGACGCTGGTGAGCGGGCTTACGGCCCATCGCGCCGGATATTCTCATCATGATCCACTACGCATTCGCGGCCATGCGGCACCTTTTGACGGCCCGCATAGGTTTGACCATGACCAAACGCACAGGAACGTCCTTTGTCCGACGACGATAACACAACGCCCGGATCGCCAGATGATCCGTCTGCCTCAGATAGTCCGGAAGGCGGCGGGCCGTCCATCTCAATCGAAGAGGAGATGCGCCGGTCCTATCTTGATTATGCCATGTCGGTCATCGTCAGCCGCGCCATCCCCGATGCGCGCGATGGGCTAAAACCGGTGCATCGTCGCGTGCTGTGGTCGATGCAGGAAAATGGCAATCACTGGAACAAGCCCTACCGCAAGTCGGCGCGGGTCGTGGGCGATGTGATCGGTAAATATCACCCCCATGGGGATCAGTCCGTCTACGACGCGCTCGTTAGGATGGCGCAGGATTTTTCCATGCGGTTGCCGCTCCTTGATGGGCAGGGCAATTTTGGCTCCATTGATGGCGATCCCCCGGCTGCCTATCGATATACCGAAGTGCGCATGGAGAAAGTTGCCACGGCGCTATTGGAGGATGTGGACAAGGACACGGTTGATTACCAGCCGAACTATGATGGCTCCGAGCATGAGCCGGTGGTATTACCCGCGCGGTTCCCGAACCTGTTGATCAATGGTGCGGGCGGTATAGCTGTGGGGATGGCCACCAATATTCCGCCCCATAATCTGGGCGAGGTGATCGACGCCACGGTCGCAATGATTGACGAGCCGACGGTCAGTGACGCGGACCTGCTCGATTATGTTCCGGGTCCGGATTTTCCCACGGGCGGGATGATCCTTGGCTTTAACGGGGCAAAGTCCGCCTTGCTCACCGGCCGTGGGTCTGTGGTCATGCGGGGGCGCGCCACCATTGAAGAAATCCGTAAAGACCGAAACGCGATTATCATCACGGAGCTGCCCTACCAGGTGAACAAAGCCACGATGGTTGAGCGAATTGCCGGTCTGGTGCGCGAAAAGAAGATCGAGGGCATTGCCGATATCCGCGACGAATCAAGCCGCGAAGGGATCCGCGTTGTAGTTGAACTGCGCCGGGACGCGAGCCCCGATGTGGTGCTGAACCAACTCTACCGGCATTCCCAATTGCAGACGTCGTTTGGGGTCAACATGCTGGCGCTCAATGGGGGACGCCCGCAGCAGATGAGCCTGCGCGATGTGCTGACAAGCTTCATCGCCTTCCGCGAGACGGTCGTCACCCGGCGGACGAAATTTGAATTGAACAAAGCGCGCGAGCGGGCCCACATTCTTGTGGGTCTGGCCATTGCGGTTGCCAATATTGACGATGTGGTCAAACTGATCCGCTCGGCACCAGACCCGGCCACGGCCCGCGAGCAATTGATGAGCCGCGACTGGCCAGCCAAGGATCTTGCCCCGCTCGTGCTGTTGGTTGCTGATCCGCGCCATATGATGATTGAGGGAGACCGCCTGCGATTATCGGAAGAACAAGCAAAGGCTATTCTCGATCTGCGCTTGCAACGGTTAACTGCGCTGGGCCGCGATGAAATTGGCGATGAGTTACGCGCGCTCGCCGAAAAGATATCCGATTATCTCGATATCCTCCGCAATCGTGACCGGGTACTGACGATTATAAAGACCGAATTGGCCGCCGTGCGTGAAGAATTTGCAACGCCGCGCCGGACCGAAATGGTTGCCTTCGATGGGGAGATGGAAGACGAAGACCTGATCACCAAGGAAGAGATGGTCGTAACCGTAACCCATTCGGGATATGTGAAACGCACGCCGCTTTCCACCTATCGCGCACAAAAACGAGGCGGCAAGGGGCGCGCTGGCATGCGGCCCAAAGATGAAGATTTCGTTGCGCAGCTCTTTGTGGGCAATACGCATACGCCGCTCCTGTTCTTCACCTCTACGGGCATGTGCTACAATCTGAAGCTTTGGCGTTTGCCAGAGGGAAACCCCCAATCGCGAGGCAAGGCATTTGTCAATCTGCTGCCTCTGGCTGCCGATGAGCGGGTAACCAATATCCTACCCCTGCCGGAGGATGAGGCGGCGTGGGAAAGCCTGCATGTACTGTTTGCGACCCGCTCGGGCGGCGTGCGCCGCAACAAGCTTAGCGATTTTCAGCGGGTAAACCGCAACGGTAAAATTGCCATGAAGCTTGATGAGGGTGACGGCATCATCGGTGTACAGATTTGTCGACCGGAAGAAGACGTTCTCCTTACCACGGCGTCGGGCATGTGTATCCGGTTTGCGGTTGACGATGTGCGTGTCTTTACCGGGCGCACCTCCACCGGTGTGCGCGGCATCAAGCTTGCCGATGGTGACCGTGTGATCTCCATGGCGATCTTGCACCACATGGATGCCACATCGGACGAGACCAAAGCCTATTTGAAACATGCCGCCGCCATGCGCCGCGCCGCCGGTGAGGGTGACGACGATGACGGTGACGGTGAGATGAGCGTTGAAACCGATGGCTCCGCCCTGGCACCCGAACGTATTGCCGATTTAGGCGCTGCGGAGCAATTCGTTCTTACGGTCACCGAAAATGGGTATGGCAAACGCTCTTCCTCTTACGAATACCGCACATCCGGGCGCGGCGGAAAAGGCATCATCGCCATCGTTTCTAATGAGCGCAATGGCCCCGTCATCGCCTCATTCCCCAGTGAGGATTCCGATGAAATCATGCTGGTCACAAATGGTGGCCAATTGATCCGTACACCGGTTCACGACATTCGTGTTGCTGGGCGCAATACGCAGGGCGTTACGATATTCCGCACCCGCGACGGCGAACAGGTCGTATCGGTGGAGCGTATTGAGGATATGGGCGCCAATGATGAAGACGGCGAAACCGGTGACACGCCAGATACGCCATAGGATCCAAGCAGATATCATGGCCTCCTAATGCGATATCACGAATGCGCACCGCCCGATGCGGCATCGGATTATGTGGAGGCGCTGTGGGTTTTTGATGTGGCGGGCTTGCGCGATGATGCACCGCGCCACATCATCGTACCGGATGGGACAATATCGCTCGCCCTTATCCGGTTACCGGGCGGCCCCGTGCATCTCAGTTTTTCAGGGCCAGCCCCCCGCGCCCATCAAGTAGAGCTCTTAAACAACGCCGTTTATGGCGGCGTCAGATTGCTGCCGGGGGCGGCTGGCTCAGTATTAAAGACAAATATTGAGCCGTATGTGAGCGCCTTCGGCCCGCATATTAAGCCGAGGCCGTTAATCCTCAATCAGCTTCAATCTTTAATTCCGCCGTCTGCTGATCGCTCTCAGATAGAGGGCTTACTGAAGAAAATGGCCCTTTTCGTGGCGGCGCAGGCGGCAAGCCCGGACGAAACTGTATGTGTCCTGGCCGCAGCACTGGCGCAGGCGCAAGGAGCGCAATCGATCAGTGCTTTTGCGCAAGACCGCCATATAAGTGAGCGGCAATTGCGTCGGCGTTTCAAATATCAATGTGGTTTGACGCCAAAGACTTTTGCGCGTCTTCGCCGGGTACGCGGGGCGTGTATTGATATGGTGAGCACGGGGCGTGTGGACCTTGCCGCCACGTCAATTAAAGCTGGCTTTTGCGATCAACCCCATATGGGGCGGGAGTTTCAATCCGTGTTTGACGGTTCGGCCGGTATGGTGAACGCCTATTTGCGCCAGATCAAACATGGCTCATTGATGTGAAATGCTCCGGTAACTGAGCATGATGTCCGTTTTTTACAATACGGTGGGTTCGTGGTGGTGTAAGACCGTTATGCTAGCAAAGATGAGAGTGCCGAAGATGATTCCCGTAAAACCTACTTTCCGCGTTTCGTCAGTCTGTCGCCTTACGGTTGGCTTCCCGCTTCTGATGGCCTTAACTGCATGTGCTAGCGCTTTGCCTGTTGAGGCTGAGGCGGTACCCGAACCAAGCGCGGCGCGAGCGCAGGCTAATCGTCCGGTAGCGGAAAAAACGGTCAATGACGATACGGGTGAGGGTATGCGCGATGCCGTAACCCCAAGCGCTGACCATCCCTTGGCTTTCATGTTTGGCGAGTGGGTCGGTCCTGCCGCTGGTGTGGGGCCTGATCGACAGCCCTATAAAATTACACAAACTGAACGGGTTGGCCCCATGCTGGACGGGGATGTGGTCGTCGTGGAGGGCGCGGGTTTTGGCAGTGATGGTAGCCGGCCGTTCAACGCCCTGGCGGTTATCTCGCGTACAGCACAAGGTGAGGGTTGGGAAATCCGGTCCTATGCGCAGGGGCGGGCGGGCACGTTTCCTTTTGAGATCACCGATACTGGCTATGTGTGGAGTATCCCTGCCGGGCCAGGCGCTAAGGTGCGCTATACCGCAACCATTAGCGATGATGGGTGGGATCAAGTGGGCGCGTTTGTTTCCGCCAATGGCCCGCCGGTAAAAATATTCGAAATGTCGCTCAAGCGCCGGGGCCCGTCAGCGTGGCCCGGTGATGGTGCCGTTAAGCCGTAGGCGGATCACCCCGGAGCCCGCGATTAAGTCACGGGAAAGCGGCGGGGGCCCAAAGACAAAACACACCCTTGTTTCCCGGCATGGTACATAAAAAAACACCGGCGCCAATCGGTTGGCGCCGGTGTTTGTCGTTCGCGGAAGAGACGGAGAATAAACCTCCGTCATGTCCCCTAGTGCGTGTGTGCGATACCTGCCCCGGACGGGACGCGGATATCATCCACCAGGTTTTGGACTTTGATTGGCGTTGGCTTCGCGATCAGCGCACCCCCGACGGCAACTGCAAAGTTGATCAGCATACCAATGGTACCGATACCCTCTGGTGAAATACCGAGGAGCCAGTGGTCGGCTGTGTTGACCGCACCAAACCAGGGTGATTTAAAGTAAACGATATAGCCAATCGTAAAGGCGAGACCAGCGATCATGCCCGCGACCGCACCTTCCTTGTTCATCCCCTTAAAGAAGATGCCCATAAGGATTGCCGGGAAGAGCGAGCAGGCAGCAAGACCAAAGGCCAGCGCCACCACCTGCGCCACAAAGCCTGGCGGGTTGATACCAAGATAGCCCGCAATCGCAATGGCAAAGACGGCGGCACCGCGAGCGGCCAGTAACTCGCCGCGTTCGGGGATATTGGGCATAAAGGTCTTTTTTAACAAATCATGACTGATTGACGCCGAAATCACGAGCAGCAGACCCGCCGCGGTGGAGAGCGCCGCCGCAATTCCGCCCGCGGCCACCAGAGCAATCACCCAACCGGGGAGTTTGGCAATCTCCGGATTGGCAAGGACCATGATATCGCGATCCACATGGATTTCATTGGCGTTGGCTGTGGGTGTGTTCAAGACAACCCGCTCGCCATTAACACCGCGTTCGCCGCTAAATTTGGGCTTGCCTTCAAACGGTTTACCAGCTGCATACTGAATTTTGCCGTCCTTGTTTTTATCAACCCAAGCAATGAGGCTAATATCTTCAAAGGACCGGACAAAAGGCGGCGTTCCACCGGCGCTTTCATCCTGCTCGGCATAGGTGGAGTTATTGACCGTCTCAATAAAATTGATACGGGCAAAGGCACCAACCGCCGGCGCGGTCGTATAGAGAAGCGCGATAAAGACCAGTGCGTAGCCGGCCGAAAGACGCGCATCAGACACTTTTGGCACCGTAAAGAACCGTACGATCACATGGGGCAAGCCGGCGGTGCCGACCATTAACGCCATGGTGATGGCAAACACATCAATCATGGATTTAGAGCCGAGCGTATACGGATTAAATCCAAGATCAACAAGGGTTGTATCGAGTTTCTGCAGAACCGTCAGCCCAGAGCCATCTGCAACCGTTGAGCCGAGGCCAAGCTGAGGAACCGGATTGCCCGTCACCAGGATGGAAATAAAGATTGCCGGGACCATATAGGCAAAGATTAGAATGCAATATTGCGCCACTTGCGTATAAGTGATCCCCTTCATACCGCCAAGTACGGCGTAAAAAAAGACAACCGTCATCCCGATGAGGACACCCATGGCAATGGGGACATTCAAAAAGTTTGAAAAGACAACACCAACGCCGCGCATTTGCCCCGCAATGTACGTAAACGAAATCACAATCAGGCAAATGACAGCAACAACGCGGGCCACCTTCGAATAATACCGTTCACCGATGAAATCGGGCACCGTGAACTGACCAAACTTGCGCAGATAGGGCGCCAGTAATAGGGCCAGTAAGACATAGCCGCCCGTCCACCCCATAAGGTAAACGGAACCATCATAGCCGGCAAAAGCGATGATACCCGCCATGGAAATGAACGAAGCCGCCGACATCCAGTCAGCCGCCGTTGCCATGCCATTGGCGATGGGGTGGACGCCGCCGCCTGCCACATAAAACTCTTTGGTCGAGCCCGCGCGCGACCAGATTGCGATACCGATATAAAGGGCAAAAGACAGGCCCACGGCAATATACGTCATTACTTGAACGCTCATGAAACTGCTCCCTATACGTCGTTATCATCGATACCGTAACGCCGTTCGATAGCCTTCATGCGGAAGGCGTAGAAAAAAATCAGCACAACAAAGACATAGATCGATCCTTGCTGAGCGAACCAAAAGCCAAGCGGATAGCCGCCAAGCATGATCGTGTTGAGTTGGTTGACGAATAGAATGCCGGCCCCGAAGGAAACCGCAAACCAGATCGCAAGAAGGCTGAACAATAAGCGGATATTCTCTGACCAGTAGGCATCGGCGGTTTTTCCTACTGCCGATGCGTCTTCCTTTGAGGGATCACCCTTTAATGCTTGCCCGTTCGCTATGGTGGCCGTTGGGGGTTGTTGATCGAAACTTGTGGAACTCATGACATACCTCCCTTTCTTTCTTTTTTACCTGTTGGGTTGACGATAGGGCACCAAAATCGGGCTGGCTACTCGACCATAGTCGAACGGTTTGCGTGCCCCGATTTTGGAACCGTTTTAGAAACTGTATTTGGTGGAAAATTGTACGCGGTTGAGGTCGCCGTCGGCCCCGTTCTCCAGTGTCCGGTTGGCATAGATATACTCAATCCCAACCTCCAGATTGTTGACCAATTGATAGATCAGATTAACGTGTGCGGAGTAAACCTCATCGGAGGGTGTATCGCCAACGAGAGCGATCGGATTATCGGCCTTGAAGTAGCCGCCGGTTAGGTTTGAACGCAAACGGTCAGTCCAGAAATGTCGATAGGAGGCAAATCCGGAATAGGTGGGGATGGTTTGCAATTGGCCAACAAGACCGACCGCCACATCATTGACGATATTAACACCCACATAGCGCCCGATCCCCTCCCCATAGGTTGCCATGAAGCGGAAATCATCGCGCGGGCCCACCTTGATCTTGCCGGAGGCACTGACCCCAAACCCGAAAATCGTGTCAGATTCGGCGCCCGGAACAATGTTCTCTTCCACATGCAGCGCCCGGCCAATACCCGCCAGGGTAAAATGGCCCCAATCGCATTTCATATTATACCGTGCGACAACGTCTGGCGCCACGTCATCACCGGGCAACAGACGCCCACCATTAGGCCCTGTAACTTCGGTTTCGGGCTGTTCACTCGCAATTTGAAACGGCCCTTTGGTGTATCGGATCATCGGTTGACGGATGAATACTGTACCTTCCGTGGGTCCAATAAAGTCAAGACTGTCGGGCAGTGCTGACACATCCTGAAATGTTGACCAGGCCTGGCCGAGAAGCCAATTGTCAATCGTGATATAGGCTTGGCGCATGCGCGGGGTAAAGCTGTTGGACACCCGCTCATTCCCATCGCTTGTTACCTGAAAGTTCAAATCGATCAGCCCACCAATATCGTGGCCACCGCGATTTGTATCGACCGCGAAAATAAAGCGGGTCTCGCGCGGGTTAAAATCAAAGTCCGGCCCATCGCCGGTGCCGCCCATGTCCAGCCCCCATTTTATGTACCAGTTTGATTTAGAGTTACCGGGATGGGCGGTCGCATATTCAGGGATTGGTGCGGTCTGATATGGTTGTATTCTTTCAGCCACATATTGATCACTGCCTGTGCTTGCCGGACACTGGTGGAACGGTAGGTGCGTTCGATAGGACGTCATTGTCCGTTCGTGCCAATAGTCCTGATCCGCAAACAGATTAAAATTGTTTGTTGGACCGGCAACAAAGCTCAACCATTGCGCAATATATTTATAACTGCCCAGTCCGCGCCCAAGGGGAAAATCATCATGGCCGGGATAGACCGACGCCGTGGGAATGATCGTCTCCAGCTTCTCCGGACAGGTGCTGGCCGTCATCCATTGGGTCATGCCGCGATAAGAGCCGCCGCGCATGGCAACAAGGCCGTCGGGCCAAGGCTGTGCCTTGATCCAGTCGATTGTGGCGCACGCATCAGGGCCCACATCGGTTAGGATCTCATAGTCCCCGCCGGAGGCGCCTCGGCTGCGCCTGTCGAGGCTGACCATGGCGTAGCTCCGGTCGGCATAAAGCCGCGCTCGCGATTGCGCCTCATCAGAGACATAAGGGGTGACCACCAGAATCGCCGTGTACTTTTTGTCATCGGCGTCGGGTTTCCAAACCGTTGCTGCAAGTAATGTGCCGTCAGGTGCCGGTATTTTTTGCTGAAGCAAGACGTCTATGGGTTTGTGAGCAGGTTCTTTTGCCCGCGCCTCTAAAACACCGCTCTGAAGATTTCCAATCCCGGAAATGACCACGCAAACAAATTAAGACAAATCGGCGAAGCATGTGGCAACTTCCTCAATCATGGTTCTGACATCGCATGCCCGATAACCCAGATTGCGCATGAGAAGATATCACATCAGCTATAAGAGCGTGGGGGATACCATAGGCGCCGGGGAACAGCATCTCCTAGTTTCCGTTGTTGAGGAAATCGATTAAACTAGCTCCCTTAGCGGAGTAATCAACGGCGAGAAAAGAGAACGCCATGAAACATCGTATCGGCCTGTATCCGGGTACTTTTGATCCGATCACCTATGGGCATACAGATATCATCCGCAGGGCGGTGAAGCTCGTTGATGAACTGATCATCGGGGTGGCGATCAATATCGGCAAGGGCCCCCTCTTCTCGTTGGAGGAGCGGGTGGCGTTGGTGCAAACGGAGATGGACCAGATTGCTGCCGACAATGACATTAAGATCACCGTAAAATCCTTCGACAATCTGCTGATGCATTTCGCCGAGCAGGAAAAAGCTGATGTGATTATCCGCGGTCTGCGCGCGGTATCCGACTTTGAGTATGAGTTCCAGATGGTGGGCATGAACGACATGCTTAATGACGAGATTGAAACGGCCTTTCTCATGGCCGATGTGCGGTATCAGGCGATTGCCTCGCGGCTGGTCAAGGAAATTGCCAAACTCCATGGCGATATCACCGCCTTCGTGCCGCCAGCGGTGGAGGCGGCGCTCATCAAGAAATTTGCGTGACCGAGATCAATTTGGGGTTTTTGGCCCATCTTGGCGCTGATCCGGGCGCAATCGGGCCATGGCTGGACGAAGCGAGCGGCGCCATGGTAGATCATATTCACCGATGGTTGGGTGGCGATCGGAACGCTTTGCGCGGGCGCACGAATGCCCCTGGCGGGCGTGAAACAGGTCAAAGGGCTTTCAATTTCATGGACAGATTTTCGGCGTTTCGCGGCGCGATGGGCGCATCGGCGACGGGGCTTTCTCCTGTGGTATGGGCGCGCGGGGTCCTGCGCCTAGGCGCGGTCATTACCCTCACGGCTGGCCTCGTATTCGCCGGTATTGGCGACGCCGCGGCCCAAAGCAAAAAGAAGCGCCGGCAATTGCTGGAACAAATCCAGAAAAATTTGGCGTTGGTTACGGACGCCCCGGACGAGAGCTGGCGCCAGCTTGATCCTGAAAATATGGTGGTCATGGACCTGCCCACCGGTCAGGTCGTCATTGAGGTGCGGCCTGACTTTGCGCCCATCAACGCTAACCGAGTGAAGGAATTGGTTCAGGCGGGCTTTTATGATGGCCTGCGGTTTCACCGCGTAATTGAAGGCTTCGTGGCCCAGGGCGGTGACCCGAAAAATGATGGCACAGGCGGGTCCGACAAGCCGAATATTCAGGGCGAATTTACCCGGTCACTCGCCGAGCTTGATGATTATTCCGTTATCGGGCGGGACCGTGTCGCGGCGCAGGTTGGCTATCTAGACGGCCTCCCCGTTGCCTCCCAACCGGCAAGCCTGACGAGTTTTCTTGCCGATGGCACCGTCAACGCCTGGGGCATCCATTGCCCGGGCACCTTGTCCATGGCGCGGGCCACCAATCCGAACTCGGCCAATAGTCAGTTTTTCTTTGTGATCGGCGATGCGCGGCTTAGTCTTGATTCGCGCTATTCGGTATGGGGCTGGGTTGTTGATGGGTTTCGCCATTCGCGCCGGATCGCGCGCGGTGAACCGCCCACACGCCCCACGCCTATTGTGCGTGCCCGTCTTGGTACGGATATTCCGCCAGCCGAACGCCCCACTGTGGAGATTTTCCGCACCAGCGATCCGCGTTTTCAACAATATTTGGAGGCAACCGGCAAAATTACCGATGGCCTTGTGCGCGATATCTGCGATATCCGCGTTCCCGTCAAAGTCAATGGAGACCTGAAACTGTGACCGATACCAACGCCCCAACCCTTCTTCTCAAGCTTGAAACCGGTGATGTGACCATCGAAACGTTTCCGGACAAAGCGCCCAAACATGTGGCGCAAATCACCAAGCTCGCTGGCGAGGGATTTTATGATGGATTAAAACTTCACCGGGTCATTGACGGGTTCATGGCTCAAATGGGCTGCCCGCGCGGTGACGGTACCGGCGGCGCCAAAGACCATATCCCGGCTGAGTTTAACGATACCGCCCACGAACGCGGCATCGTCTCCATGGCCCGGTCCAGCGACCCCAACAGCGCCTCAAGCCAGTTTTTCATCTGTTTCGATGACGCCACTTTCCTCGATGGTCAGTACACGGCCTGGGGCAAGGTTACGAGCGGCATGGACGCAGTAGACGCCGCCCAAAAAGGCGAGCCGCCACGCGCTCCCACAAAGATTGTGTCGATGAGTGTGGTCTAGATAGCGAACGGTAAACAACGGCAAGCTTGGTGCCGATCATAGGCAGGGCAGGGGGTGTATTTCCCACCCGCTCTCACCTAAACCAAGCAAGACGCGGACGTGGCGGAATTGGTAGACGCAACAGACTTAAAATCTGTCGGGGGTAACCCCGTGGGGGTTCAAGTCCCCCCGTCCGCACCATCAAACGCTAAAAAAATTGATCCTGTGGATCAATTTTTGCCGTTTGATGACCGAGCGCCCAAGAGCAAGCGCGGCAGCGCGCCGCGATTGGCTGGGCGAAAGTCCAGGCAACATGCTCCTCGCCCGGCGGATCGTCATCTGTGGTTTAATGACCGAGCGCCCAAGAGCAAGCGCGGCAGCGCGTTGCGATTGTCCCCTGATAGCCAGCGCAGATATTCGGTGTGGCGAATATCGCTAGAGGTTACGGACCGGTGGGGCGTTGGGCGCGGTATGAGCATATGCGGGCATCGGCGCATATGCCGATGCTTATTGAATAACTGACATGGGTGTTTAGTTGCTCTGTGTGGGTCGCAACCGGTCTTGTAAATTGCCGATGGACGCGGTGGTGTATTTCTGGATTGTCGCCTCCGCTATTTCTACCGCGTCATCAACGTTCATCTCGCCGTCGCGGATTGCTTCTGCCGCTTCCATGAGGGGCACATACAAATCCTGGGTCTCACCTTTGATTGTGATGGCAAATGTCGCTCCCGGTGTTTCGTATCCGCGCCAGATTTCCCGGACGCGCTGCCAATAAGCGCCGGTATCGCGCCAATAGGCTTCGCCGGCGCTGAAATCGTAGTCGGCAACTTTATTGTAGCTGTTCATACCAATTTCGCGGACGAGGGTTTGTTGGCCAGCGCGCAGCACCAGCTTTGAGTTGTCCTGTTCGTGGACCCACCCCCACGGCGCTATGGCGTGGCGATTGATGGCGTCGACGGCGTGGTAATCATCGCGTGTTGTCATGTCGCGACGGGGCAGGGGACGCCATTCCGCAGGCGGCAGCCATTCGGAAATGCCGTTATCGTGGGACCACTGACCCACAGCCCCATAACGCGGGCTATCATCGACCTGATAGACGGTTTGTGACCATCGACCGCGTCGGTCTTGCTCGGCTACCGGGCGCATTTCCCAGGCGTTACCGCCGATAAAAACAAGCACATGCTCAGGCTCATAGGCCCAATCCTGACGCCAATGTTTGACAACAAACTTTTCGTCGCCCCCAACAATCAGCGTGTGCTGCAGGCTGATAAAATCGCCGCGATCTTCCAGTACACGCACCATTTCATGAGCGCCAGAAATTTTCCGTTCCTTTGGCTCATATCCATCCACGAACGAAACGGTTTCGATAAAATCGAACTTGACCTTGTGATCACCAGCCATGGCCAATATAGCGCGCCGGTCCTGGTCAAATTGCCCTTGATTGATCCGGTTGGGGAGGGGCCCTTTCACGGTGGTGGAGACCGCCGCCGTTTGCACGGCGGGGGCGGGGGCCTGGGCTGATCCCACCGGTGTTGGTGTTGCGCACGCGGTGAGAAGGCAAGCCATGCCAACGGCGGCGAGGATTTGATGGGGGGGCATTGGCCGACGCAATTTCATGTTTGTCCTCCGATGGATGTTTAACATCGTATTAATGCGAGTGATTCTGACTTGCAATAACAAAAGCAATCCTCTAGCGTCTTCTTATTGCGAGTGATTTGCATCTGCAATCAATATTTTCAACAGGTGGGTTTACGAATGAAAAAATATTGGCTGATGACGGCCGCTGCTGTCGCCTGTCTAACCGAGAGCGCATACGCTCAAACAAAGAATACGGGAGGGGATGATTCCGGTGAGGAGGCGGTGGACCTAACGCAGATCGATACAATTTCGGTCACGGCAACCCGAAACCCAATTGATCCTTTTGACTATGCGGGGCAGGTTACGGTTGTCGACCGCGATATCATCCTGGATTTCAATCCATCGACTTTATCCGATGTGTTTGATGCAATCCCGGGCGCGCAATTTGATTCCGGGCCGCGCCGTACAGGGGATGCACCCACAATTCGCGGTTTATCGGGCAGTGGTGTTCTAATCTTTCTTGATGGGGCTCGGCAGAGCTTTGTCTCAGGCCATGATGGACGGTTCTTTGTTGATCCGGAATTGGTGCGCGCAGTTGAAGTTGTTCGCGGTCCCACATCGGCGCTCTATGGGTCGGGGGCCCTTGGCGGCGTGATCTCCACACGGACAATCACGGCACGCGACATTCTTGGCGAGGGCGAAACCGTGGCGGTGCGTCTGAATGCCGGTTATCAATCGGTCAATAACGAGTTTCGTGTGGGCGGCACTGGCGTCTGGCAATCGCAGGACGGTCTTTTCGATGTGGTGGGGCATTTGACCTACCGCGAGTCAGGAAACATTGAACTGGGCAATGATTTTTCCTTACCCGCCGACGATGAGATCGTCTCGTCCTTGTTGAAGCTTACCGTTCGCCCCACAGACGATCTGGAAGTCTATGCATCGTGGATCCGTTATAATGCGGACTCAACGGACCCTCAAAATCCACAAGGGGTCAATATCGAGGGACCGGGTAACGCGCTGGTGTTTCGCGATGCGCAAAATCAGACCTTTCAAGGGGGTGTAAACTGGAATCCAAACAGTGATTTTATCAACCTCAGTGCCGTGGGATATTACAGCGACAATGCCGTGGAAGAGGACGAGGTTGTTATGCCTCGTACAACGGACCGTCAGGTTGAGACGTTCGGGTTTTTACTCGACAACCGCTCCCTGTTCTCTTTGGGGGGCAATTCGACACTCACCTTCACCTATGGCGGCGAATATTACCGCGATGATCAAACCGGCCTGGATACCGCGACGGCGGATGGTACCCGCGGCGGCGTGCCCGATGCGACCACTGACTTTTATGGTCTTTTTATTCAGGCCGATCTTGCTTTGGTTGATACTGTTTTGCCGGGTGAACTTCACATCATTCCAGGCGTTCGCTGGGACCGGTTTGAGACATCACAACCCAGTGGCACCTTTGATATTGCTGAAAGCGAATTTTCCCCCAAGGTCGGACTTACCTACAAACCAGTGCCTGAATTTCTGATCTTTGGGAATTACGCGCAAGGCTTTCGCGCGCCATCCTTTAACGAGGCCTTTGCTGACGGTGTACATTTCAGTGTTCCAAACCTGTCGGCCCCGCCTGGCCCCTTCGGTCCAACCTTCGTGCAGAATTTGTTTATCGGTAATGCTGATTTGAC
Source organism: Pseudomonadota bacterium (assembly GCA_038531745.1). GTDB lineage: Bacteria > Pseudomonadota > Alphaproteobacteria > Caulobacterales > Parvularculaceae > CALLPQ01. The sequence goes on from JBCBBJ010000001.1 coordinate 52,881, forward strand.
ATCGGAAAACTCAACAACCTGGGAAGTTGGAACCGGGTTTGACTTTGAAAATGTCCTGTCAGATGGGGATAGGCTGACCGCAAAGGGCTCTTACTATCGGTCCGATGTAGATAATCTGATCGGTCTTGATGTGAACACGCCGCTCGGGTGCTTTTTTACACCACAAACAGCACCGCCCGGCATACCGCCCTTTGTCATTGCTTCCATGCCGTGTGGTACAGGACCAGCCTTCGGTAACACCAGTCAGAATGTAAACATTGCCAATGCGGATATTGACGGTGTTGAGGTCGAGTTTAGTTATGACTCAGACTATTTTTACCTGCGCGGTAATCTATCGACGATCAATGGGATAGACGCCGATAATGGTGAATTTCTTGAAGGGGTGTTGTCACCCAACACGGTCTTTGTTGATGGCGGCTTCAAACATGCAGGCTCGGGATTGCGGGCCGGGTTGCGGCTGACCTTTGCGCAGGATTTCGACGAAGTGAATGAAGTGGCAGAAGCCCGCGATGGCTATACCGTTGGTGATGTTTATGCCGTGTGGGAGCCACCCATCAAAGAACTTGAGGGTGTGCGGATAGATCTCGGCATTGATAATTTCACCGATCAGGATTTCGAAGTTGTGTTTGCGGGCGTTAGCCAACCGGGTCGCAATTACAAAGCCACAATTAGCTGGACAAAAGGCTTTTGACGTCAAGGGAGCGGCAAATTACTCCGCGCCTTAGGAACTATGAAAGTAATCTGAACACTGATTTTTTGGACTGGTCTAAGGGTCTAACTGAAAAATCGGTTTCGTCCGTCGAAAACGTGTTTTCTGAGAGCCGGGGGATAGGGTACCCGTCGGCGAAAGCGCAAGACTATCACTGGCGCCAATTTTTTGGCGTCTGGTCGGCTGCCATTCTGTTTGTTGTGGCGAGCACGGCAACCATGATTTCGTTTGAGTGGTCGCGCAGTGAGATCAATCGGGTGGCGAGAGCCTTTCTGGCTGAGCCCGCGCCGGCACTCCCGGAACCCACCATAGCGGGCCCACGCGTCAGAGGCGATCAGCAGCGTCTGAAAATGAGGTGGGTGTCGGTGACACAAACGGCAATGGCAGATAATTCGCGCTGGAAAAGTGTGCGTGTCTCTATCCCCGATAACGATCAGACAACCATGGACGTCCAAATCGATAGGGGCACGGGCGGCGAACCGCTTAAGCGTCAAACACTCACCTATGATCTGGTTACCGAAAAACTCCGATCGCGTGTACCGTTTGCCCAAACCGAGCCGGCTTTGCGTACACGGATTTTTATTCGCTACCTCCATACGGGCGAGGTGTTCGGGCTTTTCGGGCAGACGGTCGCTGCGCTTGCGGCGGTAGGCGGGTGTTTTCTGGTATTTACGGGAATAGGCCTTTCTTATCGCCGGTTTTTCCCGCTGGCGGGTAAGCGGCGAGGGCGTTGATCGGTCCTTGCGCCGCGCTAACCCATCATCGCGTGGGCTGACTATTCGCGTCACAGGGGCCCCCGGCAGGGATGGGGTGCGCAATGGGCGAAAAACCAGCCGCCGCAATCACCGATGCGATCAACCGCTTTGCCAAACCGGTGGCGGTGACATAGCAACGAGTAATGGACTGGGGAATGAACAAAAAAAGCATCGTCCGGCTGCTGGCCTTTTGCTTTGCGGCATCGCTTTTGTCTGCGCAAATTCACGCGGTTGCCCATTTTCATGAAGATGCGCATAGCGATGAGACACGTTCCTGCGCCGAATGTGTGCGGGGTCATTTCTTGGCGATGCGCTCGGCGCGGCGGCGTTGATATGTCCGGTGCTACCCGTGTTCACGGCGTTTGTGCCGTTTGCTGACGAACGCGCCGCACAGCGCAGCGATCGCGCAGCATCCGCACGCGGGACACCATCGGCCCAGGTTATCAACTACGGGCTCCATCAATGGTGTGGTTGCTGGCACAGCTGGCAATCAAAAACCCTTGTCCAGCATCCGTGGATTTCAAAAAACTAGAATCTCGAGCGCAATTAAGGGGTAATTGCGTGGGCAATAGTGTTTGACGACATAGGAAATTGAAAAATGAAGACTGTAAAAACGAAAAGCGTACTGGCCGGGGGCATTGCCTTGGGAGCCATTTTGGCGGCAACATCTACACCCGCCTTTGATCAGCCCACGGATGAGGGCGAAGACAACACAATCTTTGTGGTTGGTGAACGGCGTGCCTATCAGGGCAACTTCAAAGATCTGGAAGTGCCCGCCGCAAACCAGACCATTGATCTGCAAATCCTAGGGAATGTGAATGCGATCAATCTGAACGACGCGCTTGACCTTTCCGCCTCCGTGGCGCGCCAAAACAATTTTGGTGGTTTGTGGAACAGTTTTTCCATCCGCGGTTTTTCCGGCGATATTAACTTGCCCAGCGGTTTTCTTGTGAACGGATTTAACGCGGGCCGGGGTTTTGGTGGACCGCGCGATCTTGTGGGTATTGAGGCGGTTGAAATTCTGAAACACGCTCGGCGCTGTTTGGGCGCGGCGAACCGGGTGGCACGGTGAACCTGATCACCAAGCGGCCGGACTTTAACACCAGCGGCTATGTCCGCGCGACCCTTGGCAGCTGGGAGCAATATCGCGTTGAGGGCGATATCCAAACGGCGTTCGGGCCCGACGATAATCTTGGCGTGCGTCTCGTCGGTTTTTACAAGGATGCGGAGAGTTTTCGCGAAGCGGTGGAGACGGAAAAGTTCGGTCTCTATCCCTCGATCACGTGGAATGTCGCCGACGACACCAATCTGACCTATGAGCTTGAATATACCCGCCAGGAATTACCCTTTGACCGCGGTGTTGTGTTCTCTGAGGAGTTTGGATTCTCACCGCGCGAAGTGTTCGTGGGCGAACCGGTACCCATTGAGACCGAAGTTGTTGGCCACCAGTTTGAGGCCCAACATAACTTCAACGACAATTGGAGTTTCCTTGGCGGCGTCGGCTACCGTGAAACCAGCCTTGAGGGCGATGCGTTTGAACCACAATTTGGCTCACGGCAAACCTTTTTCCAGGACGGTCAAACCATTTCCCGGTTTTTCCGTTCGCGTGATTTTGACTCCGATTATCTCACTTTGCGCGGGGAGTTTGCCGGGCAGTTCGAGACCGGGCCCCTGGGCCATCGTTTGATTATCGGGGCCGATTATGACGATTTCAACAATACACTGATTATCGACCGATTCCGCTCGCGGTTCCCGGCCAGCGGCGATGTGACCGACCCCGCTTTGATTGCGTTGCATTTGCTGCTCGACGTGAACAATCCGGTCTATGGTGTTAATCTCAACCCCCCGGCAACACCCAATACGCGGCGTACGGAAAATCTCTCCGGCTTCGGGATTTACATTCAGGATCAGATTGACCTGACCGAGCGGTTGCAAGTTCGTCTGGGTGCGCGCTTTGATGATTTTGAGCAGGATCTGACAAACCTTATCGCTGATCCCGCGACAACAATTACCTCCTCCGACAGCCGGATTTCGCCGCAGTTTGGTGTTGTTTACCTCGTGAATGATGGTTTCAGCATTTACGGCTCCTATGGCGAAGGGTTTCGCCAGCAAACGGGTCAGGACTTCCAGGGCAACCAGTTTGATCCCAATATCACCGAGTCCGTGGAGTTTGGCTTCAAGGCCGATATCGGGGCCTATACGGATGCTGTTGAAGGCTCGATCGGCTTGACGCTTTTCCGGGTTGAGCAGAGCAACTTCTTGGTCAATGATGATCGGCCCGAGGCAACGGCGGTCGGTTTCTTCTCCATTCCGGCCGGTGAAGCGGAAAGCCGCGGTGTTGAGTTTGATGCAAACCTCACCTTTGCCAATGATTTGAGCCTCTGGCTTTCTTATGCGTATACGGATGCCGAATTCTCAAACAGCTTTGCGGATGCCGATGGCTTTGGCTTTACCATTGATGCCGGTGATCCGGTGATCCGGTGATCAACTCGCCAAACCATCAGCTTTCGATCCAGGCGGTTCAGAATTTTGATCTGGGCAGTGTGCCCGCGCAAATCGGCGGCGGTCTCCTCTATGTGGGGGAGCGTAACGGGTTTGTGGGCTCTGACTTTGTCTTACCGTCCTACACAACTGTTCGTCTGTTTACGGAGCTTGAGCCCTATAAAGGTCTGAGCGTGCGCTTTGACATTGATAATCTGTTTGATGAGGTTTTCTATACAAACTCATTTGCCGATGTCTGGGTCGAGCCGGGCACGCCGCGCCGCCTGCGATTTACCGCTGCCTACCGGTATTAAGCGCGATGAAACCAGTGATCGAAGCGGAAGGCTTATGCGTTGATCGGGGCGGGCAACGCGTTCTTGACGGCGTCAGTTTCACCGTGGGGGAGGGCGAGGTCTTCGCCCTCCTCGGCGGTAATGGCGCGGGCAAATCCACAACGCTCCTGACATTTTTGGGGTTTTTGATACCAAAGGCTGGTGACGCCAAAGTGCTCAACAAAACCGTGGCTGACGATGTGACCTTCGTGCGCCAGAAATCGGCTTATTTGCCAGAGGCCGCCAATCTTTATCCGCATCTTAGCGCCCGGGAGAACATCAATTATTTTCTCTCGCTGGCGAAATTGAAATGCAGTGATGATGATGTTGAGGCGGCGCTGGAAGAGGTGAGCCTTGGGGTGGATGCACGCGGGCGGCGGTTGTCATCCTATTCTAAAGGCATGCGCCAGAAGGTTGCCATTGCCTTGGCGATTTTACGCCAGGCGCCGATCCTGTTTCTGGACGAGCCAACCTCGGGACTTGATCCCGTGGCCATTGATGAGTTCAATCAGCTCATCACGAAACTTGCCGCCGCGGGCACCACTGTTCTCATGGTGACCCATGATGTTTATGGGGCATGTCAGGTGGCTGGCCGGGTGGGCCTCCTGCGCAATGGCACACTTGTGGGTACGTTTGATAAGCCCAAAAGCGGACAGATTTCCCCTGACGAGGTTCATCGCGCTTTTGCATCGGGAGCTTGATTAATGGGTACCACACTGACGATTGCCGGTGATGAATGGCGGTTTTGGATGCGCTCAAAGCTGGGCGCAGCAGCGGCCGTCTTGGCGCTTATCCTCGTTGCCACATCGTTGATTGCGACCATGGGTCAAATCTCAAAACAGCGGCAAAACCGGCCATCAATGCAGGCGAACGCCGAAGAGACCTTTCGTGCGCAGCCGGATCGCCATCCTCACCGCATGGTCCATTATGGGCATTATGTTTTCCGCACGCCAGCGCCGCTTGCCGCCCTTGATCCCAGTGTTGATCCGTATACGGGCACCGTCATGTTTCTTGAAGGACATCGGCAAAATTCGGCAACCTTTTCACCAAGCTATGACGGGGCGCAGGCGGGGCCTTTTGCGGTACTCACCCCGGCTTTAACGTATCAGCTTTTGATCCCGCTGGTGTTGATCGTCGTTGGGTTTGGCGCCATTTCCCGTGAACGCGAGGCCGGCACCGATCGCCAGTTGGTGACATCGGGCGTGTCACCAGTGACGATCTGGCTGGGTAAAACGCTTGCGCTCGCGGGTGTTGGCGCGTTGCTCCTTCTTCCCCTTATTATTGGTGCGATTTTTTCCAGTGCCGCTGCCCTGGCAAGTGTTGCGTTCCTTGCTGGCTATGCGCTTTATTTATTAGTCTGGACCCTGATGATCGCCGCGGCGTCAGCGAGGTGTCGGCGCCCGTCAACGGCGCTTCTCGTTTTGCTGTCGGTTTGGACTGGTTTTTGTGTGTTGGCCCCGCGGCTGGTGGCGAGCGCCGCAACAATCGTTAATCCATCTCCCAGCCAAATTGAAACCGACATGGATGTGCTTATCTCTATGCGCGACCTCGGCGATGGCCATAATGCCAGCGACCCGGCATTTAACAAATTGCGCGCTGAATTGCTTGAGCAATATGGCGTTGATCATGTGGAAGAGTTGCCCGTCAATATTCGCGGAATTGTGGCCCTAACCTCGAAGGCTGAGCTGACGGATTCATTGAATGAGTTTGCCGACAAGCGGATGGCCCGGCAGTTGATGCAAGCCGATTTTGTGCGGCTACTTTCCTTTGTGTCGCTGTTTGTTGCGCTTCAATCCACGTCCATGTCGGCAGCGGGCTCGGATGTGCGGACCCATCATCGGTTTTTGCGCGAAGCCGAAGCGGCAAGATTTGAATTCGTCCAGGGTCTCAATAAGGCCCATGCGGAGGAATTGTCTTATACCGTCGATATCAATCGCAACACGAGCGAAGAGGCCTACGAAAAGTCAAAGATCAGCGCCGCGAATTGGGGCGTTCTGCGTGACTTTGCCTTTACACCTGATCCGGCTGCGGCGCGGGTGGCGCGCATCTTGCCCTCGCTTGCGGTGTTGATCCTTTGGGTCGTATTCACGGCGTTGATCGGGTTTACCGGTGTGCGTCGCTTGCCGGAGGTTGACCATGCATAGCGCCGTGCGGGAGCTCCGCTTTGCCGGACGCGATCCAGTTGTTGTTCTGACACTGACTGTTGCGGCTTTTCTTTCTTCCATCACCGTGTTCAGCGGCCTTACCGAAACCAGCGCAGAGCAAAGGCAGATTGACCGCGTTCGCCAGATGGTCGACGAGGACCGGGCCTATGCCCTGAAAGACCAAAGTGACGCCGGGGGGGCGGCCTATTATGGCTTTCATTTTACCTATGATCCGCCGTCGCCGCTTACCTTTGCGGCGCGCGGCGTCCGCGATGATCTGCCATGGAAACACCGTATCCGGATGTTGGCCCTGGAGGGGCAGATCTATGAAACCGATACGGGCAATCCTGAATTGTCGAGGATCGGCAAGCTTGACTTTGCCTTTGTGGCGGCCTTTTTGTCGCCATTGCTCTTAATCCTGTTACTGCATGATCTAAAGGCGGGCGAGGCGCGCAATAACCGCTGGACTTTCCTGTCGGCGGTCAGCGGTGATGGCCCCGGTGTCTTGCGGGCACGCGCCATATTACGCGCCGGGCTATTATTTGCCTGCATCATTGTGCCTTTCATTGTCGCAGCGCTGATCAATTTTGCAGATTTCACCAGAGTACTGATCGCCATTGGTGTGGTCTTTGTTAATGTTGTTTTCTGGACGGGGCTGTCCCTGTTTGTTGCCGCGCGGCTGACGGCGGGGCCCACAGTGGCGGCAACCCTTCTTGGGGCGTGGTTTCTTCTCGCCGTTGCGATACCCGTTGGCGGAAAGATAATCATTGAACAGGGCGTGGCTGTACCGAGCGGCGGCGATCTCCTTCTCACGCAACGGGATGCGGTCAACACTGCCTGGGATTTACCCCGGGAAGCGACCATGACACCATTTTATGCCCGCCACCCGGAATGGGCCGATGCAACGCCCATTAGTGAGGGGTTTGACTGGTTCTGGTACTATGCCTTTCAGCAGGTTGGGGATCAGACGGTTGAAGACATGTCGCGTGATTTGCGGCGCGGTGTTGCGCGCCGTGACCGGGCCATGGGGCTGCTTTCCGTCATCTCTCCCCCATTGCTTGTGAACCGGGCGCTTGCCACCGCCGCGCAAACGGATATCGCCGCCTTTCAGTCCTATGATCAATGCGTGCGCGATTTTCACGCACGCCTGCGTGGCTTTCACTACAAAATGCTGTTTGGAAATCTGCCCTATTCAAGTGAGGTGATGGAGGACCTGCCGGTATTTGTTCCGTGTTCGCTATGATCAGGCCTTTAGCGTTTTTTCTCTTGCTCTTTTGTGCGTTGGTCAGTGCCCAAACCGTTTGGGGACAACTGCCGCACACGGGCGTGATTGATAATCTGCCGGGGGCTGCGCGATCGGATTTTGGCGTTGAGATAGCGGCGGGCGAAACCGATCCAGCAACCTTTATTCCGGTTTCCGTGATCCGCGGCGCGGCGCCGGGGCCCACGGTGCTGATGGTTGCGGGCGTCCATGGCTACGAATTCTCGTCGATCCTGGCGGCGCAACGCCTCGCCGATGAAATCGTGCCGGAAGACCTCTCCTGCACGTTCATCATCGTCCGGGTTGCGCATATTAGCGCGTTTGAGCGGCGCTCACCCTATGTGAACCCCTATGACCGGAAAAATCTCAACCGGTCTTTCCCCGGTAAAGCAGATGGAACGCAAACCCAGCGGATTGCGTGGGCCTTATCATCAAGGCTTATTCCGGCGGCGGATTTTGTTTTGGATGTCCATGGCGGTGACGGCGCGGAGTGGCTGGACGCATTTGTGGGTGTCTATGGGGGGCCTTTGGCGTCGGGGTATCCGGCGGCCTTCAAATTTGTCGAGGCGATGGGGTTTCCCAATCTGGTTCGCTATTCCATGAATACACAAATGCAGGTGAATGTGGGTCGGTCTCTTAACCGGCAAGCGGTGGCGCAGGGCTTGCCCACCATCCTGGTGGAAATCGGGCAGAACGGCAGCCGGGCGCCGCACCATGTGGACGCCATTGTTGCCGGGATTAAGAACGGTCTTCATACGCTTGGTATGCTGAAGACCCCTGCTGCATCCAAGTCCCCTGTTGCACCCAAGTCCAGGCCGCATCGCTATTTTGACGGAACACGGTCTGTCAGGGTTGCTCATGCCGGTATCTGGACCCCGCATAGCGCGAAGGGTCGTCCTGTGGAGGAGGGGGACGTTCTTGGCACGATCCATGATTATGCTGGTCAGTTGGTGGAGAGTGTCACCGCAACGGCGAGCGGTTTCACCTTGTACGGGCTGGCTGGCCCGCCCGTGCGTGCGTGCGAAAGCGTTGCGACCATTGCCATCCCGTCAACGCGGGATGCTCTTGCGCCCGTCATCGCGGCTAGCGAAGGTAACTGATGCCGTTAGCGCGATGTTCGTTGCCCGCGAAACGTCGTCATTGACAGGCTTTGCCAAATTCTGTTCGCTTTGCGCCCATGAGACTGCTCCAAATGGGACCTGTCAGATTAACGGCAAAAGGAGAGGCGCATGGTAAGCGGTGCAGCTGACGATCAGGGTAGAGAGCAAAGCGATCTAACGGCGCGTTTGCGTATTTATCAGGATGCTAATCCTTATGCGGCCCTTGGCCGGGCAGTCAGCTATATGATGACAAAGCCCAGCTTTGCGGCGCAACCGTTTGGCATGTGGTCACGCATACTGACCGGTCAGGTGAACCGAAAGCACTATTTTTTTGTGCTTGACGGGGAGCGTGCTGTTGGTTTTGTGGGCTGGGCATTAACGACCGAAGACAAAGCCAAAGCCTGGATGGCCAATCGCGGAGAGATCAGTTCCGCAGATAGCCGCGCCGGCGATTGTTTTATCATTAATGCGTGGGGGGCGGACAATAATCAGATTAACCGCTATATCCTGCAACAACTTCGTCCGTTTTGCGCACCCCATCGGCTTGTTTTTGCCAAACGGTTTTACCGCGATGGGCGCACCCGCCCGGTGGAGCTGACGGTCAATGAATTTCTGGCGAAACACCGCTAAGCTGTTTTTGTTGGCATCTTTTCGCGCGCCCGCGGCCCAATACGCGGCCTGTCCTTAAAATTTGGGACAGTTTCTCCCCCAATTTGGGGGAGGGATCGCAATTGAAAACCTATCTGCGCTTTGCTACCCAATTTGTGGGACGCGATTTATCGCGGTTAGGAGAGTTAGCGGGGCTGGGGCGGGGAGAGCCAAAGCCTTACACTCAAAAACCTGGAAGATAACAATCGAACCCTTTGCGGGGCATCGGTAAAGATTTTGCGTCCGCCTGGCGCTTGGTTGCCCGTTGCAATCAAGTAACGACCCTCAGTTTGCCTGGATTTTGCTCAACGCGGTCAGGTTAGCAGGGGGGGAGAGAGAAACATTGATCCTGGTACGAACGAGAATGTAAAATCGTACCGCAAGCAAAACGTTGGGAGACAAAAACCATGGTAACCATTAACGCTCCAGGGCTTATCGCCTCAGACGACGTCAATTTTAGCATCGCCAGCCCGGAATATGATTTTGATAGTGTGGACGGCGCTTTTAGCGGTTCGTTCTATTCTTACATCACGAGCGGTGGACACGATATCAGCCTGTTTGGGTCTGGATTTGTATTCAGTGGGACCACGCTCATCGCGGGAACCGTCACAATGATTACGGTTGATCTCGACAATGATGACGGTAGTTCCGATTATACAATTACTGGACTGAGCGCCGACGCCGGCGAATTGGGCGGGACAACAGGGGAGTTTGTTGAGGAGATTTTCGCCGGAGATGATACGATCACCACTGGTGCGGGTGCTGACTTTATCAAAGGCATCGGTGGTGAGGATGTTATTTCCACCGGAAGCGGCAATGACACAATTGTAGGCAGTAATGATCGTTCAACGCTTAATGGCGGTGCTGGAAACGACAGTATTGTCGGGGGGTCGGATAACGATCTCATCATGGACGGCCTTGGAGATGACACCGTTGAAGCGGGCGACGGTAATGACCGGGTTATCGAAGGGTTTGGTGTTGATGACATTGACCTTGGTAATGGTACCGATACTTATGAATTCGGCTCCGGCTTTGGTCAGGGTGGTGACACCCTTGACGGGGGCGCCGGGTTTGATCGCCTTGATTTTACCAATGCCTCTGACGACGTAACGGTCGACCTTGCGGCTGGTACTGCTTCTATCGGCGGCGGCGGCAATGATGTCATTATGAATTTTGAAGCCATCGAGGGTGGCACCGGCAATGATAGCTTCACCGGTGGCGCCGAAAACAATACGTTCGAAGGCGGCGATGGCGATGACAGCCTTTTGGGCGGCGCTGGCAATGATATTCTGACCGGCGGTACATTCGGCACGTTTGGCATACCGTTTGGTACGGGTAGTGACACAATCGACGGCGGGAGCGGCGATGACACCGTTAGCGGCGACGCCGGCAATGATTCGGTTCTCGGCGGTTCGGGAAATGATAACCTTTTCGGCAATGACGGTAACGACACGCTCAATGGTGGTTCCGGTAACGACTCCATTGTTGGCGGCAACGGAAACGATCGCATTCTTGAATCAAGCGGCGACGATAGTGTTATTGGCGGCGCCGGTAATGATGTGGCGTTTGGCGGTATTGGATCTCAGTTTTTTGACCTTGGAGCCGACAACGACACATTCAATGTAATCGCGGGTACCGGCTTTAACGATACGATCATCGGTGGTGACGGCTTGGACCTCCTTGATCTGTCAGAAAATACATCCGCTTTGCGCTACTCTTTAGTGACGGGGCTGATCGAAAATATCGGTCAAACCCAAAGCGAATCCGCCACGGAATTTGAAAACGTCACCGGTACAGCCTTTGCGGATATTCTGACAGGCGACGCAGGTGCCAATCAGCTCAATGGCGGTTTTGGCGCCGACACCATCAATGGTGGTTCTGGTAACGACACGCTCTCCGGAACGCTCTTTGCGACAACCACAGGCGATATGTCAGATGACGCCAACGTCCTTATTGGCGGGTTTGGCAATGACTCCATAAAAGGCGCAGGCGGTGACGATACGCTGATCGGCGGCGCGGGGAATGACACGATTAATGGCTTCTTCGGTAATGATACGATCGAAGCCGGCGGCGGCAACGACGTTGGTTCAGGTGGTGCTGGTAATGACCGTGTACGGACGTTTGCTGGTGAAGATACCCTGTTTGGCAACGAGGGCATGGATACGTTGCGCGGCGGTCAAGGTAATGATGTCCTTGACGGTGGTGAAGGTAACGACCAACTCGGCGGTGATATTGGTGACGATACTGTTGATGGCGGTGCTGGAAACGATAATGTCGTTGGCTCGTTCGGGAACGACTTCCTGATGGGCGGTGATGGAAACGATACCGTAATCGGTGGCGGTCAGAACGATTCTCTCGAAGGAAACGACGGCAATGACTTTGTCAGTGGCGAGAGTGGTTTTGACACCATCAATGGCGGCGCTGGCAACGACTCGATCAACGGTGGCGATAACGCTGACTCCCTGTTTGGCGGGACTGGCGTTGACACAATCAGCGGTGGCAACGGTGTCGATCGTCTCTTTGGCGGCCAAGATGGTGATCTTCTATTCGGTGGTGCTGGCAACGACACGGTCAATGGCGATCTAGGTGATGATACGCTTAGTGGCGACCTTGATGATGATATAGTGAATGGCGGTGCCGGAAACGATAGCGTCCTTGGCTCTTTTGGTAATGATACGCTTATTGGCGAAGGCGGTAACGATACACTACGCGGCAACGGACAGAACGATAATCTGAACGGTGGCGGTGGTTTCGATATCATCGATGGTGGCAATGGAAATGACATTCTAACGGGCGGCATCAATGCTGATACGTTTGTTTTCGGCAATGGCTTTGGCGCCGACGTTATTACCGATTTCGAAGAGTTCAATAACGCCGAAAAAATCGATCTGTCCCTGGTAACCGGTATCACCAACTTCGCGGACCTCGTGGCCAACCACCTCTCCATGGTTGGCGGTGATTCAGTGATCACGGATGGCGGCAACACGATCACGCTCACCGGTGTGAATATGGCTGACCTCGATGCATCTGACTTTATCTTCTAAAAGCTCTGCATAAGGATTTGAAACCCCGGTGCCCGTGTGGTGCCGGGGTTTTTATTTGGGAGTTGAAACGGCTGGCTGGCGCGCCTGCCAGGGGGCCAGTGCACCGTTATTGTAGGCAAAAAGCCGGTTGAAATGATCAGGAGAGGTGGCCCGCAGAGACGGAAGGGAGGGCCGCCTGCTTTGTTCTCTGGCGGTATCGCCTCAAACCCGTGCGCCAGAAGACGGGGATAGTTATCCCCGCTTGTCCGGACCGGGATAAGGTTCCGCCATGGTAGACAATGATGATCTTGACGGCATCGATCCGCGCTTACACCTCATCTGGCTGTAAGCGGATGATTGCTTTGCGCTCAGTGCCTATTGCCATCGTTGGTTGCGGTTTACACCGCTTCGCAAGGGCGATCTTGGCTTTGTTCTGATCCGGGCGATTACCCAATTAACCGTGATTGCATCGCGGCTCATGGGCTACGCCTTAACGCCGCGGGCCTTTGTCATGCGCAGCGCGCGCAAATCCCCCGACTATACGACAGAGCGTTTGCCCCCGTCCTTGCTCCCCTTAAAGCTGGCGGACCAGTTCGGGATTCTTGCGATCACCCGGGCGCTGCGGATGAAGGGGCAGGGTATGATCCGGCGAGATCAGGCGTTGCGGTTTACGGTGAAGGGCGCTGATTGCGAAGTCACTGATGATGAAACAGGTGCCCGGTCAGCCGCTTCACTGGTCAATCATGGCGATTATGATTTCCTCTCACATACCGATAAAAATCTACGTCCCCCTTGTGATGACGATAAAGACGCCAAGGGCACACCGCCCTAGGCGACTGGCACCCGCGTGCCCCAGAACGTATTGAGCCAACCTTCAACGCCAGCGCGAAAAAAATGCCGCTGGCGAACCAACGGCATTTTTGAAGTCTGAAATGCGTTTGCACGCTTATGGTTATTATTCGTCCCCTCGGCAAAAATGCCGACTTTGTGGGCCAGCTTAGGCGCTAAGCGCCGCGGGCTCTTCGGCTGGATCGCGCAGCACATAGCCGCGGCCCCAGACCGTTTCGATATAGTCCTCACCGCTGGCCGCCTTCAATTTTTTGCGCAGCTTACAAATAAAGACATCAATGATTTTGAGTTCCGGCTCGTCCATGCCGCCATAGAGATGGTTGAGAAACATTTCCTTGGTGAGCGTTGTGCCCTTGCGCAGGGAGAGAAGCTCCAGCATCTGATATTCTTTACCCGTCAGATGCACGCGCTGGCTATTCACTTCAACGGTTTTGGCATCAAGGTTTACCGACAGCGCGCCTGTATTGATCACCGATTGGGCGTGACCTTTGGAGCGGCGCACGATGGCGTGGATCCGCGCGACCAGTTCGTCCTTGTGGAACGGTTTGGTCATATAATCGTCGGCGCCAAAACCAAGGCCGCGGACCTTTGTTTCGATATCGCCCTGACCGGTGAGGATCAGGATCGGCGTATTCACCTTTGCAACACGCAGCGATTTTAACACGTCAAAACCGGTCATATCCGGCAGGTTCAGATCGAGCAGAATGATGTCATAGTCATAGACTTTGCCCAGATCGACACCCTCTTCACCAAGGTCGGTGGTGTAGCAATTAAATCCGTCTGATTTCAGCATCAGCTCGATGCTTTGTGCTGTGGCGCTGTCATCTTCAATCAGCAATACGCGCATGGCCCATCTCCTGTCATGGCTGCTCGCTAGCATTATCCGGCTGGCTTTGATCCCCCAATCAACGCCAATACTGTCCCGATAATGATGCGTGCCCTTCTTTTTACAGCCCGATGTTAACCTTCATTACCTTTCATAAAGGTTAATTTCCTTATCGCAGTCTGCGCATTGTTTTGGTTGCGTTAAAGCAATGCTTAGCACCCTTAATGGGTGGCCCGCGTCACCACGCCGAATTCGCGATATTCATTAAGGTTCGCCTGTTCGCGCGCGGGTGCAACCCCTGGGCGTGGCCTTTACCAGTTTACGCGTCTTTAAGTCGGGTGAATTAAGCTCCCTCAATAAGTCGTTTCAATTTTTGCCAAGTTTTTGATTGGCACGCCGGGGCCTTTTTCGCGATGACACTACTGCTCAAAGACCAACAGAAAAGGCCGTCAAAACCCATGCTGGCCCATGATCTTTTATCGGCGCCTGATCTGACCTGTTCGGGCCGGGTGCTGGCGGTCAATGCCAATAGTCTTGAGGTGAGCGATGCTCTGGGCTTGTTGAGCCTTGGGGCGCGGGTTCGCCTGCCGGCAGCGGGTCATGAGCCGGACAGGGCACACAGGGCCCCGCTCCACGGGGAAATTGTTGCTGTGGGTGCAGGCCGGGCCACGGCCATGGCGTTCGGTGCGCTTACCGGCGTGCGGTGCGGAGACCGGGTTGTGTTTGATCGTCCGTATACCGCTGCGACGCCGGTGACCGGTTGGCTTGGCCGGGTTGTTGATGGCCTTGGTGCGCCGATTGATGACAAGGGCCCGCTCGTCGGTAGCCCTCCCATGCCTGCCCCACCAATACCTGCTACCATGCGCGCGCGTCTTGGCCCGCCGGTACATTTTGGTGTCCGCGCGCTCGACAGTTTTACCCCGGCTCGGGCCGGTCAGCGGCTGGGAATCTTCTCCGGCGCCGGGGTCGGTAAGTCGGCGCTGTTGGGTATGCTGGCGCGCCACACCCGGTGTGATGTGCGGATTATCGCCTTGATTGGGGAGCGTGGCCGTGAGGTGTGCGAATTTATCAACCGTGATCTGGGCCCGGCCGGGCTCGAAAACACCATTGTTGTCGTGGCAACGGCTGACCAGCCTGCACTTATGCGGCGTCAGGCGGGCTTGCTGGCCATGGCCCTGGCGGAGCATTTTCGCGACCAGGGCAAACATGTCCTGTGCCTGATGGATAGTCTGACCCGCATGGCCACGGCCCAGCGCGAAATCGGTTTGGCGGCGGGCGAGCCCCCGGCGGCGCGCGGGTTTACCCCGTCGGTCTTTGCCCTGTTACCCGCCCTGTTGGAGCGGGCCGGACCTGGCTGGGATCGGGGCTGCGATGGGGGCGACGCCCCCACGGGCTATATTACCGGGCTTTTCACCGTGCTGGTGGAGGGGGATGATCCCAATGAGCCGGTTGCTGACCATTGCCGGGCCAGTCTTGATGGCCATGTGGTGCTCGACCGCAAGATTGCCGAGCGGGGGCGGTTTCCCGCGGTCAATATCCTGAAAAGCCTCTCGCGGTCCGTCGACGATCTATTGGCGGGCGAGGCCCGTGACGCTTACCGCAAAGCGCGGGCCATGGTGGCGATCTATACCGATATGGAAGACATGATCCGGATTGGCGCCTACAACCCCGGTACCGACCCGGCGCTCGACGACGCGATCAATTTTTGGCCCCATCTTGAAGAGTTTTTAACCCAAACCCGCGATGCTGCACCTGACTTGAGAGGGATGGGTGCACCGACACTGAGCGATTTGGTGAAGACGTGCACCGCAAGTGAGGGATAAGTTTCATGGGATCATCGGACCGCCTGGCACACTCGGTTCAAAAGCTGCTGAAGGTGGCACGCCTCGAGGCCGATCGCATCAATGCCGATCTGGCGGCAATCCGGGTTTCGCGATCGAGCACCGAAACGGCGCTGGCGCAACTGGACCATGCGGATCTGCAGGAACAACATCGTCTTGAGAAGATGCAAGCCACCAATCCTGCGCTTGCCGCCAATGAGGCGAGTACGAATTTTGTGAAGCGTTCACGCATAAAACGGGCCAATATGACCGCAACGCTTGACCAGCTTGCCATGCGCGAGGAAACGGCAAAAAGTGAGTTGCAGACCGCTTATTGCGAAATCAAGAAGCTTGAGCATTTGATTGAAATTTCCGAACGCAAGCAGGGGGAGACCGCCCGCCGGGCCGAGGCAGAAATGCGCAACGAAATGCTTGGCGTGCGCTACGGCCAATCGGGATGACGTCGCCCAGCCCGCTCAAGTGAACTGACGCGTCTTTGCAAGGGCCCCATGGGCGCGCTACACCGCCCCCCATGCGCCGTGCCCTTATTTTTCCCTGCAAGCCCCCCCGTGAGATGATCCGATGAAGGATCGTTTAGACCGCGCCATGGTCGCCCGCGGTTTGGCCCCGTCACGCGCCCGCGCCCAGGCTGAGATCAAGGCGGGCAGGGTGAGCGTTGACGGTGTAACAACCGCGCATCCCAGCCATTCGGTTACTTCGACGGCAGATATTCAGCTTTGCGATCACTTTATCCCCTTTGTCTCGCGCGGTGGTATAAAGCTTGACCATGCCCTTGATCATTATGCGGTTGATCCGGTGGGGCAGGTTTGTCTTGACCTCGGGGCGTCAACGGGCGGGTTTACCGATGCGCTGCTGCGACGCGGGGCGGGCCATATTTATGCTGTTGATGTGGGCCGGGGACAGTTGCACGCCAGCCTCGCAACCCACGCCCGCGTTACCAATCTGGAGGCAACCCACGCCAAAACCTTGTCATCAGCACTGGTCCCACGCCCGCCAACGCTAATTGTCTGTGATGTGAGTTTTATCAGTATGCGCAAGGTCTTGGGCTTTGCCATGGCCCTTTGCCCCGCGGATGCGACGGTGGTTAGCCTTGTGAAACCGCAATTTGAGTTGGGCCCGGGCTTTATTGGCCGGGGCGGGATTGTGCGGGCGCCCGATGATGAGATTGCGGCCATGCTGTCCGCAGTGGGCGACTGGTTCGGGGCCCAAGGCTGGCGGCCGCAACCGGTTATCGAAAGCCCGATTACCGGGGGCGATGGCAACCACGAATATCTTATCGCCGCCCATAAAGGGCATGGCTGTGGCATCAGCCGGGAAGGTAATTGATGAGCCGCCACCGCCATCGTTCCGGCCCCTTCAAAGGCAAGGCAAAACGTCAACCGCGTAGCAATCTACACCGGGCCAAACACACCGATGCGGATTTCGACGCCGCCCCGACGGTGGAAGCAACCATTGAACGGCTCAGCGATAAGGGCGACGGTGTGGCCATGGTTGACGACCAGCCCGTATTTGTTCCGTATACGGCAACCGGTGATTTAGTGACATTCAAACGGGTTGATGGTCACGGGCGTCTCATGAGCGTGGTGTCGCCGGGGCCGGACCGGCACGCCGCCACATACCCCCCACCATGCGTTTTGTTTGGCGATTGCGGGGGCTGTAGCTTTCAGCATTTGACCCGCGCAGCTGAAGATCTGTGGAAGCAGAGCCTGGTCATGGACGCGTTATTGGCGGAGGGTATTGCCGCGCCACCCTTGAGCCTCGCCCCGCGCCTGCCGGTGGCCGCCCGGCGGCGCGTGACCTTATCGGCACAGCGTCACGGCGCTGATGTTGTGGTGGGGTTCAGGGCAAAGCGCAGTCACCGGATTGTGCCCATGACCATGTGCGCGGTGGTGACGCCCGCCTTATTTGCCGTGATTGAGCAGTTGCCTCAGGTCTTACACCTGCTCCCGCGCCACTGGAACACACTGACCATCAGGCTAACCCAGTGCGACAACGGGTTTGATCTCGATATATCAGACGTACCCAACGCAGAAATTGACCCCATGGTAGCAGAAGAGTTTGCGCGCGCCGCCCGGATGCTTGACATCATCCGTGTCGCGATCAATGGAGTGCCCATCATCACCCATGAGGCGCCCATGGTCTTGGTTGACGATATCCCCGTTGCTATCCCGCCAGGGGCTTTCTTACAGGCAAGCCGCGCGGGCCAGGAAAGTCTGATTGATCTGGTCGCGGCTGGCCTTTCCAGCTTCGCCATTAAGCCAGGCGCTTTAGTTGCCGATTTATTCTCCGGATGCGGTACATTTTCCTTGCCAATCACGCGGCACCATCAGGTTTATGCCGCCGACAATGATGCGCCCGGTATTGACGCTCTGGTTCATGCCCATCGTCATTACCAAGGGTTGAAACCGCTCACCGCCAACGCCCGGGACCTCTGCCGCCAACCCCTATTAGCCGATGAATTAAACCGGTTCACCGCCATCGTCCTGGACCCGCCCCGCGCCGGCGCCCCCGCCGAGGTCAAACAGATTGCCGAGAGCACCGTCCCCTGCCTCGTCTATGTTTCCTGCAACCCAAAAAGTTTCGCCCGCGACGCGCGGCTTCTGGCCAAGGGTGGTTTTACCCTCCAAGCGCTCACACTGGTCGATCAGTTCGCCCACAGCCCGCATGTGGAGGTGGTTGGCGTTTTTGGGCGGTAAAGCGCTATGAAAGAGGCTATGACTTTATTTTTTAGGCAGTGGGCCCTGACAATAGTTTGGTGAACCGGGTGTGGTTGCACCTATTCAATCAGGCCTGGGTCAAGGTCAAAATCGCGCAGGATCAATACTTCCCAGGGGAGGAGGAGGGTGCGCTCATAGGGAGAGTGGTCGGTGCCTGCGGGCGCGGCGTGTAGCGCAATGGTGAGGCCAAGCTTGTCGAGCATGAATTGCGTATTGACGCGGGTCAGTGTTTGCGGCGCACTCTTATTGCCGCCGCGAGGGGTAGAGGGCGTCAGTGTACCGAGCGTTTTTTCGTTTCGGTTGATGGTTGCCACAAGACGTTTGCGGCCATCACGCTGGCCCAACATGGTCAGCGCCTCACAGATAAACCGTTGCGACAGCCAAGGCAGGTGCAGTATTTCGGGGTTGGTTATTTCTTCGGCGGCATAGACCGTACCCCAGCCCCATCCCGACAGCGTGACGGGTTTAATCCGTGTACCCTTGGCGGAGAACAAAAGCTGATGGGTCCCAGCAGGGCATAGGGCAAAAATACCGCCCATATTATAGACGAGTGGGTGGGTGAGGTTCATGGCGTACCGGTCGGTCTGTACCTCGTCACCGGCATAGGCGCGGCGTAAGCCCGGTTGGCGTGGTTGCCGATCAAGACGGCCGCGAAACCGCAAGTGGCGGGTGCCATGGTCAATCAGAAAAAGTGCCGTCGCGGTTGTCGGTGTTTTCTGCTTGCGGCTCTTGCTGGACGGACGTGAAGCGAGACGAAGCGTCAGGCGCACACCAACCCCCTCCGCCACCGGCTGTAGATCCATTTGCGCATCGGTGATTACATGGGTGATGGGTGCGTCATCAATATAGCGCGACCGCCCAGATTGGCGCATGGTGCCGGCGCCGCCCGCCGCTGGGCAATCGGGGGTAAGCTGATCATTCCCGCTGAGCGAAAGAGATTGTGGGCCCGCCGTAATGGGCTCGCGCAACCGGCTTTCCAAAAAGGTACTGAGCGCGGTGGGCAGGCGTATAAAGACAGAACCCGCCATCGCCGTGCCGTCATAAAACCCGCCCGACTGGCGCGCGGCCCCGGCAAAAACACGCAGGCCAAATCCATGCCGCGTTTGAAAAAGACAAAGCTGCTCGTGACTGGCTTCATCGGTACCAAGACGAAGCGCATCGGCGTTGCCCCCCGCTTCCCCATCAAGGGTAAGCGTACCGGCACAGACCGGATCGCCATCATCGGTTAAATTGATGTGCAACGCCACCACAAGGATATCCCAGTTTTGTGAGACCCGCCGGGGCCCTTCGTCCCGCCAAGAGTACGCGGTCACAATCAACGTCACAATGGGCAAGCGGCAACAGGTCGGGACCAAAAGGGCCCTAGCGCACAACGGTTAGTTTTTCGGCGGCGCGGGTCACGGCGGTATAAAGCCAGCGGTCGCGGTGCTCGCGAAAGGCCCAGCTTTCATCAAACAGTACCACATGATCCCATTGGGAACCTTGGGCCTTGTGGACCGTGAGCGCATAGCCAAAATCAAACTCGTCGGCATTGCGCCGCTGGGCAAAGGGGACGCTTTCAGCACCATCGGTAAAGAACCGTGTAGGCACATTGATGGTCACGGGCTTGCCGCCTTCTTCGGGCTTGACGATCAGGCGCGACTTTGTCCCGCGTGGGCTTTTCTTCAAGCTGACCTCCCAAATGCCGCCATTGAGAAGGCCCTTCTTTTTATTATTCCGGAGGCAGACGAGCTTCTCCCCAACTTCCGGGTCGGGGTCGGTGTGGTTGTTGAGCTCGCGGATCCGCATATTGAAGTTGCGCCGGGTCTTATTGGTACCCACCAAGACCTGATCGCAATCAAGGATTACGTCGGCGTCGATATCGCGCTTCGTTAGAAAAGTCAGCGCCTCGCCGCTGGCGTCGGTGTCGCGGCCAGCGCGAATATCCATGGAATAGCGGATGATCGGATTATCCGCTGCCTGACGATGGATCTCCATCAGCATAAAGTCGGGCTCTGCCTCGGTGAAAAAACCGCCCCCTTTAACGGGGGGCAATTGCGCCGGGTCGCCAAGGACGAGAACCGGTGTCCCAAAGGTCAAAAGGTCCCGGCCCAGATCCTCATCAACCATGGAACATTCATCAATGATGATCAGGTCGGCCTTGGCCGCCGGTGCATCGCGGCGGATGGTAAAGCTTGGCCCATCCTCGCCATCATCTTCGCCCGTGGGCCGATAGATCAGGCTATGGATGGTTGTTGCCCCGGGACAACCCTTGGCGCGCATCACATAGGCGGCCTTGCCCGTAAATGCGGCAAAGGCAACATCACCGTCCGTATGCTCCGCAATATGCCGGGCAAGTGTCGTCTTGCCCGCGCCCGCATAGCCGAACAGCCGGAAGACCGGCGTTTCGCCTTTGCGCAGCCAGTCCCGTACGGCGCTAAGGGCGCGGTCTTGTTCGGCAGAAAATTGCATCGGAGCTTTCCAGTGGGTAGAGGCGCGAGGGGCTTGGTCTACCGGATCAGCAAATTGGCGTCCAGCGTGGGAAAGGATATCGGCGGAACGATTTGCGGGGGTCACCCTTGAAAATCGGCTAAAAATTCCCAATTCTTAATGGTGGGTGATCATTAGTAATATTGTGCTGTGTAAGGATTGCGGTCGCTCTTGCGGCGGCGAAGACTTATGCGACGGCGCGTTTCGCCGCGGTGGTATTGTAAAGGGCAAGGGGGCTTTTTCCATTGGTTGATCTTTTTGTTGATCCGGCTTTTGCGCCCTTTGGTCTTGCCATCGGTTTTGTCTTTTTTCTGGCCATTGTTGAGGTGGCCTCGGCATTAGCCGGTCTGTCAGCCTCTCAGGCATTGGAAAGCGTGCTGCCTGATATTGATGCCGATTTCGATGCGGACATTGATGGCGATATGGGTGGGGAGGCGGCTGATGGGCCATCGTTTCTTCAGAATGCGCTGGCCTGGTTGTGCGTTGGCAAGGTACCAAGTCTCGTTATTTTGATCGTGTTTTTAACCGCGTTTGGGGTGGTGGGTTTTGTGGCTCAATCGGTTGCGCGTGCGCTTCTCGGCGGGCCCTTGCCGGTGATATTGCCGGCCATACTTGCGGGTTTTGCGGCCTTGCCGGCGACCCGGTCGGTTGGTCTGACGATTGCGCGGCTGATCCCGGGTGAATATTCAGAGGCGGCGAGCCAGAACCAGTTTGTGGGGCGGACCGCCACCGTCATTCGCGGGGAAGCCCGCCGGGGTCACCCCGCCGAAGCAAAGGTAAAAGGCCCGTTTGGCAAAACGCACTATATCCTGATTGAGCCGGATACGGATGACGACATTGCCGTTCAGGGCGCACAGCTTGTGATCGTCAGCCGTTTAGGGGCGGTTTATCGCGGTGTTGAAGATTTTGATGCTTTTGTTGCTACCGGGATTTAATCAGCCGTAGCAATCCGTTCACAAACAAAGAGGGAGCTTTTCATCTTGGATATGATCAATTTTTTGCCGGGGATTAGTTCGGTACTGCTGTCGATTATTGTGGCGTTTGTCGCCATCGGGCTTATCTTTGCGCGGCTCTATCGGCGCTCATCAAAAGAGCTTTCCTTTGTGCGTACGGGCTTTGGCGGTCAAAAGGTAATCATGAATGGCGGTGCCTTGGTGTTCCCAGTGCTCCATGAGGTGATCCCGGTAAATATGAATACGCTGCGGCTGGAGGTTCGCCGGTCTAATGAGCAAGCCCTGATCACAAAGGACCGTATGCGGGTTGATGTGCAGGCGGAGTTTTATGTTCGCGTCCAGCCAACAGTTGAGTCCATTGCCAATGCAGCCCAAACGCTTGGCCGCCGCACCATCGAACCGCGCCTTCTTAAGGAGCTGGTTGAGGGTAAGTTCGTTGATGCGTTGCGTTCGGTTGCGGCGGAAATGGCCATGGAGGAATTGCACGAACAACGGGTCAGCTTTGTCCAAAAAGTCCAGGCGGCGGTCTCCGAGGATATTCTGAAAAACGGTCTGGAACTTGAGTCCGTCTCGCTCACCGGTCTCGATCAGACGAACAAGGAGTATTTCAATCCCGATAATGCGTTCGATGCGGAGGGGTTGACGAAACTCACAGCCGAAATCGAAGAGCGCCGCAAAAAGCGGAACGATATCGAACAGGAAACCGAAGTTCTGATCCAGCGTAAAAACCTTGAAGCCAAACAACAACGACTGACAATTTCGAGAGATCAGGAATATGCGCGTCTTGACCAGGAGCGCGAGATTGCCGTGCGCGCCGCGGCTCAGGCGGCAGAAGTTGCCAAGGAACAAGCCGAACGTGAGCGCGAGGCCGAACAAGCGCGCATCCTCGCCGAGCAATTGGTACGCGAAACGGAGTTAGAAAAGCTACGTATTGTTGAAGAAAAAGACATTGCCCGCCAACGGGCGATTGAGGCGGCAGCGGTTGAAAAGGTCAAGCAGATCGATTTGGCAGAACAGGCAAAAGATATCGCCATTGCCGAAAAATCGCGGGAAAAATCGGTGGCCGATGCTGAAGCCGATAAGGCCCGCGCCATCGCCGCCGCAGCGGCAGAGGACGTGATCTCGGCGCGCGAAACGGCCGCGGCCGCACGTGATAAGGAAATTGAACTGATCGAGGCGCGTAAAGCCGCCGAGCAAAAAGCCATTGCCGTGACGGTTGCCGCGCAGGCGGAAAAGAAAGCCTCACTCGACCAGGCCGATGCGCTTAAAATTGCTGCCGAGGGCCGCGCCAAAGAACAAACCATTGAGGCGCAGGCTGCTGCTGAGGCTGAAAAACTCAAAGCCGCCGCGCTTGCCGCAACCTATGATGTGGAGGCCGATGGTAAACGTGCCGTCAATGAGGCGAGTAATACGCTGTCTACGGAACAAATCGCCATGCAGGTAAAAATGGCGCTGATAGAAGCCATGCCCGAAATTATCGCCCAGTCGGTGAAACCTATTGAGAATATTGACGGGATTAAGATCCTTCAGCTTGATGGGCTCAATGGCGGCGGCGTCGCCGGTGACAATGCGAGCGCTGGGCAGGGCGGTGTTGCTGATCAGGCCGTATCGGCTGCGCTGCGTTATCGCAGCCAGGCGCCGGTGATTGACGCGCTGATGAAAGAGTTGGGTATTGATGGCACCAGCCTCGAAGGGTTGTCGGCCCCACTCATGGCGAATGGCAGAACGCCGACGAATCCAGACAAGGATCTCTCATAAGGGTACCACACGGTGCGCGGGGCAGGGGGGTGAGTCGTGCCTCCTCGCCTCCCCGTGGCTTGATCACGGGGTCCATGGCGTTTCTTGTTAAGGCAATCAATTTATAATCCTCGGTGGGCGGATTAAGAGGTATATTTACCCGCCAATCAAACCCTTCTCGCGGATATCCTATACGGGCAACCGGAGCACAGCGCGCAAACCGCCCTGGGGTGCGTTGGACAATTCTACGGCGCCGCCATGGCCGCGAGCGATATCTCTGACCATGGCGAGGCCAAGGCCGACGCCGCTTTCATTCTGGTTACGGGCCGCATCAAGACGGGTGAACGGCTTGAAAACCTCCTCATACTGATCAGGGGGAATGCCGGGGCCATCATCGTCGACGATGATTTCGAGATGTCCCTCTGCCAATTTGAGCGACAGCCACACATGGCTGGCATGGCGCGCACCATTATTAATAAGATTTTCAACGGCGCGTTTCACCGCCGCCGGGCGGATATCGGCAGTCATTTCCTTAATGGGGCCCAGTTCCAAGGTGCGGCCCGCCCGATGCATTTGCTCGGTAATCTGGCGCAGGAACGGGCCCATGGCGATGCTTTCGGTTTCTTCCTCAATGGATTGATTGCGCACAAAGGCGAGATATTCATCGAGCATCCGTTCCATCTCGTCCACATCTTTGCGCGTCTCGGCAACGTCCTTGCTATCGGGCAACATGGCCAGGGACAGCTTAAGCCGCGTCAAGGGCGTGCGCAAATCGTGGGAAACGCCGGCCAGCATATCCGTGCGCTGACCAATATGGCGTTTGATCCGTTCACGCATGGCCATAAATGCATAGCCCGCGCGGCGCACCTCCGTCGCCCCGGTGGGCCGGTAGTCCGGGACGTCGCGCCCACGCCCAAACGCTTCCGCCGCATGGGCAAGCCGCAGGATGGAGCGTACCTGATTGCGTAAAAACACAATGGCAACCCAGCCGATTAAGACGGTCACGCCGATCATCCACAAAACAAAGATTGGCCCGGTGGTGGCAAATACTCGCTCGCGTAATGGCAGGAAAACCAGATAACCATCATTCACCGCCACACGCACCTCCACATAGGCGGGCCAGCTGGAGGTATTGAACCAGTAGGGATTAATCAGCCGCGCCGAAAGCTCCCGGTCAAAGGTTGAGTTATAAACGTTGAACACCGACAGCTTATCTTTTTCAGGTAGGCCTTTTTGCGGCTCGAACCGCATGGCAATGGCAAGGTCGGCATTGGCGCGGTCAAACACAGTGTCCTGGTCGCCCCGGCTTTGTGCATCTTGAAACTCCCGGGTAAGGAGGGCAATTTGCCCAGCCACATTGGCCGACAGGTTTGCGGTCACTAGCTCCCAATGGCGTTCAAAAAAGAAATAGGTTACAAAGGACTGGATCAAAAAGATCGGCAGAATGACGATCAGCACCGTGCGGGCATAAAGGCTTTTGGGCATATACCGGCGCAGCATTCTTGATTAATCCGTAATCAGCGCATAGCCGACACCACGCATCGTTTGCAGATAGATGGGCGTACGCGGATCATCTTCGATCTTTTTGCGCAGACGCGTCACCTGGACATCAATGGTGCGCTCCAATGTTGTGTGGGTTTGCTCTGCAAGGGCGATACGCGAAATGACTTCGCCCGGTTTGCGGCAGAGCGCGCGCAAAAGGGCAAGCTCGCTCGCGGTCAGTTTTACCAGGTTACCTGCCCGCCGCAATTCACCGCGTTCGGGTTCAAAACTGCACCGCCCGAAGGTGAGGATTTTTTGCTTTTCGCGCAACGGCCCGGCCCGGCGGAGCAAAGCGTGGATGCGCAGTAATAGCTCGCGCGGCTCAAACGGTTTGGGCAAATAATCATCGGCGCCGCGTTCCAGTCCCTCAATCCTGTCTTCCGGCAAACCGCGGGCGGTAAGCAGCAGGATCGGCACATTGGACGCGGCCCGGACTTTCTCCGTGAGGTCAAAGCCAGACTCGCCGGGCATCATTACATCAAGCACCAAAAGATCGAAATCCACTGCGCCCAAAAGACGGCGGGCCTCGCGCGCATTGGCGGCAAGACTGGTGCGCAGGCCATGGTCTGTCAGATAGCGATGCAATAGGTCACGGATCCGGTCATCATCATCGACAACCAGCAGATGGGGTGCATGTTCATCCACTGTCCCGGTGGCGCGGGCCAGGCCAGATGCGCTCATGGGGTTTCCCTCAACAGTTTGACAGCCTGCCAAGTGTAGCCCGCCCCCGTGTAAATTGTAAGGATCACCGCCAGCCCATAAAGCGCCATGGCAATGGCGTCCGCCGTGCTGTGCGTTGCCCCGGTGAGCATGGGTAAAACCCCGCCGGGGACCGCGGCAAGGAGCGCAGCAATGGCGAGGCTTTGCGCGGCGGTTTTTGCTTTGGCAAGGCCCGTCACGGGGAGCGTCAGCCCGCGCGGGGCCAGGGCTTCGCGCAAGCCCGAGACAATAATTTCGCGCGCGATAATGACCAACGCCCCTAAGCTGCCAAAGCCGGTGAGCGCGCCGGTTTCAACCAAGAGGATCAAGGCCGTGACGATGAGCGCCTTATCCGCAATGGGATCAAGCGCTGCGCCCAGCGCCGAGGTCTGATCAAACCGGCGCGCCACCCAGCCATCAAGAAAATCCGTCACGGCCGCAAGCGCAAACAGGATCAACGCCGCTGGCATCGCCCATACCGACAGGGCCCCCGGCGGCACAAAAAAGCAGACCGCGAACGGGATAATCAGCACAAAACGGAAATAGGTGAGCAGCATTGCCATGGACCGAAGGGTACGGCGATGCGCCCATGGGGGAAAGGGCCCCGCGGGCTCAGGGGCTGAACCCTTCCATATAGGTGCTCGAAAAATAGACCAGCGGCGCGCCCGGTTCGCTGTGGAAATCGACCACTTCAGCGATCAGGATTACATGGTCACCGGCCGGGTGACGGTCAACGATGCGGCAATCAAACCGCGCGATGCAATCCTCCAGCAAAGGCGCGCCGGTGGGGCCATCACGCATGGCCGGTGGGGTTGAGCCAGGCGCCGGGTAGCCCGCAAACCGGTCGGACAAGGCCCGTTGATCCGCCCGCAGAACACTGATGCCATAGCTGTCGGCGGCCATAAAATCATCATAGGTGCGCGCCTTGGTCTCCAAACACCACAGCACTAGCGGCGGCTCCAGCGAGACCGACGTGAACGAATTCACGGTGATTGCCACGGTTGCGCCCTCGGCATTGCGACAGGTCGCGACGGTGATGCCCGTGGCAAAGCGCCCGAACGCATCTTTCAGCGGGCGGTGAATATCCAGCGCGATGCCGGGCGTTGGTGGTGTTGTGTTATCGTCCTGGGTCATCGCCCGCGCCATCCTTTATCCTGCCCAACGGGCAAGGCCCCGCAAACAAACAGACTGCCGGTTAGCGGCCCATGGGGCAAATGTAAATGCGGTGGTGCGGGGCCCGCACTGGTTAAGGTGTTGGTCAATGTGCTGGCCGACCCAATGGTCTGGGCCCGGCTGCAACCCCGCCTCAACCAACCCCCTAGCACCGGCCTGAAAATCACGGCAACCTAGGGACTTATGATTGAGTTAATATCCAGCACCCCGTGGCAAATGTGGGCCACGATGGCGATCATCCTGGTGACGATCGTTTTATACACGACCGAGCGTTTGTCGCTGGAGATTGTCTCCGCGGCGGTGCTGATTGCGTTATTGCTGCTGTTTCATTTTGCGCCCTTGCCGCTGGACGCCCAAACCAAAGGGCCGCTTGACATGGCGACCCTTCTGGCCGGTTTTGCTAGCCCTGCGCTGTTTGCCATTCTCGGCCTCCTGATTATCGGTCAGGGGATGTTTCAGTCGGGCGCGTTGGAGCATCCCACGGAATATCTCTTGCGCTGGCATGAGCAACGCCCGCTCTTGATGACCGCGGTGATTTTTCTCATTGTCATGGTTGTGAGCGCATTTTTGAACAACACGCCCGTGGTTGTGATGTTCATCCCCATCATTGCGGCGATCGCCAATGAGCGGAAAATCCCAGCCTCGCGCTTGATGATGCCGTTGTCGTTTTTGTCGATCTTTGGCGGCATGACAACAATCATTGGCTCGTCAACCAATATGCTGGCCGCCGAGTCCTACCGCGCCACCACGGGCGGGGAAATCGGATTTTTTGAATTGACCCCCATCGGCGTCATCCTCGCCATGGCGGGGATTGTTTATATGATGTTTGCGGGGCGTTATTTGATGCCCGACCGCGTCAACAAAGAACGGCCCGAAGAGACACCGAGCGATGGCAAGCATTTCATCGCCCAGATTGAGATTACTCAGGGGCACCCCCTCATCGGTAAGGGAACTGTATCGGGTTTATTCCCCGACCTTCCCGATGTCACTGTACGGATGATCCAGCGGCGTGATAAGGCGATCTTGCCACCTTATGATGATTTTGCGTTTCAGGTCCATGACGTGATCATCGTGGCCGCAACCCGTGCGACGCTGACCAGTCTTTTGAAGGCGAAACCGGAAATCCTCGAAGGCCTTATGGCCGATATCTCTTTTGAAATTGAAGGTGCGCCCGCCCAGCGCTCCACGCAACTGACCATGGTTGAGGCGATAGTGGCGCCGGGCTCGCGCATGATTGGGCGGTCGATTGCGCAGATTGGCTTTCACTATCAGACCAATTGCGTGATCCTGGGGATTGAGCGGCGCAGCCGGATGATCCGTGCCCGCATGAATACGATAAGGCTGGAGGCTGGCGACGTCCTCCTCATCGTTGGGGATATTCGCGATGTGCGGGCCCTGCGCGCAGACCGCGATATTTTGCTCCTTGAAACCTCAATGAAGGACCTACCGGACCCGTCCAATGCGCGAATTGCCAGTTTGATTTTTGCTGGCGTTGTTATCGCGACGGCCAGTGGTCTCGTGCCAATCTCGATCTCTGCCATTGCCGGGGCAGCGGCAATGGTGGCCAGCGGCTGCCTCAATGTGCGCCAGGCGGCCCGTGCCATCGACCGGCGTATCTATCTGCTCATCGGTGCTGCGCTCGCCATGGGTATCGCGCTTGAGCGCACCGGCGGGGCCATGCTGATCGGCCAGGGACTGGCGAGCGCTGCTGCCGGTTTAGGGCCGGTCTTTTTGATCTCTGCGTTTTTCATTGTCTGCGCGTGCGTAACGAATGTGCTGTCCAACAATGCGACCGCGGTTTTGTTCATGCCCATTGCGGTGAGCGCCGCAACCTCCATCGGGATGGACCCGCATGTTTTGGCGTTAACGGTAATTTTCGGGGCGAATTGTTCTTTCGCGACGCCTGTTGCTTACCAGACCAACCTCCTCGTCATGACGCCGGGCCACTATAAATTCGCCGATTTCCTGCGCGTGGGCGGCCCGTTAATCCTGGTGATTTGGCTTGTTTATACGCTTATCGCGCCGCTTTATTTCCGAGCCATTGGCGTGCTTTAACACGGCGAAAAATTCCCCCCTGCGCCGGGTCTTGCCATCATGTGAAAGAACCGCCATGAAACGCCGCAGCAGGGGGTGGGCGCCGCTGGTGCGCCATAGATCAAGAGGGCGGTGATGAAACTGATCGCAGGCAATTCCAACAGGGCGCTAAGTGAAGATATCGGGTCACGGCTCGATACCAGCCTGTGCAAAGCCGATATCCGCACCTTTAAGGACGGCGAAGTCTTTGTTGAGATTGAGGAGAATGTCCGCGGGGAGGATGTGTTTGTTATCCAGTCGACGGCCAATCCCGCCAACGACAATCTCATGGAATTGCTGATTACCATTGATGCGCTTACCCGTGCATCGGCCAGCCGGGTGACCGCTGTCATCCCGTATTTTGGGTATGCTCGTCAGGACCGCAAGGCCGGGCCACGCACGCCGATCTCGGCCAAACTGGTGGCCAATCTGATCACCACTGCCGGCGCTGACCGTGTGCTGACGGTTGATCTTCATGCGGGTCAGATACAGGGCTTTTTTGATATCCCCACGGATAATCTGTTTGCGGTCAAAGTGTTTGAAGAGCGCATCCGCGAACTTTATAATGGCGATCTTGGCAATCTGATGATTGTCTCGCCCGACGTGGGCGGTGTGGTTCGGGCGCGCGCCCTTGCCAAACGCCTCGATGAAAGTCCGCTCGCCATTGTGGATAAACGCCGGGAGAAAGCCGGTGTTTCCGAGGTGATGAACATTATCGGTCAGGTCCAGGGCAAGCATTGCATCATGTTTGATGATATCGTCGATAGCGGCGGCACGCTATGCAATGCGGCTGCCGAATTGATGGACAAGGGCGCGCGCAGCGTCTCGGCTTTTGTAACCCACGGCGTTCTATCGGGCAGTGCGTGCGACTTGATTACGTCCTCCGACCAGCTCACCCGGCTGGTGACGACCGATTCCATCGGCATGACGCCCGAAGTAGCGGCCTGCAAAAAAATCGAACGTGCCTCCATCGGCAAACTCCTGGCCGAGGCAATCCGCCGGATCGCCAATGAAGAATCGGTCTCAAGCCTGTTTGATTAGAAAGCAACCCAATCCGTGTCGCCGGGTTGGCGTTATGCTTATTCGGGAACGTAGAGTTTTTCCGCCAAATCTCCGCCTCCCCGTGGCTTGACCACAGGCTCCATGGCGTCGCTTCCAAGGCGATCTATCGATAACCCTCGGTAGGCGGATCACGCTGGACCCCGCGACCCGGTCGCGGGGAGGCGGTGGTGACGGTTGGATTTATTATTGAAATTGCCCGCGGCCGGTTACACCGATTGCCGCAAACGCTTACGCGGACGCTTCTTCTTCCAACCGTTCAATAAGGGCATCAACGCCATTTGCGGCGATAAAGCCGGAGAACTCTTCGCGTTTCACGGTCATGATCGACACACCAGAGACGATGATATCAAGCATTTTGTGACCCTCGGTGCGCAGTTTGCGGGCGCGCCAATCCACATTGACCGGGGAACCGTCATCGCGCAGGAATTGCGTGCGCACGATCACATCGCGGCGCCCGAATGGGGTGGCGTCATTGATGGTCAGGTCTTTACCGGCGATATCCTTGAACTGCTCCGCATAAAGACGGGTGATATAGCGCGGGAACACCGCATCATACCGGGCCGACTGGGCCTCGGTGAGGGTGCGGGCGGTACTGCCCAACATAAACCGGCCAAGATAATCGAGTGCCAGGCCCTCATTCAGGACGGCCTGGAAATTCGTCAATTGAAGGGCCTCGTCGGTTGTTTCAACAAAAGCCGCATTGGCCCGGTCGGTCAGGTCTTTGGTGAAGGCAATGGCGGCTTTTACCCGATCGGTGATGGCTTCGCGTGCCGCGTCAGTCGCGGCGTCGGTCGTCGCTGGTGTTACCGGCGCCTCTTGCGCGTGCGCCGTGCCCTGTGACGGCATTCCCAACAGCGCCGCAAAGGTAACAGCCGAGGCCAGGCCGATCGTGTGGGCACGGTTGTTCGTCCATTGACCGATAGTGCGGGGAGCGGTGCGTGAAGAACGCGGGTATAAAGCCATTGACTGACCCTTTCTGGTTATCTGCGCAGGGCCCAACGGGGCCGGTCCGAACCGGCAGCGGAAGCTTGCTGCAGTGCATCATAGCCTGAAAAGCTGTATAAAATGAATAGGGCGATTTTAACCCTTATTGCGCCAAAAACTAAGGCAAAACCGGGGCCGCGGCCTTTTTCGATCACACAAAATGGTGAGCGGTCGCGACCCTAGGCCAATTTTGCAGGGCGATCACAAACTATACCGTGTTGGCGCGACGCTCGCGGAACCGGAAGACAGCGGGCAGCACGATCAAGGTGCACACCAGCGTGTAGCCAATGGAAATTGATAAAAGCTCACCCATGCTGGCCGTGCCGCGGTGGGAGGACAGCATCAAACTGCCGAATGAGGCGACGGTTGTCAGCGCCGAGAACAAAACCGCCCGCGGGGTTGCGGTGCCATAAACCGACTGGCCATCGGCATGGTCGATTTTGCGTTTCAGTTTGCGTTGGCGCAGCACCAGGTGAATGCCGCTATCAATGCCGATCCCCATGAGAAGGGGGAGGACAATCACATTGGCATAATTGAACGGCACATCAACAAGCACCCCCGTGGCGATGGTCAAGATCGCAGCGAGCCCCAGGGGGAAGAGCATCAAGATCACCGTCACCGGGTTCGGCACAAAGAGGAACAGCATGACCGTGATAACTATGAGCGCAAAGGCCGATGCCTCAATCATGGAGCGCGCAATAACCTGACCGGCTTTTTCCGACTGGATCGCCCCGCCCGCAATATCGGGGAAGACCGCTTCCACATCACCCACGAAGCTTTTTAGATTTGCCGGCTCGCGCACATCGGCCTTGGGTAGGAGATCGATGCGCCATTTACCGTCCACGGATAAATACCGGTCGCGGACCCGCGCGGGCAAGGTATCGAGCGCCACATAATCGGCATTGAACTGGCCCTGGAGGAGCGCGACGAGATCAGGCCAATAGGCAAAGATACGGTCCTCCAACATGGGCAAAACATCCGTATCGGGAAGGGCCTGCGCCCCGCCGGCGGTCCGCGCATTGATATTGCGCAAAGCGGTGAGGAGCCTGGTGCGCGCGGCCATGCTGTCCGTGCCCCGGGCCGGTTCGGCAACGGAGCTTTCCAACCGGGCGATTAACGCGGTAACGCCGCTCCCCGTCGGCAGTGCGGTGCGGGCGGTGGGGGATTTCGATAGGACGAAGGCGAGGGACCCCGACGCAAAATCGATAAGTTCGAGTTTCTCGTCTTGATAGTCCGGTAGGAAATCGAGGAGCGACCGCGTCGTGCGTACAGGATCAATTGCGGTTGCCCGGGCGATTGTATCCTTTGCATCGGCCTCGGACACGGCCAGACGGGTCAGACGAATGGGCACGGTATTTTTGTCATTAAAAAGCATGTTGAACGCAACAACCGATTCGCTGGCCGGATTGCGCAGGGCCATGGGATCCGCATCAAACCGCGCCTTGGGCAAAAGTGTTACGGCCGCAAAACCCATAAGCACCGCAATAATTGCAATGGGCAGGGAAATCGCATCCATCACGGAAAAGCTGCGCCGAACGGTGCCCTTTGCGGGCCGGGGTTGCGGCGCCGGGGTAATGGCGAGCATGGCGGGCAGGAATGTGACCGACACAAAAAACGCAATCAAAACGCCCACACCGGCAACGGCCCCAAGTTGTGCAATGCCGTCAAATTTCGTTGGCAGGAAGGATAAAAACGCAAACGCGGTTGTGGGCGCGGCAAGCGCCATGGCCCCGCCAATCTCCCTCAGGGTTGAGTTCAGCGCCACGCGCAGCGTTAAGCCCTTGGCGCGATATTCCTGCACATGGAGTAGAAGGTGGATGGAAAAATCGAGCCCCAAGCCCACCAGCAGCACGGTAAAGGCAACCGAAACAAGATTGAGTTCGGTGAAAAAATAAGCCGCGAAAGCCGCTGTGAGCGTCAAGGTGATCAAAAGACTGATGATTGTAAAAGCGCTCACCAAGACGGATCGAAACGCCGCGAACAAAAGGATTGAAACAAGCACAAACGACAGCGCAAAGGACCGCCCGATGCCGGTGGTCACGGAGGCGAGTTCCTCCCCGCGCAAGGCAAGACTGCCAGTGACGAGCGCCCTGGTGCGGCCATCAAAGGCAGTGTTCAGCGTGTCGATTTCCCCGCGGATGGCGGCAAGCGCCGGCTTGACGGGTTGGATACGGGAAAAATCGGCCACCGGCACAACATTGACAATGCGGATAAAGCCGCCGTCGGGTGCGCGTTCATTATTCAACGCACTGCGCCAGGAGAACGGCACGGGGTTACCATCAAGCGCTGCCTCGGTAACGCGGGCAAGCTCGGTATAAATGCGATCCAGCGTTTGCGTGCCAAGGTCCGACCGGTCGGCCAGTTTGTCATTTTTGGCCATGGTCTCGAAAAGTGTATCCACACCCGGATCATTGATCAGTGTCTCAATCAAGCCTGCTGCACGCGTCAAATCTGACAGACGTGATTCTAATTCGGCTTCGGTAAGGAATAGCAATCCATTTTCCAGAAAAAACGGATCAGCCGTGGGGGCGTAAACGTCTGTAAAAAGATCGGGTTGCGCCGCCAGACGCGTGCTCAGCCGGCTGGCGAACGCATCGGCCTCGTCAATGGTCGGTGCCCTGATGATGACCGCAAGCTCATCTTTGATCTGGGGAAACGCGTCTCGCAGGGCAACCGCTTGCTTTTGGAAATCAAGATCGGTGTCGAGCATCTGCGTGGTGTCGGTGTTTACCTTCAGGTTGCCGGCCGCGTACCAGCCCGCCGCCACTGCGCCCGCAATAAACACACCAACAATTGCTATGCCGCCGCGCCGCGCCAGTTGCGCCCAAAAGCAAAGAAACAATTCAACGATACGCAGCATGCACGCAGGTTCCAACTTGGCAGTGCGGCAAGGGGCAAATCATTATTCGCCGGCCCCGCCGAAGATCATCCGACTTAATTCCATCGAGACAAATCATGGCCAAGTTTTGACCAGACCGCCGCCAGGCGGCAGCTGGCGATCCAAGACCCCGTGATTTGACACCAGAGCCTAAAGCACAGCCGGGTGAAGTCTATCAAATTGCAGCCCGGACCGTGATCCCGCTCGATAATCGCTATCGAACGTGTTGAAAAATCAACATTTTTTGGGCTTGCCGAGGACGGGGTTGAGGAGGGGCTGGCCCTTGTCGGTGCGGGGCCGCTGCGCTACGCCATAGGGTATGGAAGATGGAACGCCCCTGACCAGCACACCTTTGCCGACGTCTGATAAGCCGTGCGCCCCTGAGGCCGTGCCAACGCTGGCGCCTGAATACCGGTTGGCTCTCGATTTTCTCACCAGCAAACGCGATGAAATGACGGCGACGCTGCTTGACTGGTGCGCGCAAAATTCCGGCTCCCCCAATCTTCCGGGGCTGGCGGCGATGCATGCTAAGCTGATCAAGGCCTTCAGCGTCCTTGATGCGCGGGTGGAAAGCATGCCGGCAGGGACGCAAGAAATTGTCACCCGCGAGGGGGAGATTGTTTTGCGGCCGCTTGGCGATCTTGTCCATGTGGTTGCCCGGCCGGAGGCACCGATCCGCGTCCTCCTCACGGGGCATATGGATACGGTGTTCCCTGCCGATCATCCGTTTCAGGAAGCAACATTTCTCAGCGACGACGTCCTGAATGCGCCCGGCGCCGCCGATATGAAAGGCGGGCTTCTGGTCATGCTCTATGCGTTGCGGGCGCTCGATGCATCGCCGTTCGCCAAAGGCATCGGCTATGAAGTGCTGATCAATGCTGATGAGGAAATCGGCTCCCACGGCTCAGCCCCGCAAATGGTCGAGGCGGCGGGGCGCGCGGACTTTGCCTGTATCTATGAACCGGCAATGGTTGACGGCTCGCTGGCCGGCGCGCGCAAGGGCAGTGGCAATTTCTCCGTCATTATCAAAGGCAAAGCGGCCCATGCGGGCCGTGAACATCATCTGGGCGTTAACGCCATTGATGCGGCGGCACAGTTTATTACACGCATCAGTCCGCTCACCGGCGGGCGGACCGGGCTGACCGTGAATGTGGCGCGTCTTGATGGCGGCGGACCCAATAATGTTGTGCCGGATCGGGCGGTGGTGCGGTTTAATGTGCGGGTGGCCGAGGCCGATGATGCGCGCTGGTTCATGGGCCAGATGGAAACAATCCTTGCCGAGATGAACCGCAGCGAAAATCTGTCCCTTGAGGCCCATGGCAGTTTTTATCGCCCCCCAAAACCTATGGACGCTAAAACCGAAGCCTTTTTCAAGGCGGTGCGGGCCATCGGGGCCGACCTTGGTCTGACCATCAAATGGGTGCCCACGGGCGGGTGTTGCGACGGTAACAATATCGCCACGGCGGGCATCCCGGTGGTGGATACGCTGGGCGTGCGTGGCGGAAAAATTCATAGTGCGGACGAATTCGTCCAGCTCGACAGTTTGGAAGAGCGGGCCAAGCTCTCCGCCCTCTTGCTGATGAAGGTGGCCGCTGGCGACATTCCCACTCCGGGGCGGGCTCTTGCTGGCTCGTCATCAATTACGAAAGAAGACCATGAGGGCAAAAGACGCTGACGCGGTCCCTGTTATCCGCGCTGTCCGCGAGGAAGACTTTCCGCAAATTCATGCCCTTGCGCAGCTTACGGGCGGCGGGATGACCAATCTGCCCCGCGACCGCGATGCGCTTTACAGCCGGATTGCGTTTGCGTTGGAAAGCTTTGACGCCGGGGCGTCTGAACCAGGCGGGGAAAATTATATCCTCGTGCTTGACCGGGGCGGGGAGATCCTCGGCACGGCGGGAATTTTCTCTGCCATCGGGCTTGAGTCAGGGTTTGTAAATTATCGCATCAATACGATGTTCCATTTCTCCGAGCAGCTGGGCAAACGCATCTCCCGACGGATGTTGGTGCCGACCCATGATTTTACCGGCGCGTCGGAGGTTGCGTCTTTGTTTCTGTCGCCCGATGCGCGCGGTGGCGGCTTTGGCAAACTCCTTGCTCGCTCGCGTTATCTGTTTGTGGCGCAAGCACCGCATTTATTTTCCGATAGGATGTGTGCGGAGCTTCGCGGCTGGCGTGATGCCGAGGGCGGGCAACCTTTTTGGGAGGCGGTGGGCTCCCATTTCTTTGATATGGATTTTGAAAGCGCCGACCAGCATAACTCGCGCGCGGGCAACCAGTTTATTGCCGATCTCATGCCGATCTATCCCATCTATGTGGCGGTACTGCCAGAAACCGCACGCTCTTGCATTGGCAAGCCCCATGACAGTGCCCGGCCGGCATATGAAATGCTGCTGCGCGAAGGGTTCGAATATACCGGTTATGTGGATGTGTTTGACGGCGGTCCGTTAGTGGAGGCAAAAGTCAACGCTATTAAAACCGTACGCGATAGCGTGCCGTGCGCCGTGCGGGTTGGCGAGGTGCCCGGCACAAGCCCGGTGATGTTGTTGGCTGTCGGTACGGGCAAAGAGTTTCGGTGCACGCGCGGGCCCGCCCTGATGGACCCGCGGACCGATGGGCCAGCCATCACCATGACACGCGATTGCGCCGCGGCCTTAAAGGTTGATGATGGCGCACCCATTCGCGCGATTGCATGGTAAGGGGGTATAGGGATCAATGCCCATCAAAAACAGGAATATGCACCGATGAGCAGTCTTTTTATAAATGGTGAATGGCGCGAAGGTAGAGGGCCAGAATTTACCTCAGCCGACCCCGCCACGGGCGCTATCATTTGGTCGGGCCAAAGCGCGCTTGTCAGCGATATTGCCAGCGCGGTCATGGCGGCGCGGCACGCATTCCCGGCCTGGGCGCAAACACCGCTCACCGCCCGGATTGCCATTCTGGAACGCTACCGCGATTTTATCAAACGTGATCTTGATGACCTTGCCACGCTAATCTCAAAAGAGAATGGCAAACCGTTTTGGGAAGCCAAAACCGAAGCGGGCGCTGTTGCGGGCAAAGTAGATTTATCCATCCGGGCACAGACCGACCGGGCGGGAACACGCGAAACGGCCAGCGGGCCAACCGATGGTGTGTTACGCCATAAACCCCATGGCGTCATGGCCGTACTTGGCCCGTTTAATTTTCCCGTGCATTTATCCAATGGGCATATTGTGCCCGCGCTGCTGGCGGGCAATTGCGTTGTAGTAAAGCCCAGTGAGCTGACGCCCAGTCCTCTCGCTTTTCTTATTGAACGGTTTGTGGAGGCGGGGGTGCCAACCGGCGTGATCAATCTGGTGCAGGGCGCGCGGGAAACAGGCGAGGCGCTGGTCTCCCACCCCGGCATAGACGGCATTCTTTTTACCGGCGGGGTCAAGGCGGGCCATGCCATCCATAAACAGTTTGCCGGGGAGCCCGGCAAAATTCTTGCGCTGGAGCTTGGCGGAAACAATCCGCTGATCTGGTGGGATACGGATGATATTGAGGCGGCTGCCTATGCGGTTGTGCAATCGGCGTTTCTGACCGCTGGTCAACGCTGTACCTGCGCGCGGCGGCTTATCGTACCCGCCGGTGACCGGGGTAATGCCATGCTTGAAAAGCTTTGCGCCATGACCGCACGCATACGCATCGGCCCAGCGTTTGACGAGCCGGCCCCGTTCATGGGCCCCGTCATTTCCGCCGGGGCCGCGACAATGCTGAAAAATGCATTCGCCAACCACAAAGACGCTGGCGGTGTCCCTATTGTGGAGATGGTTGCCATGGACCAGGGTGATGCGTTTGTTACACCGGGGATCATCGATATGACTGACGCCGCAACACCAGCCGATGAGGAACATTTCGGCCCACTTCTCCAGGTTGTTCGTGTAAAGACATTTGATGCGGCCATTGAAGCGGCAAACGCCACGCGCTTTGGTCTTGCCGCCGGGCTCCTTAGCGATGATAAGCAAAAATGGGATCAGTTTTTTGCCCTGTCGCGCGCGGGGATCGTCAATTGGAACCGCCAGACAACGGGCGCCAGTGGTGCGGCCCCATTCGGCGGTATTGGCGCATCGGGCAATCATCGCCCCAGCGCGTATTACGCCGCCGATTATTGCGCCTATCCGGTGGCGAGCATGACCGGCGAGACCCTATTGCCAGTGCCCGATGCGCCGGTTGGCCTTTTCTAAAACCCAAAGCAGAAACGCAACCATGACCCACCGGGAAGTAAATTTTGATGGTCTGATCGGCCCCACCCATAATTATGCGGGGCTATCCATCGGCAATCTTGCCTCCAGCACCAATCAGGGCTTGATATCGAACCCCCGCGCTGCTGCTCTGCAGGGGCTGGCAAAGATGCGAGCGGTGCATGCCCTCGGCATTCCGCAGGGTTTTTTACCGCCATTGCAGCGTCCCGACCTTGGTGTTTTGCGGCGGCTGGGCTTTGCCGGGTCTGATCGTCAGTGTCTGGACAAAGCCGCGCGCGATGCTCCTGATCTTCTCGCGAATATCTATTCCGCATCGTCAATGTGGACGGCCAATGCGGCAACTATTGCCCCATCGCCGGATACGCCCGACGGTAAAGTCCATTTTCTGCCGGCTAATCTTGCCAAACACTTTCACCGGGCCATTGAGGCACCGGCAACGGCATCAGCCCTGCGTCATATTTTCAACGATCCGTCGGTGTTTGTGCATCATCCTGCCTTGCCCGGTGGGGTGCATTTCGGTGATGAGGGCGCGGCGAACCATGGCCGGTTTTGCAATGATCACTGGGGCCGGGCAACGCATTTGTTTGTTTATGGCAAAGACGGCGCGCGCTTTCCGGCCCGCCAACGTCTTTGCGCCAGTGAGGCCGTGGCCCGCGCTTTTAGCCTTACCGCAGATCGGGCCGTATTCCTGCAACAGTCCACAGCGGCGCTTGACGCCGGTGCCTTCCACAATGATGTGGTCAGTGTCGTGAATAATAATGTTCTGTTCACCCACGAACAGGCGTTTGAGGATCAGCCGGCGGCGTTGACCCGCTTGCGTGCAGCGGTGCCCGACCTCCAGATTATTGAGGCCCCCGCCAGCGTTGTCAGCCTTGATGATGCGATTTCGACGTACTTGTTCAACTCCCAGCTTTTGACAGTGGCGGGGGATAGCATGGCGCTGATCCTACCTGCAGAATCACAGGAAAATGACCGTGTACGGACATTTCTTGAATACGTAGAGGCTGGCGATAACCCGATCTCGCAAATAATCTATCAGGATGTGCGCGAAAGTATGAGGAATGGTGGCGGGCCCGCCTGCCTACGGTTGCGGGTAGTGTTATCAGACGCGGAACGCGCGGCCATGAACCCGCATTTTCTGCTGGATGACGAGAAATTCACCGCATTGGAAGAATGGGTAAGCACCCACTATCGCGACCGTCTGCACCCCGATGATTTTGCCGATCCCGCCCTGCTGGAAGAGTGCTTTGCCGCGCTTGATGCTCTCACAACGCTCCTCCATATGGGTGCGTTTTATGGCTTTCAACACTGATCGCCCGGCCTTCGCGCACGGCGCAAAATTCCATGGACACCGCCCCAAAACCTGCTATCACACCCCTTGGCCGGGGCGTAGCGCAGTCTGGTAGCGCACTACACTGGGGGTGTAGGGGTCGCAGGTTCAAATCCTGCCGCTCCGACCATTTACCGTTTAGAGCCCAATTGAAAATCTATTTTCGTTGTCTGCAAAGACGTTTTCCTGCGCTTCCGGTGCTCATCTACCAATGAACGCTATGGTCCGGTTCTCAAGAAAGACGTTTTCGACAGACGAAACCGATTTTTCGGTTAGACTCAAAAACGGCGGACACTGCGTTCATAAATGAGTAGACACGAAGGTACGGCAAGCCATCGCTCAAGCCGCTACCTCGTCCGACTCATGTCTAAACCCTCGAGAACGCAAACGCAGCGCACCGACCTTACTCCGGTAACAACCTGCGCAGATCCGCGCGGTACGCCTTGGTCTTGGCGGGGAGCCAGAAATAGGGGAGGCTCAGTTTGCGGTCGATGCTGGCCACTTCGCGGTCGATGGCTCGGCGGAGAATATCTATATCACCCGATGGGATCGTGACGCTATCGCCGCTGATCTGACTGAAGAGCCTATCGAGGTTTGCCAATTTTGTGAGGAAGGCCTTTTGTTGGGCTGCGCGGGTGGCGTCTGGCATGGCCAGAGGACCGAGATCGTCGCCAAAGACCATGGCGGTGAGGGCATGTAGAAACTTCGCCCCCCCCATAATTGGTTTGCCGTCATTTTTGCTCGCGGTGAAGGAGAGCAGGGTAATCGGATCAAGAAACTCCTCAAGGAAGACTGAATAGAGCGCCTGCTGCCCACCATCGCGCAGGATTGGCGCGGTCGAAAAATACCCTAACCGATTGGTAAAGGCACTGGGCACAGACCACGCCTCATCTTTGCCAAATACGCCCCGGAACGTCGCAAGCACGCGGCGCTGGTCGTCCTCGGTTATGAAATCGCGCACGAGGCGCGTTTGACCGCCCGCCTGATCAGGCGGATTGCTGGTAAAGGAAACCGGCTTCAACTGGCTTGTGATGGTTGAGAGCGCAAAGGCGCGCATGCTAAGCACCTGATTAAAGACCAGGGCGTTTTCCATACCGCTGAGCGGGGCCGACCAGTCGCCGGCGCGCGCGAGCATGGCGCCAGCCAATTGACTTTGCTCGGCAGCATAGGCAAGGGGATCGTCAGTCAAATCATATTGTACCGCCTGCTGATCATCGGAAAAGGCCGTAAACTGATGACCGGGCAAGGTTGCTTCGGCAAGAATGCTGGTACGGGCTGCGGTATCATCTTCCAAACCGGGCGTATAGCCAAACCGCACAGCCCACAAATCATAGGGCCCAAGCCGGGTGTTGGCATAATCGCCCTGGGCGGTGCCGGGCGGGGCAAAATTCACCGGCGTATAATCCATCACAGAGCCGGAGAGGATACCACCGGTTTTGTCCGGGTCGTGAATGTCTTCATATTTGCGATACCGGCTACCGGCGAAGTTATGCGCCAAACCAAGCGTGTGACCAATCTCATGCATGGTCAGATTGGTGATCACTTCCTGGATCATCCGGTCTTGCAAGGGGGCCTCGCTCGCCAATGACTTTGGCTCAGCACTTTCTTCTGATAATGGGCCTGGCACTAGCGCTTCGAGGGCCTGTTGAAGGGTCTCCGCGGGCGGGGTTTGCGCCTCTGGCTGGTCTTCATTGTCCTGATTGACGCTGCTACGGATCAGGGTGCCATTGCGGGTAGAGGCGGCGGGCGCGCGTGCCCCCGGAGCGAGGATTTTCACTTGGCCATCGCGGGTGAGAGCCGGGTTTTCTCGCTGGTTGACCGCCGCAGCGATGGCGCCAAAGCGGGAGAGATCGGGCAGGGACTGGCGTGCCGCTCGCACATTCAACCGCGCCGTGCTGATCTTTGCGGCGAGACCATCAACGGGCACGGGGCTTGCCGATACGCTCATAGCATTATTGTGTTCACCATGCGATGCCCAGTGATCGCTCTGCATTGAAAATTGCTCATGGTACCCCTCAAAAAGCTGCGCGATGGGATCGCCATCGCCCCCTTCGTCACCCACAGGCGCAGCCGGCTCAAGATCGGGTACAGGGTCGACCGGCGGTGCGGCTGGGTCAGGGTTGGCGAAAGCCTTCTGGGCGCTAAAGCGCTGGGCAATGCCTGTATAGTTCAGGATCACATCGGCGGCTAGAATTTCCCCCGTACGCGGATCACTAATGGACGGGCCATAGCCGATCCGTCCACCCACGAACGGTGATGCCTCCCACCGGACAACGTTATAATTTACATCGCCCGCGTCCCACTCGGCGTCATCGGGTTGCACCTTGACCTTGATAGCGTCTTTGAACCCGGCCAATTCAAACGCCTCATTCCATGCGAGGATGCCCTCGCGAATAGGCGCGCGCAGGGCGTAAGGCGTTGTGTTTTCAATCCAGAAGACAATCGGCTTGACGGGCGGGGAAACCGCCGCCGCCGGATCCTGTTTTTCAAGCCGCCAGCGGGCGATATGCTGGTCCGTCGGGTCAATGGCAAAGGCCGACAGGTCCTGACTGACCACATTGAAATAGCCCACGGCCGGATCGGCGGCACGTTTGACAAACCCTTCATCGGGTAGGCGGATGAAATTATGCACCATGCTGATGGTCAGGTTCGAAAAGTTTGCCGCACCCGGTACGAACCGTGATGAATTGAGATTAAAGTCAACGGTAATGTTGGCATTGTCGCGATAGGTGGCGATGTTTGAGACATTAACACCAATAGCATTGGGATAAATTGAACCCAGGACGCGCTGCATGCGGGCTAACGCCGGAAAGCCCAAAACCCGCAGAGCATTGCCGCTCACCTGTGCATAAACAAAATTCTCATCGGCGCAGGGAATACGCGCCAGCCCAACGATCCGCGACTTGCTCAGACTGGCGTCCTGGGTGCGGATAAGCGGGCTTTCTTCGTCAAATGTCAGATTGGCAAATGTCTGGGTGAGGAAAATCGCGTTGCCTTGCTCTTCAAATTCGATCACGGCATTGCGCACATAATCACCAAAGAAGGGGGCGACACCTTTCGAGATATAAGTGGTAAATAGGATTTTTTCTGATAGCGCATCTTTCGGTACGCCGATGACGAGGGCGTTGTTGCGGCGCAAACGGGAGATTGCCAGGACCTTGTCTGACTCTCCAACCACAGGATCCTTAATGACTGCGTTACAGGCAATGCTTTGAGCCTCGGCCCTGTGTTGCGCGATCGGCGCGCTGAATCCGAGCGCCAAAACGCCAACCGCAAATCCTGCCAGAGCGCGCTGGCGCAACTGCATGAAAGCCATGATAAAATCCCCTGAAATCCAACCCACAACAACGGTGCTTTACGAGCGACCTGCAAACCCCATACCCAGCACCCTTTGGCGGCCACAAAGCCTTAAAAATACTGGCGGCGATCTTGCCAAAAATTAAGGGTAAAGGCGCGCGGGTATAAAAGGCAATGGGCGAAATAGTCTTCGCCGCGCTATTGCAACCAGTGTTGTAAATTCATGTGGATTGCGGTTCTTTGCGGGAAATTAATCGGTCTCAGAGTCCGACCGAAAAATCGGTTTTTTTCATTTTGCCCCTTGCAATGCGTCAGCGCTATTGTATTACCGCCGCTCGAATAACGACCTGTCCGAGAGGGTTGGTGGCGCAAGCCTTAATTTCCAGCCTTAGACAAAGCCATATTAGTTCGATTGGTAATCTACCAATCCAATGGCGCGTTGATGAGACAGGCTCTTGTGCTGTGGATGCATGGGAGCCTTTTTTGTGGGGCTTTCTTCATCTGCATGTCAGGGCAAACCGCTGGCGCGGCCGGGCCCCTTTTGACAGGGGCCAAGCCGAGCTGGGAAGTAGATGAGGATGTTGGATGAACAGATCTGAAAAAGCCGAAATGGTCGAATGGATCGGCGAGGTGTTCGACAAGAACGCCGTTGTTGTCCTGGTGGCTAATAAAGGCCTGTCGGTGACCGAGATGTCGGGCCTGCGCAACGAATTGCGCGGCGTTGATGCGCGCATGCGGGTTGTGAAGAACCGCCTTGCAAAGATCGCCATTGCCGACCGTGAACAAGCACCGCTTGCCGATATGTTCGAAGGCCCCACGGCCATCGTTTTCGCCGAGGATCCGGTTGCGCCGGCAAAAATTGTCGAAAAATTTGCCAAGGACAATGACAGGCTCGAAATCCTTGGCGGCGCCATGGGTCCGGAGATTATGGACCAAAAGGGCGTCAAAGCGCTGGCGGCCATGCCGTCGCGTGAAGAATTGATCGCGGAGATTGCAACGCTGATCGGCTCGCCTGCGTCCAATATTGCCGGTGCCCTTGGTGCGCCAGCAGCGGATATTGCTGGCATTCTCAAAACCATCGAAGAGCGCGACGCGGCCTAACCGCACTGTGCACTGACCTCGCTAATCCCTTGAATTAAGACAAAAAGACAGGAAAACATCATGGCTGATCTTAAAAAACTCGCAGAAGAAATTGTTGGGCTGACGCTTTTGGAAGCCAAAGAACTTAAAGACATCCTGAAGGATGAATATGGCATTGAGCCCGCCGCTGGCGGCGCGGTAATGATGGCGGCAGGCGGCGGCGGTGACGCCGGTGATGCGGCTGAAGAGAAAGACGAATTTGACGTCATCCTCGTGGCCGCGGGCGACAAGAAAATCAATGTGATTAAAGAAGTGCGGGCGATCACCGGTCTCGGTCTGAAAGAAGCCAAAGAATTGGTGGAAGCGGGCGGCAAGCCGGTCAAAGAAGCGGTGTCCAAGGGCGAAGCCGAAGAGCTGAAGAAAAAGCTCGAAGAAGCTGGCGCCAAAGTCGAGCTCAAATAAGCTATCGCGGCTTTGCTCCCGGCGCGCTGGTCCCGGTTTAGGCCTTGCGCCGGGGCGTTTGTGGCAGCAGGACATGCGCCGCAAGACTTTGACCCCGCCAAACACGCTGACACAGGCGATTTTGGCGGCGTTATCAACCGCAATCATGGTTGAAAAAGTCCTTGCGGAAATGTCTTGACACGCCTATATCGACGTTTCGGCAGTGGGTTTTTTGCGCGCTGTTACGGATGATGCGGCACCGTGATTCACTATATCGAGCTTTAAATTCAAAACAGTAGCGGTCGGCGATTGCCTGAGGCGATCCGCCGATTTCCGCGTTCGGCTGGCCTC
Source organism: Pseudomonadota bacterium (assembly GCA_038531745.1). Lineage (GTDB taxonomy): Bacteria > Pseudomonadota > Alphaproteobacteria > Caulobacterales > Parvularculaceae > CALLPQ01. Next base: position 97,859 of record JBCBBJ010000001.1, read on the forward strand.
AGGTCCTGGCGGTCTTTCGCCTAGCCGTCCTTTAAGGGAACGGGCATGCCGGACGGTAAAGACAGCAACAAAACACGCCATTTTGTCAGGGCGTGTTTTTCTGGCGCACCCCCCGGGCCGCGTAATCGCGCGATGGGGCATCATTGGACCCAGTTGGGTGTGAAAGGGTGCCGGGTTTGTTGGCCATAGCTGTTGGTTGGGGCATGGGCATTGTCCCTGGCACTGACCGAACCCGAAAGCGAGATTTGGGCGTCCATCATTCTGAGGTTTTCCCGGCGGCGGGTGAGCCATGAGGTAATTTACGGCCCCCTTAGGGCCACCTGTCCATGGGGTCGGCCCCCGCGATCGCCGTAGATCGCTGCCGCACCTGGCTCGAGATATATGAGGACTTTAATGGCACAATCATTCGTCGAGAAAAAACGCATCCGAAAAAGTTTTGGCCGTATTGGTGATGCAGCGGCCATGCCAAACCTGATCCAGGTTCAAAAGGATAGCTATGAGCAGTTCCTGCAACGGTTGATCCCCCATGCCGAGCGCAAGCAGGAAGGTATTGAGGCGGTATTCAAATCGGTCTTTCCGATCACCGATTTCACCGAAACTGCTGTTCTCGAATATGTGTCCTACGAGTTTGAGCCCCCCAAATACGACACCGAGGAATGTCAGCAACGTGACATGACCTATGCGGCCCCTTTGAAGGTGACGCTACGGCTAATCGTCTTTGAGGTTGATGAGGACACTGGCGCGAAATCGGTCAAAGATATTAAAGAGCAAGAAGTCTATATGGGCGACATGCCGCTCATGACCGACAATGGTACCTTTATCGTTAATGGCACAGAGCGGGTGATTGTCAGTCAAATGCACCGCTCACCGGGCGTTTTCTTTGACCATGATAAAGGCAAGTCGCATTCGTCGGGCAAATTGCTGTTTGGTGCGCGGATTATTCCTTACCGCGGGTCCTGGCTCGATTTTGAATTCGACCCTAAAGACATCGTCAATGTGCGGATCGACCGGCGCCGAAAGCTGCCAGCCACAACGCTTCTCTATGCCTTGGGCATGGATCAGGAAGAGATCTTGGATGAGTTTTATACCCGCGTTGGCCATAAACGGGTTGAGGGCGGCTTTGCCGTGCCGTTCAATCCGGAGCGCTATAAAGGCGTCAAGCTTGAGCGTGACCTGATCAATGCCGATACTGGCGCTGTTGTTGCCGAGCTAGGCAAAAAGCTATCCGCGCGTGCAGCAAAGAAGCTCGCCGAAGATGGTCTGAAAAACCTGCTATTCACCGATGAACAGATGATCGGGCGGTATTTTGCCTCCGACCTCGTCAATTTCGATAGTGGTGAAATCTACGCCGAAGCGGGCCAGGAGATTGAGGAGAAGACCCTCGAACTGTTGAGCGATATCGGCATCAATGAGTTTGACACCATTGATGTTGATCACGTTTCTATCGGCGGGTACGTGCGCAACACACTGGCGGCGGACAAGAACTCCAACCGTGATATGGCGCTCATTGATATTTACCGTGTCATGCGCCCGGGTGAGCCGCCCACGTTGGAAACTGCTGAGGGGCTTTTCTACAGCCTGTTCTTTGATCCAGAGCGCTATGATCTGTCCGCCGTGGGCCGGGTGAAAATGAACATCCGTCTGGATTTTGACGATGTGTCTGACGAAATCCGGACCCTGCGGAAGGAAGACATTCTTTCCGTACTCGGTACGCTCGTCGATTTGCGCGATGGGCGCGGGGATATCGACGATATCGACAATCTAGGTAACCGGCGCGTGCGCTCCGTGGGCGAACTGATGGAAAATCAGTACCGCATCGGCTTGCTGCGGATGGAACGCGCAATCAAGGAGCGAATGTCGTCGGCTGAGCTTGAAACGCTGATGCCGCACGATCTGATCAATGCCAAGCCCGTGGCCGCTGCGGTGCGCGAATTTTTTGGTTCGTCCCAGCTGTCGCAGTTTATGGACCAAACCAATCCGTTGTCGGAGATTACCCACAAACGCCGCCTGTCGGCGCTTGGTCCGGGCGGTCTGACCCGCGAGCGGGCAGGCTTTGAGGTGCGCGACGTGCACCCCACCCATTATGGCCGGATTTGCCCGATTGAAACGCCGGAAGGGCCGAATATCGGCCTGATCAATTCCCTGGCGACCCACGCGCAGGTGAATAAATATGGCTTTATCGAAAGCCCCTATCGCCGGGTGATCGATTGCAAGGTTACAGACGAGGTTGTCTATCTCTCGGCCATGGAAGAGCAACGTTTCGCCATCGCCCAGGCCAATGCCGAAGTTGATGAAAACAAGATGCTGCTTAACGAGTTTGTCAACTGCCGGGTTGGTGGTGACGCAACGCTCGTGCCCAAAGAAGATGTGGGCTATATCGACGTTTCGCCAAAACAGCTTGTTTCGGTGGCGGCGGCCTTGATCCCGTTCCTTGAGAATGATGACGCCAACCGCGCCCTCATGGGTTCCAACATGCAACGCCAGGCGGTGCCGCTTCTCCAGGCTGAGGCGCCCTATGTGGGCACCGGGATGGAAAGCATTGTGGCGCGTGATTCCGGCGCGGCAGTGGCGGCGCGTCGCCCGGGTATGATTGAGCAGGTTGATGCGCAACGGATCGTTGTGCGCGCCACGGAGGAAAAAGATCCCACCAAGCCGGGGGTCGATATCTACAATCTGCGCAAGTTCCAACGTTCGAACCAGAACACCTGCATCAACCAGCGACCGCTTGTGCGAATTGGGGATCAGGTGCGCGAAGGCGATATTATTGCCGATGGTCCGTCCACGGATCTGGGCGAATTGGCCCTAGGTAAGAACGTGCTCGTGGCATTTATGCCGTGGAATGGGTACAACTTTGAAGACTCCATTCTAATCAGTGAACGGATTGTGCGCGATGACGTGTTCACCTCTGTCCACCTGGAAGAATTTGAGGTGATGGCTCGCGATACCAAGCTTGGCCCGGAAGAGATCACCCGCGATATTCCAAACGTCTCGGAAGAAGCCCTGCGCAATCTTGACGAGGCAGGGATCGTTGCCATTGGTGCAGAGGTGCACCCCGGCGATATCCTTGTGGGTAAGATTACGCCAAAAGGCGAATCGCCCATGACGCCGGAGGAAAAACTCCTGCGCGCAATCTTTGGCGAGAAAGCCTCCGATGTGCGTGACACGTCGCTAAAACTGCCGCCCGGTGTTGCTGGAACGGTTGTGGAGGTTCGGGTCTTTAACCGCCACGGTATCGATAAGGATGAGCGCGCCATCGCCATTGAACGCGAAGAGATTGAACGTCTGGCAAAGGACCGGGACGATGAGCTGGCAATCCTGGAGCGGAATATTTTTGGCCGTCTGAAGGATCTGCTTTTGGGTCAAGAAGCAGCGTCTGGGCCAAAAGAGTTTGAAAAGGGCACAGTGACTGCAATGATCCTCGACAATCTGACCCGCGGTCAGTGGTGGAAAATCGGCTTGTCCGACGAAGTTGCCATGGCTGAAGTTGAGGCCCTGCGCACCCAATATGACGAAAGCCGTTCGCGTCTGGAAGCGCGGTTTGAGGATAAGGTTGATAAGCTCAAGCGCGGCGATGAATTGCCGCCGGGCGTGATGAAAATGGTCAAGGTTTTCGTTGCGGTTAAGCGTAAGCTGCAGCCCGGTGATAAGATGGCCGGTCGCCACGGCAATAAGGGGGTGATTTCCAAGATCGCGCCCATGGAAGACATGCCGTTTCTTGATGACGGGACGCCAGTTGATATCGTCCTGAATCCGCTGGGTGTGCCCTCACGGATGAATGTGGGCCAGATTTTGGAAACCCATCTGGGCTGGGCCTGCCGTGGTCTTGGCGGTCAAATCAAGGACATGCTTGAAGCTTGGCAGCAGGCCGGTGAGGGCCGCGATGATCTGATCGGTAAACTCAAAGACGTGTACGGAGAAGATCAGACCCTGCCACGCTCCAATGATGAGTTGAAGGAACTGGCTGGTAATCTGGTTAAGGGCGTGCCTATCGCAACACCGGTCTTTGACGGTGCGCGCGAACCGGACATCGTTACCATGCTGGAAAAAGCGGGCTTGCGTGAAACCGGTCAGGTTGATCTTTATGACGGACGTACGGGCGAAAAATTCGTCCGCCCTGTGACGGTTGGCTACAAGTACCTGCTCAAATTGCACCATCTGGTCGATGATAAAATCCACGCGCGGTCCATCGGTCCATACTCTCTGGTGACCCAGCAACCACTGGGCGGTAAAGCGCAGTTTGGTGGCCAGCGTTTCGGCGAGATGGAGGTCTGGGCCCTGGAAGCTTACGGTGCCGCCTATACCTTGCAGGAGATGCTGACGGTGAAATCCGATGACGTGGCCGGCCGGACGAAGGTTTATGAAGCCATCGTGCGCGGCGATGACACGTTTGAGGCCGGTATTCCCGAAAGCTTCAACGTTCTGGTCAAGGAGATGCGTTCGCTAGGTCTGAATGTGGAACTGCAGACGGGGTGATAATAACGACAACACGGCCTTTGGAGACCTAGAGCCCATCCATGCAGCAGATCATCCCGGCCACGACCCCAAGATTGGTCAGCTATCGGACGATAATCTAAAACGAGCGATCACAGAGCCTAAGATAGTCAGTATTTGAAGGTTAAAGGCAATCGGCTTTTTGATGGGAATACCCGGGTAAATGAAGCGAAACGCCGTGGGTTTAATAAAGACTGGATCGTACCAGTTATCGATCTTGAGGAAGAAGGTTGGTTGTGAGTGAAGCAATTAAACAAGGGGATGATGAGGCAGTGACAATTTCGTACGCTGTTCTGACCCGTCTCCTTTCTTTTGCTTTAGTAGAGATTAGCGGCACCGATGATCTACGCATCGCTCACAGTGTCGCCGACGTCTTCCATAATCTGCCGGCGGCTTTAGCCAGCGGCACGAAAAGCGCCGATGATATTTTTGCGGAGGTTTATGGCCGCGCAAAGCGTCATGGTGTTGAGAAAAAGGTTTCTTCGCTGCTGAAAACAGCGGCGGGTAGAGAGTAGTTTGGCGTTGGCCAAAAGCACAGAAAGGGCACCATATCCATGTCCCAGGAAATGATGAACGTCTTCAATCCGGCTGCGTTGCAGTCAACGTTCAACCAGATCCGTATTTCGCTTGCGAGCCCGGAGAAAATTCTCTCCTGGTCGTTTGGTGAGATCAAAAAACCGGAGACGATTAACTATCGTACGTTCAAGCCGGAACGTGATGGTTTATTCTGTGCACGGATCTTTGGTCCGGTAAAGGACTATGAGTGCCTATGCGGTAAATATAAGCGCATGAAGTATAAAGGCATCACCTGTGAAAAGTGTGGTGTTGAGGTAACGCTCACCAAGGTGCGCCGGGACCGCATGGGTCATATTGAATTGGCTGCGCCCGTTGCGCATATCTGGTTTCTCAAATCTTTGCCGTCCCGCATCTCGCTGATGCTTGATATGACGCTAAAAGATGTGGAGCGGGTTCTCTATTTCGAAAAATATATTGTCATTGAGCCGGGTCTCACCGCGCTGGAGCCCATGCAACTCCTCACCGAAGAGGAGTACATGACGGCGCAAGAGGAATTCGGCGAAGATAGCTTTACCGCCGGTATCGGCGCCGAAGCCATTCGCGAAATTCTGATGGCCATGGACCTTGAGGCGATCTCTGCGCAACTCGCCATTGAAATTGCCGAGGCAACGACGGAGTTGAAGCCCAAAAAGCTCGCCAAGCGCAAAAAGATCATCGACGCGTTTATCCAATCCGGGAATAAACCCGAATGGATGATCATGACGGTCATTCCGGTGATCCCGCCGGAACTGCGTCCGCTTGTGCCGCTGGACGGGGGCCGTTTTGCCACTTCTGACCTTAATGATTTGTACCGCCGGGTCATCAACCGAAACAATCGTCTCAAACGCCTGATCGAATTGCGCGCGCCGGACATCATTGTGCGGAACGAAAAGCGCATGCTGCAAGAGGCTGTTGATGCGCTCTTCGATAATGGTCGCCGTGGTCGGGTTATTACGGGTACGAACAAACGCCCGCTAAAATCGCTGTCTGACATGCTGAAAGGCAAGCAGGGCCGTTTCCGCCAGAACTTGCTCGGCAAGCGCGTGGATTATTCCGGTCGTTCGGTGATTGTTGTGGGTCCTGAGCTTAAGCTCCACGAATGTGGCCTACCAAAGAAAATGGCCTTGGAACTGTTCAAGCCGTTTATCTATTCGCGTCTTGACGCCAAGGGTTTGTCCGCCACGGTCAAACAAGCCAAAAAGCTCGTGGAAAAAGAGCGGCCTGAGGTATGGGACATCCTCGATGAGGTAATCCGCGAACACCCTGTGATGCTGAACCGCGCGCCGACACTCCACCGATTGGGTATTCAGGCGTTTGAACCCAAGCTGATTGAGGGCAAAGCAATTCAGCTTCACCCGTTGGTGTGTACCGCGTTTAACGCTGACTTTGACGGCGACCAGATGGCTGTCCACGTGCCTTTGTCGCTAGAAGCGCAGCTCGAGGCGCGCGTCCTGATGATGTCTACCAACAACATCCTGTCACCCGCGAACGGTAAACCGATTATTGTTCCGTCCCAGGACATTGTTCTCGGTCTCTATTATATCTCGCTGATGAAAGAGGGTGAGCCGGGCGAAGGCATGACCTTTGGTACCATCGAGGAAATTCAGCATGCGCTCGATGCGGGCGTTGTCTCGCTCCACGCTAAAGTGAAAGCCCTGTGGGAGTCCGTTGATCTTGATGGCAATCCAATTCGCGAAATTGTTGAGACCACCCCGGGCCGCATGAAGGTTGCACAGGTGCTGCCCAAGGACGGCAATGTGCCGTTCGAGGTGATCAATCAACTCCTCACCAAGAAATCAATCCAGGGATTGATTGATGTTGTCTACCGCCATTGCGGTCAGAAAAAGACGGTCATCTTTGCCGATCACATTATGGATCTTGGTTTCAAGGAAGCGTGCAAGGCCGGTATCTCCTTTGGTAAGGATGACATGATTATTCCCGAGGCGAAGACGGCGCTAGTGGAAGAAACACGCCTTCTCGTGCGGGACTATGAGCAGCAATATGCTGACGGCTTCATCACGCGCGGTGAGAAATACAATAAAGTCATCGACGCCTGGGCGAAGTGTACGGACAAAGTTGCCGACGAGATGATGAAGGAAATCTCCACCGCCGAGATCGATAAGGTTCTGGGCCAGGAGATGGAGATCAACTCGGTCTATATGATGTCCCATTCCGGTGCGCGGGGCTCGCCAACGCAAATGCGTCAGCTGGGTGCCATGCGTGGTCTAATGGCCAAGCCATCGGGTGAGATTATTGAGACACCGATCATTTCCAACTTTAAGGAAGGTCTGACGGTTCTTGAATATTTTAACTCCACCCACGGAGCACGGAAGGGTTTGGCCGATACGGCATTGAAAACCGCAAACTCCGGCTATCTCACGCGGCGTCTTGTTGACGTGGCGCAAGATTGCATCATCCGTGAAGTTGATTGCGGCACAACCGAGGGCATTACCCTTGGTCCCGTGGTCAAGTCCGGTGATATCGTCGTGCCTTTGTCCCAGCGTATTCTGGGCCGGACATTACTTGATGATATCGTTGATCAGGAAGGGAATATTGTTGGCAAAACCGGCGATGAGGTTGACGAGGCGCAATCTGAACTGATTGAGAAATCGGGCGTTCAAACCGTCCGTGTACGCTCACCGCTCACCTGTGAGACCCAGGTGGGGATTTGCGCCAAATGTTATGGCCGTGATCTGGCGCGCGGTAGCCATGTGAATATTGGCGAAGCCGTTGGCGTAATCGCCGCCCAGTCTATCGGGGAGCCAGGCACGCAGTTGACCATGCGGACGTTCCACGTGGGCGGTACGGCGCAAGTGGGGGATACCTCCTTCATTGAGGCGAGCCACGAGGGCACAATCAAACTGGAAGCCCGCAATGTTGTTAAAGACTCCGATGGCGATTTGATCGTCATGGGACGGAACACATTGATCAAGATCATTGCCGCCGATGATACTGAAAGCGCGTCCTTCAAGGTGAGCCACGGCACCAAATTGCGCGTCGATGATGGCTCGAAGGTTGAGCGCGGTCAGCGGCTGGCCGACTGGGATCCCTACACTATCCCAATCCTGACCGAACTTGCCGGTAAGGTAAAATATGAGGATTTGGCCGAGGGTCTCTCCATCAGCGTGATCGCCGATGAGGCAACCGGTCTGTCGTCAAAAGTCGTGTCCGATTGGCGCTCTAACCCCCGGGCGGCTGACTTGAAGCCATCCATTGTTGTTGTGGACAAAGATGGCGAGCCGCTGAAACTGGAATCCGGTAATGACGCGCGCTACACGCTGCCCGTTGATGCTGTTTTGTCGGTTGAAGATGGTGAAGATGTGCGTGTGGGTGATGCCCTAGCGCGGATCCCCACGGAGGGCGCGAAGACCAAGGACATCACCGGTGGTCTGCCCCGTGTTGCGGAGCTGTTTGAGGCGCGCCGCCCGAAAGACCATGCCATCATCGCAGAAGTTGATGGCAAGGTTGAGTTTGGCCGCGATTACAAGAACAAGCGCCGGATCACCATTGTGCCCACGGACGAAAGCATGGAGCCGGTGGATTATCTGGTGCCCAAAGGCAAACACATTGCCGTGCAGGAAGGCGACTTCATTGCCAAAGGCGAATATCTTATGGACGGTAACCCCGCGCCGCACGATATTCTTGCCATCATGGGTATTGAGCCGCTTGCTGACTATCTGATCAATGAGATTCAGGAAGTCTATCGATTGCAGGGTGTACCGATCAATGACAAGCATATTGAAGTGATCGTGCGTCAGATGCTCCAGAAATATGAGGTCACTGATCCAGGTGACTCCCTCTATATGAAAGAGGAGCATGTGGATAAGGTTGAGTTCGAGGAAACCGTGGCGCAGCTCGATAATCTCGGGAAGACCCCGCCCAAGGGTGTACCGGTCTTGTTGGGGATCACGAAGGCATCACTTCAAACGCGTTCCTTTATCTCGGCAGCATCCTTCCAGGAGACGACCCGTGTGCTCACCGAAGCGGCGGTTCAAGGCAAAGTTGATAACCTTGAAGGGCTCAAGGAAAACGTCATTGTTGGCCGCTTGATCCCGGCCGGTACCGGCGGTGTCATGGCGGCGCATCAGCTTGAGGCTGACCGGCGGGATGGGGTCTTGTTGGCCGAGCGCGAAGAGCGAGCCAACGCCGCTGCTCTGCCACCAGCGGGCGGCGATGTTGGCGACGGTATCCCGGGTGAGGCTCCCTTGGCCGCAGAGCCGGGGCGTGTTGACGATATCGACGCATTCTTCAAAACTGAAGACGCGCCCTCTCCGGCGACATCAACGGAAGATATGGCGCCCGACGGAGAGAATGCCTAGCGAGATGCCGTCGCTTTCCGGCTGAGCGTTTGAACATCAAAAAGGGCTGGCTTTCACGAGCCAGCCTTTTTCTATAAAAGGGATAGGAATCCGAAGGGACAACCATGCTTGAAATATTGAAAACGGTCCGGGTCTTGCCGGTTATTGAAATCGACAATGCCGACGATGCAGTGCCGTTGGCGGAGGCGTTAGTTGCGGGCGGGGTAACGGTTTTCGAGTTCACCATGCGTACGCCCGCGGCGCTAGATGCCCTCAAAATTGCGAAAAAAGCCGTCAGTAAAGCAACCATTGGTATGGGAACGGTTTGTAACCGCGAACAGGGTTATAGCGCCATTGATGCGGGTGCCGATTTTTTGGTGACGCCGGGCACAACCCTTGGGCTTCTGGATCTTGCCACCAGCATTAACGAGCCGGTGCTCATGGGGGCGGCAACACCGTCCGACGTGATGGCAATCCGTGACCGCGATATCACCTTGATGAAGTTCTTTCCGGCTGTGCCAGCGGGCGGGCGTGCCTATTTGAAAGCGTTCGCGGGTCCTTTCCCCGACGTCACATTTTGCCCCACCGGTGGGATCGGCCGGGATGATGTTGATGCTTTCTTGGCGTTGCCGAACGTGGTCTGTGTTGGCGGATCATGGGTTGCACCGCGTACCGCAATAAAGGCGAAGGACTGGGCAGCCATTACGGCGAATGCAAAGTTCGCTTCAGGGCAGCAGTAGGTTTGCACGACGTTCTTTTTTTCCCGATAACTGGGTGAAGACAGAGATCATCACACTGCAGGCCAAGGGATCACTGCTTCGCTCGTCACAGATGTGGACTCGCTTCAAAATCTATATCTCCCCGTGGTCTGACCATGGGTGCCGTGACGTTGTGAAATGGCTTTCTATTAATAATACTCGGTAGGCGGATAACCCTGCACCCCGCGATCAGGTCGCGGGGAGGCGGCTCCAAAAATCTGCAGTCCCTTGGTAAGCGCAGCGTCAACGCGGGACTTTTCTAAGGGACCTATCCTGACGCCGCTATGACGGCTTGCCTGAAAAAGCTTAGCCCATCATCGCCGCCGAGCAGGGGGGAGATGACCCGCTCCGGATGGGGCATCATGCCGAGAACGGTCCCGCTCTCATTGACGATAGCGGCGATGTCGCGGGCCGAGCCATTTGGGTTATCCACATAGCGAAGTGCAATGCGGCCCTCCGTCTCCAGACGATCCAGGGTGTCGTTATCGGCGAAATAATTCCCGTCATGGTGGGCCACGGGAAAGTCAAGATACTGACCATCGGTGAGGCCCCGGGTGAAATGGCTTTGGGTATTGCATACCCGCACGGTGACCGTGCGACACACAAAGTTCAGATTTTTATTGCGCAGGAGCGCCCCCGGGAGCAGGCCCGTTTCGGTTAAAATCTGAAACCCATTACAAATACCGATCACCGGTACACCGGCCTTGGCTTTGTCGATAACGGCCCGGGTTATGGGGGAGTGCGCCGCCATGGCACCGGACCGTAAATAATCGCCATAGGAAAACCCGCCCGGTAGGACAATCAGATCACTATCGGGCAGATCGGTGTCCCCATGCCAGACCATGGCCGGGTCTTTACCCGTGACGGCATTGAGCGCCACAGCCGCGTCACGGTCACAGTTAGAGGCGGGATAGACGATGATGGCGGTTTTCATGGGGCTGTCACTCGGCCACGAATTCGATTGCGTAGTTTTCCATCACCGGGTTTGCCAGCAGCGCCTGGCACATCTTGTCGAGGTCGGCGCGCGCGGCACCCTCATCACGATGATTAAGGTCCAGCTCAATGACCTTGCCCTGACGCACATTGTGCGCGCCCGCAAAGCCAAGCCCCGCAAGGGCGTTTTCAATGGCTTTGCCCTGGGGGTCAAGAACACCGGATTTCAGGGTGATATGGATACGCGCTTTCATGGGGTCATCGGTCCTTTACTAATCGTCCGTGTCCGCTGTTTTTGGGCCCACTGTTTCTGGCTTTGGCACGGGTTTGACGCCTTCGCTTATCTTGCCATTATCACTGACGAGAACCGGGCCCTTGCCGCCATGGAATTCTGAATCGCGCAAGATGCCGAGGCGCCGTGCCACCTCCCGATACGCATCAATCACATTGCCGAGGTCTTTGCGGAACCGGTCTTTATCCATGACGTCGTCGGTTTCCATATCCCACAGGCGACAGCTGTCCGGGCTGATTTCATCGGCCAAGACAAGCCGCATAAGCTCGCCTTCATAATGACGCCCAAACTCCAGTTTGAAATCGACGAGCCGGATGCCAACGGCGGCAAACATACCCGACAAAAAATCATTGATACGCAACGCCATGGACATCATGTCATCAATTTCTTGGGGATTGGCCCAGTTGAAAGCCGTGATGTGTTCCTCGGAGACAAGCGGGTCGCCAAGGTCATCGTCCTTGTAGTAAAATTCTATAATAGAGCGGGGCAGGGTTGCGCCATCCTCCACGCCGAGCCGCTTGACCAACGTGCCGGCGGCGACGTTGCGTACCACAACTTCCAAGGGGACGATCTCAACCTGGCGCACCAATTGTTCGCGCATGTTCAGACGCTTGATAAAATGGGTGGGGATAGAAATCGTTTCCAGCGATTTCATAATGAATTCTGAAATCCGATTATTCAGAACGCCTTTCCCCTCCAGCACCGCGTGCTTTTGATTGTTGAAGGCGGTGGCGTCATCCTTGAAATATTGGATGATCGTGCCAGGCTCCGGCCCCTCATAGAGGATCTTTGCCTTGCCTTCGTAAATCTGTTTGCGCCGGGACATGAAATTCCTTTTGTGCGGGTTCAGGAGAGGCGCCGGGCCGTTCCACCCGTTGTGGTGGGCTTCAGGGATTGGTGGGGGGCGGGCCGGGGGTAGCTGGAATCAGGCCGCTGTCAGACGCCGGTGGGTAGCACGTCTGACGGGTCGGTAAAAGCAAAACCGGGCCATCCCGACGCGGCTTTCACCCGGGCCGCATTTCGTCTGCGCCGCGGGATTGCGGGGCTTCGGGGGCTTCAGTAGAACGAAGCTATATAGATCGACCGCCAGGGCACGCCTGAAAAAAAGGTGCGCCTCCCGCGTGATAACAGGAAAAACGCCATGACCGGGTTTAATGACCGCGAAGACAAATTCGAACAGCAGTTTGCCCATGACCAAGCCTTGCAATTCAAGGTGGAGGCACGGCGTAACAAGATGCTGGGCCTGTGGGCCGCGGGCTTAATGGGCCTAGAAGGGGAAGAGGCCGACGCCTACGCAAAAACGGTTATTCGCGCCGATCTGGAAGAGCCGGGTGATGAAGACGTGTTCCGCAAAATTCGCGGTGACCTCGATAAAGCCAAGGTTGAGCAGTCCGACCACCAGATCCGCCGCCAAATGGAAAGCCTCCTGCAAGAGGCAAAAGCGGAAATCCGCGCGCAAATGTAACGCCAAGCTGGCGAAAGGACTACAAAATATGGCCGACGAAAATATGGCGAAAAAATCCGTCCCCGCCCGCGGCACCCGCGTTGCCGGTAAAAAAGTATTTATCACCGGCGCGGGCCAAGGGCTCGGCGCCACCTTTGCGAAAATGCTGGCTGCGGAGGGTGCAAGCGTCACGCTTAGCGATGTAACCGCCGAGGCCGCCGAGGCGCAAGCCGAGAAGATCAATGGTAAGTTTCCGGGTACCGCTCATGCCGTTGCTCTTGATGTTACGCAAGTCACGCAATGGCAAAGCGCCCTGCGGGAGGCGGAAACCAAAATGGGCGGCATCAGTGTACTGATCAATAATGCGGGGATCGGAACCTGGGGCAATATCGAAACTGAAACCAGCGAAGGCTGGCAACGGGTCCATGATATAAATCTGAATGGGGTTTTCACGGGCACACAGGCGGCGATGCCCTATCTAAAAATGTCACAGCCCGCTTCCATCATTACCATATCGTCGATTGCAAGTATGCTCGCCGATGCGAATTCGCTCGCCTATAATTCATCAAAAGCCGGGGTTGCTCATTTTGCCCGGTCGGTTGCCATGCATTGCGCGCGGGAAAGATACGATATTCGGTCCAATAGCGTGCATCCCGTCTTTACCCGGACAAATATCATTGATCCACTCATCGCCATGGGCGGTGGCGGCGAAACTGGTGAGAAAAAACTCGTGCGCAACATTCCCCTGCGCCGCCTCGGTGAGCCGGAGGATGTGGGCTATGCGGTTATCTATCTCGCCTCTGACGAATCGCGGTTCGTGACGGGTACTGAATTGCGGATCGATGGCGGTATGACCGCAGGTTTGGCGTAACCGAACGCTGGCGCCTTGTCGCCGACACCCTCATTCTGAGGAGTGATCCCTAAGGATCACGTCTCGAAGGATGTTTTCCGGAACGAGGTCGAAAATCCTGATCCTTCGAGACGACCCTTCGGACCCCCATTCCAAGCATTTTCCCGGGTCCCAAAACCAAAACCCATCCCCTAATCGCCAATGGGTCCCTCGGCGCGGCCATTGATAAACTGATCAACATAGGGATTACCCGATTGGTAAATCGCCTCGGGGGTGCCGCGCCAGATCAGCTTGCCTTCATGGAGCATGGCGATTTCGTCGGCGATTTTCAGGGCTGAGGCCATGTCGTGCGTGATTGAGATGGCGGTGGCGCCAAGGGCTTTGACTTGGGTGGAGATAAGCGTGTTGATCACATCAGCCTTGATCGGGTCGAGGCCGGTTGTGGGCTCATCAAAGAACAGGATTTCGGGTTTGCTGGCGATCGCGCGGGCTAGGCCGGCACGTTTTTGCATGCCGCCGGAAAGCTCGGACGGCATCTGGTCGGCAACGCGCGGATCGAGACCCACCAGCGCCAAACACTCCTCCGCACGGGCCCGGGCGGCGTTGCGGCTTTGCCCGTCACCATAGATCAGGCGGAAAGCGATATTTTCCCACACGGGAAGGCTATCAAACAAGGCAGCGCCCTGAAACAACATGCCAATCTGGCGTGTCAGATCCTGGCGGGTGCGGGCATTGGCGGCGAGGATGTTCGTGCCGTCAATGGAGATGGTGCCCCCATCGGGCCGGACAATCCCCAAGATGGATTTGAGGAGAACCGATTTGCCAACGCCCGATCCGCCAATCACCACGAGGGAGCGACCCGCCGGCACATCAATCGACACATCGCGCAGGATTTCACGCGGGCCAAAGCGCTTGGCGAGGTTGCGGATCGAAATTTTTGGTTGGCTGCTAACACCGCTCATGACTTAAATCCGTACAAAGAGGGTTGTGAGCACATAGTTTGATGCGAGGATCATCACCGCCGCGGCAACGACGGCGGTGCGGGTTGCGGTGCCAACGCCTTGTGCGCCGCCCGCGCTGTGGTAGCCATAATAACACCCCATCACCGCGATGATAAAACCGAAAATCCCCGCTTTGAATAAGCCGCTTGTCACATCGCGAAGGGCTAAGAAATCACTCAAATTGCGGACGAAAATCGTGCCTGAAAAATCGAGCGCATAAACCGCCACCAGCCAGCCACCAAGAATGCCTATGATATCGGCCGTGAGCACAAGAAGCGGCAGGGCAATGGTGGCCGCGAGCACGCGCGGAACCACAAGATAATGAAACGGTTTGACCGCCAGCGTCGTCATGGCGTCAATTTGTTCGGTCACCCGCATTGTGCCGAGTTCCGCCGCCATGGCGGATGCCGCTCGTCCGGCGAGCATCAACGCCGCCAAAACCGGGCCCAATTCCCGCGTGATCGACACCCCCAGAATTTGCGGCAAAAACGCCTCCGCATTAAAGCGCAGGGAGCCGTCATAGATATTCAGCGCCAGCGCCGCGCCGGTAAAAATCGCTGTTAGACCAACCACGGGTAGGGAGGTGAACCCGATCCGATAGAGCGCTGAGAAAAATGCCCGCGCGTAAAATGGCGGCGTCACCAGGGCGTGCAGGCTTTCCGCGGCGAAAAGGCTGATGCGCCCGGTGACTGAAAAAAGGCCCAACACAACCGCGCCAATGGCACGCAGGATGGAAAAAGGAAAAGCATGCATGGGCTTTGACGGGTCCTCGCGCTTGATAGACATGGGTTTATCGCGGTCTGGGTCTGGCGGCCAGTGCCGGCACCGGGGCCAATGCCACTGCAAGGGCCGGTGTAAGAGCGCGGACGCTGGTGAAAAGCACCTTCACAGGTGATACCGCTTTTGTACACGGGCATTCAGGCCAGTGAGAATCTCATAAGGAATGGTTTCCACCTGCATGGCCATGTCTTCAAGCGGCAGGCTCTTCCCAAAAATTTCAGCGCGGTCGCCAAGGGCAAGGCCGGAGGGGGCATCGGTGATATCGATGGTGGTGAGGTCCATGGAAATCCGCCCCACGATGGGGAATTTTTGGCGGCCCACGGCAACGGTGCCCAGATTAGAGAGACGGCGGGGCAAGCCATCCCCATAACCGATGGCCAGCGTTGCGATTTTTGACGGGCGCGCCGCCACCCACGTGCCGTCATAGCCCACCCGTTCCCCGCGTTTGACGGTGCGGATTTGGATGATGGGCGCGCTTAGCGTTGCCGACGGGGTGAGACGCGGGTTCGCTTGCCCATCGGCGGTATATCCGTATAGGGAGATACCGGCCCGGATAAGCGAATAATGATAGCTTTGATGCAGATGTGCCCCCGCCGAGGCGGCGAGACTTAGCCGCGCGCCGGGAAATTGCGTTGCGGCGGCTAAAAACCGGCTGCGCTGTCTGGTATTGACGGCACTGTCGCTATCGGTGGCACAGGCCAGATGGCTCATCAAAATGCCTATGGATAATCCGTCCACTGCTTTTATAGCGCTCAACCGATCTTCCATCACGCCAAGGCGGTTCATGCCCGTATCCACATGTAGGGCAACATCAATCCCTGGATAGGCGCTTGCCCAAAATGTGGCCTGCTGGACCGAATTGATTACCGGGGTCAACGCCGCGTCGGCAAAGGCCGTCAGGCTGGTGTCGCCGGGCCCGTTAAGCACAAAAATCTCAATGGCGTCATGGTTGGCGGTGTCCTGCAATGCCCGGCGCAAAGCGAGGCCTTCACTCACGGTCGCCACAAAAAAGCTGCGTGCTCCGTAATTGTCCGCCAAATGGGCGGCGATAACATCCGCCCCTAATCCGTAGGCGTTACATTTGACAACTGGCGCGATGCTTGTGGGCACCGAGAGGGCATCAAAATGCCGATAGTTTTTGACGATGGCGCCAAGATCAATATCAAGCAATGCCGCCTGACTGTCGATTTGTCCGGCGCTTGAGTCCGATCCTTCGGTGCCATCCGGGTTAGTGTCCGACGCCGCCATTGTGCCGGGCGATGCCATGGGGATCATAAATTCATCTTCCCCGTGGTTGGCAGTATTGGGGGCGTGCGTGCTTTTCATGGCGGCTACTCATTCAACGGATTGCGGCGCAGTGTAGGCGACAGCGAGCCAGGTTCAAGCGGGTGTTTTTGCTTAAAAAGAGCGCTCGTAAAAGCGCTGAGCGTTGCCTCGCGCAGTCTTCCGCCCTAGCACGGGGTTGGGGCGCCTTTATTTACGTCACCGGATTGGAGAGCCATTTATGTTGATGAAAGCCAGTGGGCAACGGGTGCAGACTGGGGCCATGGGCTTTTCCCACGTCATTTTTATCATCTTGCTGATGATTATTAGCGGGACCTCTCCCTTTAGCACGCCCGTGGTTGCCCATGCCGCTAATCAGTCCAGCATCGGCCAGGACGGCGATATCGTTGTGGTGGGGGAGCGCAATGGCCCGCGGCTTTGGCGCATTTTAAACGATGATGCGGAAGTCTTTGTGCTGGTCGGTGTTTCATTCCTGCCCGACGATCTGAAGTGGAATGACAGGGTGCTGGTGCAAATCCTTGACGAAACGAAGGAAGTTCTTGTCTCGCCCGATGCCGATGTTGGCGCTGGCAACCGCGCGCGTCTCCTCGGGACAATGATACGGACCCTGATTTTTAATCGTAGCCGGATCATGATGCCGAAGGGCACAAGTCTTGACGATAAGGTGGGCCCGGAACTGGCATCGCAGTTTCGCCTCGCCCGCGCCCGCGTTGATGCGCGCCTTGCCAACAAAAAAGAACGCGACAAGCAAAAATCCGATCAACCCGCCGCGCAAGATGAAGCCGCCGACGACGCAGAACCGCTGGTTAGTGAGGTCGATGCCAAAGCGATTGAAAAACGGCTGGAAAAATTGGAGCCCGGTCGCATGCATCCGTTTTTTCAGGGGCAAAACCTGATGAGCGATGCCATTGAAAGCGCGGGTCTTGGCTCTTTTGATCGGTTGGAAAAGCAGATTAAAAAACGCGCGCGCAAATCGGCCATGCGACCAAAACCGAAAATCCGGCCCGTTACAACTTTTGACGTCGCGTTTCGCGATGTGAAAACTATCGTCAAATCGGTGAAGGATTTCTCCCGCGAAACCAATCAGGCGTGCCTGCGCAGTGCCATTGATTTTGCCAATGATGGTTTGATCGAAGAGGCACAAAGGGCCCGGGCCTGGGCGCGCGGTGATGTGGCATTTTTGCGGGAGAGTGCCGATGCACCCGAAAGCAGTCCTTGCGCCGAGGCTCTATCCAAGGAGTTGGGCAGCCTGAAAACGCTGGGTGACCAATCGCTGACCGATTTTGACAGCGTTGATATTTGGGTCAGTGCGTTGCGCGACGTGATGCAGAGCCCGGGCGTGCGCGTGGCGTTGATCCCGGTTGATGACTGGTT
Source organism: Pseudomonadota bacterium (assembly GCA_038531745.1). Taxonomy (GTDB): domain Bacteria; phylum Pseudomonadota; class Alphaproteobacteria; order Caulobacterales; family Parvularculaceae; genus CALLPQ01. Next base: position 115,919 of record JBCBBJ010000001.1, read on the forward strand.
GCGACCGGACGGCGCCCTGGAGCGTTTACGCGCTGAGGGCTTTGTTATTGTTGGCCCCTGATCAATCACTGCCCTTCAATGACCCGTTTGACATTCCCCACCAGTTGGTCAGACTTTAGCGAACGGGATTTATCAAGAGGGGCGATGATGCGCAAAACACGGCGTGATATTCTTAAAGGCGCGGCCATGGGCGGGCTCGCCACGGGGGCGGCCGGCCTATCGGGGTGCGAACGCTTGCCCGGTGCTGGTTCGACAAATGGTGATGGTGCTCAAGCCATTGACCCGGCGATTACCGAAACAACTTTGGCTGAAGCTGAAAAGCTGCACGCGCTCGAATTCACATCGGCCGAACGCCAGATGATGTTGGAGGGGTTGGAGCAAAATCTTGAAAGCCTCGCCCGGCTACGGGCCATCAAAATGCCCAACGACCTCGCGCCCGCCATGGTGTTTGAACCGCGTGTGCCGGGCCGGCGTTACCGCTCGCAGAAAAACCGCCTGACATTGTTGGATGAACCGGTGCCGCCCCTTCCGGAAGACCGGGCGGATATCGCCTTTGCGTCGGTTAAAACGCAAGGCCAGTGGTTGCGTACGGGGAAGATTACTGCGCGCACGCTCACCGAAATTTACCTTGAGCGGATTGCGGCAATGGCCCCAATGCTTGAGTGTTTTATCACCGTAACACCCGACCTTGCCCTGGCCCAGGCGGACCGCGCCGACGCCGATTTTGCCGATGGAAAAGACCGCGGACCGTTGCAAGGTATTCCGTATGCCCTCAAAGATCTTGCCGATGTGGAGGACACGCCCACAACATGGGGTGCAACGCCCTATAAGGACCGGGTCGCACAAACCGATGCCGGGATCGTCACGCGTCTGGAACGCGGGCGCGCGGTTCTCCTCGGGAAAACAACCTGCGGCGCGCTTGCCTATGGCGATGTATGGTTCGACGGCAAAACACGCAATCCGTGGAATACGGACGAAGGGTCATCGGGCTCCAGCGCCGGCTCGGCTAGCGCCACCGCTGCCGGTTTGTGCAGTTTTTCCATCGGTACGGAAACGTTAGGCTCAATCGTTTCCCCGTCGGAGCGGTGTGGCACAACCGGCTTGCGGCCAACTTTTGGGCGTGTGTCACGGTCCGGCTTCATGGCTTTATGCTGGTCGCTTGATAAGGTGGGTCCGATATGCCGGTCAGTGGAAGATACCGCAATCGTCCTGTCACAGATTAACGGATTTGACCGGCGCGATCCGTCGGCCCAGCGGTTTGGCTTCACCAGCGACAGTACCATTGACATAAAGGGAATGCGGGTGGGGTATGTGCCCGAATGGTTCGAAAATGGGGACGAGACTGACCGCGCGGCGCTCGCTGCGCTGCGCGATCTTGGGGTGGAGCCACAACCTTTCAGTATGCCAATGATTGCGTTTGATAGTTTGATCCAGATCGTGTTGGTTGAAGCAGCAGCGGCCTTCGCCGATCTTACCCTTGATAATACCGACGATATGCTGGTGTGGCAGGACCCCGAAGCATGGCCCAACAGCTTTCGCCAGGCTCGGTTTATGTCGGCGGTTGATTATGTGCAGATTGACCGTCTGCGCCGCCAATTGATGATTGATATGGCGGACGCCTTTGATGGTTTTGATGCGGTCATCGGTCCTCACTATGCGGGCGGTATGTTGCTTGCCACCAATTGCACCGGCCATCCGCAATTGGCCCTGCGCGCGGGCTTTACCCAGTCACCCACCCGTCAGCGGTTTGGCAACGGGGCCGGTGATGCCGCCGGCGTCACCCACCGTGTCCCGCGGGGTATCAGCCTGTGGGGCAACCTCTTTGGCGAATCGGCCTTGATTGCTTTGGGGGCTCAATTGGAACGGGTGCTGAACGTTGCCGCGGAACGACCGGTATTATAGTTGCCACCCCGCTACTTGATCGCGGGGCCCAGGGTGATCTGCCGGCCGAAGGTTTTTGACAGATGGTCTTTGCGTCATGTCATGGTCCCTGTGGTTAAGCCACGGGGCGGCGGGTGTTTTGTGAACACCAACTACCCCACTTGCCCCCTAAGAGCCCAACCGAAAAGTCTATTTTCGTCGTCTGCAAACGCGTTTTTCTGCGCTTCCGGTGCTCACGTACCAATGTACGCTGCGCGCCGGTTCCCAAAAAACACGTTTTCGACAGATGAAACTGATTTTTCGATTAGACTCTTAAACTCCCCTTCATGCCCTTGACTCTGATACGGTATAATATAACATTACAACCATCGGATGATTCCGATATCCTCGTTTCTCGGTTTGCGTATTTACCGGGAATTTTCTCTGCCGGGTGGGCACCTTCTCCCGGCGCCGCGATCTGGTTTTGCGTTGCGTAATAGGAGCCAGAGCGGGGTTAAGGGACTTGGGGTGTATCTCTTCTTGGGAAATTGTGCCGGGCCGTTTTTGTTGTGTTTTGCGGTCGGGCCCTTTGGGGCAGTAAATGGTGTTTCGTCCCCGAACTCTATTGTTTGCTGCCCCATTTCCCGGATCGCGCATTATGGTCTGACGTCTCTCACGTCGAAGTCGTTATGCGCACTTCAAGAACTGTAAAAAGCTTGTTGTGCATCGTGCATGAGCCATAAAAACTGTCTTTACGCAGTGCGGATAATCCCGTGCACCGCGAACCACGTCATGCATCCTAAGGCCTACCCGTTTGGCGTTTGCGCGGCCCATCGGGGGAAGGGATCTGGCAGGCTCAGGTCCATGTCGGGCGTATAATCGTGATCTTCAGGAAGCAGGGCCGCATCCAGGCGGGCTTTCAGGGCGGGCCAGTCAATGCCAGCACCGATAAAGACAATTTCCTGCCTACGGTCGCCAAACGGTTCTTGCCAATGGTCTTTCATGTAGGCGTCGATACCTTCGCTCACCGGCCAGCGTTCGCGCGGAACACTTGCCCACCAAGTGCCAAGTGGGGACACGCTACTTAGTGCGCCGGCAAGCGAAAATTCCGCGACCCAGGTGGGGCGTGTTGCGACCCAGAAGTGGCCTTTCGCGCGAATAACGCCGGGCAGGGGGCCATTTAACAGGGCATGGATTGCCGCTGGCTGAAACGGGCGGCGGGCGCGATAGACAAAGGAGGTTACACCGTATTCTTCCGTTTCCGGTGTATGATCCGCAAAGCCATACAGTTCCTTTGCCCACATGGGATGTTCATGTGCCTTTTCAAAATCAAAGAGACCCGTATCGAGGATCGCATCGGCCGGGACTTCAGAATAATTTGTTTCAATGATCTGAACATCTGCATTTAGGCTGCGGATGATTTTTCTCGCGGCATCAACCTGTTCCGCTTTCGCATCGTCGACCTTGTTTAGAATGACAATGTCGGAGAACTCGATTTGATCTGTAAGGAGATGAACAAGCGTTCGCTCGTCCTCTTCGCCCATCACTTCGCCTCGATCGCGCAGAAAATCGTGGCTTGAAAAATCGTTGAGGAGATTGACCGCATCAACAACGGTTACCATCGTGTCTATGCGCGCTACATCAGAGAGGCTCTCGCCATCCTCTGTGCGGAAGTCAAAAGTGGCGGCTACGGGTAGGGGCTCAGATATGCCGGTGGATTCAATAAGCAGATAATCAAAACGGCCTTCACCGGCGAGCTTCCTCACTTCCGCTAAAAGATCGTCACGTAACGTGCAGCAAATGCACCCGTTCGACATTTCCACCAGCGTTTCATCTGTTCGGCTCAGTTCCGACCCCGCACGGACAAGGTCGACGTCGATATTCACCTCCGACATATCGTTGACGATAACAGCAACCCGTCGGCCATCGCGATTGTTCAAAACACGATTGAGCAAAGTTGTTTTTCCAGCGCCAAGAAAACCCGACAAAACAGTGACAGGCAGGCGCGGGTCTTGGGCGGATGAGGTTTGCATTGGACTTCCTATGGTGATGGCGTGAAAAAAAAGGCGGGAAATGCGATAATGTAACATTTTTTGCGATGTGTCTGCCCCCCATTTATCGAGATCCCATTCATCCAGACACTAATAACGCATCGCCTCAGTGCACTGCAGGTGCCTGCGTTTCGAAAGCGATTGCTGTCATGGCGCTTGCAAAGCCATGCTGGCCTGTGTACATCCTCGCGCCTCGCGTGGAAGATGACGGTTCAAAGTCCATCTCCGTCATCCCACCACGCGCCTTCACGGTCGGTGTTTTTCTTTCGAGAACCTCGGCTTTGCGCAAAAAGCCTTACCCGGCGGGTAGGGCCTCAATGATTGAAGGTCAGAAATGGCAAAGAAAATAACCGGGTACCTGAAACTTCAGGTGCCGGCTGGGTCTGCGACCCCGTCTCCCCCCATCGGCCCGGCCCTCGGCCAACGTGGTCTTAATATCATGGAATTCTGCAAGGCGTTTAATGCGGCGTCGCAGGAGATGGATAAGGGGATGCCAATCCCCACTGTCATCACCATTTATTCCGATAAGTCATTCACGTTCAAAACAAAAACGCCGCCTGCGTCGTTTCTGTTGAAGAAGGCGGCGGGTCTGCAAAAAGGCGGTCCGACGCCCGGGCGCGATGTTGCCGGTTCGGTCACCACGGCCCAGTGCCGGGAAATCGCCGAAATGAAAATGAAAGATCTGAACGCCAACGATCTCGACGCAGCAACCAAGATCATTGAGGGCTCAGCCCGCGCAATGGGCTTGCAGGTAGAGGGTTAATATCATGGCGCTAGGAAAACGTATGAAGGCGGCACGCGCCGCGATTGATCCGGTGGCAAGTCACGGCGTGAAAGACGCGGTGAAACTCGTTAAAGAACACGCCAAGGCAAAGTTTGACGAATCCGTTGAAATTGCCATGAACCTGGGTGTTGACCCGCGTCACGCAGACCAGATGGTGCGCGGCGTTGCCAACCTGCCCCACGGCACCGGCAAGACGGTGCGGGTAGCTGTGTTCGCCAAAGACGCAAAAGCCGATGAGGCTAAAGCGGCCGGTGCGGATATTGTGGGGGCGGACGATCTCATGGAGAAAATTCAGGGCGGCTTTGCCGATTTCGACCGCGTGATCGCAACCCCAGACATGATGGCGGTTGTGGGCCGGTTGGGTAAGGTTCTGGGCCCGCGTGGCCTGATGCCAAATCCCAAAGTGGGTACCGTCACCCCCAATGTGACCAAAGCTATTGAAGATGCCAAAGGCGGCGCCGTCCAGTTCCGGGTGGAAAAAGCCGGGATCATCCATGCCGGGATCGGCAAAGCGTCCTTTAATGAAGAACAGCTTGCGGAAAATGCCCAGGCTTTCATTGATGCGGTGATCAAAGCCAAGCCCAGCGGTGCCAAAGGCACCTTCATCAAAAAGATCGCCGTCAGCTCAACCATGGGCCCCGGCATCAAGGTCGATGTTGCCGCCGCATCAAGTTAAGGGCTTACCCCACCTGGACAAGTTGATAAAAGCCGCTGGTTATCTCCAACGGCTTTTTTTCGTAGGCGAAGTTGAAAAAATTATCTCAAGATACTATTATCCTCATATTATTAAAACGTTTAATTTCAACGCCGTGTTTTATGGCGTCCCCAATATTCGGCCGGATTTGGCCCCAGGGCATAAGAGGGCACTGACATGCCCAAAGATATTGTCGATATTGAATACACAAAAGAGTTTGAGAAATTCTGGTTGGCTCAGGCGGAGGAAACGCAAAATGATATTGCAGCCCATGTGACGATTTTAGAGGAACGGGGTACGCGGCTCGGATATCGCTATTCATCGAAAATCAACGGCTCGCGGCACCCGCAAATGCGGGAACTGCGGGTTCAATCAAAGGGAAGGCAGTGTCGGATTTTCTATGCTGTTGATCCGAGACGCGCGGCCATTTTGCTCATCGGTGGCGATAAAACCGGTGACGATTGGTTTTTTCAAAAGTTTATACCTAAAGCGGATCATCTGTATAGCGATCATTGAGCAGAAATTGAAATGGAAATTAAAAATGAGTACACGCAAACCGTTTAAGACTCCGACAAATGATGGGTCGCCTGACCGCAGGGCCCGTGTTCACCAGAAAACGGATATGCTGCGCGATAAAATGATGCTCGATGAATTGCGCCGAGCGTTATCGCTTACGCAAACTGAATTGGCCGACCGTTTGTCTGTGACACAGTCTTCGGTAGCGCAAATGGAACAACGCCAGGACATATCCCTAAGCCATCTTCGCAAGGTTACCAAGGCCATGGGGGGAGAGTTGCGGGTTAGTGTGGTTTTCCCCGATAATGAGGTGCAATTGATCGGTTTGGGTAATCATGGGGATTGATCAATCACATTCCAAAATGGCAACCCCATGAACCCAATTGACGACTTAACAACTCTAGAACAAATTGACGCGTGGGTGTGGGACCAGTTTGTCCGTGCACCCCATGACCGGCAATCGACCTTCAAATGGCCTCTTCTATCCACGGTGGGAGAGGGGGGAGTACCGCAGGCGCGTATTGTTGTTCTGCGCGCCATTGATCGCGAGGCCCGACATGTTGATATTTATACGGACGGCCGTAGCACGAAAGTAAAAGAGCTTTCTGAAAGCCCGCAAGCGGCTCTTACCTTTTTTGATCAGCGGCATTTGGTGCAAGTGCGCACGCGGGGGCGCGCAGCCCTTATTATTGATGGTGCCGAGCGTGACCGTGCGCTGGCCGCGCTCACTGTGCGCGGGCGCCGCGATTATGCCACCATTACCGCGCCTGGCTCTGCCCTGACGGAGCCGGGTGTCACCTATGAAGATCAGCTGGCTGACGATCATTTTTGTATCATCCGCCTGGCGATTGACATGATTGATTGGCTAAGCCTGAGCCGGTCGGGCCACCGGCGCGCCGTGTTCGACTATCGCCAATCGCCTATCGCGAGGGGGTGGCGCGTTCCTTAGGTCGGCGCGAAGCGAAGCGTGGCCCTGAGCAAAACCATAGCTGATGTCCGTTTTCGATGGTATGCTGCAACTATAGTGGCGAGAGAACATGAAGGAGACGACCATGGGCACAAGTGATCAAGTGAGCCAACCGGTTCGAGCCAAGAGCAAACGCCGACTATTAAGGGTAGACGCATTGGCGCTTACCGGGTTGTTTGTAAGCGCAGGTGCAGTGCCCGTGTGGGCACCTTTTGCCGAAACGCTCACCCCCCGCGCTGCGGCGCAGGAAGCGGACAGCGCCAAGATTACCCTTGAGCATTATCTCGATTGGGAGCGGGCGGGTGCCCCAAAATTTTCTCCTGACGGCAATTCAATAATCTATACCCGGCGGCAGATTGATAAGTTCACGGACAAATGGTCGTCCGAGCTCTGGCAGATGGATGCCAATGGCGGGCGGCACCGGTTCCTCACTAAGGGTGCCAACGTGCAATGGGCGCCCACGGGCGACCGAATCGCGTTTGTGGCGCGCGAGGGCGACAAAGCGCAATTGAAAGTTCGCCATATGGATGCCGAAGGGGCCGTCTCGATTGTAACCCGTGACGCCATGGCGCCGATTGATTTTACCTGGGCGCCGGACGGTAAAACGCTCGCCTTTCGCGCCGAGGTGCCCATGGCACCAGATTTTAAGATCAATCTCCCCGCCAAACCCAAAGGCGCAAAATGGACCGCAGACCCCCTCGTGGTGGAGCGGCTGCATTATCGCGAGGACAGAGTTGGTAACAAGACCGGTTTTGACCATCTGTTTGTTGTGCCCGCCGATGGGGGCACGCCGCGCCAGATTACGATGGGCCGTTGGGATGTGGGCGCACGGTTTTCCGGCGTTGACGCCAGTGGGCGCTTGCAATTTATGCCCGGTGGTTCGGCGATTGTCTTTGATGGCGTCACTGATCCCGATGCGGAGTTAAATGGTCTATCCTCGGCCATCCACCGGGTTGATGTGGCAAGTGGTACGATCACGCAACTGACAAAACAGGATGGTTTTTGGACCAGCCCTCTGGTCTCCCCTAAAGGGCGCTTCGTTGCCTATACGGGCTATGCGGCGGCGGCGGCGAACTATCCTCCGCAACAGGTACGCGTCATGCGCAGCGACGGCGGCGATGACCGTGCACTGATCAATAATCTTGGCGCTGGGGCGCGGCTGATCGCCTGGGCCCCCGATGGACGCGGGCTATATTACAGCCTCGATAGCGAGGGAACCACCGATCTGTATTTTGTCAATTTGCAAGGGCGTAGCCGCCGGATTACCCGGGGCGACCATCGCTTTTCGGTTGCCTCTATCGCCGGTGGTAAGACAGGCGTGGGGGTTCTTTCCAGTCCCACGCTTACGCCCAATGTGGCAACTGTCTCTTTATCTAACGGCAAAATTACACCGCGTACGGATTTGAACGCGGATATTCTTACCGGGGTGACGTTGGGCGAAACGCGGGAGATTGCCTATACCTCCGCCGACGGTACGCCAGTGCAAGGCTGGTATGTTCTGCCGCCGGATTATGAAGAGGGGAAGAAATATCCACTTGTTCTATCAATTCATGGTGGGCCCCATGCCATGTATGGGCTGAATTTCAATTACCGGTTCCAGGAATTTGCCGCCAACGGCTATGTTGTGCTTTTTACCAATCCGCGCGGGTCCACGGGCTATAGTGCCGCGTTTGCCAATGCCATTGACAATGCCTATCCGGGCCGCGCCGATTATGAAGATCTCATGAGCGGTGTCGATGCGCTGATCGAAACGGGTCTGATCGATGACAAACGCATGTTCGTCACGGGGTGTTCCGGCGGCGGTGTTCTAACCACGTGGGTCGTCACAAAAACTGACCGCTTCAACGCCGCAGCGGCATTGTGTCCGGTTACCAACTGGATTTCGTTTTCGGGGCAGGCGGATATTGGCCGCTGGACATTTGCACGCTTCCGCCCGTTTTATTGGGAAGACCCGACAAAATGGCTGGAACATTCGCCAATTATGTATGTGCAAAACGTCTCTACACCAACCTTGTTAATGACAGGTGACAAGGATTTGCGCACGCCCATTGAGCAAGCTGAGGAATTCTACGCGGCCCTAAAACTGCGCGGTGTCCCCACGAAGCTGATTGCCATGCGCGGGGAATATCATGGCACCACGTCAATCCCCAGCAATATGCTCCGTACCCAGCTTTATTTGCGAAAATGGTTCGCCGATTATGGCGGTGTCCCGCTGGAGGCGGTAGATGATGATAAGTCCGCAAAAACCGCTGAAGCGCGGAAACAAGCTGATCCCGCGCCGTAAGGACATGAAGGTAAGTATCTGCCGAAAATCCGGTTTCATGGGCAAGCGTAACGACAATCTCCTCGGTGAGGTGTGCGTTACGCACTTTCCTGCTCGATGAATGATGGAAATAAGGCGGCTCAGTCATAGAGCCCATATTCTATTGCCAGCAATCAACGCCTCCCCGCGATCCTTTCGCGGGGTTCAGGCTGTCTGCCTGCCAAGGATGATTACGAGACCGAAATCAACACTTAGAAATTGGGTGTTACTTCCCCGGATGCCTGGCGTGCCGGTCTAGCGTTCGTCGCTGTTACATCAACCGCAATGGATGAGGACACTTGTCCTTGGACGGCAGCAACGGCGCCGCCCGAGGCGCGGGCCTCGAGACGGGCGGCCTTGAACCCGACTATGCTTGCCACCGTAACGATGGCAAAAGCCTGGACGGCGAGGGAGGAAAACGAAAAGAGGGCGCGTGTCGGTCGCATAAGATGTTGATAGAGCCGAAACCTTAAAAACCGCTTAGGGCGTACCGCTATTCCGGCAGGGCCACGTGATCTGGGGTCCCACAGCCCGCTGCCAGTGTGCGCGCCGGAGACAATTTTGGTGATGCACTCTGGCGGCAATTGGCGCTAAGACCGTTGCCACAGGTGAAGGAGCGCTACCGCCATGACCCCCATCAATCAAACCGAGCCGTGGCAGGCATTGGACACGCTGGCGCGGGAGCATCGCGGCCAGTCAATCGCCAGCCTGTTTGAAGGGGACGCCGAACGCGTAGCTCTTTTTTCGCGTGAGGCTGCGGGGCTCTATCTTGATGGGTCAAAAAACCGGATCAGCCGCGCGGTACTGGACCAGCTTTTTGCCCTGGCCGAGCGTGCCGGCGTGCCGGACGCAATCAAGGCCATGGTCAATGGAAACAAAATCAACGTGACCGAAGACCGGGCGGTGTTGCATGTGGCGCTGCGCGACTTTGCCCATCGCACTTATCATGTGGATGGGGAGGCGGTGTCGCCGGCGATCAACGCTGTGCGCGCGCGGATGTCAGCATTTTGCGATGCGATCCACCGCGGCACCCATACCGGTTTTACGGGCAAGCCGCTCACAACGGTGGTGAATATCGGTATTGGTGGATCCGATCTGGGCCCGTTGATGGTCACCGAAGCGCTGCGGCCCTATGGGCTCACCGGGCGGCAAAGCCATTTTGTCTCCAATGTTGATGGTCAGCACCTTGCCGATGTTCTGGCGACACTTGATCCGGAGACGACGCTTTTCATCGTCGCGTCAAAAACATTCACCACGCAAGAGACAATGACCAATGCGCGGTCGGCCCGCGGCTGGTTCCTCGAAAAAGCTGGCGGTGACGAGGCCGCCATTGCCCGGCACTTTGTGGCGCTGTCCACCAATGAACGCGCGGTGACGGATTTTGGCATCGTGGCCGAAAATATGTTTGGCTTCTGGGACTGGGTTGGCGGGCGCTATTCGCTATGGTCCGCTATTGGGTTATCGATCGCGCTTCAGATGGGTTTTGATCGATTTGAGGCCCTGTTAAAAGGCGCGCATGCCATGGATGAGCATTTTCGCCGTGCGCCTTTGCAGGAGAATATGCCGGTCCTCCTTGCCCTGATCGGTGTCTGGAACAGAAACTTTGAAGGCTGCGCTACCCATGCGGTCTTGCCCTATGATCAGCATTTACATCGTTTCCCCGCCTATTTGCAGCAGGCGGATATGGAATCAAATGGTAAGGCTGTAACCCTGGCTGGCGCGCCCACCGCGTGGGCCACGGGGCCCGTTGTTTTTGGCGAACCGGGTACCAATGGTCAGCATGCGTTTTATCAACTGATCCATCAGGGGACGGATGTCATTGCCTGTGATTTTATTGCCGCCGCAAAGAGCCACGCGGCCCTTGGCGATCACCATGAAAAATTACTGGCGAATTTTCTGGCGCAACCAAAGGCGTTGATGCTGGGCAAGGATGAGGCAAGCGTGCGTGACGATCTTGCTGAACAGGGTGTTCCCGAAAACGAAATTGACCGGCTCGCGCGCCACCGCACCTTTCCTGGTAACCGGCCCACCAACGCCATCCTGATGGATATGCTGACGCCGGAAACGCTCGGGGCGCTGATCGCGCTTTATGAGCACAAGATATTCTGTCAGGGCGTAATCTGGCAGGTGAATTCCTTTGACCAATGGGGCGTGGAATTGGGTAAGGTGCTCGCCAGTGAGATTTTGCCGGCATTAAAAGAGGAGGATGTGCCTTTGACCAACCATGACCCCTCCACGGCGGCACTGATCCAACGAATAAAGTCGGTGCGTCATGATTAATCAAGGGATGGAGCATCGTCATGGTGTGATGACCCGGCGCCGGGCGCTCTTGCAAATGGGCTTGGGCACGATGCTGGCGGGCGGGCTCGTAACCGCCTGTGAAAAGCGTGATGATGCCATGACCGCGCTCGTGAAAGACTTGGAAAATGAGTATGAAGCGCGGATCGGCCTGGCGGCCGTTGATTTGAACACGTGGCGGGTCTTTGCCCACCGGGCCGACGACCGGTTTGCCATGTGCTCAACCTTCAAATGGGTGCTGGCGGGGTTGATCCTTATGCGGGTTGATCAGGGTACGCTTGATCTCGATCAATCCATCTCGTTTACACCGGCTGATCTTTTGACCTATGCCCCGGTAACGCGGCAGAATGTCGATGCCGGCGCCATGACTGTGTCGGCCCTGTGTGAGGCAAGTGTCACGCGCAGTGACAATACTGCAGCAAACCTTTTGCTGGCCCAAATCGATGGTCCGGCAGGCTTTACACGCGCCCTGCGCGATCTTGGTCACACCGTGACCCGTCTCGACCGGACCGAACCTACACTCAACGAGAATGCCCCAGGCGATCCGCGCGATACCACAACGCCGGGGGCAATGATCGACCTTCTTGCCGGTTTTTTGTTTGACGGGCGCGGACGGCTTTCGGCGGCATCGCGCGAGCAACTAAAGGATTGGATGGTCGACGCACGCACCGGGCGCACACGGTTACAGGCGGGCTTGCCCGGCGATTGGCTCGTGGGCGATAAAACCGGCACAAGCCGTAATGGCGCCTATAATGATGTGGCGTTTGCTTATCCGCCGGATACGGATAACCCTGTTTTGATGAGCGCATATATCAATTGCGCAAAAATAGACATGGGCGTTGCAGGAACGCTCCATGCGCAATTGGCCGCGGGGCTTGTGACGCGTTTTACGGCGTAACGAGCGCCGCCACAAAATTCAGGGGCATGGTCAGGGCGCGTGGGCGATCCGGCAAATGCGCCAGCGCTGTGGCCTCCAACCTCGCCAAACGGTTACTATGGCCATCATCAACCGCACGGATATATGCCGACCATGATTTTATAAAGGCCAGGAGCTGACGCGGGGTCCAAGTGAGATCGCAGGCGAAAGCGGGCGCGGCCATGGTCGCGAAGGGCATACCTGTCCACGCGCGGTCATACCCTTGCCAGCTCAGCCGGTTTCGTTGCGACCAATAGGGATCGATCACGGCCATGATCGGGTCCAGCATATGGGTTTGCACATCGTGATCCCCCGTGGGCAATTGGTAGGTCCATGCCGCAAAAAGCGCGCCGGGCGCTGCAACCCGCGTGACCTCCGGCCAGAACAGATCAAAATCGAACCAATGGAGCGCGGTCGCGACGGTGATGGCGTCAACGGACGCGGGCGCAAGACCGCTCGCATGGGCCGCCCCCTGATGATAGGTAATCGCTGGGTGGTGGGGTGCGGCAGCAAATTGATCCGTATCAAGATCGCTGGCATGAACCTGGTCAAAATAGGGGGTGAGGGCAAGGGCTGCTTGCCCGGACCCGGTTGCCACATCCATGCCAGTGATGTGCGATCAAGCTGTGCTGCTAGCCAGGCAAACAATGCTGGCGGATAGTGCGGCCGGGCCCCGGCGTAAAGCGAGGCTTGCGCACCAAACGCAGTGGCATTTTTATCCGACGCGCCCGTCACGCCCACTCAGCCGTGGGGGGCAGGCTCGACAAAATCGCCTCAACATTGCCGCCGGTTTTCAAGCCAAAAGTTGTGCCGCGGTCATAGAGCAGATTGAATTCCGCATATCGCCCCCGGCGAAAGGCTTGTTCCTTGCGGTCATCATCGGACCATGCCGCATCCATGCGCCGTTCCACCAGCGCTGGATATTGGGTCAGAAACGCTGTGCCCACATCTTGAGTAAATTCAAAGTCAGCGTCCCAATCGCCGGTGTCGTGACGATCATAAAAAATACCGCCAACGCCTCGCGCCTCCCCACGATGGGGCAAAAAGAAATATTCATCACACCATTTTTTGAACTTAGGGAAATAATCCCTATGGTGTGCATCGCACGCGCTCTGAAAGCCAGCCAGAAAATCCACCGTATCAGGATGATCATCCTGGCGGTACTGGTCCATCATGGGGTTCAGATCACCGCCGCCCCCGAACCAGCACTGGGTTGTGACCAGCATACGCGTATTCATATGGGCTGATGGCGCGTGGGGGTTACGGGTATGGGCAATAAGCGAGATGCCCGAGGCCCAGAAACGCGGATCGGCGTCAGCGCCGGGGATGGCCTTGCGAAATTCCTCGGAAAATTCCCCATGAACAGTTGAGGTATGGACCCCAACTTTTTCAAACACCCGGCCATGCATCATCGACATGACCCCGCCGCCATGGTCCTTGCCGTCGCCCTCATCACGGGTCCAGGGCCTGCGCTCGAACCGGCCCGGTGCGTGGCCGTCATAGAGGGGCCCGGCCTCGTCCTCCAGCCGTTCAAAGGCGCTGCACAGCTGATCGCGCAGGTTTTCAAACCACCCCTTTGCGCTGGCCTTACGGATCTCTAGGATATCGCTGTTGGGCAGGGGGGTGAAGTCGGTGCGGGCATGGGTCATGGGCGATGATTCAGTCCGAAATGGGGTGAGCTTTGCGCAGCCTGTCTAGCCCGGTATGACACGGGACGCAAAAGGCGTCACAACCTATGAAAATGGCGGGAAGAACGGGGCGTTAGATGGCTGAGATATTCGCGGAAAACAGGCTCATGCTCAGTTTTTTGGGCGGGGCGATTGGCGGCTTTTTGGGCGCGCTTATCTATGGTTTTGGCCACCGGCTATTGCCGCGGGTGATACCCGGTGCCTTGATGGGTGTGTTCGTGCTGGTGGGCGCGTTTGCCGGGGCGCGGTTGGGCCTCGGCTTTGTGGCGCCACCTGCGTCGTCGCCCGCGGAAAAACCGCCATCAGTGGCAACGGTTGACCCGGCGCTCAAGGGCCCGGTGCCGGACCGTGTGGAAACACCCACAGTTTATCCGCGCGGGCAGATAGCGCCGCGCGACGTAGCACTCCTGGCGGCGCTGGCCAGCCGCGATGCGGCGTTTGCGGCGCGGCTTGACGGGGCTTTGGGCACCAACCCTGCGCCAACACGAGACGTGCTCGTTTTCGCCATCACCGACGGGGCCGAGGCGGCGCAGGCCTATATTCCCTATGCTGAGGATCAGACCACCCTCGATCTTGTGGAAAGCATGGCCGTCATGACGGCGCGGCTCGGTGAACGTAATCCCCAGGCCTGTTACGGCTGGCTTTATGGCGGCTATGGGCACGTGGATTTTGATTTTGATGGGTTTTTTGAGGCGGTGGGCCAGCCGCTCTTGGATTATCATCTTGCCGCTTATGCGGACCTTGTTCTCTCTTCGGGCACAACCAACCACGATATTGCGATTGAGGAGGCTCGCCAAGGCAAAATCGCGGCCGACCGCGCAACTTTTGCAATGATGCAAACCGCGGGGATTGAACGCAGCGGGATCATTACCGGCGAGCGCGCCCCCGCCGATAGTGCTGACTATCGCGCCGCGTGTCAGGCGCGCCTTGCGCTTTTGCGCACCCTCCTCGCCGATGAGGATGCGGCCGGTGGTATCCGATATCTTTACGGGGCGGGTTAATCAGCCGCGATGGCTGCAATCCCCAATTGGCGGCTGGCTTCGCCGAGGGCGATGCCGGCGCTGACCACCAGGTTGAATGACCGCGCCGCGGGGGCCAACGGGATGGCAAGACGCTTATCGGCGCGTCCATGCACATCAGCGGGCACGCCTGCGCTTTCCTGGCCCAGCAAGATTGTATCAGCTTGCGAAAAATGGTGATCCCAAAGCGGGGTGCTTGCTTTTGTGGTCATCAGGATCAGCCGCCGGTTGGATTTGTCGATCGCGTTCAAAAACGCATCCCAACTGGCGTGGCGGTCGACGGTCACCAGGGTCTCATAATCCATGGCGACGCGGCGGATATCCCTGCTGGTCAGCGGAAACCCGCAGGGCTCAACAATATCAAGTGGCACGCCGAAACAAGCCGCCAGGCGAATGGCGGCCCCAACATTGGGTGCCATATCAGGTTGGAATAGGGCAAGACGCATGGTGGGGGGCAAACCTTTCGGCCGAATCGGTGTTTGTCCTATTAGCACCGAAATGTCGCGTTTTTTGGCCGCTCAGGATGGCTATATCCAGGGAGCGGGGAAACAGTCAAAACTGCACCGTGCAGCGCGCGAAACAAATTGTCGCGACGCCCCGCAAGAAGCCCAATTATGCTGGATTCCACGAAACCAACATGCCACAAGCCGCGTATTCTCTACAAAACTGATTTGGTGATGAGATGACAACAGAAACAGTGAATCAAGAAGACGAACCGGATCGCCGAGACTTTATCCATTTGCTGGCCGGGTCCGTGGCTGCCGTGGGCGCGGCGGGTATCGTTTGGCCGCTCGTGCAACAGATGAATCCAGATGCCTCGGTGTTGGCGCTCTCGTCAACCGAGGTTGACCTGTCTGCAGTTGCGGAGGGCTCCGCAATTAAAGTGTTCTGGCGCGGGAAGCCCGTTTTCATTCGCCGCCGGACGGCCGCAGAAATCGCACAGGCTGAAGAAACGCCCCTGTCATCCCTAAAGGATAAAGACGCTCGCAACGCCAATCTTGGCGGCGGCGCCGATGCCACCGACGCGGACCGCCGTGTGAAAGCGGAGTGGATGATCGTTGTGGGTGTGTGCACCCATTTGGGCTGTATCCCGCTTGGCACCGACGATGGTGATACCCGCGGTGATTACAATGGCTGGTTTTGTCCTTGCCACGGCTCACACTATGATATTGCCGGGCGCGTGCGAAAAGGACCGGCACCGGAAAATCTTGAAGTACCCCCCTATACCTTCCTAACCGACACATCGATCAAGATAGGATAAGAGGACCATCATGAGCCACGAATCCACCTATGTTCCCGGAACCGCCGTCGAGCGTTGGCTCGATAAACGCCTGCCTATTGTGCGGCTTGGCTATGACAGTTTCGTCGACTTTCCCACACCGAAAAACCTGAATTACTGGTACACGTTTGGCGGCATCCTTGCGATCTGCCTCGTGGTGCAGATTGTGACGGGCGTTGTCCTGGCCATGCATTACACGGCCCATGTTGATCACGCTTTTGACAGCGTTGAGAAAATTATGCGTGACGTGAATTATGGCTGGCTGATGCGCTATGTGCACGCAAATGGCGCGTCCATGTTTTTCATCGCTGTCTATCTGCACATGTTCCGGGGTCTTTATTACGGATCTTATAAAGAACCGCGGGAAGTGTTGTGGATCCTTGGTGTTGTGATCTTCCTCTTAATGATGGCGACAGCCTTCATGGGATATGTACTACCCTGGGGTCAGATGTCATTCTGGGGCGCGACCGTGATTACGTCGCTCTTCGGCGCCGTGCCTGTGGTTGGCGATAGTATCAAAACCCTCTTGTGGGGTGGGTTCTCCGTTGATAACCCGACGCTCAACCGCTTTTTCAGCCTCCACTATCTGATGCCGTTTGCGATTGCCGGTGTTGTGGTGTTGCACGTTTGGGCGCTGCACATTCCTGGCAATAACAATCCTACCGGTCTTGATGTGAAATCGAAAAAAGACACGGTCCCGTTTCACCCCTATTACACGGTGAAAGACGGGTTCGCGATTGCTCTGTTTATGACGATGTTTGCGGTCTTTGTATTCTATTTGCCGAATGCGCTCGGGCATCCAGACAATTATATCAAGGCTGACCCGCTGGTGACGCCGGCGCACATCGTGCCTGAATGGTACTTCCTGCCATTTTACGCGATGTTGCGGGCGATCACCTTTGACATTCTGTTCATCCCGGCAAAACTTGGCGGTGTGATTGTGATGTTCTCGTCGATCCTTGTGTTGTTTGTCCTGCCTTGGCTCGACACCTCCAAGGTGCGCTCGATGCGTTACCGTCCTATTGCAAAATTGTGGTTCGTCGTCTTTGTGATTGACTGCGTCTTACTCGGCTGGCTGGGTCAAAAACCGGCGGAGGGCATCTATGTCTTCCTGTCGCAGATTTCGACGCTCTATTATTTTGCGTTTTTCCTCGTGATCTTACCGGTCCTGGGCGTCATGGAAACGCCGTCGCCCATGCCTAAATCGATTGCCGACTCGGTATTGAAAAAGGCTAAATCGGTCGCGGCGCCGCTTACCGATGGCGGCGACGCCAAGCCTCAGGCGGTGCCCGCCGAATAGCGGGCATCCCTCTTTCCTTCTCTTTTTCGTTGAGGACGACACACATGACACATGTTTCGGGTTTATCTCTGGTCCGTACACTGACCGCTGGCCTTATGGCGCTGAGTGTTATGGCCATGCCTGGCGCGGCATTGGCAGCTGGCGGAAAGACCAAGGAGCTGAAGCACAATCACTGGTCGTTTGACGGTGTCTTTGGCAAATATGACAAGGAAGCGGTGCAACGCGGCTGGCAGGTGTACAGCGAGGTTTGCTCAAACTGTCATTCCATTGAACAGCTTTCTTTCCGAAACCTTGGTCAAAAAGGCGGGCCTTTTTACATGGCTCAATGTCCCGCTGGCGCGCCGGAAAGCCTTGATTGCTCAAACCCGAATGATAACCCGGTCGTCCAGAAAATTGCCGAGGATTACAAATTTCAGGTAACCGACGGTCCCGACGAATCTGGTGACATGTTTGAACGTGCACCGGGTTCCTCCGATAAGATCCCCGGTCCGTACCCCAATAAACAATTGGCGCGGGTTTCCAATAATGGTGCCTTGCCGCCGGACATGTCATTGCTGGCCAAAGCGCGTCACCATGGCCCGGACTATATCTACAGCCTGCTCCAGGGGTATAAAGAGGTGCCCGACACGGTGGAGGTTGCGCCGGGGCAATATTACAATGAGTATTATCCAGGTGATATGTCCTTGCTGGTGAAGGAAGAATATCGCGATGCGGAAGGCCACATCCTTAAAGATGTGAAAGTGCCCTATGGCGGTGTCTTTGCCATGGCCCAGCCCATTTATGATGAGCAGGTGGATTACGCCGACGAAAGTGTACCCGAAACCATCGATCAATATGCCAGTGACGTGTCAGAGTTTTTGATGTGGGCGGCTGAACCAAAATTAGAAGCGCGCAAACAGTTAGGCATGATGTCGGTGATTTATCTGCTGATCCTGACGGGTCTTTTATACTGGTCCTACCGAGAAATCTGGTCGAAAGATCACTAGGGTTGCCCAACCCTAATGGGACGGTGGCACCCGCGAAAGGGGATCACCGGCACTGAAAACGGGCTTGGTTAACGCCCATTACGGCATATCGAGACAAATCAAACCAATTCAAAGCGGGCTTTTTAAGCCCGCTTTTTTATTGCTGTTGCGGGGGCAAAAAAGACAACGCAACAGGATGGTCATCCATGGCCTCACTCAATAGTTTTATCGCGATCACCATGTTGCTCGCCGGGGTTGGCTATCCCCCGCCCAGTGAGCGTGACATTCTTGACGTGATGCAACGGCGTTTCCACGTGGCATCTGGGGGTTTTCTCGATCCCTTTGCCCACACGGAGAGTTATGAGTTTCGCTATAACAATTACCCTGTCGATGTGTCACTGCTCAGCTGTGAGCCCTTTATCGGGCTTATAGGCGATCCGAAATATCGCGCTGATCAGCATCGCAACGGCTATAACTGCCTCATTGAGATGAATTCCTATGCGGTGCCGTCGTTCAAGCTTTACGGCGTTTTTGTTTATACGGGTACGGAGTGGCGCTATACCGGTGAAGACAAACCACGCAGCATCCGGCCCCAGGAGTTTCTCAACCGCCAGCACTCGCGGGGCCGTGGCCGCACGATCCTGAAACCGGGTTCCTTACCCTATGACGGCTTTCCCTCTGATCCGTTCAATGATGTGCCCTCGCCCTATGATGATCTCCTAACCATCGATCCGATTGCGACACCGTTTTAGGAAGGCCCGGGATCAATTTTTGCACCGGCCACGACCAGCCGCTTGCGTCGGTCAAAAAAACCCTGATAGCTACTGTCTTGCATTTTACCCATCGGTTCGTTTTGCCATGGACCGGCGGTGCACCTGACAGGATCGTAGAGGCATGGCCCAGGAAAAAACCACGTCGGCGCAGCTTATTCCAGTCACCAGTTTTGACCTTGTGGTATTTGGAGCTGCCGGTGACCTGGCGTTGCGCAAACTGGTGCCCGCCCTTTTTCACCGCTGGCGCGATGGGCAAATACCGCCGGACTCGCGCATTGTGGGCGCATCACGCACGGCGCTTAGCCACGAAGCGTACCGGGCGCTGGCCTTGTCCAGTTTTGAAAAATTTCATCCCAAAGAAACCATCGACCCGCAGGAATGGGCCCGGTTCGCTGAGCAGCTTTTTTATGTGGAGCTTGACGCCATGGATGCGGCAAGCGATTGGCCCGCCCTCAAAGCCCTATTGGACCCGGACGGGGCCCGCCAGCGGATATTCTATCTTGCCTTGCCGCCCGCGCTTTTTGGGGGTGTGTGTCAAAACCTGCAGCAACAGGGCTTGAAATCCTCCGGCGCACGCATCGTCCTGGAAAAACCAATCGGGACTGATCTTGCCTCCGCGCGCGCCGTTAATGATGCGGTGGGCGCCGTTTTTGATGAAGATGCGATCTTCCGTATTGACCATTATCTCGGCAAAGAGACAGTTCAGAATCTGATTGTTCTCCGCTTTATGAACTCGTTGTTTGAGCCCGTGTGGAACGCCAATGTGATCGACCATATCGAGATCACCGTCGCTGAAGCCATCGGGGCGGGCGGGCGCGCGAGCTATTATGACCAGGCCGGAGCGTTGCGCGATATGGTGCAAAACCATCTTCTCCAGCTTTTGTGTCTGGTGGCCATGGAGCCCCCCCTGGACTTAAACCCCGATACGGTTCGCGATGAAAAGATTAAGGTCCTAAAGGCGCTAAGGCCCATGACCCCCGCAACGGTTCGCGACAACACCGTACGCGGACAATATGGTGATGGCGCCAGCGACGGCGCGGCGGTGCCCAGCTATGCAAGTGAATTGGGCGATAGCTCCCAGACGGAAACCTTTGTGGCCATTCGAGCCAATATTGATAACTGGCGCTGGCGCGGCCTACCAATTTACTTGCGGACCGGAAAACGCATGACCGGTCGGCGTTCTGAAATCATTATCCAGTTCAAAAATGTCGCCCATCCTTTAATCCCCGGTGGCCGCGACGACGTGGAGCCGGTACGCCTCATTATCCGCCTACAGCCCGATGAGGGGATGCGGTTAATGGTGATGACCAAAGACCCGGGTCCGGGCGGCATGCGCTTGCGTTATGTGCCGCTTAATCTCAGCTATGCAGATGCGTTTGAGGCCCGCTATCCCGATGCCTATGAGCGGTTGTTGATGGCGGTTGTGCGCGGCGATCTTGCCCTGTTTATGCGCCGTGATGAGGTTGAGGCTGCGTGGCAGTGGGTGGATGGCATATTAGAGGCCTGGGCCGGAGATAAAACGCCAACCCACACCTATGCGGCGGGTACGGATGGTCCGGCGCAGTCTTCTATGTTGCTTGATCGCGATGGCCGGGGTTGGTTTGATGGCCAGTAGCGCAATCCCAAGCCTGATCCGCTTTGCCGACAGACAGGCCATGGCATCACGGGTTGCCGATCTGGTGGCGGCTGCCCTTCGCGCCGGTATGGGTGCGCCGGGCAATGGAGAGCCGGGTGCCGTTACACAACCAGCACGGCTTCTTGTCTCCGGTGGGTCAACACCGGCGGCTTTCTACCGCGAATTGGCCAGCCGAACGCTCGCATGGGCGGATGTAGCGGTGGGTCTCGTTGATGAACGTTGGGTGCCGCCATCCGCAGACGGATCAAATGAGACTTTCGTGCGTGAAACATTGCTGACGCACAAGGCCCGCGCCGCCAGTTTTATCGGCATGTGGCACGCCGATGCCACACCACTCGATGCCGCCGCCGATGTGGCCCATCGCTATGCGGGGTTCGCGAGGAGCGATTGTATCATTCTTGGTATGGGCAATGACGGGCATACCGCCTCCTGGTTTCCCCATGCGGAAGGTCTTGATCGCGCCCTTGATGATGACGCCGAAGCGCCCCTCGTCACCGCTGTGCGGGCCCATGAAAGTGACATCACCGGGGCCTATCTTGATCGCATGACGGTGACGCTAAAAACCGTACTCGGCGCACGGCTTTGTATTCTTCTTTTGTCAGGCAACGAGAAAAAACAGGTTTTTGAAAGCGCGCTTTATCCAACATCAGCCGCGGCTATGCCGGTGCGAGCGCTCTTGGCGGCACGCAAAGATTTATGGGTATGCTGGGCACCGTAATTGGCTGTGTGCCTCCGCGCGCAGAAAGGACGCCATAGATGGCAGAGCTTCATCCGGAATTTGCCCGCGTCACCGAGCGGGTGCGCGCGCGTAGCCAGAAAACCCGCGCGCGTTATGTGGCGCAAATGCGCGCCGCGGCGCAAGCTGGCCCGCACCGATCGTCGGTTTCGTGCGGTAATCTTGCCCATGCGGCGGCGGCCTGCGGCCCACAGGATAAAAAGCGCCTTGCCAAAGGCGAGGGGCCAAACATCGCCATTGTTACCGCCTATAATGACATGTTGTCCGCCCACCAACCATTGGGCACGTACCCTGAAATCATCAAGGACGCCTTGCGGGAAATCGATGCGACGGCGCAAATTGCCGGCGGTGTGCCAGCCATGTGCGATGGTGTCACCCAGGGCATGCCTGGAATGGATTTGTCGCTCTTCTCCCGCGATGTGATCGCCATGGCCACCGCTGTGTCGTTGTCGCACAATGTGTTTGACGGCGCCCTCATGCTCGGCGTTTGTGACAAGATCGTACCGGGGCTTTTTATGGGGGCGGCGCGGTTTGGTCATTTGCCCATCGCGTTCCTGCCCGCCGGGCCCATGGCATCGGGCCTGTCCAATGATGAAAAGGTCCGTGTGCGTCAGGCCTATGCGGCCGGTGATGTGGGCCGCGAAGACTTACTCGCGGCGGAAAGCGCTAGCTATCATTCGCCCGGTACCTGCACATTTTATGGGACGGCCAATTCCAATCAGATGATGATGGAGATCATGGGCCTCCATGTGCCGGGTTCTGCCTTTGTTAATCCGGGTACGCCGTTGCGCGACGCCTATGTGCGCGAGACGGCACGCCAGGTTGCGGCGACAACGGCGTTAGGCGAGACCTATACCCCTTTCTTCGAAGTGATTGATGAGCGCGCAATCTTGAATGCGGTTGTAGGCTTGCATGCCACGGGCGGATCAACCAACCACACCATTCATTTGATTGCCATGGCCCGGTCGGTGGGCGTCTACCTGAACTGGGATGATTTGTCGGACTTGTCGGCCATCACGCCAACCCTAAGCCGGATTTACCCCAATGGCTCGGCTGATGTGAACCATTTTCATGCCGCTGGCGGGCTCGGCTTTGTAATCCGTGAGCTGATCGACCACGGCCTCTTGCATGAAGACGTGACAACCGTGATGGGCAAGGGGCTAGGCCACTATGGCGTCGATGGTCACCTTGATGGTGCGCGGCCCGGGCATCTGCGGTTTGAACCGGCGCTGGCGCACTCGGCTGACCTTGAAATTGTGCGCCCGGCCAGCGATCCGGTCTCGCCTACGGGCGGGCTTGTGCTGTTGTCGGGCAATGTGGGCCGCGCGGTGATCAAAGTCTCCGCCGTGGCAACCGACCGGCGTGTGATCACTGCACCGGCAATCGTCTTCAATAGTCAGCAGGACCTGATGGACAGGTTCAAAGCTGGTGCGTTGGAGCGGGACTTTGTGGCTGTCTTGCCGTTTCAGGGGCCAAAGGCAAACGGCATGCCCGAATTGCACAAGCTCAATCCGCCGCTGGGGGTCTTGCAACAAAAAGGCTTTAAGGTTGCTCTTATCACCGATGGGCGCATGTCCGGGGCAAGCGGCAAAGTGCCGTCGGCGATCCATTTAACACCCGAGGCGCTCGATGGTGGCACGATCGCACGTTTGCGCGATGGCGACGAGATCACACTGGATGCGCAGGCCGGTACTTTGAGCGTTGCGGTTGCGCCGGATGTGCTGGCCGCCCGTACGCCCATGGTACCTGATCTTGATATTGATCATTGGGGAACGGGCCGGGAGCTTTTTGCCGGTTTGCGCGCGCTCGTCACCGGTGCGGAGGAGGGGGCCATGACCCTCGCCCTGAAAGAGCGGCCCCATGACGTCGTCTGATGCCATTCTTGTTGCCGATATTGGCGGCACCAATGCGCGGTTTGCCCTCGCCAAACCCGGCGCCGCGGGTGCGGGCGCTCTCGTGCTCGAAAACAGCCAAACCTTTCGCGCCGAAGATTTCGAGACGGTGCGCGACGCCGCCGATGCTTTTCTTGAGTCCGTGAGCGAACGTCCGGCCCATGCCTGCTTTGCCGTGGCGGGGCCCGTAGATGCGGCGGTCATCCGCTTTACCAATTCACCGTGGCAGATTGATCGCGCCCGCATTCGCGATGGCTTAAAGCTTGCGCAGTTCCATGTGGTCAATGATTTCGAGGCTTTGGCCTCCGGCATTCCCACACTGACGGATGACGACACCGTTACCGTCCATGCGGCCGCTGGCGACCCCGCAGCGCCATCGCTGGTGTTAGGCCCGGGCACAGGGCTGGGTCAGGCGTTGCTGGTGCGCGCGGCAAACGAAACCATGGTCATCGCCACCGAGGGCGGGCACAAGACATTTGCACCGCGTACGGATGAGCAGATTGAGGTGATGCGGTTTATTGCGCGCGAACACCCCCGCGTATCGGTGGAGCGGCTTTTGTCTGGCCGCGGGCTTGTGAATATCCACCGGGCGCTTTGCGCGATTTCCGGCACACAGCGTATTTCCCTCCAGGCCGATGAGATCACCCGTGCGGCCATTGATGAGACCTACCCCATTGCCCAGCGGGCGGTGGCGCTTTTCTGTGCAATTTTGGGTGATGTGGCGGGTGACGCCGTATTGAGTAGCGGCGCGCGCGGCGGGGTCATGTTGGGTGGGGGCATTCTGCCGCGTATCAAGGATCTCTTTCTGGCCAGTGAGTTTACAGTGCACTTCACCGATAAAGGGCGTATGCGTCCTTATCTTGAGGCTGTGCCGGTGCGCCTAATCGTGCGCGACGGTGTTGCTCTTCTTGGTGCCGGGGCCCTGGCCCTAAAAGCCCGATAGGCGCTGGACTGATCCCTCAAATTGATGAGCGATGCCGCGACATTTTCACCCTATTGCCGTCTTATGATCGAGCTGCGGTGTTGCCTCCCTGGCAATGTGTCTATGCCCATAGGCAGGGTAAAAAAGGATAAGCAATCTCGTGCTGCGCGTTGAAAATATTCATAAATCCTACACGACCCCGCTTGGCCCCTTAAAGGTGCTCGCCGGGGTTAGCATGACCATTGCGGAGGGGGAGACGCTGGCGCTCACCGGTGAAAGCGGGTCGGGCAAGTCGACCTTGTTGCATCTGATTGGCGGGCTGGACAGTGTTGACGAGGGGTCGATCCATGTGGGTGGCAAACTGATCAGTCGTCAGAGCGAGGCAGAGCGCGCAGCCATGCGGCGCACACAGATCGGTCTCATTTTTCAGCAGTTTAATCTTATCCCCAGCCTCACGGTTGGAGAGAATATTGCGTTTCAGGCGCGTCTTGCCGGTTGCCGCGATGCAGCGTGGGAGCAAACGCTTATGGCGCGTCTTGGTCTCGATGATCTTGGTACGCGCTATCCTGAACAGCTATCGGGCGGCCAGCAGCAACGTGTTGCCATCGCGCGCACTCTGGCGGCAAAACCGCCTTTGATCCTCGCCGATGAACCGACGGGTAACCTTGACGAAGCAACGGGAGATGCAGTTTTGACCGTGGCCCTTGATCTTGCCCGCGATACCAAAGCGGCGTTTTTGATGGTGACCCATTCCACTCGCCTCGCGGACCGGCTTGACCGGCGGGTGCATCTCACCGGGGGGCAGGTTGCCTAATGACCAACCATCAGGCTGATGCTTCTTCACCGGCGCGCGTACCATCTGCGCGTCTGCCTCTTGTTTGGGTTTTTCAGGTCCTAGCCAGCCATTGGCGGCGCAAACCCATGCAATTGGCAACCATGGTCATCGGGCTCGCCTGCGCGACGGCGCTTTTTTCCGGCGTTCAGGCGCTGAACATGCAGGCCAAGGCAAGCTATGCCGAAGCAGCCGGTGTTCTGGGTGCCGATCAATATCCCTCCATACGCCCGAGTGAGGGGACTTTTTTCGATCAATCCTTGTATGTAGAGTTACGGCGTCTCGGCGTGCCCGTTAGCCCGGTTTTGCGGGCCCCTGTCTATTTGCCCCAGCGCCGCATGACGCTGATTGGCATTGACCTCGTGACACTGCCGCGATCAGCAGCACCGATCAGTCTTTTGGGCGGGGGAACGGAGCCAAGCGATAGACCAGCGCCGCCCATTGGCCTTGTGGACTTTATCAGCCCACCGTGGCGCGCAGCCGTTGCACCGTCTGATCTCGTAGCCTTAACACCAACACAGGGCGAGCCGGTACGTCTCCGGTCGGGTACAGTGCTACCAGCGCCGTTTGCGCAAGACGGTGTGGCCTCCGGTATTCTTTATACTGACGTGGGGGCCGCGCAATCGATCCTTGATCAATCGGGGCGGCTGACCGATTTGATTTACGGGGCCGCAACAATCCCTGCGAACCACCGGACCCTTTTGGAGGCGCGCGGGTTCACCATCGTGGCGCCCTCCGCACAATCGGATATTGCGCGCCTGACCGATAGTTTTCACCTCAATCTGACGGCGTTTGGCTATCTTTCCTTTTTGGTAGGCCTCTTGATTGTCCATGCGGCCACGGGGCTAGCCTTTGAACAGCGGCGCCAGATTATGCGCACCCTGCGGGCCACGGGGGTTTCGGCAAATGCGCTTTCGGGCGTCTTGCTGGCAGAAATGATGGTGATCGCCGTGATTGCCGGGTTCATCGGTGTCATCCTTGGCTATGTGATTGCTGCGGCGCTCCTGCCCAATATTTCCCTGACCCTGCGCGGGCTATATGGCGCAAGTGTGGAAAATAGCTTACCTGTGCGGCCCATTTGGCTGGTGATTGGGATCGCCATGAGCCTTGTGGGTGCGATGATTGCATCCATCAGTATGCTGTGGAAAGCGCGCACCATGCCCGTGCTCGCTTCTGCCCAGCCGCAAGCGTGGGTGGGGTTACAACGCCGATCATTTTTGCGCCAGGCATGTATGGGGGCGGGGCTTATCCTGGTGGCCGGCATTCTGGTGCTTGCGGAGCGTGGTCTTATTGCCGGCTTTGCGATGATGGGCGCCTTGCTTGTGGGTGCCGCGTTGATCCTGCCGCTCGCGCTGAGCGGGTTGTTATCGCTTGCCCGTCGCCATGTGCCGGGGGCAGCGCTGACCCAATGGTTCTGGGCCGATGCCCGCCAGCAACTTTCCGGGTTGTCTCTGGCGTTGCAGGCGCTGATGCTCGCGCTGGCGGTGAATATTGGCGTTGGCGCCATGGTTTCAAGCTTCCGCGATACGTTTGACGGTTGGCTTGATCAGCGGCTGGCAGCGGAAATCTATGTGAACCCCGGGCAGGAGGCGCGCGCGACCGATATTGCCAGCTGGCTAGGGGCGCAGGAAGGGGTCAAGCAGATTTTGCCGATGGCGTTTGCAGAAAGTCGGTATGCGGAGCTCCCATTATCCCTCTTCGGTTTTACGATGGATGCGACCTACACCGAAAACTGGCCATTACTGGCTGAAGTATCCGGTGCCTGGCCCGCTGTGGGCGCGGGCACCCACGTGTTGATTAATGAACAATTGGCCCGCGCGCATCGCCTAACGCCAGGCGACAGTCTTTCCATTCCTACGGCTGAGGGTGATTGGACGGTCGCCATTGCCGGGGTCTATTCTGATTATGGCAACACCAGCGGTCAGATCATGCTGACGGTTGATGTGTTGAAATCCCGCTTCCCGGCGGCGCAATCGAGCCTGTTTGCCGTGCGGGCGGCGCCGGAAAAAACCTCGGCCCTAACAGCGGCACTCACAGACCGCTACACGCTAGGCGAGACGGAGATCATTGACCAACGGGCCCTGAAGGTTTTTTCAAAAAACGTCTTTGAACAGACCTTTGTGGTAACGGGTGCCCTGAATGTCCTAACCTTTATGGTTGCGGGCGTAGCGCTTTTTGCCAGCCTTTTGAGCCTCAGCGCAGCGCGTCTGCCCCAATTGGCGCCGCTGTGGTCCATGGGCCTGCGCCGGGGTGTTCTGTCGCGCATGGAGTTGGGCAAATCGGTCATGTTGGCATTGTTGACGGCGGCCCTCGCGGTTCCGCTGGGGCTTGGGGTGGCGTGGATATTGACCAATGTGATCAATGTTGCCGCCTTTGGCTGGCAGTTGCCTTTGTTCGTTTATCCGGGCCAGTTCCTTGCCCTCGGTCTCGTGGCGGTGGTGACGGCCTTTCTGGCGGCGCTGATCCCGGCGTTACAATTGCGGCGCTTGGCCCCGGCGCGACTTGTCAAAGTGTTTGCGGAGGAACGATAGGATGATCCAATTTCACCGTGTACGTCTTTTTGGATTAATGTCTGCGCTTTTGGTTTTGGCGGTCTTTGGGTCGGCGCCCGCCCTGGGCCAGGGGATGCCCGCCGGTTTTTCCGGTATGGGGGAGGCATCGCCCGATTATGCGCAGGTACGTGCAGACCGTACCCTCGTTTTTCCCGCCGATCATCAGGCCCATGATTATTTCCGGTTGGAATGGTGGTATGTGACCGCCAATCTGACAACGCCCGACGGCACGCCGCTTGGCTTGCAATGGACCCTATTTCGCAATGCACTAAGCCCGGCAGCCGGCGAAGAAAAAACCTTAGAAAATCCGTGGGCCAACGAAACCATTTGGATGGGCCATGCGGCCGTCACGACGCGGGACATGCATTATTCCGCTGAGCGCTTTGCCAGAGGCGGCGTTGGTCAGGCTGGTGTGACAGGGGCTAGCGGTGCGGGCAGTGCCGATAGCATGTCCTTTGCCGCTTGGATCGACGATTGGACAATGGCAAACCCTAACGACCAGTCGATCAAGACTCTAGATGTAAAGGCCGACGGCGACGGCTTTGCTTATGATGTACGCCTTGCCACGCGCCGTGCGCCGGTTTTGCAAGGCAATCAGGGCTATTCGATAAAGGCCCAGTCGGGCGAGGCCTCCCATTACTATAGTCAGCCATTTTATACTGTATCGGGAACAGTCACCATCGACGGGAAACCGCTTGATGTGACCGGCAAGGCTTGGCTTGACCGAGAATGGTCAAGTCAGTTCTTGAATGCGGAGCAAGCGGGCTGGGACTGGTTTTCCCTGCATTTGAAGGATGGGCGCAAAGTCATGCTCTTTCGTTTGCGCGGTACGCGAGATGGTGAATTTTATTCAGGCAATGTGATCGAAGCTGACGGTACAACAACGCAAGTGCCCCGCGGCGGCATCACCATCACGCCCATACAACGCACCCGGATTAAAGGCAGAGCGGTACCCACGGGCTGGCGAGTGCAGATCCCCACATTGGCGCTCGATGTTGAAACCCGGGCGCTAAATCGGCGCGCGATGATGGAAACGCTCTTTTCTTATTGGGAGGGACCCATTGATATCAGCGGCAGCCATAGCGGCGTCGGCTATCTCGAAATGACCGGGTACTGAAGAAAGACGCAACAATCACAGTGTCAGTGTTTTGGGGCCACCAAAACACCTCTCTGCGACTGGGTTCCGGGTTGCGGCGGAGAGGGAGGGTAAGAGCACGAATCTCTTGGTTTCCGACCCCCTTGCCGAAATCCGCCAGCTATCGTCGATATTTGAACCAGTCATCAATGCGCGCATAGACAATATAAAGGACCGCAAGAATGATAATGACCATCAGCGCCAGTTGAATTTGCGCGTCGGCGTCGTGTTTGGCGTGGGCAGCAGGCCGATTGCTTGGCTGCTCCACCACGGTTCCATTGCCGTCTAGCGGCGGAATAGGCTCGCCGCTATCGTCTTCGATGATGGGATCAATAAGGTCGGGCAGGTCATCGGTTTCGTCGCCAGTGTTGTCCCCGCTGTCGTCATTGGCAGTGTCATCATCGCTGGCATCTGTTTCGGGGGGGGCGTCCGCCTCGGCAGGCTCGTCAGCTGGGGTTTCAGTATCATCGCCGTCATCTGCGTCTTCGGGCGTGTCAGTCTCCTCCATATCCTCGATGGACAAGCCCTCGCCGCGTTCAATGCGATGTTCTAATTCATCCAATTCTTCAGAAGCCCCGCGGCCCATATTGGCGGCGGTTGCCCCAGCGCCGCCCGCAACGGCGGCCCCTTGCATGGTGCGGCTATCACCGATGGAACCGCGGCGCGGTCCGTCCTCCACCGGGGTTACCCGGGCATTTTCATCAATGTTTTCGGGCTGTGAAGCAAGCGGCTCCACTGGGGTGAGAAAGAGTGCCTTTTCCGCCGCGCGCCGCCGGGTCAATCCGTCAACCGGGCGCAAGACCCCGTTGATTGTTGCCTTGTTAAACCAGGTCAAGGCATCGGCGGCGCCCATGCGATTCTCGGCGTTAAGCCGCCGTCGCGCCGTGGAGCGGCTATAGGCGGTTTCACCCACATTATAGACAAACGAAACCAACGCATCGAATTCGTTTTGATTTAATGGGACGCGCGTCAGCCGCGAGACAGCTTTTTCCCGGCTAACAAGATCGTGGCGCAATAGCGCCTCGGCCTCCGCCGCGGAAAGCCGTTGGTCGGGCCCGACTTCAGGGCCCGTATGGCCGTAGCCAATGGTCCAAATGCCTGCGATGTCCTGATAGGACTCAAGCTCAAGCCCTTCAAATCGCTTGATAAGATCAATACCGCTTTGTGAGGTTCTCATCGCATTTTACCTGACCGGTTCGCATCAATGTGCGCCTGTCACCTCAATCACCACTACGCGCGAAGTCTATCGCCGAACGGGTGCGAGCCACAAGGGACCAATCGGGACCATTATGTGGAATTCACCCCCACCGTTGCATTTTGCCCCCTGCATATTTGGTCACCATACCCCCGCCAATGGAATAGGGGGA
Source organism: Pseudomonadota bacterium (assembly GCA_038531745.1). Classification (GTDB taxonomy): domain Bacteria; phylum Pseudomonadota; class Alphaproteobacteria; order Caulobacterales; family Parvularculaceae; genus CALLPQ01. Next base: position 146,403 of record JBCBBJ010000001.1, read on the forward strand.
TAAGTTCGCCCGTGACATTTTTGGCTTGGGCTGCGCGAAACCTCCTCGGGCTGGACCTAATGCCGATGACGATTGCCCTGGCGGGTTGGTGCTGGCGATCATCTTGCCCTGTCTGCGGGCTTTGCAATCGCCGCAAATTCTCGTTAGCGTTCATCGGCAGAAAATGGGCACTAGCGATGGGGATACAATGACACAGACCCTCCAACACACTTATGCGCGGGCGCGCGCGGCCACCGTTTCCGAGCACTATCGGCAGATATTGTTGCGGTGCATTCTTGTTGCCCTATGCGCAATCGCCACGGGTCTTTTGGTGATGCGCCCGGTTCAGGCGCAATCGGCCAATGGCCTGCCTTTGCCGTCTCTTGGTAATACGGGCGGTGTTCTGAAGAAAATTGATATCAATACGATGGCGTCAATCCTCGCCGAAATGCAGATTGGCGCGGAGCGCGCCACAGCCAACGATGGGCGCCAGTTTCTGCGGGCGCAAACGCCAGGGGGAGCGCGATTTTTTGTCGACTTTATTGTCTGCGCTGATCGTATCGCGGCAACCGGTTGTGGCAGCGCTCTTTTCCGGGCGGGCATGTCTAATGCGGGCGTGACCTATGACGACCTCAATAGTTTCAACAAGAGCTCAACGGTTGCCACTGGCTTTAATCTGCCAGAGATCAATCTGATTGGTTTTGTCCGCCTTGCGGTGGCGGAAGGCGGGGTGACCCGGGATAATATTATCCTTCAACTGGGTCTCTTCCTCACGGATATGGACGGATATGTGAAAAACAGAGCCGGTGCCACCTCCGTGCGGTTTGACGCCATTGATGACCAGGCATCTGGATCAGGGTCGGTGATTGCGGCGAGTACGGATGAAAACGGTGCCTATTTGTTACAAAACCTGACTAGCGAGGAAGATCAATTGCCCCGTTGGGCACAAGGGCTGACCGACTCCTCAATGATCGAGTCAGCGATCTATAATACCTATTCGGTTGATTTCCTCACTGATGAAATGCGCCGGTATTTGACCCAGTAGGACGTTCGCCTCAAGGCTCAAGCCTGCTGATGCACCGAAACGGGGCCGATTTTCGGGCTGGCGGTGCGACCACCCGCCGCGTCATAGGGTTTTGAGGGGCAATTTGGTGCTTGCGCCTCCTGACGACCGTCCCCGGCGGCGGCACTTACCACTGCGTCGACAAGGCCTTTATGGGCAAGCTGCGCACCCTGCAAGATATTGCGTTGATCGTTCGCCAGAGCGGTGAACCGGCCGGTCAGACCGCGCAGGGTTTCCATGAGCGCCGCATCAAGCCTGTTCGCTCCCGCGCGGTTTGAGGCCAGTGTCCGGATGGCTGTGGCATAAGCAATCGCAAGCCGGTTTTTCTCCGCCTGGAGATTAGCAATGGCGCCCGCGTCCCCGGCGCTCAGAAGCTGGTTTTCCTCTTCGAAAATAACCGTGAGGGCGCGCGTCATCGCGATCAGCTCTTTGATGGGGGCTGTGTCAATGTCGGTTTGCGCGATGTTATGGCCGTTTGTCTCCCCTGACGGCGGTGTTCGGTTCATGAAAAAATATTCCTCATACGGTGGAAAGTTAAGGCCGCAGACTATCACCCCGATGACGGGTTAGCGGCGGCTTGCAAGGCAATAAGGCTTGCCTTGACCTGTTCGGCGATACCGAAACCGCCGCGTTTGGCGATCGCCTGCGCGTAGTGATCCTGCAGCATTCTCTCAAACGCTTCCTCCCCCGGACCACCGCCGGTGAGCGGACTTTTTTCAACACCGGCAAAAACCGGGGCGAGCAATTGCGCAAGCACAAGCGCTTCGAAATCCTGGGCGGTTTCGTCTATGCGGCGTTCGGCGGCCCGGTCCACTGAGGGGGCCAGTCCGGAAACGGCTATTGGTGTCGGCCCCGGTAGGGGCATGAGAGCACTCAGGGTGCTGAGATCAACACTCATCACCGCACCTCAATATCGGCTTGAAGAGCGCCGGCGCTTTTGATGGCTTGGAGGATCGAGATCATATCGCGCGGACTGACCCCGAGGGCATTCAACCCATCCACAAGCTCACTCAGACGCACCCCGCCACCAACGATTTGCAGTTGTCTATCCTGCTGCTGGGCTTCGACCTCCGTACGCGGAACGATTACGGTTTGTCCGGCATCAGAGAAATTGGCAATTGGCTGGCTCACTTGCGGGGTCTCGGCGATGGAAATGGTCAGGCTGCCTTGTGCAATCGCAACAGTCGACACGCGCACATCATCGCCGATCACGATTACGCCCGATGCCTCATCAATAATTACGCGGGCTGTTTGGTCTGGGGTCACGCCAAGCCCTTCGATGCGGGAGAGAAGCGTGACCATATTGCCGGGATAATCGGGCGGGCGGCGTATCACCACCGTGCTCGGATTAGCCACCGCCGCAATGGGTGAGGGTGCGCCCGGCCCAACACGTTTGGCAAAGTCACCATTAATGGCGCTGACAACTCTTTGCGCCGTGGTCAAATCGGGGTTGCGCAAGGCAAGCCGGATTTCCTGCTTGCGGGCGAGATCATAGGTGATTTCGCGTTCCACAACGGCGCCATTTGATATCCGCCCATTGGTGGGTACCCCTTCGGTGAGGGAGGCGGCCTGCCCGCGCACGGCAAACCCGCTCACCGCAAGCGGACCTTGCGCCACCGCATAAACCTCATCATCGGCCCCATAAAGCGGGGTAACCAATAATGTGCCCCCGCGGAGGGATTGAGCATCGCCAAGGGCGCTTACCGCAATATCAAGGCGGGTCCCTTGCGTAGCAAAAGCGGGAAGATTTGCCGTCACCATTACGGCGGCAATATTATCCGTATCCAGAAATTCCGAACGCACATTAACGCCCAACCGCTCCAGCATAGAAACAAGGCTTTCGCGGGTGAACGGCGTATTGCGAATACGGTCGCCCGTACCGGCAAGCCCGACCACCAGGCCATAACCCACCAGCATGTTGTCGCGCACACCCTCCACATCCGTCAGGTCTTTTATCCGCGATTGCGCATGGGCTGGGGCAATAGGGTCCATGAAAAGGCTGAATATCACGAGGGAACCGATGATTGCCGTGGCGAGCCGGCGGCGTAGCGCGCCTACTGAATTGGCATTGTCAAAAACTGATCCCACGGCGTTGATACTCACTTTTTCATGGTGCCTCGCGAACGCCGCTGCGGGCGCCAGAGGAGTACTGCTAGGACCGTGCCACGGCTTTGACGCTCACCGCATAAAATAAAAGTCAATAAATATAATAGCTTATGAGAATATCCTGGCCTATTTCCGCTGCTGCGGGCGCGTTGTGAGCATTGCGCTGGGCAGGATTTGCCCGGTGAATTTTGCCTGTTAACGCCGAATTATCCCTACCGATGCTATGGCGGAGGGTGAAATTAACGCCCTTAGGGCAAGGTAGAAAAGTAAGGGATATAAGTGTGGTGCACCCCATTCGCACAAGACGGGCACAAAGCAACGTGCCTAGCGGACCGGCGGCGAAGCCTGCAAACGGGGCGAGACCACAAGCAGCCCCTGCTTTTGTGCCGGTTTCAAACGGGCAAACTACAGGACATGAGACCGAAATCGGCGGGTCCTCGGAAATCACCCGCGCCGCCAGTACGCTCGGCGCGCTCATTGCCCTGCAAGAAAATCCCCATCCGCGCGAGGAAATTGTGTGGGCCGAACACTCCTTGGGCCTCCTGGAAAAGCTACACCAGGCAACGCTGACCGATATGATTGATGATGCCGCGCTTGTTCATCTAAAATCCCTGGCGGCGGGTGACGCGGCCCATGCGTTTGGCGGGCGTCCTGGCTTTAACGCCGTGCGCGACGCGCTTTTGCTGCGGGTACGGGTTGAGCTTGCCAAGCGGGGGATTGGCTGAAATCTGGCCCCGCTTTTGCAGCCAATGGCAAAGGTTCAAACCCGCATAGGTCGTGGAAAACTCGCAACACAGGAACGTTTGCGCCGGTGAATGTGACGATCCGTGCGCACTATTTCCTTGAGCCCATCTGGCGAGGGCAGTAGGACACGCCGGGACCGCTGTAACGAATCTGAAACAAGACTGCGATAAAGCGCCCTCGATGGAAAGGTCAGGAACCAAAAATGGGAAATCGTCATTGTGCGGCGCACCATTGCCAGACCCGTCCATTACCCGTACCGCACACCCTCACGGTCCAGGGCATGGTGGTAAGAATAAGCATTCGTCTTTCCGAGCAGGCACTAGGGAGTGACAGATGAGCGTTAACTTAGAAGAATATCGTCCGACATATGACGAACCGTTTATGAATGAACGGCAGGTTGACTATTTCCGCCGCAAACTCGTGGACTGGAAAGAAGACATCGTTCGCGAGAGTAAATGCACGCTTAATCAGCTTGCTGAGGAAAACAACCAGCTGCCGGATATTGCGGATCGCGCGTCAAGCGAAACCGACAAAGCGCTGGAATTGCGTACCCGTGACCGCCAGCGTAAACTCATCGCAAAGATTGACGCTGCAATCCGGCGGATCAATGCGGGCGAATATGGCTATTGCGAAGAAACCGGCGATCCCATCAGCCTTGAACGCCTCGAAGCGCGCCCCATCGCCACCCTGTCGCTAGAGGCGCAAGAACGCCACGAGCGAAAAGAAAAAGTCCATCGCGACGATTAGGGTGGGGTAGCGTGGTTTCGCCACGCTTAAAAACTTCTTCAAAAACTCTGCTTGGATGCTGACCGCGTTCTAACACCTCCCTGAAATCCCGCCTCATTGCCATGTCCAGTGAAACCACCCACCGATTTTGTGTTGCGCCGATGATGGATGGAACGGACTGCCACTGTCGGTTCTTTCATCGGTTAATGTCGCACCGGGCGCGGCTTTATTCTGAGATGGTGACCGCCGATGCGGTGGTGCATGGTGACCGGGATCATCTGCTTGGTTTTTCCGCGGCAGAGCATCCGGTGGCATTACAATTGGGGGGCAGTGTTCCGGCACGTCTCGCGCAAGCAGCCGCGATTGGCGCCGACTATGGCTATGATGAGATCAATCTGAATGTGGGTTGCCCGTCGGACCGGGTTCAGTCGGGGGCGTTTGGTGCCTGCCTAATGAAAACACCTGCATTGGTGGCTGACTGTGTGGCGGCCATGCGCGCTAATGCGCGCGTGCCGGTCACGATAAAATGCCGTCTTGGCGTCGATGATCAGGACCCGGCGCAAACGCTTTTTGCTTTCATTGAAACGGTAGCAAGCGCGGGTTGCGATATCTTCATCATCCACGCGCGCAAGGCGTGGCTGCAAGGCCTGTCGCCAAAAGAAAACAGAACGGTGCCGCCGCTGGATTATGCGTTGGTGCGCGCGGTCAAGTCCCGGTTTCCCTCTTTGACGATTGTACTCAATGGCGGGCTCGAAACCGCCCAAGGCGCGCATCAGGAAATGATCCGCACTCTAAATGATCTTCAAGCGGAGGAACCACATAGTCCGCCCCCGGGGGTAGACGGCGTCATGCTGGGCCGGGCGCCCTATGCCAATCCATGGCTATTGTCTGACGTTGATCCGCTCTTTTTTGATAGCCCTCCACCGGTCTTGTCGCGCCGGCAAGTTGCCCTTCAGATGCAAGACTATGTGAACCGGATGGTCCTTGATCACGGCGTATCGCCCCACGCCATTACGCGGCATATGCTTGGCCTTTTTAGTGGTCAGGGCGGGGCTCGTCATTGGCGTCAGGCCTTGTCGCGGCACGGTCGCAAGACACCCACCGATATTTTGGCGACAACCCTGGCAACGATGCCGCCGGATAGTGAGCCAGCGCACCCGCCGTTAACGGCGGCGCTTCCCGTTTGACCGAATTTTTAGCCACAAATGCTATGGCAGCACTTCCTGCTTTGGGGGCAAGTGCGGGGCAGGGGCTCGCCATAATCCTTATACTGATGTGTATTGGTGCGCTTGCCGGTTTTGCCGGTGGACTGTTTGGAATTGGCGGTGGCATCATCATGGTGCCAGCCCTATTTTTATATTTCGAGACGCAAGCCATCGCGCCCCACTTGATCATGCCGAGCGCGGTGGCAACCTCTCTTGCGGTAATTATCGTGACCGCTTGCCGTGCATTGCAAACCCATCATGGTGCTGGCGCGGTGGATTGGCCGGTGCTGCGCCGTTGGTTCGGGTGGATTGGCGTTGGCGCGTTTGCCGCGGGGCAGGTGGTGCCGCTTTTGCCTCAGCGATGGCTGGTGTTGATCTTTGCGGCAGGGGCGTTTGCCCTCGGCGTGGTGCGGATTGCAAAGCTCTTTCGCCGTGCAACGGGTCGCGGATCTAAAACCGAAACCATGGCTGGGATAGAGCGGGCCCATGAACGCGCAGAACCGCTGACCCCGGTCATTGCTATCGTCACGGGGCTTGTGTCGGGTGTCCTCGGCATTGGCGGTGGGGCGATCGGGGTAATGGCTTTAACTGCCGCAAAAATGCCGATTCACAGGGCCGTGGGCACCGCGTCAGGCTTTGGTATTGCGGTGGCGGTGCCCGGCACGCTGGCCTTTGTCTGGTCCGGTTTGGCAGATGCCGGGGTGGCGATGGGCCAATTGCCGGCGGGCTCGCTTGGCTTTGTCAACCTGCCGGCGGCATTGGTCATGGCCGGGCTGAGTGTGGTGACGGCGCCCATGGGCGCGCGTTGTGCCCAATATTTGTCTCCGCGCTGGCTATCGGGGCTATTCGGGTTTTACATCATCGCAATGGCGATCTTGATGATAAGCCGGGCCTGATGGCCTTAAACCGGCATCATGGTGTGGCACCATAGTTTGCGGTAGGCGATGCGGTATAGGGGAAACACCGCGTTGTTTTTCAACAGTAAAATTGTTTGCGAGCCCGATTAGGGATATGATATCCTCCCAGATTGTGACAGTGGCTTTGTTTTGTTTCATTGAAGCTAAGGTTCGGTTGATTGGCGTAGGGAAAAGCGTTTGGACATAGGGGAACAGGGGCAGACATCTGTCCCGCTATTCTCCGCAAAATCGAACACGACGAGCCGCGCCGGTGCGACCCAGCTGAAGATGGGACAAGTGATAGGGTTTGGAACACGACATTTTGGGTGGCCGATAGGGTGAAGCCCAGGGGACAATAGGAAGAGAGATAGAGATGAACGCAACACGACAAAAACTTGCTTTGGCTGCTGGCGTAGCGGCGATGGCATTGGGTGCCGGGTCAGCCATCACCGCGGCACAGGCGCAAGAGGTGACGCAGTTGAATAATGTGACCGTTGTGACCCATGGCGCGGTGTTGGGACGTCCGGCGCCCGTTCGCGCCGCCCCTGCTGCCCTCGTCGCGCGCGGCTTGCCGCAAGCGGTTCGGAGTGGCCAATCCTTGCGCACGACGAATGCTGGTGCGCGCACCGCTATATATACTAATAGTGCAATTGCCGGGCCCAGCGGCGGGGCACGTTTCGCGCCCACTACAGTGAACGCGTCAACAACAGGAACAGCGGCGCCGATCAGTGCGGTTGTCACAACCACCGCCGTCGCCCAACAGCAACAGCTTTCGGCGGAAGATATTGAGCGTCTTCGCCGGGAAAACGCGGCCCTTCGTCAGCGTAATGAGCAACTAACCCGTGCCTCCACCGGTGGCAGCAGCGGCAACGCCGCCGATTTGCCCCCCAACGCCAAAAGTGGTGAGTGCTATGCCCGGGTTATCATTCCCGGCCAATATGAGACGAGCACGGAGCGGGTTCTCGACACAGCAAGCTCCGAACGGGTAGAGGTTATCCCTGCGGAATACGCCTTTGAAAATCAGCAGGTGTTAACCCGGGAAGCATCTGAGCGGATCGAAGTGATCCCGGCCACCTACAAGACGGTCAGCGAAACCGTTGAGGTAGAACCGGCACGCACGGAGCTAAAAACCATTCCCGCCACCTATGAGAATGTCACCGAGCAGATCCTTGTGCGCGAAGCGTACACCACTTGGAAAAAAGGCTCCGGCCCGATCACCCGTGTTGATTCGTCGACTGGGGAGATCATGTGCCTGGTTGAGGTGCCCGCCGAGTATAAGACCGTTGTGCGCAAAGAGCTGAAAAGCCCAGCGCGCACAGAAGAAGTTTTTGTGCCGGCGAAAACCCGCACGATCACCAAGCGGGTGCTGGACCAGCCGGCAACGACCCGTTCAGTGCCAATTCCGGCGCAATATGACACCGTTCGCGTGCGCAAGCTGGTGCGGCCCGCGCAGGAGCGACGCATCCCCATTGAGGCCACCTATCGGACCCTCACCAAGCAACGCAAGGTCAGTGACGAACGGCTCGAATGGCGCGAAATTCTGTGTGAGACTAACACGACGCCAGGCGTGATTCGTAAAGTACAAATCGCGCTGCGCCGTGCGGGCTACAATCCTGGCGGTGTTGACGGTGTGTTGGGCGCCCAAACGATTTCAGCCTTGCGGGCCTATCAGGTTGATCAGGGCTTACCCTCTGGCCAATTGACCATGGCAACAATCCGCCGGCTCGGCGTTATCTAACACGCCACAGACGAACAAAAAAAAGCCGTGCAACCTGAACGGGTTGCGCGGCTTTTTTCTTAATCCGCCAAAAGGCGAGGACGGGCCGCTGTTGATGCTAACCGTGCGCTCCAACATTAAATCTGCCCATCCAAAGGGTCTTAACCTTAAATTTTGGTAGTAATTAACACTTTGGAAAGCTACGTTTTTTGCAGGGTCTGTTATGATCATCTGTGGTGGTGACGAATGGTGTTGCGGGAGTTGGGGTAGAATAAATGTTGTTTTCTCGGAATGAAGTCGGTCAAGGGGTGCGCAGCTATGTGCCGGTGGATACGCGGCGCGGTGCACGGGCCGCAGCGTCGCACGCGGCGATGTTGACCGCGCGGCGTCAATTTTTGCGGCGTGTGACGACCATGGCGGTGATGGCCGTGCTCGCCACGATCCTAGCGTTTGGCATCGGCGAGAAAGTCCGTGCCGAGACGGTTTTGCTCGACGGGATCGTCACCGATGGGTCGTTTTTAAGCTCACGTTTTGTGGCTGATCCCAGCCAGCCCGGCGGCGGATCGATCATGAGTGTTGATCAATTAGGCCTCACCGATACGCCCCTGACCATCGCGCTTGAATTCGCCCCCGGCGTATTGGGCGACCCGATCATGGATGGCTATTCCTTCTTGATCCTCGATCCCAATAGCGGGCTTGCCACGGGGTCAAACCTGTCAATCTCGGGCACCCTTGGCGACCCCAGCATGGGCGGCTTTGTCTTTGAAACTGCAATCAGCGGCGCCTCAAGCCGCGCGCTCATCGATAATGGTGTGCTCAGCGTTGTCTTGCCGATCATTAGCGGGCCATCTTCAGCGGGTAACAGTCTTGCCGGATCGGCCAGCGGTCTCCTGACCCTAATGTCAGCGCCGTTGCCCATGAGCGTGCAGACGGTGGGCGATCTCGTCACGTTCCTGCGCACCACAGGTCTGGCAACCAGCGGTACGTTACCGGTTGAATTTTTCGCTAGCAACGGCCCTGGTGAGCAAACTTTTGTAACCACAGACATTGATTTCGTCGTGAATGCCGATGGTGAAATTCCAGCGGTTCCCCTGCCAGCGGCCGCATGGATTTTCGTTGCGGGTCTCGCCGCCATGGCCCGGTCAATGCGTCGAAAGTCTTTGCGGCCAAACATGGCTAGTTGACCGCAATCAGCTTTTGGCTATCCGCCTTCAGACCTATTGCGTCGTCAACACATGCTCGTAAATCAAACCGCGCAGGCGGGCGATTTCGTCGGCGTCATTGGTCACCGGCTGGTGCACTTGCGACATGATTAGACCCACAATGCCCAATTCCTGGTCAATCCAGAATGCCGTGCCTTCATACCCGCCGCCCACGAGCAAGCCGGGCTTTTGGTCGGGCATGCCGTCAACCTTGCCGCTGGTGACCCAGATATTAAAGCCATTGTGTCCGTACGGACTATCAAGCTGTGTTTTCGGAGTGGACCAGTCTGCTAGTGTTGCCGCGTCAAGAATTCTGACGCCGTTAAGGATGCCGTCATTGCCCATCATCCGCAGGAACGTTGCATAGGCCCGTGTGGTGCCAACCATGCCCTCAACACCGAAAAACGCCCGCTCGGCACCCCTATAGCGGGGGACGGGGCCGCCAAAAATCTCAAGATCATCCTCCTCCGCTACGGTGAGTGTACCGCTTTTGCCGGTGACCGTTGGGAAGAGCGGGGTATAAACTGGCAGGGTATAGGACAGCGTTTCATCAATATTGAGGGGACCGGTGATCCGCTCCCTGATGACCGCATCAAAGGCTTTCCCGGTGGCGCGCTCTGCAACCAATCCCAAAACGGTTGTCCCGATCCCGTAGTGATAGTCAGCCATGGCGCTCGGGTGCAGGGGTAAGCCAGCGATACGATTGATTAGGTCGTCTGACGATGTTGCCTCGGGTAGGCGCGCCTTGCTCATGGGCCTATTGAGGCAGGGAAACTGCGTATACGTATAATAAAAACCATCAGTATGGTTGAGAAGATCCTCAATGGTCATTGGGCGCGCTGGGGCGCTTGGCGTTGCCGCGCAGGATGGCCCGTCAGTTGTCTCGCCCAAAACCCTCATATCGGTGAATTCAGGGATGTATTTTGTCACCGGATCAGACCGATTGAGGACCCTGTTCTCTTCCAGATCAAGAATGGCCGCGATGGTCACGCTTTTGCTCATGGACCAGAGGCGAAACCAGCTGTCTCCGGTGGGTACCCGCGACGCAAGGGCCGGGTTTGTTGCCTGATGTTCATAAACGACGTTACCCTACAACGTCTCTACCCTGACATATAAAAAGGGATAGACCCCGCGATTGACGGCGTCATTGATTGCCTCGTCAACACGTGACTGATCGGCAATAGGTGCGCCTATATCTTGCGAAGAAACGCGCCCTGGGTCCGCATGATCACTATTAGGGGTGCATGCGCCGAGGCTTAACGCCAAACCAAAACTAAGGCTGATCAACGCCGTAAGGCCGAAATCAGCAAAATGGGCAGGTGAACGCATCGCTATTCCATTCCAGTTTGCAGTGCCAGCGCTTTACAGCGTCTGGTTATAGGCCCCCACCTGAGGGTGTTCAGCAAGGACTTTGTTCATTTCATCAAACATCGCGCGCATATTTTTTTCCGATGTCGGACTTTCAATGACAACGACAAGTTCGGGCTTGTTTGACGATGCGCGGATCAGGCCCCAGGTGCCGTCTTCTGCCGTGATGCGGATGCCATTGACGGTCACAACATCACGGATGGGTTGGCCAATGATTGTACCGCCCTGTTCCGCCCGAGCCGATAGGGCGGCAACGATTTTTTCCACAACAGCGTATTTTTCCTCATCGGCACAGTGCGGCGACATGGTGGGCGATTGCCAGGTGGTGGGCAGGGACTGGCGCAAATCCGACAGTTTCTTATCCGGATTCCGGTCAAGCATATGGAGGAGCGCGATGGCCGCCACCAGCCCGTCATCATAACCCCGGCCAATGGGGGCGTTGAAAAAGAAGTGTCCAGATTTTTCGAACCCGGCAAGGGCACCAAGCTCATGATTTTTGCGCTTGATATAAGAATGCCCGGTCTTCCAATAGACTGTTCGCGCGCCGCGCTCCACCAGGATGGGGTCTGTGGTAAATAGCCCCGTGGATTTCACATCAACCACGAATTGCGCATTTTCATGCTGGGCGGCAAGGTCACGGGCGATCAGTACACCGATCTTATCGGCAAAAATCTCCTCGCCCGTATCATCAACAACACCGCAGCGATCACCATCCCCATCGAAGCCAAGGGCCATATCGGCGCCATGCTCGCGAACCGCCGTTTGCATGGCGTGCAGCATTTCCATATCTTCCGGGTTAGGATTATAGCGTGGAAAGGTATGATCAAGGTCGGCGTCCATGGGGATCACCTCTAACCCCATGCGAGAGAGCGCCTCGGGCGCGTAGGCCCCGGCGGTGCCGTTGCCACACGCGGCGATGACTTTCATGGACCGCGAAAAGCGCACGTCCTTGGTCACATCGGCAATATAACGCTCGCGCATCCCTTCCACAAAAGTGTAGCTACCCCCGGGACGCGGGGCGAAGGTACCGCTCAGCACGATTTCCTTAAGCCGGCCCATTTCATCGGGACCAAAGGTCAGGGGGCGTTCGGCCCCCATTTTCACGCCGGTCCAGCCATTTTCATTATGGCTTGCGGTGACCATGGCAACGCACGGGATATCGAGGTCAAACTGCGCAAAATAGGCAACCGGTGATAGGGCCAGGCCAATATCGTGTACCTCAACGCCTGCGCTCATGAGCCCGACGATTAGCGCTTGTTTGATCGACGTGGAATAGCCGCGAAAATCATGGCCCACCACAATGCGCGGCGGCTTACCAAGCTCGTGGATTAGCGTGCCCAGGCCAAGGCCAAGGGCTTGAATACCGAGCAGGTTGATTTCCTTTTCGAATACCCAGCGCGCATCATATTCCCTAAAGCCCGTGGGCTTCACGAGGGGTGTTATCTCATAGTCTAGCGTATTGGCAGTCAGATCGGCGCGCGGGGTTGGCAGCATGGGGTGGGTCCTTGTTTGGTGGCGCCGACGGTTCTGGCGCAGGGGTTCGGCGGACCTTAGCGCTGCGAAAGATTACCGCAAGCCATGGCCTGCTGCGGTGTCGTCTCCGCGCACTTTGTCCCCAAATTGGGGGTGTTCGGGCAGGGAAGGCCTTGTGCTATGGTCACAGTAATATAATTTCGGAGCACCAAGAAAATGAAGCTTTTACCAAAATGGTTCGCTACAATTATCGCCGCGTTTGTGGGCGTTGCCGCCACAGCCGGTGCTCACGCGCAGGGCCTGACCAGTAAAGATGCATCGGCCTTTGCCAAATGCCTGCCCGCCTTTCAGGAAAAGGGTGAAGCCATGGACAAAGCAGGCACGCTCGATGCCATCAATGCAGAGAGCCAAGGCATGATGATCGTCGATGGTAAAATGAAGATGTTCTCCGTGCCCATGGCGCGCATGAAATCCCAATTGCCCGGCGCTTATGGCGAGTTTAACGCAATGGCAAAGGGGTGCGGCATGGGCTCGGCAGCCAATTTTGCCGCTGTGGGCGACCGGGTTTTCGCCGCCTATATGGCCAGCAAAATGCCGGCTGAGATGACAGCACAAATTGCCGCTCTGACCCCTGATATGATGGCAATGATGCCGCCCGCCGCGCAGCAGGCCTTTGCATTAATCGAAGCGTTAGAAAATGTTCCAGACACGGATAAAGCAGCGCTAACGCCGGAAACGGTAAAGGCATTGGATGATGTCACAGGGTTCGACGGCGAATTTGAACAGGCACCATCCTTGTTCGGAAAGTAAATTTTGGCATACCCTCGCCGACTGGAGAACGTACGTCTTTACCGCCGTACCCGCAGCCCGCTTCCCCGCGACCTGATCGCGAGGGCCAATATGCGCCGCCTACCGAGGGGTATAGATAGACTGCCTTGGGTCAACACCATGGATCCCGTGGTCTCGCCACGGGGAGGCGATGGGCGCGGTTAAACCTGTTATCCTGGGCAGACGCAGCGCCGCCCGACGGATCTACGGCCGAGGGCAGGGGGGTAACCCCCAACCACAACTTGCAGCTTAGCTTTTCGACCAGTTATCAATCCCGTGCGAACGGATTTTATCCGTGGCAAGATTGATCCCGTCAATAATCCCGGCAAAGTGCGAAACCGCGTCGGCGTCGCATTGGGTTAGGTCCGCGCCCATGGCGGAATACAGCGCTTCGATATCAACATTATGCGCATACAGAAATTGGGCGAGGACTACGCGCAATTGGCTTGGCGATTTTTTCGAGTCGGACATGGCAAACCCCATCTACATCTTTTTCAGCCGCGCTCTGCGCTCCCATTGGGGAGGAAACACCCGCGGCCACAACAACCAAAAAGCGACTTTGCAAAAGCCGGTCCACATTAACGCTTACGCCAACAAAGGGCGGCTTGGCGTTAGCCCTGCGGGGAAATCATCTTTTCGGCCCGGACGATGGTGTCATAGTCCTCTTCTGAGACAAAGCCGAGATTGATCGCTTCCTCGCGCAAGGTTGTGCCATTTTGATGCGCCGTCTTGGCGATTTTGGTGGCGTTGTCATACCCAATCGTAGGCGCCAGCGCCGTGACGAGCATGAGCGAACGGTTCATCAGATCGCTGATCCTGTCCTCATTGGCGGTTATTCCCACCACACATTTTTCCGTGAAGGAGATTGCCGCATCGGCCAATAGCCTGATTGATTGTAGCACATTCAGCGCAATTACCGGTTTGAAGACGTTAAGTTCCAAATGTCCTTGTGCGCCAGCAAAGCTAACGGTTGTCTGGTTGCCGATCACCTGGGCGGCAACCATGGTCATGGCCTCACACTGGGTGGGGTTCACCTTGCCGGGCATGATCGAGGAGCCGGGCTCATTTTCCGGCAGGGCAATTTCGCCAAGCCCGGACCGCGGACCGGAGCCGAGCAGACGAATATCATTGGCAATCTTGAAAAGACTCACGGCGATAGTATTCAGATGGCCATGGGCCTCCACCAGCGCGTCATGGGTGCCCAGCGCTTCAAACTTGTTGGGCGCGGTCACGAAGGGCAGCCGGGTAAAACTTGATACTTCGTGGGCGAACCGTTCGGCAAATTCTGGTTTCGCGTTAATTCCGGTACCTACAGCGGTGCCCCCCTGGGCCAGGGCATAAAGGCGGGGCAAGGTTTCCTGCGCGCGGGCAAGGGCGTTATCCATCATCGCCACATAGCCGGAAAATTCCTGGCCCAGGGTCAACGGCGTTGCGTCCTGCAAATGCGTGCGGCCAATCTTGATGATGTCCTTGAACGCCTCCGCCCGGTCATTGAGCCCATTGCGCAGGGTTTGCAGCGCGGGCAATAAACGGTGGTGCACCTCCTCCACCGCAGCAATATGCATAGCCGTGGGGAAGGTATCGTTCGAGGACTGACTTTTATTCACATGGTCATTGGGATGCACCGGGTCTTTCGAGCCGACTTCCCCGCCGAGCATCTCAATCGCCCGGTTGGCCACCACCTCGTTGGTGTTCATATTTGACTGTGTGCCCGAGCCCGTCTGCCAGACCGATAGGGGAAAGTGATCATCGAGCTTGCCCTCGGCCACTTCCTGCGCGGCGCGGGCAATCGCCTCGCCCAATTGCGGCTCAATATTGTCGAGCGCCATATTCGCCTTTGCCGCTGACATTTTCACGATCCCCAATGCGCGCACGAGGGGCTTTGGCATTGTCTCCGTACCGATATCAAAATTGATTAGGGAGCGCGCCGATTGGGCGCCAAAATATTTATCCGCTGGCACCTGGAGCGGGCCAAAGCTATCGGTTTCGGTGCGGGTGGGGCTATCTGCCATGGCGGGCGACCTTTATGTTAACGGCGGGGAGTACGTGCCCCCGTGTCTATGCCCCCGTCCGGAACAGTGCAAGCGGCCTAAAGATATCCGTAACCGTTTGAGAAAGAGTGCGCCAACCATGACAAACGCTATTCGGCCCTTTCAGGGCAAAGGCAAAGTGCAAATTGCGTCCCGTGGTGACGACTTATTGGTACGCATCAATCTCGCAACCTCCCAGACCCGCAAATTAAAAGCGGAACTGCGCACTTTTTTGCGCAAGGAAGCCGCTTTTGTGCGGCCGCATTTCGGGCCTTTCGAAGTGCGTATCTGGACATCGCTGTACCAAAACAAATCCCACCTTGATGTGGATAATATCGCCAAAGCCTGCCTCGACGCGCTTAACGGCGTTGTCTGGCGCGACGACCGTCAGGTAGTGCACCTGACCTCAGAAAAATTCAATGGTGATCGCGCCACCATTGTCATCCGTACACGGGCTTTACCGGGGCCGCTCGAAGCGGTACCGCTTGATGAGGGCCTGTTTGATATGGGATAGCCGCTATTCCAATTCTCTATGCTCCCCCATTAAGAGGGATTCCCATTTTCCGCCGGCATCTTACTCTTGGCAAAAAATGGGAGAGACATGATGCGCATCATATATGCTTTGCTTTTGCCAGTACTTTTTTTGTGCTGTCTGACAAATGAAGCCCGCGGGCAATCGCGTGCCTATGAGCTGTCACTGGGTGATTTTGGAACGTTCACCTTGGCTGGGGAGCGAGCAGAAAACCTCGATAGCGTAACAGTTTCGATTAAACGGGAAATTTTCAATGCGCCGCGCTCACGGTTGAATGGCACGCGTGCTGTACGGTTTACCGCCGATCAACTGGTCCGCGGCGACCGGTCCAGTACGGACGGTGCAAGCCGCGAGCGTTTGCGCGTCGAACCACGCCGTATTTTCTCGGTCCGCGAGGCAATTTCTATAGATGATATTCGTCTCAATGCGGTACCCGGTGACGTCATCAGCATCGCAATTGAGGCCAAAGCGGGCAGCCGACGTACGACAAACCGCGTGCGCTTTTTTCTACCAGAGATCGTTGGCATGGCCCCGAGGGCCTGCGGCGCAGAAAACCGGTTTGCCGTGGCGGTTGTTGATGATGCGCTGGCTATAGAAAGTATGGAAACAACCCCGGAATTTGATGGGCGCTTCGCCGTTGAGTTTTCGCAGCCAGCAAGCTTATGCATCCGGCGTATTGAGGGAGGCGGTCCGCATACGATGCAAATCAAGTCTTCGCGCTCTATCGACGGTGATGAGCGCACACGATGCCTGACAAGTGCGCTACCCACAGGGGCGACTGTAATGACCACACAAGCGCAGTTTGATATTTGTGCTGATCCAAGTCATCCGGACCAGTCAGAATTATTCGCGATCCAGTCCTTCCGGATTACCGCCACGTCCAGCGGTGTTGTGATCCGGGATCGTTTTGACCGGTGCGCCAGTCTGCGCTTTCCTGAAACACAAGTGCTGATTTTTGAACCCTGTAATCTGTTTTATCGCGGTATCTATTGGCAGGCTGCACCGGCCCGCGGGGTAAACGAGGTGACGTTGGAGAACCGGGAGATCAATCGATGCGTTTTTATTAATCCCACCGACTACTTTTCACCCCGCGGGGAATTTGCGACAGGTTCATGTGCGTCGGTTCGTGATTTTGGGTTGCGGGCAACGGTGACACTTCGTCAGTATCGCAAGAATGATCGTAACGACCGCCTGAGCTTTATCGATTATGAGCGGGTGGTGATGCCATTCTGATTATTTACGGCACCAACAAAATCTTACCCACATGGCTGCCGGCCTCCATCATTTCGTGAGCACTCGCGGCCTGGGCGAGGGGGATGGCTTTGTGGATGACTGGCTTAATCGCGCCCGCTTCGATTTTTGGCCACACATGGGTGTAGATGTCGCGGGCAAGGCGGGCTTTTTCATCGGGCGTTCGGGCGCGTAGTGTTGATCCGGTAATCCTCAGTCTTTTGCGCATCAGAGCAAAGATGTCGACGGTGCCGGTCGTGCCGCGTAGGAACGCGATGGAGACATGTCGCCCACCGGGGCGTAGGCACGCAATATTGCGTTCGAAAAAGTCGCCGCCCGTCATGTCGAGGACAACATCGACCCCGTTGATGGGCTCGGTTTGGATGATATTCTCCCAATTATTATCGGTATACGCCATAACGTGATCAGCGCCGAGTTCTTCAACACGCGCACATTTCTCCGCCGTGCCTGCCGTGGCTATTACGGAGGCGCCAAACGCCTTTGCCATGGCGATGGCCATTGAGCCGATACCGCTGGTGCCGCCATGGACAAGCACCGTCTCGCGGGGCTGTAGCGCGGCATCATCAAAAAGGTTGGCCCATACCGTAAACACGGTTTCGGGCAATCCGGCTGCGTGCATAAGCGGTAGGCCTTTGGGGCAGGTTAGGCATAGCCGCGCGTCAGCGATTGCGTAGGCCGCATACCCACCACCAGGCAATAGCGCACAGACTTCGTCACCAATTTTCGGCAGATATGACGTGTGCAATTGATTATCGTTTAGAGGACCCAGCGCAGCCACCGCTCCGGAGACTTCTAATCCGGGCAGATCACTCGCGCCCGGCGGCGGGGGGTACAGCCCTTTGCGCTGGAGAATATCGGGCCGGTTTACCCCCGCCGCGGTGACGCGGATTAAAACCTGCCCCGGGCCAGGCGTGGGGACGGGGCGTTCTTCAAGCGTCAGAACCGATGGGTCACCTGGTGTTGCAATCGCCACACAAGCCATCCTTTCCGGTAAAGCTGTCTGCGTTGCATTGGGAATATCCATGGGTGGGAGCGCGCTGTTTGGTGAGATCAAAATCGAGATAATCGGTATCCGGGTTGACGAGGATCACAGTATTTCTTTGTACCTAACCCCATCAATCCCAAAGAGCCTGGCGCTGTGCTTTGCTAGAAACCGCCCGCATGATCTCACAGCGCCAAGGTCGCCTATCCCAATACCCGTTCGCGGGCGGCTTTATACTCGTTGGCCAGTCGGTCAACCATTGCTGCCGTTGTTTGGCGTTCGGTGACAGCGCCGATGCCCTGGCCACAACCCCAAATATCTTTCCACGCTTTGGTTTTCTGATTGCCACCCGAGCCAAAATTCATTTTCGACGGATCGCTTTCGGGTAGATTGTTCGGGTCCATGCCCGCCGCTTCAATGGACGGTTTGAGATAGTTGCCATGGACGCCCGTAAAAAGGTTCGTATACACAATATCATCAGCTTTATAATCGACGATGGCGTCTTTATACCCGTCGCTGGCATTGGCCTCATCAGCCGCAATAAAAGCCGAGCCGATATAGCCAAAATCCGCCCCCATGGCTTCGCACGCGAGAACGCCGTCACCGGTGGCCAATGATCCCGACAAGGCAATTGGCCCGTCAAACCATTCGCGAATCTCCTGCACCAACGCGAAGGGTGATAGCGTGCCCGCATGGCCGCCCGCGCCAGCCGCCACGGCAATCAGGCCATCCGCACCCTTGGAAATTGCCTTGCGTGCGAAAAAATCATTGATGATATCGTGCAGCACCAGGCCGCCATAGGAATGGACGGCCTCATAGACCTCCTCGCGTGCACCGAGAGAGCAGATCACCACTGGCACCTCATGTTTCACGCAAGTTTCCATATCCGCCATCAGGCGATCATTTGAGCGATGGACGATCTGATTGACCGCATAGGGGGCGGCCGGCTGATCCGGGTTCGCATCATTATGGCGGTTGATTGCGTCTTTGATCTCGTTGAGCCAGTCGTCCAATGCCTCTTGCGGCCGGGCATTAAGGGCGGGGAAGGAGCCAATGATGCCCGCGGTACATTGCGCAATCACCAGTTTGGGGTTCGACACGATAAAAAGCGGTGCCCCGATAACGGGCAAACGCATCTGTTTTTTGATGTCGGCAAAAGTTGGCATGGGGGTCTCCGCTATGTTGGTTGGGTGGGGCGGTTCGGGGACGCCCTTTGAATTTACGAGCCTAATGGCCGGGTTCGGGCGCCGCAATCGGCTGATGCAGTTTCCGGTTGCTGAAGGGGGCCAACGCCCCACACACTGTTGTGTGAGTTTACGTAATGATCGCGCGAAGGGATTAAGCCGCCATGGATGATTTCAACGGCCATTTTGCTGGCAAGGTTTGCGTTATCACGGGCGCGGCATCCGGTATTGGACGGGCGCTCGCAATTCAATTGATTGCAGGCGGGGCGCTCGTGGCGCTGAGTGACAAGGACACCGGCGGCTTGGAACAGACCGTCGCGCTTGCCGGGGCCGAGGGTAGCAATAGCGTGCGGTGTGACCATCTTGATGTGGCCGATGGCGACGCCATCGCAGTCTATGCGACCACTGTGGAGGATAGCCTCGGCTCGGCGGATTATCTTTTCAATGTTGCCGGTCTCACCCGCTATGGCAGTTTCGCGGAGACAAGCCTTGAGGCCCACGCCGCCATCTTGGATGTCAATTATTGGGGCGTTGTTCGTTTGTGTAAGGCGTTTTTACCGCAATTGATTATGAAAAAAGGGGGTATAGTGAATATCTCCAGCCTGTTTGGCTTAATCGGTTTCCCCAATCAGGCCCATTATTGCGCATCAAAATATGCTGTACGTGGCTTTTCCGAAACCTTGGCCCAGGAACTCGCCCAAGAGGGCGTCTATGTGGGGTGCGTCCATCCGGGCGGTGTCGATACCGCCATCATTAAAAACGCGGCCATAGATCGCGCCGATCGGCAGCCCACTGACCACGAAACGATGGTGCAGCAATTCAAAGAGGTAGCGCGCACCAGCCCGGCATCGGCGGCAACACAAATCCTGCGTGCGACGCAAAAAAGGCGGACGCGCATCGTTGTGGGCCGCGATGCAAAGATAATCTCCGCGTTACAACGATTGTTGCCGAGTACGTACAAACGCATCATTACCCGGATAAATCGCCTGCGAAACCGCGCAGAGCAAGCCTGATCCTGGTGGGTGATTGGACGTGGTTAGCAATGGGTAAAATCAGTCTCTAAAACTCTTCCCGGCGCGCCTATTAAAATTTTATGGGATTGCGCTCTTCTGTATGCCACTCTGAAGGAATGCAGTGATGATGGGTTTTGAGCAGAAACGACCTCTAGTCAGTTGGCGGATTGCGGACTTTGCGTTTAGGCACCTTGGTGCGGTGATAGTCTGCGGCCTTGCCCTTATGATCGGCCTTGTGACCGAGCCCGCCGTTGCTCAAAGCCAAACCCAGCTTCAAAGCCTTGATAAAAAGGGAGCCGCGCTAGACCTCATCCAAGCGCTTGTCACCAGTGACGAGTTTCTCGCCTTGCCGTTCGATGCGCGGATTGTGCGGTTGGACGACGTATTAGCCGCGTTACCAGACGGTACAAATGAGCGGGTATGGGCCCGCGGGGTCACCCACCGGTTAAAATTGCTCGCAACACTCGGCGAATTTGAAAAAGGCGATGCCTATCTGACCCTAATTGGTGAACGGTTTTTCCGGGCCCTGGAGGGGACAGACTTTTATGCAGATGGATTATACCCCGCCGCCTATATTATGATCTACACCGATCAAATTGAAAAAGCTCTAAATCTGATTGATCTGATCAGGCGCCATTCGGCCGTCACGCAAAATGCGCAGCATTTGCAATATGGCGACACACTGACGATTGCCCTACACACCAATATTGGTAATGCGTTCCAAGCGGCTGAACTCATGATCGAGAATTACGAAAATCCCCGATCAAATTCCCTTAGCGCGTTGGAGCGTCTGAAGGTTCTTGTTAATATTGGCTACGTTCTTTTAGAGGGTAAGCAATATGAACGTGCGGAAGAATACATTGCGATTGGACGTCAAGAAGTATCTTCCGCATTAGAAGATGGTCAGCTGACAGAGATTCAATCAAAGCAGGTTGGCTGGCACCTGTTGAGCAATTATGCGCGTATCCATATCGCCCGGGAAGAATATGCCGCGCTGAATGATATCGCGCCATTACTCGTAGCCAACGCCAATGATATTGGATCGCCCCTTTATAAGGTTGAGGCAAACTATATTCTTGCTGCGGATTATTACGGTATGGGCCGATATGATGACGCTGTTGCCCTTATGGAAGATGTTGTTGTGCAGGCCGATAAGCTTGGCTCGCGCGACAGCCAAATCCGCTTTTACAATGGCCTGGCGAAATTTCGGCAAGCCACCAGCGATTTTGAGGGCGCCCTGAGCGCAATTCGCCAAGCCGAGTCCTTGAAAGCAACCCTGAATGCCCAGCAGGCCCGCGCGCGCGCCGAATATATGGAAGCGCGCATCCGCCAGGAAGAAAACAACAGCCGCATCCAAAAATTGCTGAGCGAGAAAGTTACGGCGGAACGCGTGGAGAAACGCAATCAGGTGATTTTGCTTCTGATGATGATCGTTGTCGCAACCCTTGGGGTATTTGCGCTGGCGTTAATTATGTCAAAACGTCGGTTGAAGGCTTATGCCAATGATTTGCGCGAAAGCGAACGCGTTGCCCAGGAGGCAACCCGGGCTAAATCAAGCTTTCTGGCGAATATGAGCCACGAAATCCGTACACCCCTTAACGGGCTCATGGGCATGGCGCAGGTCTTGTCTGACAAACCGCTCGATAAAGAACTAAAAAGCTGTGTCAATGTGATGATTGATTCCGGTCAGTCCCTCCTGACGATCGTCAATGACGTGTTGGACCTATCAAAAATTGAGGCGGGGAAAATGACGATTGAGAATGTACCCACAGACATCAAATCGCTATTCCGGCAAGTTGTGCAGCTGTGGCAAACGAAGGCTGACGAAAAGGGCATAACGCTGGAGCTGGCGCTTTTGCCATCGCTTGATCGCCATCTTTTGTGTGACCCTGTTCGGTTGCGCCAATGCGTTTCGAATCTTGTGTCAAATGCCATCAAATTCACCAAAAGTGGCAAGGTTAGTGTCACCGCTGGGTTGAAAGTTGATGCCAATGGTTGCGATTGCCTGGCGATAGAGGTGCGTGACACAGGCATTGGCATACCGCTAGCTGCGCAGCAAAAACTCTTTCGGTCGTTTGAACAGGTTGATACGTCAACGACCCGACAATTTGGCGGATCCGGGCTGGGGCTCGCCATCACGGCGGAATTGGCACAGCTTATGAACGGAACCGTCAGTGTGGATAGCGTTGAGGGCCATGGTTCACTCTTTACCTTGCAGATCGGCGTTGAACGCATCACCGCAAAATCACAGGAAAAAGTTGCTGACGTGGGTGAGGACAGCAGCGAACAGGCGCCCACAACGGTGCAGCCGCTGCGCCTCCTCCTTGTGGATGATAACAAGGTCAACCGCTTGGTGGTAAAGGCATTTCTGGCCGACACAACCATTGATGTGGTCGAGGCAATTCACGGTCAGGACGCGCTCGACAAACTTGCAGAGTCGGGTCACTTCGATGTTGTCCTCCTCGATATGCATATGCCGGTGATGGATGGACCGCAGGCGGTGGCAGCTATTCGTCAGAGTACACAAGCGTGGCAGGCAACACCCATCATCACCCTGACGGCGGATGCCATGGCCGGTGACCGTGATCGGTATCTTGCAATGGGTACTGACGGTTATGTGGCTAAACCCATCGACAAAAATGAGCTTCTTCGCGAGGTTAACCGGGTGACGCAGTCACGTGATGAGGGTGAAACACCTGCGCATAAGGCAGCTTAGGCACGCAGTATCTTCTCCATGGCCTTACCGCGGGCAAGCTCATCGATAAGCTTGTCCATATAACGGATTTTTTGCATTAAGGGATCCTCAATCTCCTCAACGCGGATACCGCACACAACGCCTTTGATTAGGGCGCAATTAGGGTGCATTTCCGGCGCTTCGTTGAAAAAGGTCTCGAAGTCTGCTTCTCTCTCAATCTGTTGATCAAGGCCGTCTTCATCATAACCCGTCAGCCAACAGATGATCGTATCGACATCTGTTTTTGTTCGGTCTTTGCGATCGGCTTTTGCACATACATTGGATAGACCTTCGAGAATTTCATATGCCGGACTTCTGTTTTGGGCATAACGAGACCTCCTGATGTTTAGAGCGATGGCGTCGTGAGAACGCGGGCTGCCTCGCGGGCGTAGTAGGTGATAATCCCGTCGGCGCCGGCGCGTTTGAAACTTACAAGAGCCTCCATCATGGCAGCGTCAAAGTCGATCCAGCCATTCTGGCCCGCCGCGACAAGGGCAGCATATTCCCCCGATACCTGAAAAACAAAAGTGGGTCGTTTGAACTCATCCTTCACCCGGCGTACGATATCGAGATAGGGCAGACCCGGCTTGACCATGACCATGTCGGCACCCTCGGCAAGGTCAAGGGCCACTTCCTGTAACGCTTCGTCACTATTGCCGGGGTCCATTTGGTAGGTGCGTTTGTCACCTTTCAAAATGCCGGTGGAGCCGATGGCATCCCGGTAGGGCCCATAAAACGCCGACGCATATTTTGCCGCATATGACATGATCTGTGTATTGATCAAGCCATCAGCCTCCAGCGCGTGGCGGATAGCGCCAATCCGGCCATCCATCATGTCTGACGGGGCGATGATATCAAAACCCGCTTGCGCTTGCAGGGTGCTCTGGCGCACCAAAATATCAGTTGTTGTGTCGTTATGGATATCGCCGTCGATTAAGATGCCGTCATGGCCATGGTCCGTGTAAGGATCGAGTGCCACATCAGCCATGAGACCAATGTCCGGTACACGTGCCTTGATGGCTTGGGCGGTGCGGCACATAAGATTGTCAGGGTTCAGGGCCTCCGCCGCATCGGCGGACCGATTGTCCGGCCCGGTGAACGGGAAAAGCGCAAGTGCGGGGATACCAAGATCGTGGGCGATTGCTGCTTCTTTGACGGCCTCATCGGGGGACATGCGAAAGACACCGGGCAGGGAGGCAACGGGCTCGCGCACCCCGGTGCCCTCTTTCAGGATCATCGCCTGGATTAAATCTTCGACACCCAACCGCGTCTCCCGCACGAGGTTGCGCGACCAGCCACGGCGCCGCAACCGGCGCATGCGCACCGCGGGAAACGCGCCAGGGGTCAGTTTTGTTTCATCATGAACCATAAATCTGCTTTTTCCGGGGGCCGACAAAACTGGCCTGATCATTCTGATACAGAGCCTAACAAAATTCTCTCCGGACCCGTTAGAATTTGTCTTCAAATTGAAGAAAAGTGCTTAACACGGATTTTAGAGGTTTCCATTAGCGTTCTGACCGTAGTTTGAGTAATGAGGTCATAGCCCATGAGCGCTTATCAGAACGCCGTCACGAAATCCCCCATGATTGAAGAGCCACAGCCAACGGCCGGGCCATCGACCGCCGGTATGAGCGATGTGATTGGTCAAGGCGAAGTGACCATCAAGGATGCTGATCCAGAGGCGATGCAGGAAAGTTATCTGCAACTCCTTCATCTGGTGGAACGTTTGCACCGCCAATTGCTTGATGTGATCAAAGATGAGTTGGAGCGGCTCGATTGCGACGATATCAATTCGGTTCAGGCGTTGCTGCTCTATAATATTGGCGATGCGGTTCTGACGCCGGGTGAGTTACGCTCGCGCGGACATTACCTGGGCTCGAATGTCTCGTACAATCTGAAACAGCTTGTGGAAAAGGGCTATATCCAGGACCAGCGCTCCAGCACCGATCGGCGGTCCAAGCGGGTGTCGCTCACACCGCTGGGTCATGAAATCCGCGACAAACTTTCGGGGCTTTTTTTGCGCCAGCTGGAGAGCGTGGAAGCGGTGGGCGGTATTTCCCTCGATCGCATGACCGATACGAACACGGCCCTGCAGCGTTTGGAGCGGTTCTGGATTGACCAGGTACGCTACCGCCTTTGAGACTGTCGATCGAGGTTCGGGACGCCGAGAGACTTTTCAAAGTGTGCGTCGGGGGATGAGTTAAGTACTGATCCACTCCCTATTATTGTCAAAGAAAAAGCCGCGATACTCAGGGCAAAGTATCGCGGCCTTTTTGAATTAGAGGAGCACCCCCCCGGGTTCTCCCCCTCTTTCCAAGTGCTGAGAAGGGTATATCAGCTTTGGAGTGCCGGGTGTCGCCTCGGGGCGACGATGCAACAATTCAGGGCAAAAATGCGCATCATTCCTCGACGGGAAGTGCATACCAGCTACGTTGCCAAAGTCGTGTCCTCGAAATGGGGGACATTTTGCGTTTTTTCGAAACAATTTGGGCTGGTGGATGGGGTTCTAGCGTTTTTTCCCCTGATTTCAACGGCTTTGCTGGCGTGAGGCTCGGTTTTCGGCAAGGCGGCGGGCCAGTTCCGCCAATCGCGGACGCATTTCTTCAGCCATTTTTAGCGCGCCGGTTTCCAGCGCGCGGATATTGGCGGGCGACGAATCATCAATGACGGGCGCCCCATAGTCGCGCGCCAGGTCATAGTCGAATCGCTGATACCGATCGCCCAGCAGCTTTGTCATATGGCTGTTCACGGCGCGCGCCTGACCATCAAAAATTGTGGAAAGAAGCGGCGTTCGAATCCGCCCGCCGGGATTGATCCAGCCAAAAAAGCCCCATCGACGGGCGGTTTCAAAGCTGATGGGCTCAACAATCCGGCCCGTACCGATGGACACAACACGCACATCATCATCGGGGAAAAGCCGCAACGCTTCAGCAAAACCGGCTATGGCAGGATCATTGATGAAAACCGCGCCATCAATAAAGGTGCGGCGCCGCCCGGTCCGCCGATTGATCACCACATGGGGCGGAAAAAACGTGGGCGCCGCCGCCGCGCCAAGCACCGCATCGGCCAGCCTGACAGTACCGGTGCATAAGGGATCGCCAGGCGGGGTGTGGGGGCCACCGCGGAAGAAGACAACGTCGCGCGGATCAAGCGAATAGGCGGTGATCAGAAGGTTGCGCCGCGGATTGATAAAATCGAGATCCTCAAACATCTCATCGAGTATGCGGGCCAGCGGTTTTGGTGAGTAGAGCGGGCCAAACAGCTGACGAATGGCGCCCAGCACCGGAATAAATGGAAGAGCCCGGGGCGGGAATATTCGCCGCGAATCGCGGCGGTAAAGATCACGCAGTCGACTGGGCGAAAGGAGAGGGCGCGTGCGGGTTGATGGCTTGCTGCCAGCACCTTGCGCGGCATCACGGTCAGGGGCCGCTAATCCCGCCGCGATGATGGCACCGGTTGAAGTTCCAGCGATCACATCAAAGCAATCGCTGATTGGTCCATCATAGCCGGCCTTGCGCACCTCGCCCTCCAGCACATCAAGCAGGACCGCCGCCACAAGGCCGCGCACGCCGCCGCCATCAATGGAAAGAACAAATCTGGTTTTCATGATTATGGTGCTCGGTGGCCCGCTGATAGACTTTCTTTAATTTACACGCATATCTAATAATGCCATAGCTATTTCAGGCATTACCCCCGCATCAACACAGGAATCCCCATGGCTAACGAACCTGATCGCATCACTATTGTCGCTAAAGAATTTACCGCTGCGGCCCTTGAATATCATCGCGGTCGCATGGGCGAAAAAGGCTATATGATGGAAGGCCCCATCACCGCGCGCGCCTTTAAAGTGATTGAAGGCATGAACCCGCCAGCCGAATTGTTTGATGGCGATGAGCTTTACGCCGCCACGTTTGTGAAACTTGACGCAAAATAGCCAAGGCAGGCCTCTCGTAGATAATGGCGCCGTGCGCTTACCGGCGGCTTGTCTGCCGGGGCTCGATGCTCACTATGTTGTGCTTACCGGGGCCGGAATTTCGGCAGAGTCGGGCCTAACCCCGTTTCGCGGGCCGGGTATTGATGATGCCCTGTGGTCGCAATTTGATTTCCACCAGGTTGCAACACCGCAAGCGTTTGCCGACGACCCTGGTCATGTGCACGCGTTTTACAATCTGCGCCGGGAGGCGGCAGCGCGGGCAAAGCCAAACCCAGCACACCAAGCGCTGGCAGAGTTAGAGGTGGCGGTACGCTCGGCTGGGGGGTCATTTATCCTCATTACACAGAATGTTGACGGCTTACATGACAGCGCTGGCAGCAAAACGATCATTCCCATGCACGGCACGCTGGACCGCAACTTGTGTGTCCATTGCGGTGGGCGGGACCCTGCGGACGGTCCCTTGTCGGTGGAAACCCCCTGCCGGCATTGCGGCAGACCGGGCGGGTTGCGCCCGGATGTTGTGTGGTTTGGCGAGACACCGCGCGGAATGAACGACATTGACGCTGCCATGGCGCGGGCAACGCTTTTTGTTTCCATTGGCACTTCGGGCACAGTTTATCCGGCGGCGGGTCTGGTGGCGCAGGCAGCCTCACGGGGCACGCCGACGCTGGAGCTTTGTCTGGAACCATCGGCCAATGCGAGCCTCTTCAGTGCAGGGCTTTATGGACCTGCGAGCGATGTTGTTCCCCACTGGGTCAGAGCCATAGTCTCTGGCGAAAAGAACAGGGCAAAGCCTCGCAACCCTTGACGGCGCGCAGAAAGCGGCTACTTAACGCATATCCCCACGGAATTTGTTGGTGTCCCTCCACTCCTGATCACTGGAATGGCCGACCGGTTCTTACCTTTTAGTCTCGCGCCCTGCGCATCAACGAAATACATGGCCATGAAGAAAAACCAGCCAAAAGCCCGTAAAAATACCAAGGGTAAAAAAGCCGGGCCCCGGCCTGCGGACGCCAGTGGCGGTAAGGCATCGGCCAGTGTTGACGCGGCTGGTGGTCAGGCGGAAGCCCGGACCCAAGCCCAGACGAGCGCACCTGTCATCGAAGGGCGCGCCGAAGAGACGGGCCGTAAACAACAGGGCACGAACCCATTCGAATTTATTCAACAGGTGCGCGCCGAAGGGTCAAAAATCACCTGGACCTCCCGCAATGAGACGCTGATCTCAACGATCATGGTCCTGATCATGGTGCTGGTAATGGTTGTTTTCTTCTTCGTTGTTGATCAGTCACTGCGCTTTGGCATTTGTAATATTCTGCCCATTAATTGTGCGGGTGGAAACTAATCTGCCAACGCCCGTTGGCGTGGCTCTCAACCCCTTTGCTGCCGTATCACATTATTCAGGGACCCCTCCCATGGCTCACCAATGGTACATCGTTCACGCCTATTCCAACTTTGAAAAGAAAGTTGCCGAGGCAATCTTGCAAGGTGCTGAAGATAAAGGTCTTGAAGATCATATCGAAGAGGTCTTTGTCCCCACCGAGGAAGTGGTCGAAGTGCGCCGTGGACGGAAGGTCAATACCGAGCGGCGTTTTTTCCCAGGCTATGTGCTTGTGAAAATGCAAATGACCGATGAAGCGTTTCACTTGATCAAAGGCACCGCCAAGGTCACCGGTTTTTTAGGCAGCGGCACAAAACCCATGCCTGTCCCGCAAAAAGAAGTGGACCGCATTCGCGGTGTGATTGAGGAAGGCGTCGAAAACCCGCGCCCCACCATCGATTTCGATATTGGCGAAAGCGTCAAGGTCATCGACGGCCCATTCGCGTCCTTCTCCGGGCTGGTCGAGGGGATCGACGAGGAAACCGGCCGCCTCAAAGTGGCCGTGTCCATCTTTGGCCGCGCCACCCCGGTGGAATTGGAATATTCCCAGGTCGAAAAAGAGACTTAAGGCGCGGCGGTTTTTTAGTCGACAACTAGGTTCCTACGATCGCTTCCTCGCGCCTTTATCGCTGGGTCTACAGGGGATCATCGACAGATTGCCCTGGCAGGAATGCAACGGGCCCCGTGGTGAAGGCACGCGGAAACTTAGATTTTGGGTCAGTTTTTTTATTCCTTAGCGTGCTCAAGCGCCGACCCGATATCTTTCTTCGCGCATTCTCAGCCTCTTGAAACTCACCCAGGCCCAAATTACAGACCATATATGTTCCAAGATAAACGCGCTTGTCCTAATTCACGGCTTTATCTTGCGGCGCGGCGGGTTGGGAGGTAATCCGGAAGGCTTTTGAATCCTTCAGGTCGCGCCAAAACGCCATGCCCGCAAACTTTTCGAACAGATCCGGCGGCAGAACAGTCCTGCGCTTTTGGGGCTCAACTTTTGGCTTGACCGTGTGCAAATCTTTCAGGCCAAGCTGCGTATCAAATTCCGGGGCGTCATAGACGACATTGTCGAAATCATGGGCGTAAGCCGGCTCGTCAATGAATTCGTAGAGTAGCTTAATCACCTCGGCCGGCCGCGCCGTTAGAATATCATAGTCAACCATTACCAGGCGGTCGGCGTGATCACTCCAACACGCCTCGCGCAGGGCTTGCCACGCGAACCCCACTAAACGGTTTGATCCGGCCAAGGCTTCGACGCGGGTGTAGACGGTCGCGCGCTCCCCCGGATTATTAAACAAGCGCGTATGCTCAAACGCATTGGAGCGAAATTGCCGTTCCATGCTGTCCATGACCCAATTCACATCTCGCACCGTGCAAATGAGTTTTGAGTCGGGGAACAGGCGCATGAGTGCCGGCAGATTGGCCGTCCAGGCGCGATTGGTATCGAAGATCACCGCCCGGTCCCGGCCTTTATAATAGCTCGTAAAAAGGCCTTTGAGCACATCGGCGCGCTGGTCGTCGCTAACCATGCTGGATAGTTCAGTCCCCGCGGCAACCTGAGACAGAATACCTTCGAACAGGGAGGCCACCGGGCTCGACATGCCCGCATGGAAATTGGGATTTTGTCGCAAGATTGCCGCCAGTAGGGTGGAGCCAGACCGCGGCATGCCCGAGATAAAATGGAATTTCGTCATGGTGATGCCTTTTATCCTTCAATCTGATGCTGGTATTCGCGCGCTGGTGGATCGCTCATTCTTCTTGTATCGACGCCAGTAAGTTATCGATACACCCTGGCACAAAAAGTCGATATCAGGCTGCTCCCGCAAGGGCCAGCGCGCCGCGCTATCGCGCTGTTGGAACGGCTGGAAAAAAGCGTAAAAAACCGATATTTCTCCCTTGACCGCGAAAATGGGCTCCACTAGGTTCCGCCAGCGCTGGAGGTCGGCTGTCACGCTATGTGAGACGCGACCAGGCCTAGCCAACAGTTTTGAGAAGTCCAGAGTTTGAGCGGCATTCCGGTTAAGGGATACCGCTTCTTTTGTCCGTTTATGTTTTCGACGCGGCGGGCAGCCGAAACGCTCGCGCACGCAAATTGCGCAGGGTCGAGGCACGGAGATAAAGCGCGCTGCGGTGCGCTCAGAAATTGCGGGGAGGCCAGCGGTCTCCCAAAAGGATTAAAGACGATGCCAACGATACAACAATTGATCCGTAAGCCGCGCAAGCCAAAGCGGAAGATCAACAAGGTACCGGCTCTGGAAGGTAACCCGCAAAAACGCGGTGTATGCACGCGGGTTTACACAACGACACCAAAGAAGCCGAACTCGGCTCTAAGGAAAGTTGCGAAAATTCGTCTGACCAACGGCTTTGAGGTCATTGGCTATATTCCGGGTGAGGGCCACAATTTGCAGGAGCACTCAGTTGTGTTGATCCGCGGTGGCCGGGTGAAAGACCTTCCGGGTGTGCGTTATCACGTGCTGCGCGGTGTCTTGGATACGCAAGGCGTAAAGGACCGGAAACAACGCCGGTCAAAATATGGTGCTAAGCGGCCGAAATAGGGCGGTCAATTTAAGATCGGGTTCATGAGCGTGCTGTCGAAACGGGCAGCCCATGTAGGAAAAAGCATATGTCACGTCGTCACCGCGCCGAGAAACGCGTTGTTCATCCGGACCCAAAGTTCGGCGACAAGCAGGTTTCGAAATTCATGAACTATCTCATGCTGGACGGCAAAAAGTCGGCAGCTGAGAAGATTGTTTATGGCGCATTTGACCGCGTCGAAGATCGGGTAAAGCGGCCACCGTTGGAATTGTTCCGCGAGGCGCTGGAAAATGTAACGCCCGCCATTGAGGTGCGCTCGCGCCGGGTGGGGGGTGCAACATATCAGGTACCGGTTGAGGTGCGCCCCGACCGGAAGGCGGCGCTTGCCATGCGGTGGATTATCAATGCGGCGCGCGGCAGGAATGAAACCACCATGGTTGACCGGCTTTCGAACGAAATCATGGACGCGGCCCAGAACCGGGGTGCAGCCGTTAAGAAACGCGAAGACACGCATAAAATGGCCGAAGCCAACCGTGCGTTCTCACATTACCGCTGGTAACGCGGTTGCCGCTAAAAAATTTAGGTAAGGGACGTCATCATGGCGCGCACTCACAAAATCGAAGATTACCGCAACTTTGGGATTATGGCCCATATCGATGCGGGCAAGACGACCACCACCGAGCGGGTTCTTTACTATACCGGTAAAAGCCACAAAATCGGCGAAGTGCATGACGGCGCAGCCACTATGGACTGGATGGAGCAGGAGCAAGAGCGTGGTATTACCATCACTTCTGCTGCGACGACCTGTTTTTGGAATGGCAAGCGTCTGAACATTATCGACACGCCGGGACATGTGGACTTCACCATTGAGGTGGAGCGCTCTTTGCGTGTGCTTGACGGCGCAGTTGCGCTGCTCGACGCCAATGCGGGCGTAGAGCCGCAAACGGAAACGGTTTGGCGCCAGGGCGACAAGTACAACGTGCCACGCATGTTCTTCATCAATAAGATGGATAAGTTGGGTGCGGATTTTTATAACTCCGTTGACACCATCCATGACCGGTTGGCGTGTAAAACGGTTATCCTGCAACTGCCCATTGGTGCAGAAAATGAATTCGCCGGAATTATCGATCTTCTGAAAATGAAGGCGCTTATCTGGGACGGCGAAGACCTAGGCGCGTCTTTCCGCGAAGAAGATATTCCCGCTGATCTTGCCGACAAGGCTGCGGAATATCGCGAGAAAATGATCGAAGCGGTTGTTGAACTCGATGAGGTGGTGATGGAAGCCTACCTCGAAGGCAGCGAGCCCGATATGGACACGCTGAAAAGGTTGATCCGTCAGGGTACGTGCGAGGTTGAGTTCCACCCGGTGCTTTGTGGCTCGGCGTTCAAGAACAAGGGCGTCCAGCCGATGCTTGACGCCGTTGTTGATTTCCTGCCAAGCCCGATCGAGGTGCCGTCCATCAAGGGTATCCATCCCGATACAGAAGAAGAATTGACGCGGCCTTCATCCGATGAAGAGCCATTGTCCATGCTTGCCTTCAAAATCATGAACGATCCATTCGTGGGCTCGCTAACTTTTTGTCGTCTTTATTCCGGTATTATGGAGCAGGGGTCTTCTGTTCTGAACACCGTCAAGGGCAAAAAAGAACGCGTTGGCCGGATGTATATGATGCACTCAGACGACCGCGAGGACATCAAAGAAGCGCGCGCCGGCGATATTGTCGCCATTGCGGGCTTGAAGGATACGACCACAGGCGACACGCTTTGCGATGCGCAAAAGCCGGTCATCCTTGAGCGGATGGAATTTCCCGATCCCGTGATTGAGCTTGCGGTGGAGCCGAAGACAAAGGCCGACCAGGAAAAAATGGGTGTGGCGCTTCAGCGGCTTGCGGCTGAGGACCCGTCCTTCCGGGTGTCCTCCGATGAAGAGTCTGGTCAGACAATCATTAAGGGGATGGGTGAGCTTCACCTTGATATTCTCGTGGATCGGATGAAACGCGAATTCAAGGTTGAGGCCAATATTGGCGCGCCGCAGGTTGCATATCGCGAGAAAATTACCAAGGCGACTGACATTGATTATACTCACAAGAAACAGTCTGGTGGGTCGGGTCAGTTTGCTCGCGTGAAATTCCGGGTCATTCCGCAGGATCCGGGTGAGGGATACGAGTTTGAAAGCCAGATTGTTGGTGGCTCTATTCCGCGCGAATATATCCCCGGTGTTGAAAAAGGCATCAATTCCATTCGTGAAGCTGGTCTTTTGCTCGGCTTCCCGATCCTCGATTTCAAGATCGAGCTTTATGATGGTGCCTACCACGATGTTGACTCCTCGGTTCTGGCGTTTGAAATCGCCGCGCGCGGTGCGCTGCGCGAAAACAAGGGCGAGCTTGGTTTGTCCTTGCTCGAGCCCGTGATGAAGGTTGAGGTTGTCACGCCGGAGGATTACACCGGCACGGTGATCGGCGATCTAAATTCGCGTCGTGGTCAAATTCAAGATCAGGAAATGCGTGGCAACGCCAATGTGATCCACGCCATGGTGCCGCTCGCCAATATGTTTGGTTATGTGAACAATCTGCGCTCCGCCACGCAAGGCCGGGCCAACTACACCATGATCTTTGATCATTACGCCCTGGTGCCCAAAGCGGTGGAAGAAGAAGTCAAAGCGCGGATGGCCGGGTAAGCCCCGGGCATTTGCAAACCCTAGCCCTATTGTCAGTCGTCAGAATACGGAGAAAGTAAGATGGCTAAAGAAAAGTTTGAACGCACGAAGCCCCACGCCAACATCGGCACAATCGGGCATGTTGACCACGGTAAGACGACGTTGACGGCGGCGATCACCAAATATTTTGGTGACTTCAAAGCCTACGATGAAATCGACGGGGCCCCGGAAGAAAAAGCCCGCGGCATTACCATCTCAACCGCGCACGTTGAATACGAAACCGAAGGGCGCCACTACGCGCACGTCGACTGCCCCGGTCACGCTGACTATGTGAAAAACATGATCACCGGTGCGGCCCAAATGGATGGTGCGATCCTGGTGGTGAATGCTGCCGATGGTCCAATGCCCCAAACGCGTGAGCACATTCTGCTTGCCCGTCAGGTTGGTGTTCCGGCCATCGTGGTTTTCATGAACAAGGTTGACCAGGTTGACGATGAGGAACTTATCGAGCTCGTTGAAATGGAAATTCGTGAGCTTCTCTCGTCCTATGATTTCCCGGGCGACGATATTCCGATCATCAAGGGTTCAGCGCTGGCGGCCATGGAAGGCAAAACGCCGGAAATCGGTGAGGAAGCTATTAAGGAATTGATGAAACAGGTTGATGATTACATTCCGACGCCTGAGCGTCCGGTTGATCAGCCCTTCCTGCTGCCCATCGAAGATGTCTTCTCAATCTCCGGTCGCGGTACCGTTGTGACGGGCCGGGTTGAGCGCGGCGTTGTGAATGTTGGTGATGAACTCGAAATCATCGGCATCAAAGACACCCAGAAAACGACCTGCACGGGCGTTGAAATGTTCCGTAAGCTGCTTGATCGCGGTGAAGCTGGCGACAATGTTGGTGTTCTCCTGCGCGGTATCGAACGGACAGCGGTTGAGCGCGGTCAGGTTCTGTGTAAGCCGGGCTCGGTTACGCCGCACACGAAGTTTCTTGCCGAAGCTTACATTCTGACGAAAGAAGAAGGCGGTCGTCACACACCGTTCTTTAACAACTATCGTCCGCAATTCTATTTTCGGACGACCGACGTGACCGGTGTTGTGACCTTGAAGGAGGGCACGGAAATGGTAATGCCCGGCGACAATGTTGAAGTGAATGTTGAACTTATCGTGCCGATCGCGATGGAAGAAAAACTTCGTTTCGCTATTCGTGAAGGTGGTCGCACCGTTGGTGCTGGTATCGTCGCGAAGATTGTCGAGTAGGCGATTTTAACAGGGCGGGCGCGCGTGGAAACGGGCGCCCGTCTCTTTTTTGAGTTGGCGCGTGTGCCCAACGGGGCCCTTAAAGAAAAGCAGTTTCGAGAATGCAACAGAATATTCGCATCCGTTTGAAGGCGTTTGACCATCGTGTCCTTGATGCTTCGACTAAGGAAATTGTTGCCACGGCAAAACGCACGGGCGCACAAATTCGCGGGCCGATCCCGCTGCCAACGCGTATCGAGCGGTACACCGTCTTGCGCTCGCCGCACGTGAACAAGAAAAGTCGTGAGCAATTTGAAATGCGCACGCACAAACGGGTTCTAGATATTGTGGAACCAACGCCTCAGACTGTTGATGCGCTGATGAAGCTTGATCTGTCTGCCGGTGTGGATGTGGAAATCAGGTTGGGCGCCTAAGGGCTGGTCTGGTTGACCAATAAGGAATTTTGATCATGCGAACGGGACTATTAGCGAAGAAAGTCGGCATGACGCGGGTTTACCTCGAAAGCGGGACCCACGTGCCGGTAACTGTTCTTCAGCTTGAAAACTGTCAGGTGACCGGTCAGCGTACGGAAGAAAAGAACGGCTATAGCGCGGTTCAGTTGGGTGCCGGTGTGCGTAAAGTAAAACGCACCACAAAAGCCATGCGCGGTCAGTTCGCGGCGGCCAATGTGGAGCCCAAGGCGAAGTTGGTTGAGTTTCGGGTCTCCGCTGATAATCTTGTAGAGGTTGGCGCCGAGCTATCGGCGAAACATTTCATTGATGGCCAGAAGGTTGACGTTACCGGCGTGTCCATTGGTAAGGGCTTTGCTGGCGGGATGAAGCGTCACAATTTTGGCGGTCTGCGCGCGACGCACGGTGTTTCAATTTCTCACCGGTCACACGGTTCCACTGGCCAATGCCAGGATCCGGGCAAAGTCTTCAAGGGCAAGAAGATGGCGGGCCACATGGGTGCACGCCGTCGGACCACGCAAAACCTTGAGATTGTCCGCACTGATGAGGATCGCGGTTTGATCCTGGTCAAAGGCGCGGTGCCCGGTTCTAAAGGCGGTTGGGTCATGGTGCGCGATGCTGTGAAGCGTCCAATGCCCGCCGATGTGCCACTGCCGGCTGCGCTCGTTGAGCGTAAATCACCTGCTGCTGCTGGTGACACGGGCGAGAGCACCGAAGGTGGTGATTTTGTCGATATGATTGTTCTCATCGATGGCATTGGTCCGAAGACGGAAGAACAATTTAAGGCCGAGGGTCTTGAAACGCTGACGGGTCTCGTCGCGCTTTCTGATGATGACCGTGCAGCGCTGTTTGAAAAGCTCGGCGTCACCGCGCAAGCCGAAAAAGAAGAGTGGGTTGCCCAGGCAAAAGAAATGATCGCTGGTCAACCGCCGCGCTCCAAGGTTGATCAGGACCTGGTGGCGAAGATCCTAAAAGAACGCGCAAGCGGTAACGCACAGGGAGACGCCTCATGAAGGCCGATATTCTCTCCATGGAAAGCGGCAAGTCGACCGGTTCGGTTGATCTTGACGAGGCTATTTTTGGTCTTGAGCCGCGTAAGGACATTTTGCATCGCTGTGTGGTTTACCAGCAGGCGAAACGCCAGCAGGGCACCCATAAGGCACAAGAGCGTAACGAGGTTAGCCGAACCGGCAAAAAGTTTGGGCGCCAAAAAGGCGGCGGCGGTGCGCGTCACGGTGATCGCCGGGCTCCTATCTTTGTGGGAGGCGGTAAGGCCCATGGCCCGCGCCCGCGCAGCCATGCCATTGATCTGCCCAAGAAAGTGCGTCGTCTGGCCCTGCGCCATGCGCTCTCGGCGAAGCAAAGTGCTGGCGATTTGATGATTGTTGACGATACCGCCGTGGGCGGCGGTAAAACGTCTGCGCTCTCCAAGGCGTTTGCCACGATGGGCGTTGCCAATGCATTGATTGTTGACGCAGAGGTGAGCGAGGCGTTTTCGCTTCAGGCCCGCAATATTCCCCATGTGGATGTGCTGCCGGTGATGGGTGCCAATGTTTATGACATTTTGCGCCGGGACAAACTGATCCTGACCAAAGCTGCGCTTGCCGGCTTGGAAGAGAGGCTAAAATGAGCGTGACCGAAAAATTCTATGACACGCTCTTGGCGCCAGTCATCACTGAAAAATCAACCATGGCCGGCGAGAATAACCAAGTCGTGTTCCGTGTACCGCTCGAGGCAACCAAGACAGATATTTCTGCCGCGGTTGAGGGTCTCTTCAATGTGAAGGTAAAGGCTGTGAACACGCTGCGGTTAAAAGGTAAGCGCAAAATGTTCCGCGGTAATCGCTACACACGCTCCACGGTAAAAAAGGCGATTGTCACTCTTGCTGATGGTCACTCAATCGACGTTTCAACAGGACTTTAGGACCAGCGTTTGCTGCCCAGCGGGGCGCATCACATGAAAATAACGCCGGATACGGAATAGAATTATGGCCTTAAAGAAATTCAACCCCACATCGCCCTCGCGGCGCCAGCTCGTGCTGGTTGATCGCAGCGAATTGTGGAGCGGGAAACCGGAAAAGACGCTAACCGAGGGTTTGCATTCCAAGGCTGGGCGTAACAATACCGGCCGTATCACCATGCGTCGGCGCGGCGGCGGGGCGAAGAAGACCTATCGCAAGGTGGATTTCAAACGCCGCAAGTTTGATATCGAGGCCAAGGTTGAGCGCTTGGAATATGATCCCAACCGCACGGCCTTTATTGCGCTGATCAAATATCTTGATGGCGAGCTTTCCTATATCATCGCGCCGCAGCGTTTGGCCGTTGGTGACCGCGTCATTGCCGGTGACAAGGTTGACGTGAAACCCGGCAACGCCATGCCGCTGAAAAACATCCCCGTGGGTACGATTGTCCACAACATTGAGATGAAACCGGAAAAAGGCGCGCAAATTGCCCGGTCCGCCGGTACCTATGCGCAGCTTGTGGGCCGCGATGGGAATATGGCGCAAGTCCGGTTACAATCCGGCGAGGTTCGTTTGATCCCCGGTGCGTGCATGGCAACCATCGGCGCGGTCTCAAATGCCGATCATATGAACCAGAATTTGGGCAAGGCTGGTCGCAATCGCCATCTTGGCAAACGACCCTCTGTACGCGGTGTTGTGATGAACCCTGTTGATCACCCCCATGGCGGCGGTGAGGGGCGGACCTCCGGTGGTCGTCACCCGGTTAGCCCATGGGGCAAGCCCACCAAGGGCGCACGCACCCGTAAGAACAAGCAAACTGATAAATTTATTATTCGCTCGCGTCACGCACGCAAGAAGTAAGACGCGATTGGAGAGTACGCTATGACACGTTCCGTTTGGAAAGGCCCATTTGTTGATCGCTATCTGCTGAACAAGGCGGATACGGCGCAAGGTGGCGGCCATAAAGGGGGGATCAAAACCTGGTCCCGCCGTTCAACGATCCTGCCGCAATTCGTTGGCCTGACATTCAATGTTTATAATGGTCAGAAATTTGTGCCGGTCCATGTGACCGAGGACATGGTTGGTCATAAGCTCGGTGAGTTTTCGCCCACGCGCACCTATTACGGTCACGGTGCGGATAAAAAAGCGAGGAGGAAGTAACACCATGGGTAAACAAAAAAATCCCCGTCGTGTTGCCGACAATCAAGCCATGGCCAAGGCCCGTATGGTGCGTGTTTCGCCCCAGAAATTGAACCTGGTGGCGCAAATGATCCGTGGCAAGAAGGTTGAAAAAGCGCTGGCGGACCTGCAATTCTCCCGCAAGCGGATTTCCGGTGATGTGAAAAAAGTGCTGGAAAGCGCAATCGCCAATGCGGAAAACAATCATGATCTTGATATCGATGCACTCGTCGTTGATCAGGCCTTTGTGGGCAAGAACATGGTGATGAAACGCTTTCGTCCTCGTGCGCGGGGCCGTGTGGGTAAAATTCTGAAGCCGTTTGCCGAGCTTACGATTGTTGTCAAAGAAGTTGAGGAGGCCGCCTGATGGGTCAGAAAGCAAACCCGATTGGCTTGCGCCTTGGTGTTAACCGCACATGGGACTCGCGTTGGTACGCCGACAAAGGAGTGTATGGCGATCTTCTGCATGAAGATTTGGCCATCCGTGCTTTTCTTGAGAAAAAGCTTAAAGCTGCCGGTATCTCTCGCATCATTATCGAGCGGCCCCACAAGAAGTGCCGTGTAACGATCTATACAGCGCGTCCCGGTGTGGTGATCGGCAAAAAAGGCGCGGACATTGAAAAGCTTCGCCTGGAATTGAGCAAGATTTCCTCGTCTGAGACGTTTTTGAACATTGTGGAAATTCGCAAGCCGGAGATCGATGCGACTTTGGTTGCGGACAATATTGCCCAGCAATTGGAGCGCCGGGTTGCTTTCCGCCGGGCCATGAAACGCGCGATGCAAACGGCGCAGCGTATGGGTGCCCTCGGTATTCGGTGTAATGTGGCCGGCCGTCTTGGCGGCGCGGAAATTGCGCGCATGGAATGGTACCGCGAAGGCCGGGTGCCGCTTCACACGCTGCGGGCGGATATTGACTACGGCACGGCGACGGCGCGCACGACCTATGGCGCCATCGGCTGCAAGGTTTGGATCTTTAAGGGTGAGATCATGGAACATGATCCCATGGCCCAGGAGCGCCGGATTATTGAAGCGCAAACCGGGTCCGTGGGCGGCGGGGAGCGTCGACCGCAACGCCAGAATTAGGATTACGAATGCGTGGGACCCATCCGGGTACCGAGGATATCAACAAGGGTGCTTCCACGGCGTATGAGACGCTGGTGGAAACAGGAGATAGAAGATGCTGCAGCCAAAACGGACCAAGTTCCGCAAACAGCATAAAGGCCGAATCAAAGGGAACGCCAAAGGCGGTACAGATTTGAATTTCGGAAGCCATGGTTTGAAGGCGTTGGAACCGGAGCGGATTACCTCGCGTCAGATTGAGGCAACACGCCGGGCCATCACGCGGGCCATGAAACGGGCAGGGCGCGTTTGGATACGCATTTTCCCCGATGTGCCCGTATCGAAGAAACCGACCGAAGTGCGTATGGGTAAAGGTAAAGGCTCACCGGAATATTGGGCCGCCCGGGTCAAGCCCGGCCGGATCATGTTTGAGATTGACGGCGTGCCAGAAGATGTGGCCCGCGAAGCTTTGGAGTTGGGCGCTGCGAAGCTGCCGATTAAGACGCGCATTGTGCGCCGCGTGGGCGAATAGGAGCGAGCGATGAAAGCGTCAGAAGTACGGGACCTGTCGATCGACGAGCTGAAGGATAAGCTTCTTCAGTTGAAAAAAGAACAGTTCAATCTGCGGTTCCAAGGGGCCACGGGTCAGTTGGAGAAAACCGACCGGATCTTGAAAGTGCGCCGTGATATTGCGCGGATTAAAACAATCCTGACCGAACGCGTGAGCGCCGAGGTTTAATGTCGGGCGGCGCCACCGGGTTAAAGAAAAGAAAAAGCGGCCATTAAGGGCCACAAAGGAATTAAGACATGCCAAAGCGTATTTTGCAGGGTCCGGTTGTCAGTGACAAAGGCGAGAAAACCGTCGTTGTGCGGATCGACCGGGTATTCACGCACCCGCTTTTGAAAAAGACCGTACGCCGATCAAAGCGTTACCACGCCCATGATGAGGCGAACCTATATAAGCCTGGCGATCTGGTGCGTATTCAGGAATGCGCCCCAAAGTCGAAGCTAAAGCGCTGGGAAGTGATTGGCGCTGGCTCAAAGGGATAAAACGGGCCGTTGCGGAGTTCCCCGCGGCGCGTCTGATTAAACCAATTGAAGAGGGGCATAAGCCCTTGAAGGAGGGTCACGATGATCCAGATGCAAACAGTTTTGGATGTGGCTGATAATTCCGGTGCCAAACGGGTGCAATGCATTAAAGTGTTGGGCGGTGCCAAGCGCAAATATGCAGGTGTCGGCGATATTATCGTTGTCTCCGTCAAAGAAGCAGCGCCGCGGGGCCGGGTAAAAAAAGGCGCGGTGATGAAAGCCGTTGTTGTGCGCACCGCAAAGGACATTATTCGCCGCGATGGTTCGGTCATTCGTTTTGATCGCAATGCGGCGGTGCTGGTGAATGCTAACAAGGAGCCGGTTGGT
This sequence comes from Pseudomonadota bacterium, assembly GCA_038531745.1. Taxonomy (GTDB): domain Bacteria; phylum Pseudomonadota; class Alphaproteobacteria; order Caulobacterales; family Parvularculaceae; genus CALLPQ01. The sequence continues at coordinate 187,256 of JBCBBJ010000001.1, forward strand.
ACACGGATTTTTGGTCCCGTGACCCGCGAGTTGCGTGCGGCCCAGCATATGAAAATCGTATCTCTTGCCCCGGAAGTTCTTTAGGGCGAAGCGTATCATCCGGCCCTCGATTGGGCAGGTTAGGAAAAGAGTGAGCTATGGCGGCAAAGATTAAAAAAGGCGACAAAGTCATCGTGCTGGCGGGGAAAGACCGGGGCATGGAAGGCAATGTGTTAGCCGTGCATCCGCGCGAAGATCGCATTACCGTCAGCGGCGTCAATATGGTGCGTAAACACCAAAAGCAGACGCCGCAGACGCAAGGCGGTATCATTTCGCGCGAAGCAAAGTTGCATATTTCGAACGTGGCGTTGAAAGACCCGTCCTCGGGTAAGGCCACGCGCGTTGGGTTTAAGGTTCAGGATGACGGCACCAAAGTTCGGGTGGCCAAAGCGTCCGGTGAGGTGATTGATGGCTGAAGCAGCAACGTATACCCCGCGTTTGAAGACGCTTTATAATGACGTCATCAAAGGCAAAATGCACGAGGCGTTCAGCTATTCGAATGTCATGATGATGCCGCGGCTTGAAAAAGTCGTGATCAATATGGGCGTGGGCGATGCGGTCAATGACCGTAAAGCGGTTGAGTCAGCTTATAATGATCTGGAGCTGATTGCCGGTCAAAAGCCGGTCGTCACCAAGGCGAAGAAATCCATTGCCGGGTTCAAATTGCGCGAAGATATGGCGATTGGCGTCAAGGTAACCTTACGCAAGGACCGGATGTTTGAATTCATTGACCGGCTGGTGACCATTGCGTTGCCGCGGGTTCGTGACTTTCGCGGCTTAAATGGCAAGAGCTTTGACGGCCGTGGCAATTACGCCATGGGTTTGAAAGAACAGATAGTTTTTCCGGAGATCGATTACGACAAGGTCGATAAGATCCGGGGCATGGATATCGTGGTGTGCACAACGGCCACGAATGACGAACAGGCACGGGCCCTGTTGAAGGAATTCAACTTCCCGTTTCGCAAGTAATTAAGGCCAATCGAAGCCAGGTCTGCCGGTGCGGGGCATCGGGGGAAACCGGTTTCAACGGAGGTACCAAATGGCAAAGAAGGCAATGGTCGAGCGCGATCTGAAAAGACGGCGGATGGCCAAGAAGTATGAAGAAAAGCGCACGGCGCTCAAAGCGATCATCAGGGACGAAAATACGCCTGCGGATGAGAAATTTGCGGCGTCCTTGAAGTTGGCTGAGCTGCCGCGCAATTCATCGAAAACGCGGATCCGCAATCGGTGCCTGGTGACCGGGCGGCCGCGTGGTTTTTATCGCAAGCTTCAGATGTCGCGGATTGCCCTGCGGCAACTGGGGTCGGACGGGAAAATTCCCGGCCTTGTGAAATCTAGCTGGTAAGGGAGCAGGACAAATGCCAATCAATGATCCTGTGGGCGATCTGATCACCCGTATCCGCAATGCGCAAATGCGCCGCCATGACAGTCTGACGGTACCGGCTTCCAAGCTACGGGCCTGGGTTCTCGATGTGCTGCAAGGCGAAGGCTATATTCGCGGGTACACCCGTGTGGAGCTGGAAGGCGAGAAACCGGTGCTTGAGGTTGAATTAAAATATGCCGAAGGCGCGCCGGTCATTCAGTCAATCAAGCGGATTTCAAAACCCGGTCGCCGGGTTTACACCGCAGTCAATGAATTGACGCCCGTGCGCAATGGTTTGGGAATCTCCATTATCTCTACGCCCAAGGGTGTAATGTCCGACGCGGCGGCACGCGATGCTAATGTGGGCGGTGAAGTTTTGTGCCAGGTTTATTGATCTGGTCAGGTGTATCAAAAAAGATCGTACACAAATTGATCTGATCTTGATGAAGGAATGGGCTTATGTCCCGTATTGGTAAAAAACCGGTTCCAATCAATAGCGGTGTCACCGTTGATGTGAGCGGACAGACGGTGAAGGCAAAAGGCCCGAAAGGCGAGCAGTCTTTTACCGTGAGCGAATTATGTTCGGTTGCGGTTGAGGACAATGCCGTGGTGATCACGCCGATTGATAAGTCCCAGGCGGCCCGCTCCATGTGGGGGATGAGCCGTAGTCAGATTGCCAATCTGATTGAAGGCGTCAGCAACGCGTTTACGCGCAAGCTGCAGCTAGAGGGTGTTGGCTACCGCGCACAGATGAAGGGCTCTAGCCTAAGCCTCGCGCTCGGTTTTTCCCATGATGTGAATTATCCGGTGCCGGACGGTATCAAAATTGAGGCGCCAAAGCCCACCGAGGTAATCATCACAGGAATTGATAAGCAGCGTGTGGGTCAGGTTGCCGCCGAAATCCGCGCGTTCCGCCCCCCAGAGCCATACAAAGGCAAGGGTGTGCGCTATGAGGGTGAATATATCTTCCGTAAAGAAGGTAAGAAAAAGTAATGCTGTTGATCCGGTGGCTTACGGGCTGGTCGGATATCAGGTGTTAAAGGAAACAACGATATGGTTGATACCGTAAAAGCAAAGTTGAAACGCCGCGGCGGGCGGGTACGTAGTCGCCTTGCGAAAGTCAATAAGGGCCGCGCGCGGATGTCGGTCTTTCGCTCATCAAAAAACATCTCGGTACAGATTATTGATGATGTGGCGGGGAAAACCATTGCCTCGGCTTCGTCGCTTGAGGGTGATGTGCGCGGTGCAACGGACAACAAAGGCTCAAACGTTGCCGCAGCTTCCCATGTGGGTAAGCTTGCAGCGGAACGGGCGATCAAGGCGGGCGTGAAAGATGTCGTCTTTGACCGTGGCGGATATATGTATCATGGCCGGGTGAAAGCCGTTGCCGAGGCCGCCCGCGAAGCCGGGTTGAATTTTTAATTAGGACGATGAAGCGCGTGGGCCATGGCCGGCGCCGGGCAGATGCCCAGAGGAGTTATTATGGCACGTGATGAACGCAAAGGCCGGGGACGCGGCCGCCGGGACGACCGCGAAGAGCGCGACGAGTTTATTGACAAACTCGTGGCGATCAACCGGGTCGCCAAGGTTGTAAAGGGTGGTAAAAACTTTGGTTTTGCCGCGCTTGTGGTTGTGGGCGATCAAAAAGGGCGGGTAGGTTTTGGCAAGGGCAAAGCCCGCGAGGTGCCCGAAGCCATCCGCAAGGCAACCCAGGATGCCAAACGCAATCTGATCCGTGTACCCCTTCGCGAAGGGCGTACACTGCACCATGATGCCCGTGGTCGCCATGGCGCTGGCAAAGTCGTGCTGCGCTCCGCACCGCCAGGAACCGGTATCATTGCCGGTGGTCCCATGCGGGCGATCTTTGAAACCGTGGGCATCCAAGACGTGGTGGCGAAATCCATCGGAACGTCGAACCCTTACAATATGGTTCGCGCCACGTTTGATGCCCTGCGCGATCAGACAAGCCCGCGGACAATCGCGTCCCGGCGCGGTAAAAAGGTGTCTGAAATTCTGGTGCGCCGGCAAGCGGAAGTGGCCGCTGGCGAAAGCGCTACCGAGGCGGGCGATACCGCAGCGGCAGAGGGAGCCTAACCCATGGCAGCAGCGAGAACGATTAAGGTGCGCCAAACCGGCAGCCCCATTCGGCGGCCTCAGGATCAGCGGGCAACGCTCGTTGGTTTGGGCCTGAACAAAATTGGCAAAGTGCGCGAGTTGGAGGATACACCCTCCGTACGCGGTATGATCCGCAAGGTTTCTCACTTGGTGGAAATTGTTGACTAGATAGCCGGGCGCGTCAGCGTCCCCTTTAAGGCGAGGCGGGCTACACTGATTTCACGGTGGGCCTGTCGAAAGTCGAGGATATTATGAAACTCTCTGAACTCTCTGATAATCCGGGCGCGCGCAAAAAACGCCAGCGCATCGGTCGTGGTATTGGCTCCGGCAAGGGTAAAACCGGCGGGCGCGGCGTCAAGGGACAAAAGTCCCGGTCTGGCGTCAGCGGTATTCGCGCTTACGAAGGCGGTCAGATGCCGCTTTATATGCGTCTGCCAAAACGCGGGTTTAACAAGCCAAATCGCTTGAAATTTGTTGAGCTGAATATTGGCCGTTTGCAAGCTGCCATTGACGCAGGCCGCGTTGATGCTGGCCAGCCGATCAGTGCGGAAAGCCTCGTTGAGGCTGGTGTTCTGCGCCGCAAGCATGATGGTTTGCGTCTTTTGGGCACCGGTGAGATTTCGGCGAAAGTTGACGTCCATGTGGCGTACGCCAGCGCCGGGGCGAAAACGGCTGTGGAAAAAGCGGGCGGCACCGTCACAATCGTTGAGACCAAGACGGTCGCCACAAAAACGTCTTCCGGCGGGTTCGCCGACGATATCGACCTGATTGTTCTCATCGACGGTATTGGGCCGAAAACAGCTGAAGCGCTGAAATCTGAAGGCGTTGAAAAGCTGACTCAACTGGCCGGAATGGCGGCAGGTGCGCGTGATGCCTTGCTTGAAAAACTGGGCGTTGCTGACCAAGCCAAAAAAGAAGAGTGGGTTGTTCAGGCCGAGGAAATGATTGGCGGCGGTACACCACGTGCAAAAGTTGACCAGGATCTGGTTGCAAAAATCATCAAGGGCCGTGGCTAGGAGGCGTTTACTCGTTTCAAGGGGGCCCGGTTGAAAAATGCCCGGTGATCCTCACATAGCGTGAGGCCAGATGTGGCGCTCGCTAATATGCTCTAAGGGGCCTGGCGGGCAGCGGATGGTTATGTAGGGAAAAACACGTGTGGGCGCGGGCGGTACTTTTCGTTCCCTGCACAGGCAAAGCGGCGAGAAATCATGACATCAGCAGCGGAACAGTTTGCCTCCAACATCAGTCTTGAATCGTTTGCCAAGGCCGATGAACTCAAAAAGCGTTTACTCTTCGCGCTCGGCGCCTTGATCGTCTACCGCTTCGGAACCTTTGTACCCTTGCCCGGCATAAATTCAGACGCTTATGCCAATGCGTTTGGTACCCAAACAGGTGGCTTGCTGGCGACGTTAAATATTTTTGCGGGCGGCGCTGTGGAGCGCATGGCGATTTTTGCTCTCAATATTATGCCGTATATTTCGGCCTCGATCATCATGCAGCTGATGACAGCGGTGATCCCTTCTTTAGAAGCCATCAAGAAAGAGGGTGAACAGGGGCGCCGGCAGATCAATCAGTACACGCGTTATCTGACGGTCTTGCTCGCAACGGTTCAGGGCTTTTTTATCGCCGTTAATCTTCAGTCCCAGGAAGGGGTTGTGACAAATCCGGGTCCGTTCTTCCTCCTGACCACGGTGGTTAGTCTCGTGGGCGGGGTCATGTTTCTGTTATGGCTTGGCGAGCAAATTACGTCGCGCGGCATTGGTAATGGCGTCTCGTTAATCATCTTTGCCGGCATCGTGGCGGAGTTACCGCGTGCTGCTATCGGCCTCCTTGACCAGGGCCGTGCCGGCGGTTTGCCTCCAGCGATTGTATTGCTGGTGATCGTTCTGTGCCTCTTACTAATTGCGTTTGTTGTCTTTATTGAGCGTTCGCAACGCCGACTACTCGTCCAATATCCGCGCCGTCAGGTGGGTAACCGGATGACCCAGGGGGAGAAGTCGCACCTGCCGTTAAAGCTCAATATCTCCGGCGTGATCCCGCCGATTTTTGCGTCGTCCATCTTGCTCCTTCCGGTAACGATGACATCGGCTGTTGGCGATAACTCGCCCGAATGGCTGCAAACGGTGTCATTGATGTTTGAGCCCGGCAAGCTTGCCTACATCCTTACCTATGGTCTGGGCATTGTCCTGTTTGCTTTTGTTTACACGTCGGTGGTGTTTAATACCGAGGAAGTTGCCGATAATCTCAAAAAGAATGGCGGTTTTATTCAGGGTTATCGTCCTGGTCCGCGTACGGCTGAATATCTCGACTATGTGGTCACGCGTTTGACGTTTATTGGGGCGGCCTATCTTGCCTTTGTATGCCTGTTGCCGGAACTTTTACGGATGAATTATTCGTCGATCCCGGTCTATATTGGCGGCACGTCGCTTTTGATTGTTGTCTCAGTGACACTGGACACAGTTGGGCAGATTCAGGGTCATCTCGTGGCACAGCAATATGAAAGCTTGATCAAGAAATCCAAATTGCGGGGAGGGCGCAAGCGATGATCCTTATTCTTTTGGGTCCGCCCGGTGCCGGCAAAGGGACGCAGTCAAAACGCCTTGTAGAAAAACACGGTATTCCGCAGCTTGCCACGGGCGATATGTTCCGTGCCGAGATTGAAAAAGGCTCCCCCCTCGGTATCGAAGCAAAAGCAATCATGGCGCGTGGCGATTTGATCTCAGACGATATCATTGAGCAGGTTTTGACCAACCGGATTGATGAGGACGATTGCAAAAAGGGCTTCATTCTTGATGGGGCGGTGCGCACCGTGGTTCAGGCTGAGATGATTGACCGTGTCCTCGCCGAGCGCGGCCGCATAGTTGATGCGGTCATCGAACTGGTTGTTGATGAAGAAGAATTGGTGGCGCGGCTAAACCAGCGGGTAGCTGATACCAAGGCCGCCGGCGGTACCGTGCGCGATGACGATAACGAGGAAACTTTCCGCCATCGCCAGAAAGTCTATCGGGACCAAACGGCACCATTGATCCCGTATTATTTTGCCCAGGGTAAATTGCGTAAAGTTGACGGTATGGGCCCAATTGAAAAGGTCGCTGGCGAGATCGATAGTATTTTGGACGGGGTCCATTAGCCCGGATCAATAGCGTTGCAGTTGAAGAGAAATCTGGTCCCCAGACCAAGGGCCAAGACTAAAGCCGATCAGGGTTTTGCGTCTGGCAAAAAAGGTGAGTGTTTTGCCCTTTTTCAAGGGTGATATGAGTTGACGACAGGTTTAAGGCGGGGATACAACCGCGGCTCCTGTCACAGTGTGGATGATAACTAGGCGCTGACTGAGCGCCAAAGATCGACTGCGCTCTTGGCAGCTTTTCGTATTGGCGCCGGGTCACCCTGGCACAGCGAACGATAGAGAAAGAGGATAAGGCCCGTGGCCCGTATTGCAGGTGTAAACATTCCAACGAACAAGCGCGTTCCCATCGCGCTGCGGTATATTCACGGTATTGGTGCCACCAAGGCCCTGGAGATTTGTGAAAATACGGGTATCGCGTTGCATCGCCGCGTCAATGAACTTTCAGACGCTGAGGTCCTGCGCATCCGGGAGGCAATCGACCGCGATTACCTCGTGGAAGGGGACCTGCGCCGCGAAGTGGCTGTGAATATTAAACGCCTTATGGACCAGGGCTGCTATCGCGGTTTGCGCCACCGACGCGGCTTGCCCGTGCGTGGTCAACGCACCCATACCAATGCCCGCACCCGCAAGGGGCCCGCTAAACCCATCGCCGGTAAGAAAAAATAATCGGCCTCACCATCAAGGATTAAGCCCATGGCAAAATCGCCAACCAGCAGCCGCGTGCGGCGCCGTGAAAGAAAGAATATCTCCTCCGGCGTGGTGCATGTGAATGCGTCGTTTAACAACACCATGATCACGATCTCTGATGAGCAGGGCAACGCGATCTCCTGGTCATCTGCCGGGGTGATGGGCTTCAAAGGCTCACGCAAATCAACGCCCTATGCGGCGCAGCTTGCCGCCGAAGATGCCGCAAAGAAGGCCATGGAGCATGGTCTAAAAACTGTGAATGTCGATGTCATGGGGCCGGGTTCAGGCCGCGAAAGTGCCTTGCGTGCGTTACAGGCGGCTGGCTTAACGGTGCAGGTAATCCGCGATGTGACGCCCATTCCTCATAATGGTTGCCGCCCGCGCAAACGCCGCCGGGTCTGATCCTTATTGATCGTCCGCGCGCCGGTCGATCTTTCTTTACATCGCCCATAGCCCAACCGAACGGCATCTCTCCCCGCGGATGCCCCGACTTAATCAGACGGAGACACCCCACGTGCTCGAACGAAACTGGCAGGAATTGATCAAGCCCAATAAACTCGACGTCTCTTTTGGCGCCGATCCCAACAAACGTGCGACACTCGTGGCGCAGCCTTTGGAGCGCGGCTTTGGCCTGACGCTTGGCAACTCACTGCGCCGGATTTTGATGTCGTCTTTGCAAGGCGCCGCCGTCACCTCCATTCAAGTGGATGGCGTTGTCCATGAATTCTCATCAATTCAGGGCGTGCGCGAAGATGTGACGGACATTGTCTTGAATATCAAACAACTCGCTTTGCGGATGCATGCGGAGGGGCCGCGTCGTCTAGTGCTACGCAAAGACATGCCGGGCCCCGTCACCGCCGGTGATATTGAGGAAACGTCGGCCGTCGAAATTCTGAATAAAGACCATGTGATTTGCACCCTTGATGAGGGCGCTTCCCTGCGCATGGAACTTACAGTGAATATTGGTAAGGGCTATGTGCCTGCCGACCGCAACCGGCCCGATGATGCACCCATCGGCCTGATCCCGGTGGATAGTCTCTATAGCCCGGTGACCCGTGTTGCCTACCGTGTTGAAAACACCCGTGAAGGTCAAATCCTTGATTATGACCGCCTGATCCTTGAAATTGAAACCGACGGGTCAATCTCGCCGGAAGATGCGGCGGCCTTTTCAGCACGGATCCTCCAGGATCAGTTGCAAATCTTTGTGAACTTTGACGAGCCGAAAAAAGACAGCGCAGAAGCCATGCGTGAAGAGTTGCCGTTTAATCCGGCACTCCTGCGCAAGGTTGATGAGTTGGAATTGTCCGTACGCTCCGCAAATTGCCTGAAAAACGACAATATCGTTTATATTGGCGATCTGATCCAGAAAACCGAAGGTGAAATGCTTCGTACACCGAATTTTGGTCGCAAGTCACTGAACGAGATTAAGGAAATCTTGGCCGGTCTCGGCTTGCATCTGGGGATGGAAGTTCCCGATTGGCCGCCGGACAATATCGAAGAGCTTGCTAAGAAATATGACGAATAGGGGCACGTCCCCCATCTGAGGAGTAACGCCATGCGCCATGGTCTCGCCCATCGCAAACTGAACCGGACCCATGAGCACCGGAAGGCCATGTTTGCTAATATGGCCACATCGCTGATCAAGCACGAGCAGATCGTAACGACTTTGCCCAAGGCAAAAGAATTGCGCCCAATAGTGGAAAAGCTCGTAACCCTCGCAAAGCATGCGAAAACTGATGAAACGCGGGCGCTGCATTTGCGGCGTCTGGCCGTCTCACGCATTCGTGATCGCGATATGGCTAAGAAGCTGTTTGAGACAATTGGCCCGCGCTATATGGAGCGCGGTGGTGGCTATATCCGAATCATGAAAGCCGGTTTTCGCCATGGTGACAACGCACCGATGGCCGTCATTGAGTTTGTTGACCGTGATGAAAGCGCCAAAGGACTTGATTCCGGCCCTACGGCGGAACAGTCAGCGGGCGACGACGAGTAAACTTCCCGCGATTGGAATATTTCAAAGCCGCCATTGATCAATGACGTTCCTGGCGGCTTTTTTATGATTCTTTTTCGGAACTGGCGAACATTTATCGCTTGTTTGCTGCCTCTCTAATGGTTAATGTTGACACAGGAGAGAAATGGGGAGCGCAATTTGCTAAAAATTGCTAGTGTCTTGGAATAAGGCTGTGTATCTGCCTGTAAGGACACTATTATCTGGCGCTCACTCTCAACGTTTTTACGACCTCCCCCCCAAGCCGGTATGATTGTATCATCCGGTTCTCGGCCCGCTCTGTTTGAGCGGGCCGAGGTTTTTTACAGCCCAAAATGGCGGTATTCGCTTAATTGGCGGCGTCTTTTTAAAAGAAATGATGGCGAGCAAAGGGTGCAAAAAGTCCTTGCGGTGTTGTCCATTTTTCCTGCGACAATCAAGGCTATCTTGGTCGCCATATGGGCTTAAAATTGCCTTGAATTCGCAATGAAACTTCTTTCAAGTGGATGGAAATAGGGCAGCCCGTGAACCATAATTGGCACGGGCAACCAAACCAAAAACGACCTCTGGTGTTCTTTCATGAACACCCGGGCAGTGTAGTGAAGGGAAATCAGTGTGACACAAACAAATCGAGCATTCGGCGTAATGGATCCATCCCTGGCGGTCGGTCTGTCGACGGTGGCATTTTATTCGAGCGCAATCCCGTTCATTAACGTGATCAAGCAAATTGGTGATGTGCAGCGGATCGAAGGGGCTTGGACGTTTAACGTCACGGACGAGAACGGTAACACTGAACGTCTTGATTATTCGGAATTGGCGCGCGCCGGTTTCCTCGACGATAATGGGTATATTCTGCGCTTGCCTGAAGGCTCTGAATCAATCCTTTCGCTCTTTAACAACATCCCCCCTGATGCCAATATCGGTGGCCGCTATGTGTTTCGCTATGAAGGAGATGGTGATTTCCGCCTATTTGGTGGCAATATTGTTGAGGAACTATCTGTACCCGGACGTATTGTAATCGATATCAATAATGAAGGGTTCCCCGTTGGGATCGTCGTAAACGGTGTTGATGAGGGTAATCACCTTCGCGATTTTGTGTTGGTGCGCGAAGAACATGAAGCGCTCCACGATGCGGGTGCGATCTTTAACCCTGAATATATTGCAGAGATCGAAGATTTTCGCGTCCTGCGGTTTATGGATTGGATGCATACGAATAACTCCAATATTCGTGAATTCAGCGATCTTGCCGATGTTGACGATGCTTTTTATGGTCTCCCTTCCAATCAGGCGTTAGAATATGAAATTGCTGGCCTAATACCCGGCATTTCACCAAGCGAGTTATCGACCCTATCGCGCGGATTTAACACGCCGGTGTATTTAGACCCCGACACTCGCGAGCCTTTACGCGACACAAATACGGGGGAGCTGGTAACCTTTGTGGAGCCCGGCGCCCCTTTTATCGAGGGGATACAAACCGGCGTGCCACTGGAAATTATGGTCGCGCTTTCCAATCAGGTTGGGGCTGATCCCTGGTTTAATATTCCCCATCAGGCCAGTGATGATTTTGTCCGGCAGTTTGCGACATTTATCCGCGACAACCTTGACCCACGATTGAATGTCTATGTGGAATATTCCAACGAGGTTTGGAATGCACAGTTCGACCAGTTCCATTATGTCAATGAAGAAGGATTGAATTTTTTCGCAGAACGCAGTGCCGCTGGCGATAATTTTGGTGACCAGTTTGGCGACTTTCCGGCCGTTGCCTATTACGGTTATCGCAGTGCAGAGATTATCTCGATCTTTCATGAGGTTTTTGGCGAGCAGTCCGAGCGCATCAATGGTGTCTTGAGTGGGCAAACGTTTAACCCGTTTGTGGCGCAGACGGCTATTCAGGGAGCGGAGTATTATCTTGAGCTCAATGCGCCCGACGTAGCGCTCGATGAGATTGTTGATAGTCTCGGTGTGACCGGATATTTTGGCGGCAATATCATCAGCCAGTCGAATATTGGCGAGTCAATCGTGCGGCTTGTAGAAGCCTCGCAGCTTGCTTTCCAAAATGGCGAGACGTCTTCCGAGTTTGAATTGGCGAACCGGGAGCTGGCGGAATATTATCGGTCGGGTACCCTTTTCACTGGCGCGCCCCAATCACTGGCAAATGAGCTTCAATTTACGCTGCCCGATGTGTTAGAGCAATTTGAGGCCCATGCCGGTCTGATCCGCGGCGAACGCTTGTTTAATGCGCCGCCGGGCCAAGCCTATGATATCGATCTCGTTCAATATGAAGGGGGCCCGGCTATCATTCCTGTTACGAATGAACCGGTTTTGCGCGATTTTCTCCTTCAATTTGTTCGTTCGGAAGATACAGCGGCGTTGCTTGGTGATGCACTAGAACTTTTCCGCGGGGTTGGCGGCACGCTTGCCAATGATTTCTTTGCTGTGGGTGTGCCTTCTTTCGGTACAAATTTCGGTACACAGATGTTTCTTGGTGATGATAACCCTCAAAGCCGGGCCTTCGCCGACTACAATGTTAATGCGAGCCAGCAATTTGGCCAGGTACAAACGGGGCGTGACGGCGCTGCGTTCCTCCAGGGCATTACGGAGCTGGGTACAGACGCCGCCGACGCGCTCTTTGGCACCAATGAAGAGGATTTTCTTGCTGCGGGTCTCGGCGATGACGAGATCAATGGTGGCGCTGGCAATGACGGCCTTAATGGCGAAGCCGGGAATGATACGCTCAATGGCGGTGCGGGTGACGATACCCTGATCGGTGAAGAGGGAAATGATCGGATTGATGGCGGCGCCGGAAATGACATCGCGTTTTCGGGTAACGGCACCGATCTCTTGATCGGCAATTTGGGTGATGATGATCTACGCAGTGGCAGTGACAATGACACCATCCGCGGCGGCGCCGGCAATGATCTTCTCGTGTCGCAAGCGGGAAACGATTCACTCAGCGGCGGTGATGGCAATGATTTTCTGACCAGCGGTGCCATGGCCGACACGCTCAATGGGGGCGGAGATCGTGATACGTTGAATGGTGGTGCCGGAGACGACGTTCTTTTTGGTGGTGCCGATATTGACCGGCTGAATGGCGGGGCTGGCAATGACCGCCTGTTTGGCAATACAGGTAATGATTTAATCGCGGGCGGCTCCGGGAATGATATTGCCGAAGGCGGTCTTGGTGATGACCTTATCAGTCTTGCTAATGGCAACGATACCCTCAACGGCAATCGTGGCAATGACACGCTAAATGCTGGCGTCGGTAATGATGTGGTCGATGGCGGTGATGGTAATGACCAGATTAATGGCGCTACCGGTGAAGATACGATCTTCGGTGGCAACGGCAATGACGCCATCAATAGCGGCGGTGACGCAGATTTTGTTGTGGCGGGTGAGGGCAATGATGTTGTCAATGCCGGCAACAGCAATGATACCGTCTTCGGTAATCAGGGTAATGACTTTATATCAGGCCGCGTGGGCGACGATCTCCTCAGTGGTCAAAACGGCAATGACACCGTCAATGGTGGCTCCGGTAACGACACAATTAACGGCGGTTCCGGCAATGATGTGTTGGTGGGTGAAACCGGCGACGATCTGATTGACGGCGGAAATGGCAACGACTTTATCGTTGGTGGCGGCGGCAATGATACGCTGGCCGGTGGCGCAACGGGGGCGGATCGCTTCCGAGGTGGCGACGGCGCGGATCGTTTCGTTTTTGCGAATGGGTTTGGTTCCGATGTGGTTGAGGATTTTGACGTTGATGAGATCGGTGAGCAGGTAGACCTTTCGGCTGTTGGCGCGATCACTGACTTTAACGACCTTATCAATAATCATGTGTCATCGGATGCAGCGGGCAACACGGTTATCACTGTGGGCGCGAATGAAATCGTGCTTATTGATGTGGCGGTCAGTGATCTGTCTGCAAATGATTTTATCTTCTAGCGGTCAACGCTTCAGGGCTGGTGATGGATAGTGGCCATCCCTGGCGTGGTCTCCGGTTTGGTGGCTACCCGTCTAGTGGTAGACTATGCGCAGAGTCATTACTGAGTGCGGTTTCATACGATTGTAAGACGTCCCGCCCGACGCCTGAAGCCAATATCAGACGCTCACAAAAAGAGGTCTTTCATGTTCCACCAGATCTGGCCCAACAGCCAAACCATCTTATCCAACAAACGTCCGGTATTGCGCACGATGGCGGCCCGCCTTGTGGCCGGTGCCGCGTCGTTCATTTTGGTTTTTGCATGCTCGGCGCAAACACAAGGAACAGCCCCCGCCCCAGATGGTGTTGTCGAGCGCGATAACACACCAAATGCCATCCGTCTTGATGATCGCATGGTGCCCGAAACGATGGAGCAGGTGCGCTTGTCGTTTGCCCCAGTTGTCAGCGAGGTGGCGCCCGCTGTTGTCAATGTCTTCACCCGGCGCGAGGTGCCGGCTCGGTCGATTGATCCCGTATTCGAGCGATTTTTTGGGCAGATGCGACCGCGCGAGCAAAGCTCCCTTGGCTCCGGCGTTATTGTTAGCCCCGATGGCTATATCATCACCAATAACCACGTGATTGAGAAGATGACCGAGATCACAGTGGTGCTAAGCGATCGCCGCGAATTTGAGGCGACGCTTGTGTTCACTGATCCGCAGACGGATCTTGCGGTATTGCAAATCACCGCCGAAGAAACGCTTCCCTTTTTGGAATTTGCAAATTCGGATGTCATTGAGGTGGGTGACGTTGTGCTTGCCATTGGTAATCCCTTTGGGGTTGGCCAGACAGTGACGAGTGGTATCATTTCGGCCCTGGCGCGTACCGCGGTTTCCATCAGTGATTATCAATTCTTTATACAGACCGATGCAGCTATCAATCCGGGTAATTCCGGCGGTGCGCTCGTCGATGTTGATGGGCGGCTCGTGGGAATCAACACGGCCATTTATTCAAGGTCTGGCGGCTCTAACGGGATTGGTTTTGCCATACCGAGCCGGTTGGTCCAGCAGGTGCTTTCCTCCGCGGTGAATGGCGGCGTTTTGGCCCGCCCATGGCTTGGTGCCTCCACCGGTACTGTGACCGCGGATTTGTCACGGGCGTTGAAACTTGATCGGCCCGCCGGGGCAATCATCGAGGAAATCTGGGTCGGCGGGCCCGCGGACAAAGCGGGCCTGAAACCGGGCGATGTGATCATCGAGATTGATGGCCAGCCGGTTTATGATGCGCAAACCCTGCGGTATCGGGTGGGGGTTGGTAGCTCGAAGGACAAAACCGCCCTTTCCTTCGCCCGCGATGGCAAATCAAAAACCGTAACGCTGACGCTGGATGTGCCGCCGGAAACACCAAAACGCGACGTGAGACAGCTTGAGGGGAACCATCCCCTTACCGGGGTGAGTGTTGCCAACCTTTCCCCCAAATTTAATGAGGAGTTGGGGGTGGACCCGTTCCTGCGCGGCGTCGTGGTGACGGATATTCCCCGGCGCAGCTACGCCGCACGCCAAGGGTTGCGCAAGGGATATCGCATCCTCGCGGTGAATGGTGAAAATATTGACAGCGCCCGCGCCCTCACCAAAGCGTTGGCCACAGCGGGGCGTCGCTGGGTTATCGATGTGGATGATGGGCGCAGGGTTGTTTCGTGGCGCACCGGGCGGTAGGGGAAACGCTGCCCCAGTCGCCATAAAAGCCCTTTCCCATGTCGCCTCCCGATCCGACGCTCCCATCTTTGCCCTTTTTACAGGCTGCCGGTTTCGTTGCCCTTGGCGGCGCCATGGGCAGTGTCTTGCGCTATTTCTCGCTTGAGGGCGCGCGCCATATCTTCGGGGCAGGTTTCCCCGTGGGCACGCTGGCCATCAATATTATAGGGTCTTGCGCCCTGGGGGTGCTCATGGGTGTGATCGCCATGCGCACCGACCCGGGTCACGCTTGGCGGTTGTTCGCGGGCGTTGGTCTGCTCGGCGGTTTTACGACATTTTCGGCATTTTCGCTCGATACCATCGTCCTCATCGAAAAAGGCAGCATAGGTCCGGCGGCGGCCTATGTGATCGCGACAGTGATTTTATCAGTACTCGCCCTTTTCGGTGGGCTTGCCCTCGGGCGAACGCTCTGATGGCCGGTGTTGAGACACGGTGTGTGGCACATGATGAAGACGGCATGCGGCTTGATCGGTGGTTTCGCACGCACTATCCGGTGTTGCGTCATGGCAAGCTCGAACAATTGCTGCGAAAGGGGCAAATTCGGGTAGACGGTGGCCGGGCAAAAGCGGCGTTTCGTCTTGCGGAAGGTCAATCCATCCGGGTACCGCCCATGCCTGATGTGCCAGCGCAAGCGGCAACAAGTGATGCGCCAGCGATAGACCCGAAAATCGCTGCGCGGGACGCGCGTGCTATTGATGAAATGATCCTCCATGAGGATGAAACACTCCTCGTGCTGAATAAGCCCCATGGTCTGGCTGTTCAGGGCGGTTCGGGTACTGCGCGCCATGTGGATGGCATGGTTCATCTGTGGGCGGCGCACCGAACCACGACAACGGGCACGCAAGAACCGAGCCCCAGACTTGTTCACCGGCTAGACCGCGATACCGCCGGGGTGCTGATCCTGGCGAAAACCAGGGCTGCGGCAACCCGTCTCGGTCAGGCGTTTCAGAACCAAACGGTTGAAAAGACGTATTGGGCCCTGACCGCCGGGGTACCACACCCACGTTTTGGAACAATAAAACGGCCCATCGCCAAACGCATGGTCCGCACGCCCGATGACACGCTGCTGGAAAAAATGGTGCCAGCCGAGGGCGAGGAGGCAAAACGCGCAATTTCTGATTTTCAGGTTGTGGGTGAGGCCGGGGCGGATATCGGATTTGTTGCCTTGCGCCCGCGCACGGGCAGGACGCATCAATTGCGGGTCCATTGTGCCGTGATCGGTACACCAATCATTGGTGACGGTAAATATGGGTTAGGTCAGTCCCGTATTGAGGGTCTATCGGGCAAGCTGCACCTCCATTGCCGGTCAATGCGGTTTCGACATCCGCGCACCGGTGCGTGGGTACAGTTTTCTGCGCCCCTATCTGGGCATATGCGCGCGGCTTGGCAGTTTTTTGATTTTGATGACGCAGCAGAGCCCATCTGGCCCGACCAATAGGGGCGATCGGCGGCGCGCTGGGGACACAGATGACAATGCAAGAGCCTGAATATCCTAAACGGTTTTATGAAGCGGTATCGCTAGACACCGCCGACGGGCAATGGCGTTTGTTGCTTGATGGCCGGGCGGCCAAAACGCCGGGGCGTCAGGCGCTGACCGCATCAAGCGAAGCGTTGGCTAATGCCATGGTGCGTGAATGGTCTGCGCAAGATACCCATATCATGTTCGCCGCCATGCCGATGACCGGCTATCAGATGACGGTTCTTGATGCGGCGGCGAGTGAGCATGACGCGTGGCGCGTAGAGATCAACCGTTTCATGGCGTCCGATCTGTTGTGCTATCGCGCCGAGAGCCCAGTGGAACTGGTCCGTCGTCAGAATACTATTTGGGATGCGGCGCTGGCGGCGCTGCGTGCGCATTTTGATATTACGCTAAAGCCGGTCGCCGGCGTGATGTTCCTTAATCAGGATCCGGCGGCGTTGGCGCGTGCTGAAACGGTGATTGCCACGCTCGATATCCCTGCGCTCCTGACGGCCCGCCGTCTAACAGAATTGACCGGGTCAGCGGCCCTGGGGCTTCTGGGGGCGCACATGCGGATGGAGGAGGCGGCGATTATTGAGGCCGCGCAGCTTGATGAGACGTTTCAAGCCGAAAAATGGGGCCTTGATAGCGAAGCACAGGCTCGGCGCGCGCAGATTGCCACCGAAATTTCCGACGCCATGCGGTTTCGGCGCTTAACCGGCGTGCACGCCAAGGTGGCAACCCCCTAAAAAAGCAGTTCCTAGAGCATTTCCGCTTCAATTCGGGTCGAAAACTCTTATCCTTCGAGACGCCCTTCGGGCTCTTGAGGATGAGTTTCCTCATGCTGAGGAGAGCGCATCAGCGGTCGTCTTGAAGGATGAAAGTTGACCGCAAATGAAACATCAATGCTCTAGCTGCCAGACCGGTGGTGGTCGGTCGACGGGGTAGAAGCTCCCGATGCGGCTTGCTTTTTCACAGGTACTCGCACGGCGACGGGGCCCGCCTTTTCAAAGATGAGCGTCAGATCGAGCGTTGTCTCCACCTCAAGCGGGGCCTTCAGCCCAATCAGCATCACATGGAGACCGCCGGGCTCAAAACTGAGCGGTGCTGCCTTCGGGATTGTCAGCGAAGAAACCGGCATCATGGCGCGCCGACCCGCCGCATCTGTCCTCGTTTCGTGTATTTCCGTGGCGTCGGCCACCGTCGTCTCTGCGCGCAACAGCATGTCGGTATTAGTGTTACCGCACAGGGTAAAATAGATCGCGCTTGTGCCGCCGACGGTGCGTGCCGGCCGCGCCCATGGGGCAGAAACGGTGATGGCCGATCCACTGTCGGGGGCACAAACCGCCGCATCCTGCCGGGAAACGGTACGTGGATTGGTGTTATCGGGGCCCGCCTCCGGTGCACAGGCGGCGACGAGGGCGAGAATAAACGCCCCGAAAGGCAGATGGCGGAGCGATATCGGGATCGGAAAAATTCGCGGCATTAAGGCCTCCGGTCAGGTCGGATAGTAGGGGAGAAATAGGATGCTGGTCAGCGATGACGATGCGACAGTTTCGATGACCGGCGTCGCCAGAGGGCGCGCCGAATAGATAGGGAGGGTGTTGTTGCCCCCCGGGAAATCACGTACATCTCTCATGTCACCATCGGTTCAGGAATAAGACTATGAATGCCACTGAAATTTCTAAATTGAAAACCTATTTCGTTGAGAAATTTGGATTGACCACAATCGATATCCGCGCGCGCGAGCGCAAAACGGATTCGGCGGAGGTTTATCTTGGCGATGAGTTTATTGGCGTCATTTTTCGCGATGATGAGGATGGTGACGTGTCTTACGACTTTAACATGGCCATTCTGGAAATAGACCTGCCGGAATAAGGTGGTGCTTACAAAATGGTGCCCGCGCAATCATGAAAGATAGGGCGCCAGAACCGATTGTCCGTGCGATTGTCAATCGCCCATTCCTCCTGACCCTGACGGTTTGTGTGGGCCTTTTTACCCTTGCCTACACCGGTGTGCGGCCTGACGCTGACACGCAATCTGCCCTTGTGCGCACAACGATTGGCATCTTTTTTATCACCGCTTATGCCTTGGGTGCGCAAATGGTGCAGCGGTTGTGGCTAATTGCCGTCGTGGGCGCAGCAACCTTATGGGCCGGGCTATACTTCATGGGCAGCGCCCCTGCGGCGGGCATTGCCCCAACCATTCCGATACTCATCTTGGGCGGCATCGGCATCGGATTATCCGGGCTTGGTGCACTTTATTGCCGGCGATTTGGGATCACGATCCTCTTGGCACCCGGGTTCTTTGCGCTGGCCGCTTTCGCGTCAGCGGGATTGCAACCGATGATTTTGCTCTGTTATGGCATCGGCGCTTGCCTAACCATTATAATCAGCATACTGCTTACCCACGCCTATGATCAGGCCCAACGCCAGGGGTTGGGACCGGCAAAGGCCGCGGCAGAGGGGATAAAACAAACGGCAAGCTATGCGTTTTTTGCGCTATTTTTTGCTGTTGGCGTTGGCGGCTTCAGCCTCGCTGGAATGGACGATGTCCTCTCTACCACCATCGTCCCTGAGGGGTTTGAACCCTTCCGATTTTTCATCAGTATAGGTCTTTTCAGTTTACCGCCAATATTCTTGTTGCCAGGGCTTTTGTGGATTACCCATCGGTTTGATCGGCAACTGCATAAAAGGGCGTCTGGGCGCTTTGATGCAATCATTCCGGCCCTGTGGGCGCGTGCGCGCAATTTTTACGCATTGCAGACGAGCTATGGTCTTGTAGCTATTGCCGGTGTTCTTTTGATCGTGTCGATCTTTGTTGGCACGGCAACGACCATCGTAACCGTTTTGGGGGTTGGGGTCTTTCTCAGTGTTCTGGTTGGTCTCGCATTTTTCTCGCTTCGCGTGTTTATCGTCACAATGACCCTGCTGTCGCTCGGTGCGGGTCTTTCGACTGGGGTTGCTTCAATTTTTGGGACCATACCGATTTTGGGGTTTGACCTCGTAGCGGGGTTATTTTTACTGGCTCTAATCCTGGCGATCCCGGCGCAACAATTTATGCAGGTGAGTGGGGACAGCAAATATCGCCGCACTGTGATGGCGACCTTTGTCCAGCGGACGGTCGGTCCCTTTCTGACCGCCACCGGCTTTGTCCTTACAATCCTAACGATGATGTCATTGACGCAAATCTGGCCGTCGGCGGTCTCTGTGGGCCATTGGATTTTGATTTCGCTGGGGCTTAGTCTCTTCCTGTGCCCCGCTGTAATGGGTATTTTATCATCCCGGTACGGAAAATATTAATTGCTCTGAGCAGTCAACGCTTTCATTGGGCTGCACCATATCCGGCGGGTTCGGTCTCACCCGGCGGCAATTCATGGCTCCCTAGAGTTTAACCGAAAAATTGGTTTCGTCTGTCGAAAAGGTGTTTTTTGAGAACCAGAGCGCAGCGTACATTGGTACGTGAGCACTGGAAGCGTTGAAAACCGCGTTTGCAGGCGACGAAAATAGATTTTTCGGTCGAGCTCTTATTCAGGGATGTATTTTGGTAATACGGCGCGCATCTTCCGGGCCATGTCGCGAAGCTGTTTGTCCGTTGCGGCAACATCATTGCCTTTTTTCACGGGTGCCATCAGCCGCACAAGCGCCCCGTCTGCGCGCTGGCGGGTTAGCGTATCCCAGATTACCGACAATTTCATAATATACTCGTTGGCAAATTGCTGACCCCGTTGGTCATACCAGTAATAGATGATCCGTTTGTCCCCATTAAATTCAATCACCATTCGATTATAGGCAAAGGGCAACCGATCATCCTGTTCAATGTTTGGGTCATCGGTATCCACAACGCTAAAGTCGATAACTTGCCAGCCGCCGCCGGGGATGCATTGGCGAGGGGAGTGCCACGACCGCCCATCGCGCCGCGCGGTGAGGTAAGCCATATAGACATTATAAAGATCGCCTTGCGGTGACGTCATATTGACGACAAGGGAATCATCCGCCCCCAGAACTTCGGCAACTTCCGAGTCGATAGGCTGTATATCGGCACGCCAGCCTCTGAACTCGCTGGGGAAGACGGCAAAGACCTGACGTTCCGGTGTGATCAGTTTTTCGACGGTCACGACTTTTGCAAGACCAGCGGTCACGATAAAAATTACGATAATTGCGGCGAGCGCCAAGGCGCTGCGCAAATTCTCCGGGATGGAGCCTAACGGCAAACGCCCCATGGTGGCTTGGCGCGCGGTCAGATCTGGCACGCCCATCTGATCGAGTGGGTTGGTACGCGGCGGTAGAACAACGCAGAAAATTGAGATCACTGCGAACAGCGCTGCCAGACATAAGAGAAACACAACCCAGCCCTCAAAGAAGTGCAAAAACCCTTCGGTATGGCTAGTGCCATAGGCCTGAACGAGGACCCCTGTGATGGCGATCCGCAAGCTGTTCATCAAAATCGTAATGGGGATGGTTGAGAGGAAAATAATCGCTTTCTGCCACCATGTTCCTTTGAACAAGTAGGCTGCCAGAAAGCCAAGGCTCAGAAACGGGAAAAGATAACGCAAGCCCGAGCACGCTTCCGCAACAGCCAGCTGGTACGTACCAAGATCAATCACATTGCCGGACAGATAAACCGGGATGTTCATGGCCTGGATCATGGCAA
This sequence comes from Pseudomonadota bacterium, assembly GCA_038531745.1. Lineage (GTDB taxonomy): Bacteria > Pseudomonadota > Alphaproteobacteria > Caulobacterales > Parvularculaceae > CALLPQ01. The sequence continues at coordinate 208,356 of JBCBBJ010000001.1, forward strand.
CACCAAGCTCGGACGACATGCGCTGAAAATTCCACGACAGATTGGTGATGAGCCAAAAGGGCGGCGGAACGGCGAATAACAGATAGAGTAAAGGCACCGCAGCAATCAGGAGCATAGATCGCCCGCCATAGCCGGTGACGAGGGCCGCGATCGCCATAACTAACCCCAGCTGTTGTAGGATAAAGGCATGGGTCAGTTGCCCCGCCAGGAGCATAAAGCCGGCCAATAGCCCGAGGCCCACAGCGGTAATGCCACCGCGCCCGGCGCTGGCCAAAATGGCGTCCTTGTTCGACCAGACGAGCCAGCCCGAAATGAGCGGAATAAAATAACTATGGCTCAACTCGTCCTGCGTACCCCACCGTTCAAAAAGATTGACGATGGCGTCGCGAAAGACAAACAGCGTGACCAGGGTCGCCCCAAAAAGGGTGAGGGCACGCGGGGATGTTAGCCAGTCGGTGAGGGGAGGTGAGAACTTCTCAGAGGCCATAAATGCGTACTCGGGACAGGTCGATGCTGATGCGTAATCGCTGGTTGTGGTGGCACAGGCCGATCATTTCGGTGCTGAGCTCGAGCGTCATATTGGAAAGGGGACCGAGCGTGAAAAACGCCCGATTCCTTACCGAGGGTCGCTATATCACACGCTGCCGATATATCCACCATAAGGGCAACAAGGGTTCACCGCTTCGTGAGCGCGCAAGGCTATGTCTGGCCAAAAGGTGTTCCAGTTCCGGCTGACGGGACTGGCCGCTCTTGAAAAAAATACGCTTTAGGAATTCGATCAAAAAAAATGCCGGCAACGCTAATCGTTACCGGCATCATCGAGGATGCTGGTCCGTTATACAAATGGTGTCAGGCCAGACTGGTTCAGCAATGACGCATCGATTTCAAAGTCTCCGGCGTCGGTGTTGAACCCGATCAACCCAAATTCGTCATCAAAGATATCGGCCACAGCGAGGCTATCGATGAGCGGCACATTGATATCAACGAGCGGGCCTATGCTTTCGTCGAGTTCGAAGCCCAAGAGGGTGGCGCTTACCCCGAATTCCAGCGCCCGCAGGTTGAAGTCGAGATCGAAGACAAGGGTTGCCAGTTGATCAAGCAACGCACCAATCGAATCGTCATTTTCGTCGCCATTTACGTCGAGCACCACTTCGAAATCGAGAATCTCGTTGCCATTCACGTCAAAGTCTTCCGGTACGGTGAACGTAATATCGTCACCAACCGTGAACGGGATGAGGTCGCCATTTTCCAGTTCGATATTGGCGGTAAGGTCACCAATCGTCAGCTCAAAATTTTGAAGGACCGCAAGGTTCGCAACAAATTCCAAGTCCAGCAAATTGTAAAACACGTCGAGCGAGAACGCATCGAAACCGAGGATCTCAAGATTTGCGAGTGTAATGGTCTGCTCCAACGGCGGCAGGCCAAGGATGGTTGTGACCAGCCCATCAAAATCGAGGGTCCCGCTTAAAACGGGATCACTTTGGCCCGTACTCGTCAAACTATTAGGATCGGTAATAAACCCATCAGTTTCGATTACCGGGAACGAGGCAGAAACCGAACTACCACCGGGCAAAGGTACCGTAAGACCAATATCATTAGCAGACAGATCAATCAGCCGCTGAGTGAAATCGATGTCGATTGGGGGGATCACATTGAAAGAGTTGCCATCCAGGATCGCCCGCAGGCTCGCAGCAAAATCAAACACAAAGTCGAGTGCGAAGGTCGAGTTGGGGCTCTCGGTGGAAAAGCTGCTGCCGTCATCGAGAAGGAACAGTGACTCGATGGTGACTTCTTGGCCTTCCACAACCTGGCGCGGCACCTCAAAGGCAAGACTACCAGTGAGGGTTGTGTCGATGTCGCCGGAGGTGAGGCTAAAGGTTGGCTGTAGCCCCGCGCGCAGGCTGATCCCGCCCGCAATGGCCACGGAGGGGAAAAGAATGTCGCCCTCAAAGAGTGTTTCATTGAAATTGCGCGAGAAATCGATGCCAAGAAACGGCAGTTCGGGCTCGAGCACAAAGGCCGACCCCGTATCAAAAATCGATTGGTCTTCGGACATGAAGGTAAAGTCATCGGCGGTTGAGACCGTTGCGTCATCGGCCCCGTTCACGGTGATGGTCAGGATTGATGGCTCACTGGTGTCATTGGGCTGGCCGCTATCATCAATGGCCACGAACTGGAATTCCAGAACTTCGGTTTCCCCGGCATTGAGGAATTGGAAGTCATCGCCAAGCACCAATTCGCCCATACCGGTCTCAGGATCGATACTGATGGAACCGAAAATCTCTTCCGGGCCGAACAATTGGTAAGAAAGAATATCTGATAAATCCACGTCCGACGAGAAAGCGGAGAGGTCAAAGCTGATCACTTCGTCATCTTCACCGCCAGCAACTGCGAAATCCTCGGTCACCGGCTGATCATTCACGCCAATAACGGTAATGGTCACGGTGGCGGTGTCCGTGGCACCGCGGCTGTCTGTCACCACATAGGTGAGGGTTTCGGTAGCCATTTCGCCAAAGGCAAGAAACTGGAACGCCTCGCCCGGATCATACGTGATGTCGCCGGTTTCCGCGTCAAACATAACCGAGCCGTCAAGGTCGCTATCGTCCACAGATACAATATCGATATCATCATCAAGACCAAGAAAGTCACTATCGAACTCGACGTCATTGTCGAGGACGTTAAACGTCACTGGATTGTCTTCGTCGGTTTCAGCATCGTCATCGAACGCAACAACAGGGTTGTTGCCGCCATTCAGGCTGATGTCGAAATCGTCAAACTTTAGACTTTCGATTGACCGCAGAACATCCGTACCAAGATCGCCATTGTCAGGGTTGAGATCGGTGATGCTGCCGCGGCTATTGCCCTGGCGCACAAAATCAAAATTGAAAGTGCCCTCATCATCGATGATCGCGCCGCCATAGTGGGCCTGGTCAAAGCCGCCGCCGCCGCGAATAAAATCGTCGCCTTCGCCGCCGTCAAATTCATCGCGTCCGCCGCGCCCGATCAGATCATCGTCACCGGCACCGCCAAGAATATCGTCGTTCCCACTACCGCCGTCCACGTAATCATCATCATCGCCGCCGAGCAAGGTGTCAGCGCCGCTGCCGCCGACGAGGGTGTCTTCGCCCGCGTCACCGGCCAGAATATCGGCGCCGCCATTGCCGACGATACGATCATCACCGCCAAGACCAAACAAAACGTCCGCACGCGTATACCCGCCAATGACTTCGTCGCCATCGGTCGGCACCACATCCACGTCTCGGTTAGAAACGGCGTCGCGGCTATTAAAAAAGACGAGTGTTGAACGGAAATTTTCCGGAATCAAAACCATGATGGTCCCCCTAAATTTAATGACGTCCACCCCACGCGAGCGCCTCTCTCCATTAATTAAGGTATGTTAACTTTTGGGCCGGCGCAATCAATTCGCGCCTATTCCCGGTATGGGCGTGGGCGGGCCTTTAATTCATTTGGGGCGTGTATTGTTAGTGTACGCTGGGCGCTTGGTGGAAATCAGGTATTGCGGTGCAAAAACCAAGCTTGAAACGGAGTAAAGCGTGGCGGCTGTTACGAAAAAGCCCGGCAGTCACCTGCCGGGCTTTTAAAATGTGTAAACGGATCGAATAGGGGCCGTGCTCTGTCCAGGGACAGATTACATCATGCCGCCCATGCCACCCATACCGCCCATGCCGCCCATGTCAGGCATGCCGCCGCCACCGGCACCGCCAGCATCTTTTTTCGGCGCATCGGCAACCATGGCTTCGGTGGTGATCAACAGACCGGCAACTGAACCGGCATCCTGCAGCGCGTGACGCACCACTTTCGCCGGATCAACAATACCTGAATCGATCAGATCACCATACTCACCGGTTTGGGCGTTGAGGCCGAACTTGAAATTGTCCTGCTCAAGCAGTTTGCCCACAACGATGGAGCCTTCGCCGCCAGCATTTTCAACGATCTGACGGATTGGCGCCTGGATCGCGCGGCGAACGATATTGACGCCCGCTGTTTGATCGGCGTTTTCACCTTCCAGACCATCCAACGCTTTGGACGCGTAAAGAAGCGCCGTACCGCCGCCGGGGACGATACCTTCTTCCACGGCTGCACGCGTAGCGTTCAGGGCGTCATCGACACGGTCTTTGCGTTCTTTCACTTCCACCTCTGTGGCACCGCCAACCTTGAGAACGGCAACACCGCCAGCCAGTTTGGCCAGACGTTCCTGCAGCTTCTCGCGGTCATAATCGGAAGACGTGTCTTCGATTTGACGGCGGATTTGGCCCGTGCGCGCTTCGATGTCGTCCTTGTTGCCGGCACCATCAACGATGGTCGTGTCATCTTTAGAGATAGCTACTTTTTTAGCCGTACCCAGCATGTCGAGGGTGACGTTTTCCAGCTTAATGCCGAGATCTTCGGAGATCACTTCGCCGCCGGTGAGGATCGCGATATCTTCCAGCATGGCTTTACGACGGTCACCGAAGCCCGGTGCCTTTACCGCGGCCACTTTCAAGCCGCCGCGCAAACGGTTGACCACGAGGGTCGCCAGCGCTTCGCCTTCAATGTCTTCGGCAATAATCAGAAGGGGCTTGCCGGACTGCACAACTGCTTCCAGCAAGGGCAGCATTGGCTGAAGACCGGAGAGTTTTTTCTCGTGCAGGAGGATGAATGGATCCTCGAGGTCTGCCAGCATTTTGTCTGGGTTCGTCACAAAGTAGGGTGACAGGTAGCCGCGGTCAAATTGCATGCCTTCAACAACGTCGAGCTCAGTCTCGGCGGTTTTGGCTTCTTCCACGGTGATCACGCCTTCATTGCCAACCTTGTCCATGGCTGCGGCAATCATTTCGCCGATTTCACGTTCGCCATTGGCGGAGATGGTGCCAACCTGGGCAATCTCTGAAGAAGAGGCGATTTTTGTGGCCCGGGCTTTGATGTCTTCGATCACTTTGCCAACAGCCAGATCGATACCGCGTTTTAGGTCCATGGGGTTCATGCCCGCCGCAACGGATTTGGCGCCTTCGCGGACGATGGCCTGGGCCAGAACGGTGGCGGTTGTGGTACCGTCACCGGCCTCATCATTGGTGCGGCTCGCAACTTCGCGAACCATCTGTGCACCCATGTTTTCGAACTTGTCTTCCAGTTCGATTTCTTTCGCCACGGTCACACCGTCTTTAGTAATACGCGGGGCACCGAAGGATTTTTCGATCACCACGTTACGGCCTTTGGGGCCGAGGGTGACTTTTACCGCGTTGGCAAGAATATCGACACCGCGCAGCATTTTTTCGCGCGCATCGACGTCAAATTTGACTTCTTTAGCAGCCATTGAAACTTCTCCTGAATTTGAAGGGAATAAATGAGGGGAGCGCGCCGGTTAGCCGACGATCCCGAGAATGTCTGACTCTTTCATGATCAGCAGGTCTTCGCCGTCGAGTTTGACCTCGGTGCCGGACCATTTGCCGAACAAGATTTTGTCGCCGGTGCTCACGTCAAGAGCGACGATCTCACCATTTTCGGCGCGGGCGCCACTGCCTGTGGCAATCACTTCGCCCTGGCTTGGCTTTTCTTTTGCCGTGTCGGGAATGATGATCCCACCGGCAGTTTTCTCATCTTCGTCGAGACGACGGACGAGCACACGATCATGGAGGGGACGAAAACCCATGGATGCTTCTCCTGAAAAAAAGTTTCTATTCAATTTGTTAGGCGGCTTTTCTCGAAAGTGCATGAGAATAGTGCCGCATCCTGGCACTCACACCCCGTGAGTGCTGACGCGGAAGTAGGCACAGTGCGCCGTTGCGTCAAGGGGACGGGGTGGGGAAACCGGTAAATAAATGAGGTCCTTTGCTTCATTTCAGTCTCTTTGTCGGGCGACATTCTCCAGCGGGGTTTCTCCTTCGACAGATCGACCTATAGTCACGGAACATTCGTAGCCCGAAAGGAACTCCCCATGTGCACCGAAGATACCGAACGCGACAATGATGATGCATTAGATAAGCCCGGTACCGTCGACCGGCGACACTTTGGGTATATGTCTGCCGCCAGTATTTTTGCCGCTTCTTTTGGGACAACGGCCTGTTCGGTAAACGAGAAATCGGGCGGCTCCACGGCGGGCACGGGTGAGGCATCGCCATCGACAGAGGCGAGCGGCGCCGAGACAAGCGTCGCACCCGACACGCCTATTATTGAGCAGTCGGTCAATATTTCCATGGCTGGTGCCGAGGGTGCGGCAGCAGGTGTCTCTGACAGTCTTTTTATTCATCCGGTGGATGGCACCTATCCTGGTATCCTGATCTGGCCGGATATTTTGGGCTTGCGGCCTGCATTTGAGGCCATGGGCAAACGACTTGCCATGGCGGGGTACGCTGTACTGGTTGTCAATCCGTTCTGGCGTGATGCGCCCGCGCCGGTTGTGGCCCCTGGCGAGCAGTTTTCCAATCCTGACGTGCGTGCGCGCGTGATCCCCATGGCACGCAAACTCACCCAACCGGCGGCGTTTGCCGATGCACGCGATTATATCAGCTTCCTTGATGGGCAAGATGCGGTGGATACGGACAGAATGATCGGGACGGCTGGCTATTGTATGGGCGGCCCGCTCATCATGCGCACGGCCGGGGCCGTGCCAGACCGGGTGGGCGCGGCGGCTTCCTTCCATGGGGGCGGGCTTGTTACTGACCGCGACGACAGCCCGCATCTATTGATCCCGCAAACACGGGCGCAGGTTTTGCACGCGGTGGCGGAGAATGACTATGAGCGAAATCCGGACTTCAAACCGGTGCTCGAAAAAGCCTATGCCGATGCCGGTTTGGCCGCGGAAATAGAGGTTTATGCGGGCACGCTCCATGGTTGGTGCCCGCCCGACAGCCGCGTCTACAACGAGGCCCAGGCGGAAAAAGCGTGGAGTCGGTTGCTCGCCCTCTATGAGCGGGCGTTATAGGGCCCCGCGGGATTTAGCCGGTGCGATGGCCGGGCGGGTGAGGCACCCAAAACAGCGCCAACAGAGCGGCGAGCCCGACGCCCGGAAATGTCCACGCCACATCTTGCCAATCGAAGGTCATGGTGGGGATACGCAATTGCGCGGCTTCCACCCGATTAAGCCGGTCAAGGCGATGGCGGCACTTAAACCAATGATCCCCTTGCGCGCAAAACGCACCGCAAACCAATCATAGGCAATGGCAATAATGCCCGCAGTGAGCGAGACGCCGCTAAGGGCGTTGGGTGCGATGCCCAACAGGTAAGTCACCAGCTCAGAATAAGATGGTGCATCATCACGCCTATTGTCCTGCACATAATGGTAGGCGAGCCCGGGCAGGACGGCCACGAAGAAAAAATAGGTAGTCAGTCGAATTTTCGCAGCCATTCCTCTAATCTCTCCCGGCAGTGATCGTCAGGCGCGGCAGCTTGAAATGGCGCGCGAGCAAAGAATTACGGAAAATGTTGGCACATATAGAGACAATAAAGACACGGCGTTTTGGAATTACGCTCATGGCCTGGATGCTGGGAATGGCCTTTGCCAATTCGGTCCTGGCGCAGAAGCCTGCGGACGAAGCACGTGCAGTTTCCAGCAGCGACACGGCAATTCTTGCAACAATTGAGGCCGACGGCGACGCAGCACTCAGCTTTTTGGAGGACGTTGTAAATGTCAATTCTGGCACCTTGAATGTGATAGGGGTGCGCGCGGTTGGCGATATGTTTGCGCAAGAATTCGAGGCAATCGGCTTTGCGACGCGCTGGATTGATATGCCCGAGGAGATGGCCCGCGCCGGCCATATGGTTGCCACACGGACGTTTGGCGCCGGCAAGGGCCCACACCTCCTGCTGATCGGTCATCTTGATACGGTCTTCGAGGAGAATAGCCCATTTCAAACATTCGAGCGCGACGGTGATATCGCCCGCGGGCCCGGTATCGCGGATATGAAGGGCGGTAATGTGGCTGTGCTTTATGCCCTAAAGGCACTGGTGGAGAATGACGCGTTACGCGATGGCAAGATCACGGTGTTTTTCACTGGTGACGAGGAAACCGCGGGCTCGCCTTTAACCCTTGCCCGCAAAGAACTCATCGCCGCTGGGAAGGCGGCAGATGTAGCCTTGAATTTCGAGGGGATGAGCCCCGGCTATGCGGTGATCGGCCGGCGGGGCTCCTCCAACTGGTCAGTGGAGGTAACAGCCAAACAAGCCCATTCCTCCGGCATTTTTAACGACAGTGTGGGCGCGGGCGCGGCGTTCGAATTGGCGCGGATCCTTAACCGCTTTTATGGGGAGGTGCGCGGGCCGTTTGGCCTCACCTTTAATGCGGGCGTTGTGGCGGCCGGGACGATCGTTGAGGCCGGGCGCACAAAGTCCGATCAATCCGCCTACGGAAAAGGCAATGTTGTTCCCAACAAGGCGGTGGCCAATGGCGGCTTACGGTTCATGAATGAGGCGCAGAAAGAAGCCGCGCGCGAGGCCATGCGCAAAATTGTGGCCGCAAGCCTGCCGCAAACAACCGCCACGATCACTTTTGAAGATCGCTACCCGGCGATGGAGGCAAGCCCGGCCAATGAAGCCTTATTGGCGCGATTGAATAGCGTCCATGCGCGCCTTGGCGAATTACCAGTAGAGAGCTTTCCGCCTGAACGGCGCGGCGCAGCCGATATCAGTTTTGTGGCGCCCTATGTCACCGGTATGGATGGTCTCGGTGTTGATGGGCAGGGCGCCCATAGTCCCCGCGAATTGATGTATGTGCCATCTCTGGCATTCGCCACGCGGCGTGCGGCGTTATTAATCGCTGATTTGATAAACAATCCTGATGATGGTGCTTGATCCTCTATGCTGATCTGTTGATCCTTCTCTTTGCCACTCACGTGAAAGTCTAATGGTTCGTTATTTACAGTTTTTGCCCTTTGCCGCGGCGGTTGGGCTCCTTCTTACGCTGGTGTTTCATTGCGCCGCCGATGCCCAGACACCGCCCGCCTTCATCCAGGCGCCGGTTTTTGCGCCTGCAATCAACTATGAGAGCGTCTCAAAAATTGAAGGGTGCACGGAGGAGCGGGTCCGCATCGTAAAATATCACGCGTGCCGCAACTCCGCGACACTTTACGCCCGCGCCTTTGCCGATGCCAAGGCAGACGGCCAGCCTTTAATGGTGATCTTTGGCTTTAACCGTTGCCCCTATTGCACCGTGCTGGAGCGCGCAATTTTCAACCCGGATAATCCGGTGCGCGGCATTCATATGGCGCGGAATTTCTCCAAACCGCAATTACAGTCCTATGTGGACGGCGGCGCGGCCATAACCATTCCGGTATTGCGTATCCATGCGCGCTCACCACACGGTCTTGCCCTCGCAGATGAGTTAGGCATCTCTGAAATGGCAAAAGCGCGGGGGTGGCACCGTGTCTGGTCACCCTTCATTGTACTGATCAATCCCGAAACCGGTGCAATGGCCTCCGAAAGCGAATGGGAAGCCGAAGAGATCTGGTGCGACTGGACCGTCAATGTTGTTAAGCCGCTGGAAGATGTGGGCATCTTCGCGCGGGGTGAACCAATCAACCCGCGCGAGCGATGCAAGAAACGCGGCTGAGAAAGTCTTCGCTAAAAAACAAACTCAGAGGCGGTGAGGGTGCCCGCATCAACACCAAGGAGCGTGATTGTGTCGGTGCCTACAGTTATCACAGCGTCACCATTACCATCTGTGGACAGATGATTATCGACCAGATCCTGAAAGTCTACGATTTCCGTAACGGCCGACAAGTCGATGTTTTCAAAAGCGTTAGCGACATTGAAGTCGACAATGACGTCGTTGCCGAAATTGTCCTCAAAAACAAAAACATCCCAATTGAAATTGCCCTGCAAGGTATCATTGCCAACGCCGCCATTCAGCGTGTCAAAGCCCGCACCACCGAATAGCCGATCATCGCCCTCATCGCCATTCAGAAGGTCGTTATCCAATTGCCCAAATAAAGCATCGGGCCCGAGGCCACCGTTCAATGTATCGTCGTCCTGATTGCCGAATAATCGATCAAAACCAGCATCGCCATCAATAACATCATTTCCCGAAGCACCAAAAAAAAGATGGGGCTGGCATAGATAATTGCTTGTGTAACATATGGTTTGAGCCATTTTCGGAAGGTTTTCAATAGCTGGTCTGGTGGTCCGCAATTGAACCGCCACTCGCAATCTTTGATGAAGAGGTGAAAGTTGTGTCGTGGGATGCCGTTATAGCGGCGCAAATGTTGCTTGGCCTGGTTCCAGAAGTTCTCGATACCGTTGATGTGATTTTGTCTGTCTGCGAATAACGTCGAATGGTTGATCCGCATGTGGTGGAAGTCGGTGATATCGAGCTGGTCATAGGCCCGGTAGCAGTCGGTATAGACGATGCTATCAGGCTGTACTGTGCTGGCAATGATGGGAATGAGGGTATTCGATCTTGTATCCTTGACAGGGATCACAAAGACCCTTCCGCCGCGCTTAAGTAGACCGAAAACAGCAGCCTTGCCCGCCGCACCGCGCCCACACTTACCTTTACGGACACCACCGAAATAGCTTTCATCGACTTCGACCTCGCCGGCCAGTTCGGCTGTCTCCACGAGGAGGTTCTCGGCAATCACGGTACGGACCTTGTTGTAGAGAAGGTTCACCGAATTGCGGTTCACGCCGACCAGTAAAGCCGCTGTTCGTGCGGGCGTCCCGGCAACGAAGTGCTCAAGCAGCCGGTCCGTCTGAAAATGCGTGAGTTTTGAACGCTTTAGCCGCATAGGCGAGGATAATACCCCTCAGTTTCCTATGCCAGCCCCAAACAAAAAAACGCCCCCAAAACCGGGGGCGTCAAGATCATCTTTAAAAAGACTTGTTTCTAATAACGCCGCCCGCGCCTCGCCGGGCGGCCGCGGCCACGTAAGCTGCCGTCTTCCCAATAGGTATCATTGGTGTCGGGGTCCACGTAATAGTGGCGATCGCTATAACGATCATAACGGCGGTCATTATGCTTGCGGGCGCGGCCAAAGCAGTCGCCTGCGCGATTACAACCAACAACGGCACCGGTTACGGCGCCGACGCCGGCACCAATGGCTGCGCCCTGACCGGGGCGCCCGGCAATAACTTCGCCGGCGATGGCACCAGCGGCTGCGCCAGCGGCGGCCCCGAAAAGCGCATTGCGTTCGGCGGTGCCCGTGGCGGTGCAGGCGGTGCCAAGCAGGCCAAGACAGGCGGCAGGGATCATCAGGGGTTTCATGGTTGGTCCTTTCGACAGGGTGACTGAGCAGAAAAACGCAACTGGGTGGCATCGCGTTCGGCAATGCCATTGTCCAAATTATCAACAACAATCATGTCGGCAATGTGGGCACAAAAGGTCAAGTTCCTGCCCGGTGCAGCGTGCGCAGCCTAAAAATCGGTAAGACTGAAAGGGTACCCCATACCGGCAACCCCGGCGAAAGCGGTGCTGTTTGCCTCAGCGCGCGAAGGCTCTCCCCAACTGCGGCTCAGCAAACAGCACCCTTCCTGGCCAGGTGTCACCGGTCAGGATCCCCCCGTTGAAACCGACGCAGGTGTTAGGAAATGCCGGCGAGACGGTCATGTCCCGAATACCAGTGACGATTTTTGCAGGAACTCAAAGGCTCGGCTGTTTGTTATTCGTCGAGACGGCCGCAATCGCGGCCTCCTCAGGATGAGGATGTTTGCTTCGTCCTCATTGGCGACCTTGCGAAAAATCAATGCGCATCGTGCCTGTGCCGCAGGCAAAGGAAAGGTGAGCAGCACCCTTCTCGCGCACGGCGACAAAAGTTCTACCCACTCTTTGGCTTTTGACCAAAACACGGCTATTGCCGAGGCTAGAGGTGGGTATGTTGGCGCGATTGCGAATATGCCCGGGTCATCGGCCCCAAATGGTGGTGATCACCCAAATCGGTTCAGCAATGAGTATGTGCCCATGAGTGAGGCCCCGTCTTCTTCTGTATCAACGTCGCCAATCGCTGAGGCGGTTTCCGGCTCCGGCGCGCAGGCAAAACGCCGCCCGTCGCCATTTTCCTTTTTCGAATGGATGGTGGCGCGCCGCTATTTGGGGGCCACCCGGTCTGGCCGGGGTGTCTCGCTGATTTCGATGATCGCGTTTGGCGGCATCATGCTGGCGGTGGCGGTGTTGATTGTTGTTATGGCGGTAATGCAGGGATTTCGCGCCAAACTCCTGGACCAGCTCCTTGGGCTCAATGGCCATGTATTTGTAGAAGCGTTTGAACCGATTACGGATCATGATCGGCTGGCGGCGCGGCTATCGGCAATCCCAGCGGTGAAAAATGCTGCGCCGGTTATCCAGGCGCCGGTCTACATCACCTCCTCGTCGGGGGAAACGGGCGCCGTTGTTGTTGGTATTTCAAAAGAAAACCTGCTGGCGCGCGAGGTGCTCACCTTACCAGGCGCGATCCGCTCCGGTGACTATGACAGTTTTCAGAGCGCCCCGGACAAACCCGATGAGGTGATTATCGGGACCGGTTTGTCCTACCGCCTTGGGGTCAGGGCTGGCGATTTCGTGCAGCTGATCTCCGGCAAGGGGGCGGAAACCGCGTTTGGGCCAACCATTACCAAAAAGAATTACCGCGTCGGGGCTGTTTATAGCGTCGATAACTCCGAATTTGATGGCCTTTATATCTTTATGCCGCTTGATCAAGCGCAGCTCTTTTTTCGGTATGGCGCGGGCGTTCAAAAAATTGAGATGCGTGTTGATGATCCCGACAGGATTGACCCCGTCCTCGCGCAGATTGATCAGGCTGCGCAAGGCTATACGGTGCGCGACTGGCGGCAAATCCACGGGGCATTCTTCAATGCCTTGAAAATCGAACGCGGCATGGTGCGGATTATCCTATCGCTGATCGTTGCCGTGGCGGCGCTGAATATCATCACGGGACTGATCATGCTGGTAAAAGACAAAACCGGCGACATTGCGGTCTTACGCACCATGGGCGCAACCAAAGGCGCGATCATGCGGATATTCTTTATTTCAGGCTCCGCCATTGGCATCTTGGGCACGCTGGCCGGTGTTCTTTTAGGCGTTGTATTCACTTATAACATCGCCGGGATCGAGCGGTTCTTATCGGACCAACTCAACATTGATTTATTCAGTAGTCAGATTTATTTCTTTTCTGAAGTGCCGGCTGAGGTGCAAGTTGTGGAGACGGTTTTCATCGTCGGCTGGGCGCTGTTAATGTCGGTGCTTTCGACGCTTTATCCATCCTGGCGGGCGGCGGAACTCGATCCGGTGGAGGCGCTGCGTTATGAGTGATCGGACACCCGTGCTGGAATTGTCGGGCATTACCCGGCAGTTTGGCGCGCTGAAAATTTTTGAAAAGATTAACTTCTCGCTCATGGCGGGGCAGACCGTTGCGCTGCTGGGGCCATCGGGCTCGGGTAAGTCCTCGCTTTTGCATATTGCCGGTTTGCTGGAAGCGCCAAGCGCTGGCGAGGTCATCGTCAATGGCCGGGCCACCGGGGCATTACCCGACCGGGAACGAACGCTTATCCGCCGCGATGAGATCGGTTTTGTCTATCAGTTTCACCATCTGCTGCCAGAGTTTGATGCCATGGGGAATGTTGCGCTGCCCCAACTGATTGCTGGCCAGTCTAAATCAGCCGCAGAGGCAGAAGCGGCCCGCTTGCTCTCACTGATGGGTCTTGCCGAGCGATTGCACCATCAGCCCGGGGAGCTATCAGGCGGTGAGCAACAACGCACAGCCATCGCACGCGCCCTCTCGAACCGGCCCAGAATTCTGTTGGCCGATGAGCCCACGGGCAATCTCGACACCCAAACATCCGATGGCGTCTTTTCCGCCCTCCTCGATCTTGTGAAAGGCGAGGGGCTTGCAGCGCTGATTGCCACCCACGATCAGCACTTGGCGAGCCGCATGGACCTGATCATTTCCATCGACCAGCGAACCTTGATCGAAAATGCCGCCTAAAAAAGACTGTCAGGTATGATCGCTATCGAAGATTGCGCGCAGATCAACCGATGACCGTGTGCCCACATGGTCAAAGTTTTCCGCGAGCCATTGATCGGCAATGTCGCGTCCCCGGTCGCGTAATTGGGTGAGGAATTCCCACTCCGTGTTGAACTTGCTGGCCACCGACAGATCATCAAGCGTCATATCACTGCGGATCGAATGGACCCGCACATTGCTCAACCGGTCCACATATTCATCCTTGATCCACCCCTCGCTCAATAGTTTGTGCACGAAATTAATGGCCCGAAACTCCCGCAAGAGCGATGAGTTGAAACTAATCTCATTAATCCGGTTCATAATGTCGGGTGCCGTGGTGGGCACATCCTCGCGGGTGAGGGGATTTACGTGGACAACAACAATATCGTCGCTGTCGCTACCGTAGAAAAACGGAAACAACACCGGATTGCCCATATAGCCGCCATCCCAATAATGCTCCCCGTCAATTTCCACCGCCTTAAAGATAAAAGGTAGGCATGTTGACGCGGCAACAACTTCAAGGCTCACATCTTTCGTTTCAAAAACCTGAACCTTCCCGGTACGGACATTAGTTGCACTGAGATACAAGTTGACGTTGGTACAGCGCCGTAGATGATCGAAATCGATGACGTCGGCCATCACATCCTGCAACGGATTAAAATCAAAAGGGTTCAGCTGATAGGGTGAAAAGGTGCGGGTCAGCGTGTCGAAAAACTGGTAGGATACGGAGTTATCAAGATTGTACCCGCCCATGATCATATCGAGGGGCGTGCGTTTGATCGGGCTGAACATTTGCCCTGACCGGGAAATGGCCGACCACAATTCATCAAGCTTGGCACGCGCGCCCTCGCATCCGTCAAGATATAGACCATAGGCAACGGCAACAGCGTTTAGCGCCCCGGCGCTGGTGCCGGAAATGGCGTTGGTATCAATTCGGTCGTCTTCTAATAATCGGTCAAGCACGCCCCACGTGACAGCCCCGTGGGCGCCGCCGCCTTGTAGGGCGAGGCTAATTTTGCGGGTTTTTGGGGCTGCCTTGCGGGCTTTTGCGGCCCGGCGGGCGGTTTTTTTCTTTGCGGTGGGTTTGGTTGCAGTTGGCATTATTGGGCAACCCAGCCGCCATCAATCTGCAGCGCCGCGCCGGTGATGGAATCGGCACTGCGCGAGGTCAGAAATGTGGCCAGCGCGCCGATCTCTTCCAACTCCACAAACTTCTTCGTGGGCTGGGAGGCTAGGATGACTTTTTCGATGACCTCGTCTTCGCTCATATCCCGGGCTTTGGCCGTGTCGGGGATTTGTTTTTCCACCAGCGGCGTTTTTACGTAGCCAGGGCAAATGGCGTTGACAGTCACGCCGTGCTCAGCCCCCTCCAGCGCGAGCGTTTTCGTTAGACCAACCATACCATGTTTAGCCGCCACATAAGCAGACTTAAAAGGGGACGCCACAAGCCCGTGGGCTGAGGCAACATTGATGATACGGCCAAAGCCGCGTTCTTTCATTCCGGCAAAGACGGCGTTGGCCGTGTGAAAGGCTGAAGAGAGATTGATTGCGATGATCGCATCCCATTTTCCGGCGGGAAAATCCTCCACCGGGGCAACATGCTGAATACCGGCATTGTTAACCACAACATCAACCTGCCCAAAAGCGCCGGCTGTTTCCTCCACTAGAGCCGCAATCTCGTCGGGCTTGGTCATGTCAGCACCGTTGTAGCGCACATTTGTCCCGTAGGTTTCGGCGAGCCGCGCCCGGTTCGCTTCAATCTCGCCAGCGTCACCAAAGCCATTCAACATGACATTCATGCCATCTTTGGCAAAGGCTTCGGCGATGCCAAGACCGATACCGCTGGTTGATCCAGTAACAACGGCGTTCAGGGGTTTGCTCATGGGAGTCTCCTTAAATGGGGGTAAAAAGTGTGTGGATTTGCGGAGGGCAATGGATTGCGGGCGTAGACTGCGTGGCTAAACAACAAGACGGGCTCAATAGTTCTCCAATGCCCCGGGGACGCTGGTGACATCGGGTCACGGTGAAATTCGCAAGACCGTGCGTATATCAATAGACGAAAGCACCGGAGACGAATATGAGCGAACTGACAGTTGAGGCAAGTGCAACAAGTTTTCAGATCGACACGGCGGCCATCTCAGCCGGTTGGATGAGTGATAATCAGATCGTGGGCGATCTGCGGACCGACCATGCGGGCGAAACAGGCGCTGTTTACATTTACCGCGGTATTCTGGCGGTGAGCCGTGATGCCAAGGTGATCGCCTTTGCGCGCGATCATCTCGCCACGGAAAGTCAGCATTTGAAATTAATTGAAGAAATCTTGCCGCGCCATAAACGCTCGCGTCTGATCCCGGTGTGGAAGCTGGCTGGCTGGATGACAGGCTTTCTACCGGCTCTTTTCGGCCCGCGCGTTGTCTTCAAAACCATTGAGGCGGTGGAAACCTTTGTTGACCAGCATTATCAAGAACAAATTGATTATCTTAACGAAATAAATCTGCATACTGACTTAAAGAACCTTCTTGAAGTCTGCCAGGCTGATGAGCAACATCACCGCGATGAGGCTGGCGCGTTTGCCGATGCGGGGGCAACGCCCGGCACCGCAAAGGCGCCGCTTATAATATTGTGGACGAAGCTTGTCGGTTGGGGTTCGCAGTCTGCCGTTGCCGCTGCGCGGTATATTTGATTTCGAGCCCGTGCGGGGCATAGCGTTATAGGGCTATGCTTGTGCGCGGGCCATGGCCTGCATACGGGGGCGGATTTTCAGGAAAGCGTCGTAGGCCCGCTCTGCTATCCATAAAATTGGCGGTATACTGACGAGCCGACCAAGCCACCGAAATTGCGGTAGGGCTTTCCACAGTTCCACAAAACCGGCGGCCCCATCTTTTAAGCTACCCGTGCTCGTGCGCACATGAAATCGTTCGAGAGCCGCTGTGCATGTGAGGTCTGGGCCAAGCTGCGTATCGACATGATGTTGATCGGCATCGGTAAGATCGACCCAGTCGATCATATCCGCGCCCGGTCGACGCTGGTAAAAACCGATTTCGCGGCGGCACAGGGGGCAGCTGCCATCAAAGAAAACAGTGAGGCGGTTAGTTTTATTTTTCATACACAGACTACGCGCAAGGACGAGCCGGAGATCTCACCGTTGCCATCAGGGATTGCGTCACTTTATCCGCCAGCCGTCACTCGACCCTAAAGTTTTCTCGGGCAAGCGTGCGCCCTGCATCCTCGGCGCGACCCTCATAGGTTAGCCGGTAGAGCCCAGGGCCAAGGGCATCGGTTTGCAGATCAAGCGTGATGCGGCGCCCCGGCGCATCGGGATAAAGGGCAATATTCTGCAAGCAGGTTTTCGCTGTCCCTGCCGCGCCAGCGACGCAAATTGCGCCATAGACGGAGCGATGGGGCCGCGCCGCGAAATCTGCTTCCTCAGCCCTGGTGGTGAGGGTTGACGTTAAGAGAATAGATCCGTCGGCGCCGCGCACGAGGCTGGTATCCTCAAACCGAACTGGCTTTTCGCTGGGGGTTGAATGGTTTAGGGCGCCCGATGGGCGCACCAGAACCGGCACGGACACCCCAACGCCAAGATCAAGGCCAATGCCGCGATCATTCACTTTTCTTACGCCAGCGCGCGGCGGGCTTGCCTCCACATAAAGATGGGTCCGGCGTTCATGGCCATTGGGCAGCGGCTGGTCAGCCCGCAAATCGACCCGGATTGTCTGACGTTCGCCGGGCTCCAGGGTAAGGGTCGCCGGATAGAGGGTTAGCCACGGGGCTGCACTCACTGCCGTGCGATGGTCCGGCTGCGCCAGGCGGTAGCCTTCAAGGGTCGCCTCCAGGTCCACCATTGAGACATCCACATGCAAAAGGCGGTCGGCGGTATTGACGAGGGTAAACGCTGCCGATTGCGTTTCTTCCGTCAGAACTGCGCGCAAAGGCTCGATAACAAATTGCGCTCGCGCTGCGGATATGGAACTCCCGCAAAGGGCGAGTGTAAAAAGTCCGAGGGCATAAAAACGATTCCAGTGATAGCGCATCACGCTTGCCCCTCTTATCGTGGTGGCGGGTACGTGCCGAGTGGGTGTTCGCCCGGCACCGTCGCCTATGTCAGGCCCCGAAAACGGGAAAACCACACGGCGAATGCACGGGTGCTATGCAAGAATCACCGCAGTATTACAAAATGTTGAGATTTAAGGGTGGAGCAGTCCATGGACACCCACATTATTGTCCTCGGAAATGAGAAAGGCGGGTCGGGGAAATCCACCGTCGCCATGCATATTATCATTGCCCTGTTGCGCAGCGGATATCGCGTGGGTGCTCTCGATCTTGACCATCGCCAGCAAAGCCTGACCCGCTATCTCACCAATCGCCAGGCTTTTGTACACCATATGGAAACGCAATTGCCGTTTCCGGTGGTGCGAACCGTGACGCCCGCCGACCATGATAGCCGGACGGCTTCCCAAGACATTGAACTCAGCCGTTTTCGCGAGGCGCTGGAAAGCCTCGGCGATTGTCATTTTGTTGTGATCGATTGCCCGGGGGCGAATACGTTTTTGTCGCGTCTGGCCCATGCCCATGCCGATACCATTGTCACGCCCATGAATGACAGCTTTGTGGATTTTGACTTGCTCGGGCGCCTGGACCCGAAAACTGGCGACGTGCTGGAACCCAGTCTTTACAGCGAAATCGTCTGGGAAGCGCGCAAGCAGCGGGCGTTGTCGGGGTTACAGCAGGGGGTGGATTGGGTCGTCACCCGCAACCGCTTGTCGCCAACAAAAGCCAATAACCAGCGCGAAGTGGGCAAACGCCTCGATGATCTGGCGAGCCGGATTGGCTTTCGTCTGGCCCGCGGGCTCGGTGAGAGGGTAATTTATCGCGAGCTTTTTCCCGCCGGGCTTACCCTGCTCGATCTTGGCGGCAAGGATGCGCCCATCAAGCTCAAGACCATGAGCCACCTGACCGCCCGGTTGGAAATTCGCTCGCTGATTGTTATGTTAAAACTACCCGCTTTTGATGTGGGCAAAGCGGGCAATAATCCATCCCCCGTTGCTGCTTGATCTCGGCTGCCTCATGATGGCGCCGGGCTTTAAGGCGAGCGTTAGCCATGGTCACGGTTGTTGATGTTTGTTAAGTTGAGGCCACGACAAAACGGTGACCCATGGGTGGTGTTCTCGGCATATTTGCGTTTCTGGCAGCGGTTGGTGGCGCCATCTACCTCCTTATACGGACGGTAACGTCCTCTCTTAAGGCAAACGACTCGGCGTCATCATCGGGTAAGGGCATCGCACCCGACGCGGGTGATGACACCGCGGCGCAAAGCACCAATCGCGCCCGCATTTTTTCCAATGAGACCATCATTAAGGGGATTATTTGGCTTCTCTTTTGTGCAGCTTTGTTTGCGGCAAAGCTTTGGCCCCTGGCGCTCATGGTACTGGTTGCCGCTGGCGCGGTCTTGGGGATCGAGGTTTGGAAACAAGCCCAAGTCGACGCGTTAGAGGCCGGGCAGGATAGGGCCAACGGCACAAACCCGCCCACAAACAATAGTCAAACCACCGTCGCAACGCGGGCCGAGGCGGCCCAAATCCTTGGCGTATCGATGGAAGCCTCCGCCGCTGACGTAAAAATTGCCCACCGCAGTCTCATTTCGCGGTTGCATCCGGATTCGGGCGGCACAGATTTTCTGGCCATGCAGATAAATCAGGCACGCGATCTTCTTTTGCGCGATGAAACAAAGTGAAATTATCCGTATTTTCTTGGGTTCGCGAACGGCGTTCACGATAGCTGGTTGAATTTGTACAGATTTTTTTGAACGTCGTTCGCTGAACCGGTTCATTTTTTGAGGGCGAAATTGCGTCGCAGCATTTCAAAATGCCGCACTCTGTCCAAAAGTTCTAATTGTTACATTTTCATAATAGTTCGTGACGGCCTGTCTTATTTCAGCCATATTGAAGCCGTTTCCTGCAAACAATTGGTGATCATATACATACCGTTGTCAGGCGACTGGCAATCAGGCGAGGCGAACGGCGTATCTCTCCCCCACGCACTGTTTGTCTCGCCGCCTTCTGGCGGCGTCCGCTGCGTATCGCGGGACAAGTTATTGCCATAAGGTTCAGGGTTACTGCCTAAAGCAATTGCTTTGATAAGGGCAGTATAGGGCGAGGCGGGGTTCTCTCTCCCCCCCAATCACACTCCGCTTCGCCCCTTTTCCCTAGCCCAGCGCATCCTTCATCACCGAATAAGAACCCAAAAGAACAGGCTTTCTGGCTTTGCCTCAGCCGGTTTCGTGATGATCGTCTTTTGCAATTCCCTGCAAAAAAAGGACACCTGTTAAACTCGCATGGTCGAGCCGCAAGGCAGCGGCCTCTGCTGTGCGGGGTTTGGCATGGAAAGCAACACCGAAGCCGGCAGCGGCGATCATATCAAGATCATTGGCCCCGTCGCCTAAGGCAAGGGCCTGCGTCGGCGTAATATTAAGCTCTTTGACGAGGCGCAGGAGTGTCATTTTTTTGGCGGGGCGGCCCAGGATAGGGCTTTGAACAGCACCAGTCAGATGACCCTCGCGCACCAACAATTGGTTGCCAAAATGGCTGTTAAACCCAAGATGGTTTGCTACGGGACCAGTAAAAACGTCAAAACCGCCCGAGACGAGGGCGCAATAGTGCCCCCGCCGGCGCATGGTGGTAATCAGCGTCTTGCCGCCAGGCATGTAGCTCAGCCGGTTGCGAATCGTTTCTTCGATAGCGGTGAGGGGCAGGCCAGCAAGCATGGCGACGCGGGCGCGCAAGGCTTCGTCAAAATCGAGATTACCGCGCATGGCTTGATCAGTGATCGCGGCAATTTCGCTTCCTTTACCCGCATAGGCGGCCAATTCATCGATGCATTCCTGTTCGATCATGGTGGAATCCATGTCCGCCACCAGCAGTTTTTTCTCGCGCTGATCTGCCTCGATTAAATTCACGTCCACGGGCTTGCCCGCAAAGTGCGCGCGCAGGGCACCGAGCACTGCACCCGGTGCGCCGTCGGTGGGCCTAATAGACCATTCCACCGCCAGACGCGGCGCAAGCACGCAGAAATCATCGCGCCCCAGCGGCGCCCCGGCGGCACGCAAACACGCCTCATCAAGAAAGGGCGCGTGATCAGCGCAAATAAGAGAGAGAATTTTCGCCATGGCCCGGCTAAGCTCGCAGTGAATTTTGACAGCATCCTGACCCTATCACCGCACGCCACCGGAAAACAGCATTTGCCTGAGACAACGCCGCCCCCGCCCACGGTCATTTTGATTGCCGGGCCCACTGCCAGTGGTAAATCAGATTTGGCACTCGCGCTCGCCAATCGTCTGGGGGCGGATATTATTAACGCTGACGCCTCGCAGGTTTATGGGGATCTGCCTCTCTTAAGTGCGCGGCCCGGTGACGAAGAATTGGCTCAGGCGGCGCATCATCTTTACGGACATGTGGATGGGGCCACCCGCTATTCAGTGGGCCAATGGTCCCGCGATGTGGCGGTTACGCTTGCTGATTGCGCGCGGCGACAAGTGGCCGCCATCATGGTTGGGGGCACCGGGCTTTATTTTCGCGCCTTGGAATCGGGGCTTTCGCCCATCCCCGCTGTGCCCGATGCGATTATGCGCGACGGCATGGCGCACTATGATGAAATGGGTGCTGAAGCGTTTGCAGCGGAGGTCATTGCCGTTGACCCACCCATGGTGCGCCTTGCCCCCAATGACCGCCAACGCCTGGTGCGTGCATGGTCGGTATACCGCCATTCTGGCACGCCGCTATCGGTATTTCAGGCGGCGCCGGGCGAACCGGTCTTGCAGAGCCCGCCCACGGCGCGGCTTGTCCTAATGCCCGACCGCAATGCCCTTTACGATCGGTGCGATCACCGGTTTGAGGCAATGCTGGCGGCCGGGGCGCTGGCTGAGGTGGCAGCCTTAAAGGCGCGGAAGCTGTCACCAACATTGCCGGTCATGTCGGCGCTGGGGGCGCGCGAGCTCATGGATCATCTTGCCGGTTCCACCAGCCTCGACGCAGCAACGGCGCTCGCCCAGCGCAATACGCGCCGCTTTGCCAAACGCCAGATGACATGGTTCCGAAATCAAACCGCTACGTGGCCCATAGCGCCCAATATTGATGCCGCCCTGGAAAGGGTGCTGGACCAATTGCCAGCAGGGATAAAAGAGGCACGCAACTTAAGATGACAGCCAAAAGGAACCCGCGCGCCCCCCCGCTTGCGCGCGGGGGTTAGCCTGATATCCTAAGGGCAGGTTGAGCAGGGTCTTTCATGGTTGAGTTTTTCAAGATCTGGGGTGAGGCATTTTCACGGATGGACCAGAAAAGCTGGGCCTCCCTCGGGGTGTCCGCCTTGCTTCTGGCGGGTCTTTTGACGGTATATTTTTTTGGCCAGCAATGGCTGCATCTTGATGGTGCGGGCACCGGCGGCGTTTCGGAATTGATGGCCCGGGCCGGCGCGGCCCCATTGGCATTACTGGCGGTAATCGTTATTTTTGTCTTGCTCGCCATGACCGGCTTTCCGCAGGTTTTGTTGATCACGGCCAGTGTGTTGACATTCGGGGCAGTTACCGGGGCTGCCTATGCGTGGATCGCCACCATGGTAAGCGCCTCCGTCACATTCTTCCTTGGCCATTTGATGGGCGCGAATTGGGTGGCGCGGCTAAACGGTCGTCGCGCCCAGACAATAACGGCGTTTTTGGAACGCCGCGGGATCGTCGCCAGCGGGTTGATCCGCGTTATTCCGTCTGCGCCCTTTATCGTGATTAATTCCGCCGCTGGGGCAACGCATCTGCCATATTGGAAGTTTCTGTTGGGTACCGGCATCGGGATCGTGCCCAAGATTGCGCTGGTTGCCGGCATAGGTGCGGTGATACCTGATTGGGCCCCATGGTTTCAAGGGGCCGAGGCCGGTGCCGCGTCAATTGCTGATGTTTTGATCGAAGGCTCAGCAAATCATTATTTAATACCTGTACTGATTTTTCTCATCTGGCTTGGCCTGATTTAGGGCCGGTGGCCATCAGGCCTGCCATACGGGCCACAAGGCGCGCGCGCCGCACCCAGGAAACCGAAATAGACCTGCCAAAAACACGCGTAAAAACAACGGTGAATTTACCAAAATTCCATGTTTTGTTGACGATTTGGGAACCGATTATGGTTAACGTTAGTCTCGAATTGAGACACAACGATCTTCACAACGCGTAAGGACTGCCCCCCATGCTCTCAACCTTGTTCGGGATGCTCTCGGCTGACATGGCCATCGACCTCGGCACCGCCAACACCCTTGTTTATGTGAAAGGGCGCGGTGTCGTTTTGAATGAGCCCTCTGTAGTGGCAATTGAATCGCGTGGTGGCAAAAAGCTGGTGCGCGCGGTGGGTGATGAGGCAAAGGAAATGCTGGGCCGCACACCGGGAGAGATTGAGGCGATCCGGCCCATGCGGGACGGCGTCATCGCCGACTTCGAAGTGGCCGAAGCCATGATCAAGCATTTTATTAAAAAAGTGCATCGTGGCCGTTCTTTTGCCAGCCCGCGGATTGTTGTGTGCGTACCGTCGGGCGCCACCGCCGTTGAGCGCCGGGCGATCCAGGAATCGGCATTATCGGCGGGCGCTCGCAAGGTTGAATTGATCGAAGAACCCATGGCCGCGGCCATCGGCGCGGGGCTGCCCGTGACTGATCCCACGGGCTCCATGGTTGTGGATATCGGTGGGGGTACGACGGAGGTGGCGGTGCTGTCGCTTGGCGGCATCGTCTACTCCCGTTCGGTCCGCGTGGGCGGCGATAAGATGGATGATGCGATCATCGCTTACATCCGGCGCATGTATAATCTCCTAATCGGTGAAGCCTCCGCCGAACGGATCAAGAAAGAAGTGGGCTCAGCGCTGATCCCCAATGAGGGTACGGGCATTACCATTCAGATTAAAGGACGCGATCTCATGCACGGCGTGCCAAAAGAGGTGCGCATTGGCGAAGCGCAAATTGCCGAAGCGCTTGCGGAACCGGTTGCCCAGATTGTTGAGGCCGTGCGCGTGGCGTTGGAGGCAACACCGCCGGAACTGGCCGCTGACATTGTTGATACGGGCATCATGCTCACGGGCGGCGGCGCCCTGTTACGCAATCTTGATCAGGTACTACGCGATGAAACCGGCTTGCCCGTCTCCGTTGCTGATGATCCTTTATCGTGCGTTGCGTTGGGTACCGGCGCAGCGCTGGAGAATAATCGCGAAATGCGCGGTGTCTTGTCCTCCGCCATTTAGGCGTCACGGCTTACGCCTAAATCTGCGGCTAGGCATAGGCGAAAGCGCACAGGAATGGCGGCGGCGTAGTTGCGTCTGTTGCAAACCCAACTAGACTTAGCGCCGTACAGACGCGCTTCGGGAACACCATTGCCACATGGAGATTTTGGGAGAAAACAGCCGCGAAGGGTTGGGCCGCAAAACGCCGCCACGGATCACGCTGATCGTGTTTCTGGTCGCATCATTGTTTTTGCTTCTCTCCAGTTTCTATACAGCCGAAGCCTCAATTTTCAAAAAAGCCCGCGCCAGCATTCTTGAGGCTGCGGCACCTATCCTCTCACTCCTGTCGGCGCCGATTAATGGGGTCAGCACGGTGGTGGGCGAGGTGCATGACTATTTTGATGTGGTGGAAGAAAACCGGGCCTTGCGTCAGGAAAATGCTGAATTGCGCCAATGGATGGAAGAAGCCTTGGCGTTGCGGGATGTTGTGGCCGTCTATGAGGGCCTGCAAACCTATCAACCCGCGCCGGAAACCCGGCCCATCGACGCCCATGTGATCGGCGATAGCAATGATGCCTTCGTAAAATCCATGGTCGTCAATGCCGGGGGGCGCAATCGCATCAAGGAAGGCTTTGCGGTTGTCAATGAAGCGGGCCTCGTGGGCCGGATTATTGATGTGAGTAACCGCGCATCACGGGTTCTTCTGCTTACGGATATTCAGAGCCGCGTACCGGTCTATGTTGACGGTGCCGCGTTTGAAGGCATCCTCACTGGGCGCAGTCGCCAACGCCCCGTCATCAGATTTACCCGCACGGTGCTCGAAGCACCCGTGCCTGAGGGCGCGGCGGTGTTTACCTCGGGCGCGGGCGGTGTGATCCCCCGGGGCCTGCCGGTGGGTACGGTTGCGCGTATTGATGACGACACAATCGAAATTGATCTTTATGCCGATTATACACAAACCCGGTTGGTGAGGGTCCTTGACTATCAGTTTCCGGTGACGGTCAGCAACGAGCCGGGAATTGGCGCGCCCGGTGGTGGCACCGCAGAGGCGATTGCGGCAACACCAAACGCTGCGAGCCCGAATAGTGGAGAGCCACAATAATGGCTGAACGGGCCGAAACCGTCGGGCGGTTTGTCACCAATAGTACGCCTTTTGCGCTTGGTCTTTTTGGGGTGATCGCGCTGGCCTTACCGGTGCGCCTAGCGGAGGGGATCGTGCCCATGCCGATCCTGCCCCTCGTGATGATCTATTTCTGGACGCTTTATGAGCCGGAAAAACTGCCCGCTTCACTTGTCTTTGTGCTCGGTCTTTTACAGGACGCGCTTGGGGGCGGGCCCTTTGGTTTATGGTCGATGGTGTATTTGCTTGTCCAATATGGGGTCCTTTCCCAGCGGGGCTATTTTCTCGGCCGGGATATGAAAGTTGTGTGGCTGGGTTTCGCAATTGTTGCGGTGACGTCCGGTATTTTTGTCTGGCTCGTGCTCAGCCTTATTGCGCGGGGCCTTTTGCCGCTTTCCGGCATAAGTGTGCAGATTTTGGTGACGATTTGTGTATATCCTTTATTGGGCGCGGGGTTCCGGACTATTCGCCGAACCGTTCTGGCGGATAGCTAAAACAAGCGGAGAGTAGCGTGAATTTAGGCTCCCATGATCCCGAACGCGAAAAGACTTTTAAGCGGCGGACGTTTTTATTTAGCGGCGGCTTGATTGCCCTTTTTGGCGGGGTCACTTACCGGCTTGCGCAACTGCAACTGGTGGAGCACGAGCGCTACGCCAACCTTGCGCGGGAGAACCAGTTTAACCGCCGCCTGCTGACCCCGTTGCGCGGGGAGATTGTGGATCGTTTTGGCACGGTGATCGCCAGCAATCGCAAGAATTTCCGTGTGCTGCTTATCCCCGAACAAACCCGCAATGTTGGCGATACGCTCGATGCGTTGGAAGGCTATATTGATATCAGCGCCGAAAAACGCGCCCGTATCCTGCGTCAAATCCGACGTCTCGGTCGGTTCACGCCCGTTGAAATCGCCAATAATCTCGATTGGGACACGTTCTCAAAGATCAATTATCAGGTGCCGCATCTGCCCGGCGTTATTCCGGAGGAGGGGCGTACCCGCGATTATCCTTTGGGCAATGGGTCGGCTTTTGTGATCGGTTATGTGGGGTCACCCAATGATCGTGATTTGCAAGATCCGGCGCTTTCGCCAACCGAGCGCAAGATGCTGCGCGAGCCCGGTTTTAAGGTGGGCCGCGAGGGTCTTGAAAAGCGGTATGATGACGAATTACGCGGCAAGGCCGGTGAAAAACTCGTCAAGGTCAACGCCCATGGCCGGGTAATTGACGAAATCGATGATGGCATGACCCCGCCGGAGCAAGGTCAACAGCTTGCACTCACCATCGATAGCGAACTCCAAATGGCTGCCATGGAGGCATTGGGCGATCAAAGCGGTTCGGCGGTTGTTGTTGATGTAAAGACAGGTGAAATTCTTGTGCTTGCCTCAACGCCGGCTTTTAACCCAAACGATTTTAATGTGGGTATTGATCCGGGGCTTTGGCGCTCCTTAAACAGTGATGCCACCAAACCGCTCGTGAACAAACCGCTCAGCGGTGTCTATCCGCCAGCCTCAACCTTCAAACTGATCAGTGCGATTGCTGCGCAGGAAGCGGGCATTCCCACCTCCTTTGGTGTGCGTTGTCGCGGGTCAATCCGCTATGGCGGCAACACCCATCGCTGCTGGAAAACCCATGGCTGGGTCGATATGCGCGGGGCGATCAAACATTCGTGCGACGTCTTTTTCTATGAGGTGGCTAAGAAGCTTGAGATTGATTTGCTGGCAAAAGTGGCCCGTGAATTTGGCCTGGGCCAAGTGTTTGAAATTGGCATCCCCGGCCAGAAAAAAGGAATTATCCCCGACCGGGCGTGGAAGGCATCCTATTTCGCCAACAATCCGGAGAACCAGCAATGGTTTGGCGGCGAAACCCTGTCGGTTATTATTGGTCAGGGCTATGTGACCTCAACGCCGTTGCAATTGGCGATCATGGCGGCGCGGATTGCCACAGGCCGGACGATCCGGCCAAGCTTGGTTCGCGGCGTTGGCGAAACGCTGGTGCCCACGCCCGATGCCGCGCCGTTAGAGGTAAACCCGAAATTTCTCAATGTGGTGCGCGCCGGCATGGATGCGGTGGTCAACGAGGTCGGCGGCACGGCCCGGCGCTCCCGGCTTGATCTGCCCGACATGAAGGGCGTCACCATGGCTGGCAAGACCGGCACCGGTCAGGTGGCGAGCCTACAACGTGACCCGAAAACCGGCCGTATCCTGAAGAATGAGGAGCTGCCGCGCCATTTGCGCGACCACGCCTTGTTTGTTTCTTTCGCGCCCGTTGATAATCCGCGTTACGCCTGCGCCATCGTTGTTGAGCACGGCGCCAGTGGCTCGCGTGCCGCCGCGCCCGTTGCCAAAAAGGTTATGGAGGCGGTTATGAAAAAAGACCCCGCCCTGCGCCCCGCTTATGACCCGCGTATCGTCGCCCAAGCACCAGGTGGAACCGGGGCGACAGTACGGGGGCAAAAAACGTGACCCCATTAAGCGTGCCGCTCTCTTCGATCCTGTTGCAGTCCCCAACAAAGGGCCTGCGTGAGCGGGTGGGTCAGATCAATTGGCTGCTTGTCTTCCTGCTGTGTGCCATTGCGGGCGTTGGCGTTGCGACGCTCTATTCGGTGGCTGGCGGCAGTTTTCAACCCTGGGCATTCAAACACTCTGTTCGTTTTGGTGCCGCACTTGTCCTGATGCTGATCGTCGGTCTGGTAAGTATCCGCTTTTGGATGAAGCTTGCTTATCCGATTTATTTTGCTGCTCTCCTGGCGCTCGCGGCTGTTCCTTTCATTGGTGCGGTCAATATGGGCGCGCAGCGGTGGATTGAAATTGGCAGCTTCCAGTTTCAACCATCCGAAGTGATGAAAATCGGTCTCGTTATGGCGCTCGCGCGTTACTACCATGCGATCCGCGTCGATCAGGTTTCCCATCTTCTTTATCTATTGCCGCCGCTCGCCATGATTGCCGCGCCGGTGGGGCTTGTCTTTATTCAGCCAGATCTCGGCACCGCGATCTTGCTGGCGGCCACCGGACTTTCGATTATCCTGGCGGCGGGCTTATCCTGGCGGATTGCGTTTCTCGGCGGGCTCGCGGCGGTTGTTGGGGCCTATTTCGCCTACCGATTTGATATTCTGAAGCAGTATCAGATCGACCGTATCCTGACCTTTCTTGATCCCGACCGAGACCCCCTCGGCCAGGGCTATCATCTGTTGCAGTCTAAAACTGCCATTGGGTCCGGCGGGCTTGGCGGCCAAGGCTGGATGGAGGGCACACAAAGTCAGTTAAAGTTTTTGCCGGAGATGGAGACGGACTTTATCTTTACGGTCTTCGGGGAAGAGTTCGGCTTTATCGGCGCGGTATGCCTCCTCGGGCTTTATCTTACCGTAATTCTCACGGGCCTTGGTATTGCCATGCGCGCTAAATCTCACTTCGCGCGCCTCACCTCCACGGGTGTTTGTGTCACCTTTGCGCTTTATGTCCTGATCAATACCGGCATGGTCATGGGCATGGCCCCGGTTGTTGGGGTGCCCCTGCCGCTCGTCTCCAATGGCGGAACGGTGATGCTAACGATCATGGCGGGCTTCGGCTTTGTGATGAGTAGTCACATTTATCACGATCAATAACGCGCGCGGTGGGTTCGTGATTGAACTGCGGCCAATACCCTCCATGGTAAGGATACCCCAATGTCGGGGCATGCTTTTACCGGTTTGAGAATGTTCATTTAAGCGCGGCAGTTCGCAACCGGCTAGCTAATTCGAAAGCGCGCGCCTAAACGGGTAGGACGGCGAGAAAAGAGGATTGGCATGGTTGTAAAAATGACCCGCGAGGGTTCCCTTTTTCTGATTGAGATGGACAGCCCGCCCGTCAATGCGTTGGGCCACGCCGTGCGAACCGGCCTGATGGCCGCAATTGATGAAGTTGATGGCGACGAGACCATTACCGCGGTTGTTCTTACGGGAACCGGAAAATTCTTCAGCGCGGGCGCGGACATCACCGAATTCGGCAAACCGATGCCGGAGCCTTATCTGCCCGCCGTGTTGGCGCGCCTTGAAAAATGCCGCGTGCCGGTTGTTGCCGCCATCAATGGCACGGCATTGGGCGGCGGCCTCGAAACGGCCTTGGCGTGCCGCTTTCGGATTGGCAGTCCCGCCGCAAGGCTTGGCTTGCCGGAAGTGAATTTGGGCTTGATCCCCGGCGCCGGCGGTACCCAGCGTTTGCCGCGTTTGGTGGGCATGAAACATGGTGCCGCTTTTGTCTCCAGCGGCAAGCCCGTTGACGCGGCTTACGCCCAAAAAATCGGCCTCCTGGACCAGATTGCCAAAGGCGATGTTACTGCCACAGCAAAACAGTTTGCGTTGGGTATTGCTGGCGACGCTGTCCGCCCGGCCCTTTGTGATGTGGCGGCGCCCGCTGACTTTGATGAGGCTTGGCTTGATGACTATATCGTCGGGGTAAAGAGCAAAGCACGGGGGCAAACATCGCCCCTCGCAACGCTGGAGGCTGTGCGCGCGACGGGCACTTTGCCGTTTGAAGACGGTATGCAGCGGGAGCGTGAGATCTTCGCCGACTGCATGGCCTCTGACCAGCGGGCGGGACTCGTCCATGCGTTTTTTGCCGAGCGACAAAATAAAAAACTCGAGATTTTGAAAACCGGCACGCCGCGCGATGTGCGCACTGTTGGTATTCTGGGCGCTGGCACCATGGGCAGCGGGATTGCCATCGCCTGTGCGTCGGCAGGTTACATCGTCAAGCTTTATGACGTTGACGCGCAGGCCGCCGAAAAAGGCCTCGCCCGGATTAAATCTGCCTTGATGGATAATATTGCAAAGGGCCGTTTGTCCGCGGAAAAGGGCGAGGCAGCATTGGCCAGTGTTACAGCCATATCGACTCTCAATGATCTCGCCGATGCAAATCTCGTGATCGAAGCGGTGGTGGAAATCATGGACGTAAAGCGTCAGGTTTTCAGCGCCCTTGAAGACATCGTTGATACACAGACGATCCTGGCATCGAACACGTCTTATCTTGATATCAACGCCATTGCAGCGGGGGCGCAATATCCAGATCGGATCATCGGCATGCATTTTTTTAGCCCCGCCAATATCATGAAGCTGCTGGAGGTTATCGAGCCGGATAAGGCCAGCGCTGATGCGATTGCAACGGCCTTTGCGGTTGGTGACCGGCTTGGCAAAGTCTCGGTTCTGTCTGGCGTTTGCGACGGTTTTATTGGCAACCGTATTCTCAATGCCTATCGTCGGGAGGCAGAATATCTGCTGGAAGAGGGCGCCTTGCCCCAGGATGTTGATCGCGCCATGCGCGATTTTGGTATGCCCATGGGTCTGTTTCAGGTTGCCGATCTCGCCGGTCTTGATATCGGCTGGCACAATCGCCGCCGCGAGGATGCAACCCGTGACCCCAATGAGCGGTATGTGGATATTGCCGACAAGCTCTATGAGATGGGGCGTCTGGGCCAGAAAACCGGCGCTGGCTATTATCTGTACAAAGACGGTAATCGCCAGCCACAGATTGATCCGATCGTTGATGCGCTTGTCATTGATGCCTCGGCTCGCAAAGGCATTACCCGGCGCACGGTGAGCGACGATGAAATCCGCACAAAGATTTTGCACGCGATGGTGGCCGAAGGACAAATAATCCTTGAAGAGGGTATCGCCAAACGGGCCAGCGATATCGACCTCGTTTTGATCTATGGGTATGGTTTCCCCCGTTGGCGCGGTGGATTGATGTTTTATGGTGACCATGCGGGTCTCCTGGCGTGACACATTCGTTTGTTAGCCATCTGGAATGCTCCTTAACGGGCGAGACCTACGCAAAAGGCGAGGTGCACGGACTATCCCGGGCCGGGCGACCATTGCTGGTACGGTATGATCTGCCCCGCCTACGCGAGGCGCTGGATCGTGCTGATTGGGAGGCGCGCGAGGGCGGGTTTTGGCGGTACCATGAGCTTCTTCCTGTGGCTGACCCGGATAATCGAATTTCCCTCGGCGAGGTGATGACCCCGCTGATCGCGCTTAGCCAGGCAAAGAAAAAGTATAGTCTGACGGGCACGCTGATTGTGAAGGACGAAGGGCGCCTGCCCACCGGGTCGTTCAAGGCGCGGGGCTTGGCGCTGGCGGTGTCCATGGCGCGAGAACTTGGTCTTGCCCATCTCGCGATCCCTACCAATGGTAATGCCGGCGCGGCCATGGCCGCCTACGCCACCCGGGCTGGGCTGAAAAGCACCGTTTTTTGCCCTGATGACACGCCCGCAATCAATGTGGAAGAGATCGCCCTGCAGGGAGCCGATGTTTACCGCGTCAACGGCTTGATCAATGATTGCGGCAAACTGGTGGGTGAGGGCAAGGCAGCCACCGGTTGGTTTGATGTGTCGACCCTGAAGGAGCCCTATCGGATTGAGGGGAAGAAAACGATGGGTCTTGAGTTGGCGCAGCAATTTGGCTGGCGCTTGCCCGATGTGATTTTTTACCCCACCGGTGGCGGAACCGGCTTGATCGGCATGTGGAAAGCCTTTGATGAGTTGGAGGCGCTCGGCTTTATCGATAGCCATCGCCCACGCATGGTCGCGGTTCAGGCAACGGGATGTGCGCCTATTGTTAAAGCCTACGAAGCGGGCGAAGAGCACGCGCCTTTGTGGGAGGAGGCCCATACTTTTGCTGCGGGCATTCGCGTGCCCATTGCGGTTGGGGATTTCCTGATTTTGCGGGCGGTGCGGGCGTCCGGCGGATTTGCCATGGCGGTTCCCGATGACGCAATACATGAAGCCTGGACCCGCGTTGGCCGGGAGGAGGGGGTCTTGCTTTGTCCCGAGGGCGCAGCAACCTATGTGGCCTGGCAGGAGGCGTTGGCGCGCGGGTTGATCGACCGATCCGACCATTGTGTCCTGTTCAATTGTGCCAGCGGATTGAAATATCCGATGCCAGCGGTCACCAGCTCGGTCGACAGATTGGCCCCGGTGGATTATGAGCAATTTCACTAAAGGGGTCACCGGCGACCCCCCTTTGAAAGAGGCAGCCCCATGGCTCAACGGCTTATATTCGGTATAATGATCATACTGGCAGGTGCGTGCGGTGCGGATGACAAACCGGCCCCCGGCGCGTCGGCCGCCACCGATCAAACCGCCGCAGATACGCAAGCGGTGGCGCCCGCCGCGACACCGCGCACGCGGCTTGAGGCGACTATCCAAACCCCCATTGATGACCCCGCCATTGCGGATAAACCAAAGGCGATCATCACCACCTCCATGGGTGATATTATGGTTGTGCTGTACACCGATGAAGCGCCGAATTCTGTCGCCAATTTTATTGAGTATGTGGAGGGGCGCCAATATACGCGCACCATTTTTCACCGCGTGATCCCCGGCTTTATGATCCAAGGTGGCGGATTTTCTTCTTTTCTGGAACAGCGAAAAACCCGGGCGCCCATCGCCTATGAAGGCAATAATGGGCTCAATAATGATCGCGGCACGCTCGCCATGGCACGCACGCAAAACCCCAATAGCGCAACGGCGCAATGGTATATCAATCTCGACGATAACGCCTTTTTGAATCACGGCGCGCGCCGCCCGGATGAGCCAGGCTACACCGTTTTTGGCCGTGTTATTGCGGGCATGAATATTGTTGACGCAATCGCGACGGTTGAAACCTCCGACCAGTTTGCGGGCAACGGCCAGCCGCTGTCCAATGTCCCCGTGGACCCTGTGGTTATTGAAAAAGTACAAATGCTGGAACGCGCGCAATAACCCTTCACGCGCCGCATCATTGACCAGTGGGCGTCGATCAATCGCCAAAAGGCAAACTTTCCCATGGCAAAAAAGCAAAAGACATTTAAGCCAAAGGCACGGGCCCCGCGCGGGTTTATTGACCGTCTGGGTAAGGACGTTATCGACGAACAGCAGATGCTTGACCGCATTTGCGCCGTCTACGCCCAGTATGGCTTTCAGCCTTTGGAAACCTCGGCGTTTGAATATACCGATGCGCTGGGCAAATTCCTGCCCGATATTGACCGGCCGAACCAGGGGGTTTTTTCGCTCACCGATGATGACGACCAATGGATGAGCCTGCGCTATGATCTGACAGCGCCGCTGGCGCGATTTGTGGCGCAGAATTATGATGGGTTGCCAAAACCCTTTCGCCGCTATGCGCGTGGTCCCGTTTGGCGCAATGAAAAGCCGGGGCCGGGCCGCTTTCGCCAATTTACCCAGTGCGACGCCGATAGTGTGGGTGCGCCCGCGCCCCATGCCGATGTAGAATGCTGTCTTATGCTTGCCGATGCCATTGAGGCGGCGGGTGTTGCGCCGGACCAATTTCAGATCAGACTTAACGACCGCAATGTGCTGACCGGTCTGTTGATTGCGATCGGCCTTGAGGGGCAAGAGCAGGCGGAAACCAAACTGCATGTGCTGCGCTCCATGGATAAATATGACCGTCTGGGTACGGAAGGCGTCGCGGCGCTGTTGGGACCGGGGCGCAAAGACGCCTCCGGCGCTTTCACTGAGGGGGCCAAGCTCGCCGACGATCAAATCGCCAAGGTGCTCGGTTTTATGCAGGCGACAAAACCCACCAATGGCGAGACCTGTGATGCGCTCAGTACCCTGATTGGCGATAGCGACGTTGGCGTTGCGGGTATCGAAACGCTTAGCACCATGGCAAGCCAGCTTGCCAACCTCGGTCTTGATAGCCACCGTGCCAAGATTGATCTGTCCGTTATTCGCGGTCTTGAATATTACACTGGCCCTGTTTTTGAGGCTGAACTGTTGGCCGATTTGGTTGATGCTAAAGGCAATCCTGTGCAAATCGGGTCGGTGGCGTCCGGTGGGCGCTATGATGATCTTATCAAACGGTTCAAGGGCATTGAGGTGCCCGCCGTGGGCATTTCGGTTGGGGTATCGCGCCTGCTCGCCTGTCTTGAGTTGATCCGTGGCACCGAAACCGCAGCACCTGGTCCGGTGGTAATCCTGGCCCTCGATATGGCGGAGATGGCGGGCTACCAGCAAATGGCTAAATCCTTGCGTGCGAACGGTATCGCCGCCGAGGTTTATATGGGCGGTTCCGGCATGAAGGCGCAGCTAAAATATGCCGATAAACGCGGTGCCGCCTTGGTGGTTATTGAGGGCGAGGACGAACGCGCGCGCGGGGACGTCACCATCAAAGACCTAGTCTTGGGTGCTACACTCTCCGCCAACATCGAAGACAATACCACCTGGCGCGAAGATCAGCCCGCACAGTTTTCCGTACCCAAACAGAATATTGTTGGGGCGGTAAAAGAAGTATTGGCCCGGCACGGCTAGGCCAACGCCCAAGCATGGGTCGCAGCGTCGGCAAAAGGCGAAACAAAGCGATCCTTATTGCCAATATGCCATTATCGCTCTGTGAGCGAATGAAATTATTGTTTAGGGCGGGTTAGCACGTTGCCAATTCATATTTGGCGTGCCGGTATCCCGTTTAGGGGTTTCCATCTTTGAATGATGATGAATTCCGGTAGAACGCGTCGCACCCACATCGCTTGTGCAGGTTGCGTTCTGGTCGTGCTGGCCGTCACGGAACGTAGCCGCGTAACCGATATGCTCGTGATTATGCTCTGAGCCTTTGGTGGTTTCTGTGGTCTTTTCTTCTTGGTAAAGACCCTCTTGATCGACAGCTACTTCTGATAAAGCAGTATTTCCGATAACCATTGTGTACTGATCACGTGTTCCCAATGCAATCGCATCCGGCATAATCTCACCGGATACTTCTATCGGGTTGTCCGCCGTTTCGGTGTGCATTTGATATGGATGACTGCTGTCAAAAAATGCGCTCTTCGGCGTCGATATCTCTTTCGGTCCGCGGGCTGTTGGTGCACGCGAAGATGGCTTTTCTGCGGTATTGGTCCGGGGGGAAGGGAAAACAGTTTTGCCCAAGCGAATACGCTCGGCGGTCTGGTGCGCCCACATGGCCTTTGACAGGCAAACCATCCTTTCGCGGGACGCATTGCGATCAACAGCCGCATAATCAAGCGTCGCGAGCGCCGCGGCCTGCGCTGCGTCAGCTGTAATCAATGAAAGCCGCCGATGCTTTTGCACCAGCGCGGCTTCGCACTCATCATCGGAAATTGGCTCCCACTGGTCACCGAGAAGCGCCGCCTTTCTTTGTAGCGCTCGGAAATTCATCCGGTGGATCGCTTTCAGTGAAGACGGCCCGGCAGGGCTTGGCACCAGTTACACCCCAAGGGGGCACCATTTTGGTGCCATATTTTAAATCGTAATTACAAAGCGTTAGCCGCGAGTTCGCCCCTCAGGGGAACCTCGCTTTATCTTGCCCTCAGGATTTAAGAGTCAACGGGCCTGATAAACAACTCGTCCATTATTTGCTCACAAAGTATGATGATACGGGTTGTCGCTGCTGAACTCGTCAGTTTTTGGAGTACTTTTGCCCTGTCAAACTCTATGTTCGTAAGGTTCGATGTTGCTGAGAATTGCGGAACAAGGCGTTTTTCAACCTCATTAAACAAAGCCACATCAAGTTCGCGCAGCTCCTCGCGTTCAATAATATATGCGTCGAATAATCG
This sequence comes from Pseudomonadota bacterium, assembly GCA_038531745.1. Lineage (GTDB taxonomy): Bacteria > Pseudomonadota > Alphaproteobacteria > Caulobacterales > Parvularculaceae > CALLPQ01. The sequence goes on from JBCBBJ010000001.1 coordinate 244,173, forward strand.
GTTGTTTTGATGATCATCCCACCATACTTTGATGAAATAAACGAGTAAATCTGTCTTCGCTATATGAGCAATTCCCTCGATTGCACCATCATAAAAATCAAGGATAATCAAACTAGAAAATGGAGATGTCGGACATACGATACCATCACCAAACTCTACTCCATCAGTGAATATTTTTTTCAAACTCATATTAGTCAACAATCATCAAAGCACGCGTTAAACTTCTTTGCATCTTCCGGGGTAACCGGGTCTGGTGTCGTAATAGTAACGTGATCAGGGTTTCGCTTAGTCGGCGTGTCTACAACAGTAAAACCAGCATCATCAAGGTCAGCTCTACTCGCCGATGAAGCGCCATCTCCTTATACGCATAGGGATTGCCCGTTAGGGGGCAGGATGCAGGATGTTGGTTCATACCGACAAGCATAAGACCAGTCTGAAAGACGGGGATAGTTATCCCCGAGAATTTCGAAATGGAGCCGTTATGCTAAGAAAAGCATCCACCTCCGGATTGATCTATTACATTTAGGACGCCGGTCCGTAGCGTCGAAAAAGTAAATAATGCACCACCTCTTTTTTCTGAGAAGGTCAAACCAAGTTCACCAGAAATAGGCGCCAGCCCGCAAAGCTTGCCATGGCATTGTCGCTTTCGGGCGTTTTAAGCGTCACTACCGGTAGCCAAACGGGCACGCGCCCTTACCAATCGTTCGAAACTGTCACGATTGAATAAATCTGCTGCGCGCAAACGTACCCAACCGCTTCGGTGGTTGATCGATGAGGGAGCAGGCGTAACCACGTCCTTACGGCGCTCGCAGCTTTTCGGGGATTTCTTGCCATACATACCAAAATACCAAAATACCAAACCAATTCCCTTCATCGGCCTGTCATTTCGGTTGACAGTTTGGTTCGAATTGAGGTTTGCTATTTAAATAACAAAATAACAACTCGTTTTAGGGAGGGTTTAATGACCCAAGTTTCAGGGGCCCGTGAGGGCAGGGCGCGTCGGTGGCAGCGGCGATTGTTGGTGACATCCGCGATTGCGCCGTTGGCCATGGGAATAAGCGCAGTGACGGCTGCCTCCAGTATGGCGCAGGCTGATGATGTCGACGACGAAATTGTTGTGCAGGGTATTCGGCAGTCTTTGGCCGATGCGCTCAATGAAAAGCGCAATGCCTCCAGTCTGGTGGAAGTCATTCAGGCTATCGATATCGGTAAGTTGCCGGATCAAAACCTGGCGGAGGTTCTGGAAAACCTGCCGGGTATCCAGATTACCCGGACGGCCGGCGTCGGTACCGGCGTTCAAATTCGCGGTACAAATGCGAACCGTACAGAAATTAACGGTGTTTCTACGGTGGCGTCGGGAACGGGACGTACCGGGATTAGTTTCGAAGATGTAAACGCGGCAATCATCGCGGCCGTTGAAGTTATCAAGGCGCCGGAAGCCAGAACCATTGAAGGGTCTGTCGGGGGTACGATTAATCTGCGTACGATCCGCCCGCTAGATTTGTCTGAGCCTTTGATCGTTGTGCGCGGTCAAGGCGAGTATAGTGACCTGTCAGAATCGGTAAAACCCCGTTTTGCCGCTTCATTAGGTAATAGGTGGGACACAGAAGCCGGCCAGTTTGGTATTGTTGTCAGCGGTAGTTATACGCAGCAGGAAGCGACGTCTTTCCGCCCCCGGGTTGACCGCGATAATCTGGTTGAAAATATCAATGCAGACGTAATTCGGAACGGTAATCTAGAGGATCAGCCAACGCAGCGTCCCGCAGCGCAAGGCTTTGATTTCCTGCCCATCCAATTTCTAAACCAAGAATTGGAAAATTTTGAATTCGACACCCTGAATATCGCTGGTACAGCCCAATGGGCGCCGAATGAGAACATCATGTTCTACTTCGATACGATAATAAATGATCAGGAACGTCGTCAGGATAGCTCGCGCGTTCAAGGCTCCGGCGTCAGCGCCGTGCGTAACTTCAATGTGCCGGACGCGTTTGAGACAATCAATTTTGGTGTCATTGATGGCGTCGACCTTGGCTCAATCGAGGCAGCTAGCCGCGGGACCATTAACCCCATACCATCGGTTGACGATGATGATCCCAACTTGCGTTTTTCCAGCGATACTGGGGCGCGCGTAACCGATAGCCGGATATTCAGCCTGGGAACCGAATGGACCGTTGGCCGCCTTTCCGGCCGGATTGAAGGGTCGCTTTCAAGCTCCGATACGGTCAATCCGAATCTCAGCACCACGCTGAACTTTATCAACCCAAATCCGTTGACGCCGCCTGACGGGTCGAGCAACGACAACAGTGTGCCCTTTGCCTATGATCTATCGGGCGGAGCGCTAACTTTTGGTGTTGCTTTTGACTCGCCATTTGCGCCGAGTGTTGAGGACCTTTTGAACCCCAACAATGTCGTCCTTGATGCCGTGACGGTTGGGCGAAACAGTACCGAAAATTCTGAAAATGCTTTCCGTGCGGATTTTTCCTATGATCTTGTGGATAGCGGGCTTGGCGGATTGGTAACCTCAGTTGATGTGGGGTACCGCTTCAACAACACCGCCAGCACATTTGATTTGGTTCGGTCTAGTATCGGGTTGAGTCAGATTGCAGATAGTCCGAACGGCTCACTATTTTCTGAATTGCTAGTGCCGGGCCCATCAAATTTCGGCGATGCTGATGGCCGGGAACTCGCCTTCCGTAACTTCCTCCTCATTGACCCAAATCAAGCATTTGATGATCCCGAAGGGACCCTCGCAACGTTACAAGCGGCTCTGGCGTCACAGCCTGGCATGCGGTCGCTGAGTGATCCGTCTTCAGATACCGGATCGTTCTTTGATATCGATGAAACTACCCATGCTGCTTATGGTCAGCTGAATTTCGAATTTGGTATTTTGCGGGGCAATGCTGGGTTGCGGTATCTCAGTACAGAGATCGATTCGACGGGCAATTCCGACGTTGGCGGACAGATCACCCAGGTGGTAACAACAGGTGGTTATGATGAATGGCTACCCCGGGTGAACTTGGTGTTGAGCCCAACGGACAATCTGCAGTTCAGGGCAAGCTGGAGTGAAGATATCCGGCGGCCAGACTTCCAGGACTTGTCCACATCTATTGTTTTCCCAACAGGACCGAATAATGCGGTTGAGATTGGGAATCCTGATCTTCAACCCGAAAGCGTAACGTCATTCGATGTTTCCGCCGAGTGGTACTTTGCGCCAGAGGCTGTATTTACGGTTGGCTTCTTCCACAAGGAACGTAATCGGATTTTTGTGTCACAGCTTGAAGAGCCTGTGGTTGATGAAAATGATTTCAGGGATATCACGCCGCCTTGTGAGGGCGGAGGTATTTTTAACCCCATTCCGGATCGTAATGTGTTCTCCGATCAATTGGGTAATGGCCTTTGTGTGCCGCTTGAAACCATCATCAATGATACCGGCAGCACAACGCAGACCGGTGTGGAGTTCGCATTCCAGTATAATCTTTCCGGTTGGGAAGATCGGCTGGGCTGGGCCTCTGGTTTCGGCATGCTTGCCAACTACACGTTGCAGGACTTTGATGGCGGTGAGGCAACAAACAATTCCTCTGCTCGGGCGACGGAAGTCTTCAACGCCATTAATGGCGTTTTTGATAATGCTAACTTCGTGCCCGTCACGCGGGTTCAGGGTTTGCTCGACCTGTCACGAAATGCTTATAACGTGACGCTCTTCTATGAGAAATTCGGGATTTCCGCGCGGGCGCGATATACGTGGCGCAGTTCCTTCCGCACACTTGATACGGCGGGCGGTGCCTCATTGAACAGTACGTTTGGCTTCCCAACCGTGACCGCCGCACGAGGGCAATTGAATGCCGGTATCAATTATGATGTGACCGAGAATTTCAATGTGGGTGTTGAAGCCATCAATCTGACCAAGTCGCGGATCCAGCAGTTCTGTGTGAATGATGATGCGCTGCTTTGCTTCCAAGGGATCCCTGATCGTCGGATTACCTTTGGCGCAACCTACCGGTTCTAACGGTTCCTCCCGGTGAATGGGCTGCGCCTCGCGCATGGCTCATTCTACCGTAATGGCTCGCTGTTCTTTCCTTCCCTGGAATCAGCGGGCCATTTTTGTATCTGGACGCAGACGGGGAGGCATAAAGGCATATGCAGGTTATAGGCCGATTGTGACTATCGGGTCACAAGGACCGCACGTTACCATTTTTCAATTTTTTTCAATTTTTACAACGGATTAATGAAATTCTGAAAATTGGTATAGGGATAAATCAGCCCAATTTAGATTTTTTGGCCTTTTCGACAGGTTGACACCCGGTAGCCAATAGTTTGCAGTGAAAAAAAAATAATTGCGTAAACCGGAGGGAACACATGAACCAACATCACGCACAGAATCCGTCTAAATCCACGCGAACAAAAGGCTCTGCCCGTCGCTTATTTCTTTTGAGTTCAGCAATGGCGCCGGCCTTACTCATCGGTGGCGCGCCAGCCCTGGCACAGAGCGCTGATGCTGTCGATGAGGTTGATGACGAAATTGTTGTCCAGGGTAGTCGGCGGATTATACAAGACTCGATTGATCTTAAGCGTAACGCGCAGCAATTTGTCGATGGTTTGTCGGCGGATGAAATTGGTGATCTCCCCGCTTTGTCGATTGGTGAGGCACTAGAAAACATTGTTGGTGTTGCCTCCCACCGGGAAAATGGCGGCGCGACTGAGGTCTCCATCCGGGGTCTGGGTCCCTATCTGTCGTCAACCGTTGTGAATGGCCGCGCGGCGACCAACGGGTCTGGCGATCGGTCGGTGAACTTTTCGCAGTTCCCATCGGAAATCATCAACAAACTCGCCGTTTTCAAAACGCAGGATGCAAGCCAGATTGAGGGCGGCGTTGCCGGTCAAATCCAACTGGAAACCATCAAGCCGCTGGAATTTGGTAAGCGCCGACTGCAATTTGAAGCCAAAGGCAACGTGAACCCTGACCAGTTGAACCAGGTCGACACCCTGGCTGGTGATATCGGATATCGTTTTACGGGCAGCTACACAGATCAATTTGATATTGGTGGCGGGCGTATTGGTATCGCCATTGGCGGGCAATTGAGCGACATCTCGCAGCCCGAGGCCGAGAGTCGGCAGACAGGTCCTACCAGTAATTCGCGCGTTGCCTGCGTGATTAGTGATGGGCTTGCTCAGTTTACTGACCAAACAAATGGCGGGACGTTCACCGGCTTTTCCAACAATCCCGAAACGCTTGATCGCGGCGATGATGACTGTGATGATTTTAACGATCGCCGGAACCCTGATAATCTTGATCAACGCGGGTCCGATACTGAGGGGTTTGACACGACGATTGATCCTGAAACGGGGCAGGCAATTGACGCCGGGGTGCCTTTTGTCTTCGCCCCGTCACAGCGCGCGTTTCGCCAGAATGATACGCGTGACCAACGTGATGCGTTATTTGGTGCCATCCAATGGCAACCAAGCGAACGCATGGAGATCAATGTTGATGCCCAATGGTCAGAGCGGACCCAGTCAGAAATTCGCAACGACCTGACGTTCAATGGTGGCCGGCGCAACGACACCTCGCTCAATATTGGGCCGGGCGGATCGACGACCACGCTTGATAGTCTGCAATTTACCGATAGCGGTGCGGTTCTGTTCCAGATTACCGACAATACGATTGAAATCGGTGGCGGCGATTTTGAGCGCCAGGAACGCTATGTGGGCGGCGGCGTCAATGTTGCCTATGATATTACTGACCGGTTCACGGTTGCCGCAGATTTCGGCTACTCCAACACGCAGCGGACGGAAAATGCGCGGGAGTTTCGGATTCAGTCGAATATCTCACCGGTAATCGTCTTTGACCGGACAAATGGTATCGTGCCGCAATATACGCTCTTCGACGAAGAGTTTGATGTGAACGATCCCGATAATTTCGTTGATCGCTTGCGGGTTCGGATCGATAATGATCGGTTCCGGGATAACTCCATCTATTCCGGTCGTCTTGATGCGCAATATGAAGTTGATAACGGCTTCTTCACGACGCTATCGACCGGTCTGCGCTGGGCACAGCAGGACTATCTGGAGCTGCCCGGCGGTATCGATTCCGGTAATCCTTTTGCCGTAACATCCGGTCGTTTCTCGGTGGAAATTGAGGACAATACCGATCTTAACGTCAATAACCGCCAGGTTGTTGACGGAGATGGTAGTGACGATACCGGCCTTGCCTCCAGCTATGTGGATATTATCGGCCGCGTTAATCAGGCTTGCCGCCGCGATTTTCCGGAAGAGAACTTCCTCAGCAGTGTGCGGACCGGCGATCTCGTCACCAATATTGACGATGACGGGAATGTTCTGAGCAGCACGAATTCTTTCGCAACCTTTGACGCCAGTTGTGTGGCCGACACAACGATTGCCGAATTGAATGGTGTGCTTGATCAGATCAATCTTGCGATTGCGGATCGCGGGGATGTTGATGATCCGCTTACGGCGTTTAGTGCTGATATTCCGGAGCTACAGCGGATTAACAGCCAGACGATTGACGTTCAGGAAGTGACCCAGGCGTTTTACGCCATGGCGGGCTATGAAACCCAGTTTGCGGGCTTGCCCGTATCGGGTAATCTCGGGGTACGGGTTGTGCGCACCGAGGTGGAAGCAATCGGCTTTCGGCCAGAGCTAACCGTGACGCAAACCGACGGTGTTTTCACCGTCGCCGAGGGGAACCTTGAGGCGGTGACGCAAGAACATGACTATACCCGCGTCCTGCCAAGTGCGAATGCGGTTTTTGAAATTGGCGATGACAAACTCTTGCGCATGGGTGTGTTCCGCGCCCTGTCACGTGCCGACCCGGCGGATATGGGTTTTGGTCGCAACATCAATGTGATCGGTGACGACGAAGATGCCGAAACTGTTGAGGAGTTGATCCAGAATGTGACGGCCAATGGTAATCCGTCTATCGATCCATTGATGTCGTGGAACTTTGATATCGGGGCGGAATGGTACCCCGATGAGGATTCCATCTTTGCCATTGCCGGCTATTATAAAATCTTCCAAGGCGGGTTCTCTAACGTTATCGCCAATGAGGTTTTCCCTCTGAATGGCCAAGATGTGACGTTCCCGGTTGCGGTTCAGCAAACCAACGAGAACACTAGCAATCTCTGGGGCTTTGAAGTGACCGCTGCGCACCGGTTCAGCTATTTGCCCGGTATTTTGAGCGGGCTTGGTGCACGGATCAATTACAACTTTGCGGACTCAGATTTCGAGTTTGAAGATAGTCGGTACGGCGACCTCTTTGTTACCGGCCTCGACGGAAACATCACCCAAACCAATCAGGGAATTATCGCGCCAGCGACCATTCCCGGTTTGTCAAAACATACGCTTTCGGCGCAGGTGTACTGGCAGATTGGCGATTTCGATCTCCAGGTAAACTACAAATATCGCGATCAGTATTTCCAACCGTTCGTGTCCGATGGGACGCGCTTGCGCTTTGTGAATGCGGTTGGCGTCTGGGAGGCGCGGGCCTATTATTCGCTTACGGATAATATCCGCTTGACGGCTGAGGCGATCAACCTGTTCAGTGAGCCGCGGTCCGACTCTGCTTTCGTTCGTGATGATGTGTTCCAGGTCAATGATTTTGGTCCGCGCATCTTCTTCGGCGCGCGGGTACGTTTCTAATACCCAAAAACCGCACATTGGGCGTTTTTGAGCCTCGCAATGCATTGACCCGCCCGATGGCTCGCTGCCATCGGGCGGGTTTTAATTTTTAATCATGCCGAAAGGCTTTGCTTGTCAAATGACCAGGTAAATTGGTATGAATTGCGTGGAGAAGATTTATAGTGTCGCAAATGGTGGCATTTTCTTCTCCAATAAGGACTTGGTAGGCAGGAAATGCGCGGCTTATGACCGACAAGCGACTGTATTATTCTATTGCCGAGCGGATTAAAGCGATGGTGATGGAGGGAACCTATCCGCCCGGTAGTCGGTTGCCGGGGGAGCGTGATCTTGCCGAGGAATTGGGCGTCAGCAGGGTGACGGTGCGCGAAGCGCAGATTGCGCTGGAAGCGGTTGGCATGCTCGATATCCGCGTAGGGTCCGGTGTCTATGTGGTCAAACCCGGCACCAGCGATCTCAATGCGCTGCCGAACGTGGGCGCGTTTGAATTGACCGAGGCGCGGTCCGCCATTGAATCAGAGGCAGCCGCCCTCGCTGCCGTGGCAATCACTGATGAAGAGCTTGATAGGCTTGAGGCGATCGTAAAGCGCATGGCGGAAGATACCGACCCCGACAGCCCTCTCGAAGAAGATGCGGATCGCCAGTTTCACATGACCGTGGCGCGCGCCACGAAAAACAACGCGATGCTTGAAACCGTTGAACGGCTTTGGCGTATTCGCTCGGAAAAGCCGGAAGTACGCCGCGCCTATGAACGCATTTGCGGCATGCATCCTGAAATGCGCTTGAAGGAACACACCGACATCGTCGCGGCCTTGCGCAAACGCAATCCGGAGCGCGCGCGCAAAGCCATGCGCACCCATTTCAAATGTATTATTGAGGCCATGTTGAGCGCCACAGAAGCCGAGGCTATCGAAGAAGCACGCCGGCGGACCCGCGAAAGCCGCGAGCGCTTTCTTATTGGTTCTGTCGCGGTTTAGAATTTTCATTGGGCCATAAGGCGTAGGGGTAGCGGCTACGGATTAGCGGCCAAGTATTAGTAGCCAGGGGCGAAGGGCAATTGCATCGCCAATTGTCCTGATGGTGGCCTTTTACATACCAAAAAAAAGACCTGTTATGCCAACTGGACTGCGATAGTTGTTGTCCAATATCCCAATTCATCTTATGGTTTTGCCAATTATCGCTGAAGCGACGCAGACGACTTAGGGAGCGTACAATGGCATCACGCCGTATCAGTCAACGGATAGCGTCAATGATGAGGGCACGTGGGCCCCGTAAAAATACTTGTTCAGTATTTTTTGCCAGTGTACTGATCATTGCGGGTTTTGGTGTTTCTGCCGAGGTGGGCGCAGAAACATACCGTGTTGACACTCAGGATGCCTATCGCAAGGCGTTAAAAAAACTCACCCCGGGCGATGAAATCGTTTTAGCAAACGGCGTCTGGCGCGATTTCGAAATTGTCTTTAAGGGCAAAGGCCAGAAAGACGCGCCTCTAACGCTGCGCTCGGAAACACCGGGCAAGGTCATTCTGAGCGGGCAATCCAACCTTCGCATCGGCGGCGAGCATTTGCATGTTACCGGGTTGGTGTTCAAAGATGGGTATTCGCCCACGCGCGAGGTGATTTCCTTCCGCGCTGATAGCAAAATGCTCGCTCATCATTCGCGTATCAGCCAAACAGTTATTGATAACTATAACCAGCCAGAACGTCAGGAAACTGATTTCTGGGTCATTATGTATGGCAAGAATAATCGCTTTGACCATAATCATCTCGTCGGTAAACGGAATAAAGGCGTTACCATGGCGGTGCGGCTTAACACACCGGAAAGCCAGGAAAACCGTCACCGTATCGACCATAATTATTTCGGACCGCGGCCAATCCTAGGCTCCAATGGTGGCGAAACCTTGCGCATTGGCACCAGCCATTATTCGCTGACAGATTCGTTTACGGTGGTGGAGAATAATTACTTTGACCGGTGCGACGGCGAATTGGAAATCATCTCCAACAAATCCGGACGTAACACTTTCCGCAGCAATACGTTTTACCGTTCGCGCGGTACGCTCACCATGCGCCACGGCAATAATAACCTCGTTACGGGGAATGTATTTTTCGGGGAGGGGGCCGACCATACCGGCGGCATTCGTGTGATCAATGCCGGCCAAACCATTTCCGGCAATTACATGGAGGGGTTAAAGGGGACACGGTTTGGCGGCGCGCTCGTGGTAATGAACGGTGTACCCGACTCGCCAATCAATCGCTACCACCAGGTAAAAGATGCGGTGATTGAGCGGAACAGTTTGATCAATAGCGATAACATACAACTGGCCGCGGGTAGTGATGAAGAGCGTAGCGCGGTTCCTGTCGATAGTCGGTTTACGGATAATTTGATTTATCATCAGGAGAATAAAGATGTTTTCACTGTTTATGACGATGTCTCAGGTATCCGGTTCGCCGATAATCTGATTGCGCCCATGGCGGCGCCGGACTTCGCACCGGGTTTTACGCGCGCGCACGATCTCCTCATGACCCGCGCTGAAAACGGCTTGCTCTATCCGCCAATCGGGGTGGAGAGCGGCCTGCCCCGTGATCTTGTTGTGACCCAAAAAGATCAGACAGGGGTCATGTGGTACGCAAAGACCGAGCCCGTTGTGCCTTTTGATAGCGGTAAGGTGACCCGCGTTTCCGCGGAGCGCGGTGCCCTATTTGCCGCCATTGATGCCGCCAAGGCTGGGGACGTGCTCGAATTGTCCGCGGGTACGCATCGGGTCGCCAAATTTCTCAAAGTGGACAAGCCGCTGACCATACGCGCGCGTGGTAAACGCAGGTCCCCAGAAATTGTTTTTGAGCGCACAGCGCTTTTTGAGATTATCAATGGCGGTAGCCTAAAGCTGGAGGGACTGACAATTTCGGGTGCTGAGGCGCCAGATACTGCGGGCAACACCGTGATCCGTACCAGCCCTTATTCGATGCTGGAGAATTACCGTCTTGAGCTTCACCGCACCTCTTTTATTGACCTTGATGTCAATCATTCCTTCCACGTAGTTTCCGCCGCGAAGGGAACATTTGCCGACCGAATTATTATTGATAGTTCAGACTTTACCGATGTCACCGGTGCCATTCTTAAGCTCGATAAGGAAAGCGATGATTACGGCATTTACAATGCCGAATATCTCACGATCACCGGCTCTACCTTTACGAACGTGAAGGGCGCGCTGGTGGATTTTTATCGTGGTGGCACGGACGAAAGCACGTTTGGGCCGCATTTTCGCCTGCAGGCATCAACATTGATGAATGTGGGCGGCGGTAAGCGCAATCGCTCGGGCGCGTCTATTCATTTACACGGTGTGCAGGTCACGGATATTTCCGGCAATATGGTCAAAGATAGCCCCGCCATTCTTGTAAACCACACGGTGGGTGAGCCAAAAACCCGGATTGACGATAATGATTTTGTTGCGACACCTGCACCAAAAAATGCTGAGCTAAACGCCGCCACACCGCCCACGGCCGTCATCACGAACAATCGATATCAGGACCGTTAGATATGAGGGACGCGGCGTTCACAATGATTGGTAGGATAAAGCGAGGATGCTGGGCGCGCACCTGGCGCCAGTACATTACCGCTAAACGTTCCGTTGCGATGGTTCTCGGTCTGGCATCGGTGAGTTGTCTTGGGCTTGCCGGCTGCGCGCAGGGCGACACGGCGAATGCAGTGGAAACACCAAAGGTCGAGGCTGTTGAGGACATTGCCGACTCAGCAACGGGTCCCGCCGCCCAGACAACGGCGATTTCTTTTAACGCCACTCTTGCGCAGCTCGCCAAGAAACTTGATGCCCAATTGGCCTTACCGCTCGCCGTGCCCGTGCCAAAAGATGCGGGCGGCGGGTACACCCACGAACAGCATAAACTTAATGCAAAAACGCTTTATGAGTTGGGGCAGCTTTATCGTTTTACCGGTGACAAGAAATATGCATCCCATGCGGAGAAACTTTTTCTCGCCTATGCTGCGCTCTACCCCACCCTTGGCTTGCATCCTGAACAAAAAGAGCAATCGCCCGGTCGCTTGTTCTGGCAAAACCTGAATGAGAGTTGGTGGCTGGTCCACGCCATCCAGGGATATGCCAGCGTCAAAGACATTCTCACGTCGGAGACACGCCGCGAGATTGAGACAAAACTCTTGCGGCCCGTGGCGCTATTCTTGTCGGAGGGCTCATCCTCCACCTTCAACAAGATCCACAATCACGGCACATGGGCGACGGCCGCGGTGGGGATGACTGGCTATGTGTTGGGTGATGATGTCTATGTGAAACGCGCACTTCTTGGTCTCGATCAATCGGGTGACTACGGATTTTTGAAGCAGCTCGAAGTGCTGTTCTCCCCCGATGGGTACTATAATGAGGGGCCCTATTATCAGCGCTACGCCCTGATGCCATTTGTGCTCTTTGGTCAGGCGATAGAGATGAATGAGCCTGAGCGCAAAATTTTTCAGTATCGGGACGGCATTCTTGAAAAAGCGATCTACGCGACGATCCAACAGAATTACGGCAAACGGTTTTTCCCCATCAATGACGCCTTAAAAGATAAGGATATCGCCACAACGGAATTGCAGTATGGCGTTGCAATCGCCTATGACCTCACCGGCGATGCGGGATTGCTGGCAATTGCCGAGGCGCAAGGCAAAATTGTGCCCACAATGGGTGGTAAAGCCGTGGCCGATGCGCTGGCAGCTGGGAAGGCAAAACCGTTTGCCTACAAATCAATGCGCTTACGCGATGGGGCGCAAGGCGATACCGGCGCGCTTGATATCCTGCGGGCCTCAGCGCGGCCTGATGATCTGACCGTGGTTGTTAAAAATACCGCCCAGGGGCTTGGCCACGGCCATTTCGATAAGCTGGGTATTCTTGTCTATGATGCTGGCTATGAAATCCTTCGCGATTATGGTGCCGCGCGGTTTTTAAATGTGGAAGCGAAATTTGGCGGTCATTACCTGCCTGAAAACAAAAGCTTCGCCAAACAAACCATTGCGCATAATACGCTAAGCGTTGATGGGGCCAGCCATTTTGGGGGCCGCACGAGGGAAGGGAATAAACATGCCCCCGCTGTGGGCGCGTTTTATACCGATGACAGTCTGCACGCGACGACGGCGCGAATTGATACCGCTTATGAAGGTGTGGAACTGGCCCGCACCGTTGCCATTGTCAAAGACACAGCGCTCGCAAAACCCGTCATTATTGATCTGTTCACGGCGCAATCGGCAACGCCGCATCAATATGATTTGCCATTTTATTATAATGGCCAATTGGTTGAAACGAATATGCCGTTGACTGCAGACACCCAATCGCGCATGCCCTTGGGGACGCAAAATGGCTATCAGCATTTGTGGCGCGTGGGCGAGGGCGACATCTCAACACTCGCGAACAATGGCGAGGCCGGGCTTGCGCAAATGACATGGCTTCTTGATCGGCGGTTTTACTCTGTCACCTCATCGGTGCCTGCGGGTGCGTCGGTGATCATGGCTGAAATCGGGGCGAATGATCCGGATTTTAATTTGCGCCGGGAGCCAGCCTTTATTTATCGGGTTGACCGGGCCCGCAATGCGGCGTTCGCTTCGGTTATTGAGCCCCATGGTGAATATAATCCAACGGTTGAATATACGGTTAACAGCCATTCTGCGGTCGCTGATATTTCATCATATGACGGGGAAGGCGCGGCGCTGGTTCAGATCACAACGAAATCGGGGGCAGTTATTGCCCTCGGTATTGGTTTTGGTACGGATGACACCCAATCCTACACCGTATTGGCGCGTGGCAAGACCCATCAATGGTCGGGCCCTTACCATCTGTTTCCATCAGAAATAAACCAAGAGGAGGGGAAATAGCGATGCACAATACCAGTCCGGTTTCACCCAAAACCCCCGCGCAGCAAAGCGCAGCTTTTACCCATCAGGCCGAGGCCCCTGTGGAGGCCGTCGCCCCCGGGATTAAGCGTCAATTCCTGGGGTATAATGATGAATTAATGGCCGTGCGGGTCTGGTTTGACGAGGGCGCGGAGGGCCCACTCCATAACCATCCGCATACGCAAGTTGTCCTCGTGGAAAAAGGCCGGTTTGACGTGACCGTGGGCGAGGAGACACGCAGTCTCAGCGCCGGTGATAGTTTTTTTGTGGCGCCTCACGTGATGCACGGGGCGATCTGCCGCCAAGCGGGGATCCTGATCGATATGTTCTCGCCTGTGCGTGAAGACTTTTTGGCCGAAAGTGACATCTTATGATCAAGCGGCTTTTTGACGGTCGATTGCGCTGGGCAGTTGTGGGGCTTGTGGCGCTCGCCACGATCATCAATTACATTGATCGTCAGACCATCAATGTTTTGTGGCCGCAGCATATTGCGCCCGATCTGTTCCCGGATCTCGGGCCCGATGGCCATAAACGGATACTTGGGACCATTTCAGTTGCGTTTATCTTCTCATACGCTTTCGGTCAGGCGATTTTTGGCAAGATTTTTGACTGGATTGGCACGCGGCTTGGCTTTGTGTTGTCCATTGGCGTGTGGTCACTGGCCACGGCCGCCCATGCCCTCGCGCAGGGCGTTCTGAGTTTCAGTTTTTTCCGGGCAATCTTGGGGGTTGCGGAGGCGGGCAATTGGCCCGGCGCCACCAAGGCCAATGCGGAGTGGTTCCCGATTAAGGAGCGTGCGCTCGCCCAGGGGATTTTTAACTCGGGTGCAGCAATTGGGGGCATTATCTCAATTCCGTTGATCGGCTATCTGGCGCTGCTGGTGGATTGGAAGATCATCTTCATCGGTGTGGGGATAGCCGGTCTGGTCTGGCTGATCCCATGGCTCGCCATTGTTAAAGGCCCCCCGGCGGTGCACGATTGGCTGTCCGAAAAAGAACGCGCTTATATTCTGACCGGTCAAGACAATGAGGATCTTGACCAGGATGGTACACCCGATGGGGGCTATAATCCGTCCACGGGCGAATTGCTGTCGCGCAAGGAAAGCTGGGGCGTGATCATTGCGTCAGCTGCCATTGATCCCATCTGGTGGCTTTTTATCATCTGGATACCGACCTATCTGTTTGAGGTGCACGGGTTCAACGTAAAAAGCCTTGCCGCCTCGGGCTGGCTGCCTTTTGTAGGGGCGATGTTTGGCGCGTGGTTCGGGGGACTGCTTGCGCAAAACCGATTGAAATCGGGGTGGAGCGTCAATCGCACGCGCAAATTTACGGTCACCCTTGGCTGCCTTATCATGCTGCCGGCTTTGCTGGCCATGGCTGTTGCCACCACACCGGTGCTGGCGCTGACATTAATGTTTATCATTCTGTTTGGGTTTCAGACGGCCATTGGTAATGTGCAGACCCTGCCGAGCGATCTTTATGGCGGCAAAACCGTTGGCACGCTGGCTGGCTTTGCCGGTATGGCGGCAAAATTGACCGCAGCAGGGCTCACCTATCTGGTGCCAGTTCTCACAGCCGGGGCAAATTACACGCCGGTCTTTTTTGTGGGTGCCGGGCTGGCGCTGACGGCAATATTTAGCGTTTGCGTTTTGTGTGGGACCATTCAGCCCCTCAAGCCAAAATCGTAATCAATGGCGCGGCCCGTTAGGAGCGCCCCTATGGATAAAAGGACAGTGAACAGATGACGAAACCGGTAATCGGCTTTATCGGCCTTGGCCTCATGGGCGGCAACATGGTGGAGTGCCTGCAAAAAAATGACTTTACCCTGAACATCCTTGATCTCAATCAGGAAGCTGTTGAGCGGGTTCTGGCGCGCGGGAACGCAGCACAGGCAAAAAGCCCTGCTGAGCTGGCCGCGAACAGCGACATCGTGATGCTGGCGCTCACCACCTCCGACGTGGTGGAAAAAGTTGTCTATGGCGATGATGGTCTGCTGAGCGGCTTCAAGGAAGGGGCGGTACTGATTGATTTTGGTACGTCTATCCCTGCGTCAACCCGAAAAATCGGTGCTGACCTCGCTAAAAAAGGTGTTGGCATGATTGATGCGCCCCTGGGGCGTACACCGGCCCATGCAAAAGATGGCCTTCTCAATATTATGGCCGCAGGTGATCCCACAACATTTGAAAACGTGCGCCCGGTGCTCGATGTTCTGGGCGAAAATGTCTTTTATCTTGGCGCCCTTGGCGCCGGCCACGTGACTAAACTGATCAATAATTTTATGGGCATGACAACTGTCTGCGCCATGAGCCAGGCCTTTGCGGTTGCTGATCGGGCGGGGGTCGACCGCCAACAGCTCTATGACATTATGTCGTCGGGCCCCTCCAATTCGCCGTTCATGGGGTTTTGTAAAAATTATGCCGTTGACGGTGTAAGCGATCTCGGTTTTTCCGTTGCCAACGCCAACAAGGATCTCGGCTATTTTCTAAAGATGCTTGAAGATTTGGGCACTCGGGCGCAAATTGCCGAAGGAACGTCCGCAAATCTGCAAGCGGCTTTTGATGCCGGGATGGGTGAGGGGAACGTACCGGAAATTTTCGATTACTTCCTGAAGCTGGGTGACGAGCGCCACTAGAGCGTCATCCCTTTAAGTGATATTAGGACGACGCTTTAAGTCGTAGTCTTAACTCGTTTCCGGACGGCGAACCGTATATTTTGCACTTGGAAACGTATCAGGTTTGCGCACAAAGGTTTTCAAATGGCTTTCGATCCAGAAGTCGAAAATGCCGACGGGCCTGTCATCATTTTTGGCGAGGCAATGATCGAATTGTCAAATGTGACGGCAGGCGCGGCTGATATTGGTATCGCTGGCGATAGCTATAATACCGCCGTTTACCTGCGCCGCGCCGGGGTGCCAGTCTCTTATGTTTCTGGCCTTGGCCGGGATAGTTTCAGCGCACGGATTACCGATAATCTGCATACTGAAAAAATTAGCACCGATCTGATGGTAACGATTGACTGCAAAATTCCCGGTCTTTATGCCATTGAGACCGATGATCGGGGTGAGCGGTCCTTCCACTATTGGCGATCCGACAGTGCGGCGCGCCATTTTTTTACCAGTGCGCAGGCTGATGATATTCTCGATAAAATGAAAGCGGCCCGGCTCTTTTACTTATCGGGTATTTCTCTCTCTCTTTTTGGGGAACGCGAGCAGGACCAGCTTGTTGAATTGGCAAAAGGCATCCGCGCGCGGGGCGGCACGGTGGCGTTTGACACTAATTATCGCCCGCGCGGCTGGGCCTCGGCGCAGGCGGCACGCCGGGCCATCACCGCGCTGATGCCCCATGTGAGCCTCGCCTTGCCTACTTTTGAAGATGAGGCATTGTTGTTTGGTGTTATCAGCGCGGAGGCCTGCGCCGATCAGTGGCTAAACGCTGGTGCCGAGGAAGTTGTGGTCAAGGCTGGCCCGTCGGGCGCCTATGCAGCGACACAAGGCGCGACAGGCCAATGGATTGCGCCTCTCACGGTAATCGAAAAGCCGGTGGATACCACAGGGGCCGGCGATAGCTTTAATGGGGCCTATCTCGCTGCAAGGGTGTCGGGTACGCCCGGCCCGCGTGCTGTAATTCTTGCCCATGAGCAGGCGGCAAAGGTGTTGATGACGCCGGGGGCGATTATCAGGAATGAAGAGGCCTTGCCAGGCTCATAGATCATCTAAGCGTGTGACTGGAGACCCCCAGTCCACGCGGCGAATTTCTGGAAACCTATTTCCAACAAATACTCTTTTTGAAAACAGCGTTTGGAGCGGGTAGCGGGAATCGAACCCGCATATTCAGCTTGGAAGGCTGCTGCACTACCATTGTGCTATACCCGCTAATCCGGCGCCAAAGCCGCACTGAAGCCCAAACGCTACCTGAATGCAAGATCAATCGGTGGAGCGACCATCGCAGCCACGCCCATTGAAGGAATTGATGCCCGTGCTTATGCTCCGCTCCATGCATGATGGCGAAACCTTAAACCCTGCTTTTGCTGACCGGCCAGTGACAATTTTTGCGGTGATGTCAGCCCTTGCCAATCAGTATGGGGCAATCAATCTGGGCCAGGGCTTCCCCGACGAGGACGGGCCAGAACCGCTGCTGCAGCATGCGGCGAACGCCATCCTGATCGGTAATAATCAGTATGCCCCTGTTCAAGGGATAGAGCCGTTAAGGCGCGCCGTGGCGAATGCCAATAAGCGGTTTTATGGGTTGGAAATTGACCCGGTCGACGGCGTTCTTGTGACGTCAGGCGCGTCCGAGGCGCTGGCCGCTTCGTTTTTAGCGCTCCTCAAGCCTGGTGATGAGGCCATACTTTTTGCGCCCTATTATGATAGCTACGCACCGATGATCGAGGCGGCAGGCGCGCAGCCAATTGTGATTGATCTGCAGCCCCCGCACTGGAAAATCGAAGCGGATGCTTTGCACGCAGCGCTTTCACCAAGAACCCGCGTGATCGCCATCAATAGCCCGCACAATCCGTTGGGCCGGGTGATGAGTGAGGCGGAATTATCCTTAATCGCCACTGCGGCGCGTGACCATAATATT
This sequence comes from Pseudomonadota bacterium, assembly GCA_038531745.1. GTDB lineage: Bacteria > Pseudomonadota > Alphaproteobacteria > Caulobacterales > Parvularculaceae > CALLPQ01. Next base: position 262,291 of record JBCBBJ010000001.1, read on the forward strand.
ACCGTTGTTTGTGATGAAGTCTATGAGCATCTGGTTTTTGACGGTGTGCGCCATCAACCCCTGATGACATTCGATGATATGGAAGCGCGCTGTGTACGGATCGGTTCGGCGGGCAAGACGTTTTCGCTCACCGGGTGGCGCGTGGGTTATGTGTCGGGTGCGCCGCCCTTGATCAAGGCCATCATGAAAGCCCGGCAATTTATGGGGTATACGACACCGGCCCATTTGCAATCTGCCATTGCCGAGGGTCTAGGGTATGATGATAACTATTATCAGGGCCTGTCGCGAATGATGGCGCACAAACGTGATCTGATGGCGGCGGGGTTGTCGAAGCTTGGGTTTTCGTTGCTGCCCTGCGCGGGGAGCTATTTTATCACCGCCGACATCCGCGGGCTAACGCACCTTGATGATCATGCCTTTTGCACACAGCTGACCCGCGAAGCAAAAGTTACCGCCGTGCCTTTGTCTGCCTTTTATCATCATCGGTTAAGCCACGCACCAACCCATTTTATTCGGTTTTGCTTTTGCAAAAAAGAAGACGTTCTGCGTGAGGCATTGAGCCGGCTGACGCGCTATTTTTCCACATCGTAAGGGAGCTAACCCATGGTGTTTCGTGCCCACCGTAAAAATCAACGCGAATGGTGGGGCCGTGTGGCAATTGCCCTCGCTAGCGCCGGCGTTGCCAGTACAATGCCAGTCGCCGCGCAGGTCAGCAGTTCTCAAGAAAGCCTTAGGGCGGCAGATCAAGCGTTGGTCAAGCTCGTGGATGGAGGAATTGCAGGGCCCGTTGCCGGTGTCTCCATAGTCGTGAGCGTTGACGGACAAACGATCTATACCGGGCAAGCCGGGTGCGCGGAAATCGCCAATACCAAAACCGGGCGCTGTAAACGCAGAATGACTGCCAATACAAAGGTACGGGTTGCGTCGATCTCTAAAATGGCGCTGGCCATGGGGGTGCATGCGCTTGTCGATGCTGGCAAACTTGATCTTTCCACGGATGTTTCGGATTATCTTGGTTGGTCCTTGCGAAACCCGGCCTATGCTGACCAACCAATCACAACCGGGCAGCTGTTAAGCCATGTGGGGACAATCCGTGATCCCGCGCAATATTGGGTGTTGGCGCCCGGCACGATTGAAGACTTATTTGCCGATGACGCCGCCGCCCCATTTGCGCAAGCGGGCAGTGGTGACCGCGCGCCGGGAACCTATTTTACCTACGCCAATTTGAATAGTGGACTACTGGCGACCGTGATGGAGGGGGCGACGGGCACGCGGTTTGACCAATTGATGGAGGAGACTGTCTTCGCGCCGTTAGGTCTTGATGTGGGCTATAACTGGTTTGGCGTTTCGCGCGGCGCAACCCGGCGCGGCGGTGTTTTGTACCGCTGGATTGACGATCAGTGGCAAGTTCAAAAGGACAGCAATCGTGATCGCCAACGGCTGGGCGCTAACCTCCTGTCGCGGGACAGGGTGAGGCCAGCACGCTATCTCAAAACCTATGAGCCAGGCACCAATGGCAGCATCTTTTCACCGCAAGGGGGCCTAAGAGCCAGTGCGCGGGACTTATCTATTCTGGTCAGGGCTATGCGTCGCTACGCGCCCATGCAAGCACCCACCTGGCAGCTCAATGCGACACAAACAAATGGTCAGAGTGAGGAGAATTACTTTACGGGCTATGGGCTTGGCACACAGACCGTCACGGGCACGCCGACATTTTATCCTGATACGGTATTTACCGGCCATCCGGGTGAAGCTTATGGCCTTTATAGCGGGGCATGGGATGTGAAAACGACAAGTGATGGTTCGGAATCCAAGGCGACGATAGCCTTTGTCATTACCGGGACTGTTCCGGACGTGGCGCCCAGTGACCATCCGAGTTTTAACGCCGCTGAGGCCCATGTCATGAAGGCTGCCATGGCGCTTATTGCCGCGAAAAAACGCGAAGGTCAGCAACACCATGCTGGCGATGACGAACCGCGCCCTTATGACCCGTCGCGCAATGCCATGGCCGACATTGATGCAACGCTTGCCCTTGCGCGTGAAGAAGGACGCAAGACGCTGATTGTGCTGGGGGCAAACTGGTGCCATGACAGCCGGGGTCTGGCCGCAAAATTTGAGAAACCACGATTCAAAACCTTACTCGATGAGCATTATGCGCTTGTCTATGTTGATGTGGGCAAGCGTGATCGTAATCTTGATGTTCCAAAGCGCTTTGATGTGCACGGCGTTGTCGGCACGCCTAATGTTCTGATCCTTGATCAGAACGAAACCCTGTTAAATCGATCCACGGTGTCAAAATGGCGGCGAGCAGACTCAATTCCTGATGATGAGGCGTATGCGTACTTCCAGGCTTTCGCTGCGGGTGAGCGTTGGGAGGAACCGTGGCAACGCCCCGATAAAGGGTCCGTAGATGACCCATCGGTTGCACCGTCTGAAGTTACGCCTGAAGAAAAAGGGTGATAAGCGCGATCACACAGGTTTGCGCCGTTCAGGCGGGCAGCGTTCTGTTTGACACGGCACGCACCCTCGAGAAATTTAGCGACCTTTTGAGTGATGCGGTTGCCAATTTTTCGTCAGGGGGCCCGCGTTTATGTGTTTTTCCAGAAGCTTTTATCGGGGGCTACCCCAAGGGTAATCACTTTGGCGCGCCCATCGGTTCGCGCAGTGATGAGGGCCGGGCGCTATTCCAACGCTATTTTCAAAGCGCCATTGCGGTACCGGGCCCAGAGACCGCGCGGATGGCAAAGCTCGCCAAGGGTGCAAACTGTGATCTTATTGTTGGCGTTATTGAACGCGATGCCAGTACTTTGTATTGCACAGCTTTGTGTTTTTCCGCATCCGGACAATTGCTTGGGAAGCGTCGAAAGCTCATGCCAACCGCGGCGGAGCGTGTCATCTGGGGCGCAGGTGATGGCTCAACGCTGGATGCATTCGACACGCAATCGGGAAAGCTAAGCGCCGTTATCTGCTGGGAAAATTACATGCCGATGCTGCGCCTGTCGCAATATGCACAAGGCACGCAAATCTACTGCGCACCCACCGTTGATGATCGTCCGCAGTGGACGTCAACAATGACCATGATTGCGTTGGAAGGCCGGTGCTTTGTCGTGGGTGCGTCACAGTTTTTGACCCGGGCGGATGTACCGGATGGATTTGAAACCATCCAAGGGGAGGGAGCGGACACGGTTCTGATCAATGGCGGCAGTGTGATCGTTTCGCCTCTGGGCGACGTGTTGGCTGGTCCCGTTTTTGGCCGCGAGGCGATGATCTGTGCAGACGTGGATTTATCAATGTTGGCGGCGGCGCGCATGGATTTTGACGTTGTTGGCCATTATGCGCGGCCTGATATCTTCTCGTTAACAATCGATAGAGAGGCCAAGCGGCCGGTCCGCTGAAGATCTCGGCTTTACGGCTCATCTGAGGCCGTATGGCAAAACCTCGCTTTCTTTCCAAATATCTCGAGAAAGTGACTCGTTGGAGCGACGGAGTTTTTTGCCAGATCGTCCGTGTTGGTAGGCCATCTGTCTCGAACCCCGGCGTTCAATGTTTCCGTTATTCCTGTGCTTTCGCCTCAACCCACCATTCCTCCATGGTTTCGAGACTTGGCGCGTCTTCGGCGGCGTTGTGCCGGGTTTCCACATAACGAAAGCGCCGGGAGAATTTCTCATTTGCCCGTCTTAACGCGTGTTCGGGGTCAATCTTCAAATGCCGGGAAAGGTTGGCCAAGACGAAGAGAAGGTCGCCGAATTCATCCTCAATCTGGTCAGCATCGCGGGATGCCATCGCGTCGGTCAGTTCTTCTGTCTCCTCACGGAGTTTATTCAAAACATCTGCTGGCGTTGGCCAGTCAAAACCGATATTGGCGGCGCGTTTTTGCAGTTTTACCGCGCGGGTGAGCGCCGGCAGACCAAAGGGCACATCATCGAGCAAGCTGGTGCGGCCCTTGGCGGCGCGCTCCCGGGCTTTGATGTCTTCCCAGGCGGCACCCTGTTCGGCCTGATTGCGGGGGTCGGCGTCTCCAAACACATGGGGATGACGGCGGATCATCTTTGTGGTGACGGTTTCCACAACATCATCAAAAGAAAAAGCTTGCTCCTCGCTTGCCATTTGCGCGTGGAAGACGGTTTGAAACAAAAGATCGCCCAACTCTTCCTTAAGATCATTGAGGTCATTGCGCGCAATGGCGTCGGCAACCTCGTAGGCTTCCTCAATGGTGAAGGGCGCGATCGTATCGAACGTCTGCTCCACATCCCAGGGGCAGCCATCGGGCGCGCGCAGCTGGGCCATGACACTTAACAGTGTACGGATGTCTCGCGGGTTAGCATCTTGTGGTCTGTCAGTGGATGTCTTTGTTTCGTCGCTCATGGTGATACCTTCTGGCCGTGCTTCAGGCCCGGGTTTGCCCCGTGCCACGCACCTGATATTTATACGTCGTCAGGCCCTCAACAGCCACTGGGCCGCGAGCGTGAAGCCGCCCGGTGGCGATACCGATCTCTGCACCAAAACCGAACTCGCCGCCATCGGCAAACTGTGTTGACGCGTTATGGAGAACAATGGCGCTATCAACATGGCCGAGAAATATCTGCGCTGCTTCGGGGTCATCGGTGATAATGCCATCCGTATGGCCAGACCCGTGACGGGCGATATGATCCAGCGCTCCATCAAGATCATCAACAACACCAATGGTGATGATGGCGTCGAGATATTCCGTATCCCAATCGGCGTCATTGGCCGGTTTCAGGTCTGGATTGAAGGCGCGGCATGCGGCGTCGGCGCGAATCTCGCACCTGCCAGCCTCAAGCCCGGCGAGGATACCGGGCAAGCAGGTGGTCAGCGCCGCGCGGTGAATCAAAACTGTCTCCACCGCGCCGCAGATACCCGGGCGACGCAGCTTTGCGTTCACAACAATATCGCGCGCCATGGCGGCGTCGGCGGCTTTATCCACATACAAATGATTGATACCGTCAAGATGGCTCAGCACCGGCACACGAGCCTCCCGCTCAACCCGGGCGACGAGAGATTTGCCACCGCGCGGCACGATAAGATCAACTGTACCGTCGAGACCGCTGAGAAGCGCACCGACGGCAGCGCGGTCGGTTGTGGGCACATATTGAATGGCGCCTTCGGGGAGGTCAGCAGCCCGCAGACCCGTGATAAGACAATCGTGTAGGGCGCGGGATGAATAAAAGCTCTCCGAACCCCCGCGCAGGATCGCGGCATTGCCCGCTTTCAGGCATAGAGCGCCTGCATCGGCGGTCACATTGGGACGGCTTTCGTAGATGATCCCGATGACACCGATGGGCACGCGCACGCGGTCGATCCTTAGGCCATTTTCTGGTCGGTGTGTACTGATGATTTCGCCAAGGCCGTCCTCAAGCTGTGCAATCTGATCCAGCCCAGCGGCGACCGCTTCAACACGGTCTGGGGTCAGGAGGAGCCGGTCGAGGAGGGGGCCGCTAAGCCCTTTTCTTTCCGCCTGCGCCATATCTTTTTCATTGGCCGCAAGGATGGTGCTCGCCCTGTCGCGGATGGCCATCGCCATCGCCGTAATCGCCTCAGCGCGTTTATCGGTGGTCACACTACGCAATTGGCGAGCGGCCGACCGGGCCCGTGCGCCCATGGCCTGCATCGCCTTATCAAGCGTTGTTGTCGGGGCCGGTATTGCCGTCATGATGGTCTCCAGCGTGGTCAAGGCCCGGCGAGCACAAGATCATTGCGGTGCACGACGACGCCCGTATGGGTCTCCCCCAGGATATCCATAATCTGCCCGGTCTGACAGCCCTTAATGCGTTGCAGGGTACCATGGTCAAAGGTGCACAAGCCAAGCGCAATCTTCGATTGCTCCGGTGACAGAATATCCACGAGATCGCCGCGCCGGAAAGGTTTGTCACGGGTGTACGCCGCAACGCCGGTGATGCCGGCGGCCAACAGGCTGGAACCGTTTTCGATGGCGCGCACGGCACCCGCATCAACTTTGATGCTACCGGCGGCGGACTGACGCCCGGCAATCCATTGGCGCCGGGCCGTGCTCGCCTTGACGGTTGGAGCAAAAAGCGTCGCCCGGGCCGTGCCCCGCTGTAAATCCATCAAGGCATGATCACGGTTTCCGTCTGCAACGATCACACTGATGCCCGCCCGGGTTGCGATTTGTGCTGCGTGGAGTTTGGTTGCCATGCCGCCACTGCCCACACCGGATTTAGTGTTAGCTGTCCCCGCTGCGCGTTGATGATCATCTGTTATATGGTCAACATACGGAATATGGTTTGCCGCGGGTATGGCGCGGGGGTCCCTATCATAGAGCCCGTCAATATCCGACAATAGGATCAGGAGATCGGCGCGGGTCATCTGCGCGGTGTGGGCGGCAAGGCGGTCATTGTCACCGTAGCGGATTTCCGCCGTGGCGATGGTGTCATTTTCATTGACCAGCGGGACCACCGGTAGGGAGAGCAAAGTCTCCAATGTTGCCGTGGCATTGAGATAGCGGCGCCGGTCTTCGGTATCCTCCAGCGTCAGCAGGATTTGGGCAATGGTCAGGTCATGGGCGGCAAACGCCTGTTGCCAGGCCTGGACCAGCAGCGATTGCCCGACGGCGGCTGCCGCCTGTTTTTGGTCAAGGCGCAGAGTGCCGGTCAAACCTAAGGTGGACTTGCCAAGAGCGACGGCGCCGGAAGATACGAGAATAATATCCCGCCGGGAACCATCAGCCATCCGGAGCAGCGCAAGATCGCCCGCAAGCTCGGCAAGACGCGCGTGATCAGGCTTGCCATCGGCGTTGGAAACGAGGGCGGAACCCAGTTTGATGACAATACGGGCGGCGGCGCCAAGGCATGCGGCTGCGTGCGAAGCTGGTTGATCGGGCGGTTTGGCGGCGTCCATGGTCATGACAGTGCTTTATATTAAGGGCTCATTTATGCGAGGCAGTTGTCAAATACCGCGTTTTGCGAGCCTTACCAATCGGGCGCATGATCGGTGCCAATGGTGCTGCAGGCTTTTAACGCGGCAACCGGTATATCGGCGCGGATTGAAACCTCCACAACGCGGTCCTTGCCGCGAATGAGGCCGCGTGTGCGGCGTTTGTTTCGGAAGGTCTCTGCGGACGCGCTAACCGGGGTGTAGATCCAGTCGCCGCGTTTTGCCGGGTGCCGTGTGGCATTTCCTGTATTGATCGGCGCAATATCCATCGCGTGGAAAAACGTCTCGAACAAACGTTCCGCATCCAATGAAAATACGTGGTGCGCACCGCGATCCTTAAGGCTGTTTTGAAACGCCTTTCCTTCGCGCTGCGGCCACAAAAAGACGCGCTCATCCAGTTGTGCGGCCCAGGATCTGAGATCGTGATTATCAAGAAAGTCGCCGTCGCGCAGTGCACCCGCCCTTAGAGGCCGTTGGTGATTGAGGGTTGCTGTCATCATCTCGCCCGAAAGTTTGACCGGATTCTTGCGTAGCAAAAGATCGTCCGGGTTCCTTCCTGCGAGCCGCGCGAGCGATGCTGGCCGCAATAATCCCTGATGCTCAATACCCGGACGATTTTCCGCCAGTGTAATGTGCAGGAGATGCGTTCCCACCAGCGCCTTAAAGTCTTCCGCATTCATGGTCACCTCGTCCCGTTTGCTGTGGGCTGCACACGACCATGTCCGACAGTCTCACCGCGCGGCAAGTCAATCCGATGGCAAGGCGCATACTATGCACTTGACCCCGGGATGGTCTTTCCCCGACAAGGACGCGGAAACGTTCGGGAGACAAAACCATGCCGATCCAAGAAGCAAAACTTATCTGGCGTAATGGCGAGATGATCCCGTGGGCTGAGGCGACAACGCACGTGCTGACCCACGGCTTGCATTACGGCACCGGTGTTTTTGAAGGCATGCGTGCCTATGAAACACCGCACAAGGGCGTATGTGTTTTCCGCAATCGCGAGCATATTGAGCGTCTCCATTACTCAGCAGGTGTGTATCATTTTCCGCTTGATTATTCCGTCGATACCCTGATGGCGGTTTGCCGGGATGTTGTGCGCGAAAATCAGTTGTCGTCGGCCTATATCCGGCCGCTTGCCTTTTTGGGGTATGGGGAGATGGGGCCCTCTTCAAGTGAGTGTCATACGGACCTGATCGTGGCGGCGTTCCCCTGGGGCGCCTATCTTGGCGAAGAGGGATTGAAAAACGGTATCGACGTGGCCGTTTCCAGCTGGCGGCGACTGGCCCCGGGTACTGTTCCCGCCGGCGTAAAGGCGGCGGGCAATTATCTATCGTCGCGCTTGATCTCCATGGAGGCAAAACGCCATGGCTATGCCGAGGGTCTGGGCCTCGCCCATGATGGGACCTTGAGCGAAGGAGCGGGCGAGAATCTTTTTGTTGTCCATAAGGGCCGGATCGTAACCCCGCCGGCGGCTTCAGCTATTTTATCAGGCATTACCCGCGATACGGTCACGGTTCTGGCCAGTGATTTGGGCATCGAAATTGTGGAGCAAGCCATGCCGCGCGAGATGCTGTATGCCGCCGATGAGATTTTCCTGACCGGCACCGCTGCGGAAATCACCCCCGTGCGCAGCGTTGACCAAATCCAGATCGGCACTGGTGATCGCCCGGTCACAACGGCGCTACAGGATGCTTTTTTCGGGCTCTTTACGGGTAAAACCAAAGACCGCTGGGGATGGCTTGATCCGGTCGCCTAACGACTTGCGGTGGTTGATTTAGCCCGGGAATTAGCCTCCTATGCAGTCAGTAGGCGAGTGATACAGGTGTTCCCAACCCAATCCTGCCCGGGAAGGTAAAGCCTAAAAAAGACAAATGTCGGCGTTAAGCTAAATGGAGAGATAAATGAGCAAACGTGATGATTTAATTGAAAAATATGCTGCGGACCTAAAAGAGAAATGCAATGTTTCTCCCGACATGGATCTCCTCACCAAGGTGACGATTGGCCTTGGCCCGTCGATTTATAATGCCGATAGCTCAACCGTTTCTGGCGGTGACCCCAATGAGCTCGCCACGGTGAAAAATAACTATCTGATCAAAAAGCTTGGCCTGAGCGACGGGCCAGACCTCGACAAGGCCATCGATAGCGTCATCGACACCTATGGTCGGTCTAATCGCAACAAATATCGTGCGGTACTCTACTACATGCTTTGCAAGCATTTTAACAAAGAGAGCATTTACGCCTAGGCGGTTCGCCGCCAAATTCTCGGGAGGGCAGGGTCATTCGGGCCTGCCCTGCCAAATTGAATGGTGTCGGATCCCCAGCAAGCGCTTTGGATCGTATTTTTACCGCCGGGCAATACCGTTATATGCCTATTCATGAGCGTCGTTTTTCGAGCCTGTACGCAAGTAACGAGCGGCTGTTTCAACCGCTTGCGCGCTCGGGACCCTGATATCGGGCCTAATACCTGTGGTCTCCCAGTTTTTGCCGGTCGCAACGCTGATCGGTCTTTTTGTCGGTGTGTAAAGAATAAAGCCGGTTAGCAAATCTATTCCGTCGTCCAGAAGATGGGCACCGCCGCCTGAAATTTCACCGACGACTGTCGCACGGCCAGTCGTCTGCAATGCGAAAGCAACAGATTCGGGGGCAGAAAAAGTATCGCCATTGGTCAAAACGGCCACCGGTCGCTCTGTGCCGTATCGCTGCCATAGAACTGCTGGCTCCTCGCGCGGCTCTGAATTCTCCAGACGCGATTCAATCGTCGTCGGCGACGGAGAACCGGGTTTGAGAAACGTCCATTGCAAAGGCCAGGCGGTTTGAGGCGATCCGCCGTGATTACTGCGAAAGTCAAGAATCAGCGCGGTGGTCCCTGCGACCATATCGAAGGCAGCACGATAGTGGGGAAAGGCTGGCTCAAGTTCATAAAAGGACTTAATGCGAATGTAGCCAATATTCCCGTCGAGAATTTCCACATGTGTTACGCCTTGTCCGCGTTCAAAACCTGATGCCCGCCATGTGCCTATCCAATTAGTATTTTCTTCTTTCGCTTGAGATTCGATGTAAAAATGACCGTCTCCACTGATTGTTCGAAGTGTTTTCGTCAGAGCTTTTGCGAAGTCTTCTTTTGGACGACACGTTGCGGCGACAGGTCTTTCGTTTGCCATGACCCTTAACTGATCGGCGACGCGGGAGGCCACATCCTCCAGGATATAAGCTGTTTCGATGCGGTTTGCCGTTGCCACTAAAGTCTGGGTCTCGTTCGCACAAAGCGTCGCGGGTAGAACACCCGCCAGAATGAGGATTTCAAGCATGGGGGCGGTCTTTCGGTAGTAGTGGTTCCGATCGAACTGCATTCAGTCGGGTAGAGAAGGGTTGTTTCCGCAACGCGTTTTCAAGGGCTGTTAGCTGAGCAATGAAATTTGGCGCTGCATCATCGATCAATGCCTGTGCCGCCGTGTCTACTTGCCGGCTTAAACCACTGACTTTTTCTGCCATCGCTACGCCTTCTGGCGTAAGCAATAAGAAAACGACCCGGCGATCATCAACGCTCTTTTTCCGTTGAAGCAACCCCGCGCCTTCCATCGCTTTTGCCACCTGCAAAACGGCAACATGGCTGGTGCCAAGCATATCTGCAGCCGTCTGCACACTAATCTCGTGCTTGTCCTTGAGTAAAAAAGTCAGCGTGAACCAACGCTGCTCGAAGCCAAGGCCTTCGCGATAGAGTTGCGTGACTGTCCCATTGAGGTTTTCAAACAGACGTCGGAGACGACTCCCGAGGGCCGAAACGCCAAGAGACTGCGGATAATCATCGTGGTTTCGCATGATATGTAAGTACTTACATATATAGCCGAACGCAAGGCCTTCCTTTTTAAAGCTGCGACTTAAGGGCGAGGGCAGAGGAGCGGCCGAAATCTGAGCGGCGCCCTGTTTTAATCCCTCTGCGTTACCGAAATAGATTTTTCGAGATTTTGCGTGCGGGCAGGGTCTGTGGGCGCGCGCATTCAATCAGTTCGATTAGATGCCCCGTTCACCGGGATAATGGCCACGCGAGGGGTATTGGCCCGGGTTGCGCCCGTTTTGTGGCGCGGGCGCGGCGATGGCGCCGGCAGCGCTCAGCTGGTTTAGAGCATGGGTTCTGAACGGCCATTTTTGCTGATCGCTCAAATGGATGAATTGCGGGCGTTTTGCCCCGCGCAGGGCTTGTTGCTGATAGCTATTCATGTGGGCCCATTGGCTGCGACGCGCATTGCGATAGGCTGACCGCTGGGTTGGTGTTACCTGGCGATAGCGCCGCGCGGTTTGTTGCTCAATTTGCTGGGATTGGGCGTAGCGCAAAGACCGCTCATAAAAGTCGGTGGCCAGGCGATCGACTATCAAACGTTCGCCGGGTCCCATGGCTTGCCAAAGGGCCGCTGGGCTTGCTGCTACGAGAGCAGATCCAGAGCCATAGGATTGGGCGCTATGGGATTGGGCTAGCGATGGGGCCATGGGCACCCTCGGCTCAAGGGACCCCAGAAGACCGATACTAAAAAAGAACCCAAAAACAAACGCTCTACGCACAACTACACACCCTTAGAAACACAACAAGTCCCGGCACGGACGACCGAGGAGACCAGGTATATCAAGGCGATCTTGAAGGCCGCTGAAGCGGTTTTATGCAATTTGATCGATGGCGATTAACCATGGCGGCGCAAGGCAGGCGCGTGGGCTGACGCAATTGCAGCGAATTTATCGTAAACAACCCTTCAACCATCATCACCAGCGGGTGCGGGCATCAAAAAAAGTTTGCGAAATTTTTGGCACGCGCCCTTGCAGACCCGTGCTGCGTCAGCTACTTCCCGCGGTTCAAATTGGGCATTGAGCGGCACACGGGCGTCTTTTTCCGCCCTCCATGGACTGGCCGACGCCAACCCAACGACAGCGCGAAATCGTAAGGACCTTATTATGGCCGTACCAAAGAGTAAGATCACACCGTCTCGGCGGGGCATGCGGCGTAGCCACGATGCCATCACGTCCACAGCCTATATCGAGGATAAAGAGTCTGGCGAATTGCGCCGACCCCACCATATCGACCTGAAAACCGGCAAATATCGCGGGCGTCAGGTCTTGGAGCCCAAGGCTGACTAACGCCGATCTCCCTGTTTCCAGACAAGATTTTCGCCGCCCGGTTCGCCAGAGCTGGGCGGTTTGCTTTGTGTTTGCCGTAAACCTGTCTACACTTTTTCGTGGAAGGTGTGCCGCGCGCGCAATAGGATGAAGGCTCGGGGATACAAGCATGATGGGGATAGCAACGATGATCTACGAAGCCAAGGAGAGCAAAGAGCCGGTGGTGGGCAATGGATTTGTCGTTGAAGAAGCGCCTACTCTCTTGCCCCACATGCGATGGCGATTTTTGCGCTTTGTCCTTGTGGTTTCTGGCCTCGGTCTTTTCCTCGCGGCTTGCGAAACCACGGGCGGCTATCAACAGGCCTTTGCGGTTTGCGATGCTGACGTTGGCGCCTGTTACCGCCAATGCGAAGACTATGAAGGTACCAACGATTACGGCAGTTGCCAGGCCTCTTGCGAGCAGGAGGCAAGCGCGTGCTTTGACCGTGCCCAACGCAGTTATCAGTCGGTGAGCGTCGGGTATGGTGTCGGCTATTTCAGCCCGTGGTTTGGTAATTTTTGCGCGTGGTACCCGGATCGCGGGTTTGTTTCGCGCTATGGTCGCTTTCGGGGCTCCCATTTTGGGTATGGTGCACGCGGCTATTATCCCGGTCGGCGCTATCGCCGTGATGGCCGGTACGATCCGCGCTATGATGGTTATCGGTCACCGCCGCGGTACCGCGACCGTCCCAGAAATGACAGACCGCGAAGGGATCGTCCAAGACGTGATCGACCGCGCTATGATGATGATCGCGATCGGCCCAGTGGCGACCGGCCGCGCCGCCGTAATCCGCGGGCAGATCGTCCTTTAAGCGACCGGCCTGTTCCCAAAAGACCTCGAAGCGTGAACCCTGATCGGGGAAGCGGACGCCGTCCACCTCGCTCGCGCCCACCGCGCAAAAGTCGGCCACCCTCCGGTGGCGCGCGCCCGCCCGCCCGGGCAAAGCCGCCAACGTCAAGACCACCAGCGCGATCGAAGCCGCCAACGTCAAGGCCGCCGGCCCGGTCAAAACCGCCAGCGCGGGGCAGGCGGCCTGCACCGCGTCCCGCCAGACGGCCGTCGAAGCCGGTAAAGCCCGCGCCGCGCGCCGGTGGTGGTCGTCCGCAGCCCAAGAACGATCAAAATTAACGGCGTAGCTTTTTAGCGACAAAACCTTTGATGGGCGCCAAAGCAAACCGGGCCTCCTTTCCTTGAGAGGGCAGGTTGCGTGCGCGTGGTTCACCGTTTAGAGGATCGAGCACCGATGGCGCCAGCACGACGTGCCGGGCGTCGCCGCTTTCCCTAATTGCATATAGTCAGCCAAGATTTTGCGTCTGCCACGCCGATCATCATTCCAAAGAACGTGAGGAACGTCCATGTCCGCCATCACCGAAATTATTGGCCGTGAAATTCTTGATAGCCGGGGCAACCCCACGGTGGAGGTGGAAGTTGCTCTGGAAGACGGGGCCATGGGGCGCGCTGGTGTACCCTCCGGGGCATCAACCGGCGCCCATGAGGCCCATGAATTGCGTGATGGTGGGGAGCGCTTTGGTGGCAAAGGCGTGCAGCAGGCAGTTGACGCCGTAAATGGCGAGCTTTTCGAAGCGCTGAGCGGTATGGACGCCATGGAGCAAGCCTATCTAGATCAGGCAATGATTGATCTTGACGATACGCCCAACAAATCCCGCCTTGGGGCCAATGCGATCCTCGGCGTGTCTATGGCAATTGCTAAAGCAGCCGCGCAGTCAGCTGGCCTCCCGCTTTATCGCTATGTGGGCGGGGCCCACGCCCATACCCTCCCGGTACCGATGATGAACATCATCAATGGCGGGGCCCATGCAGACAATCCCATCGATATTCAGGAATTTATGATTATGCCGGTGGGCTTGCCCACCTTTTCAGAGGCCTTGCGGGCCGGTGCAGAAATTTTTCAAGTCCTGAAAAAAGAACTGGCCGCGTCAGGTCACAACACCAATGTGGGTGATGAGGGCGGTTTTGCTCCCGGTCTATCGTCAGCCCGCGAAGCGCTCGACTTTATTATGGCTGCAACGGAAAAAGCCGGTTACGCCCCCGGCGAAGACGTCGCCATTGCTCTTGATGCGGCGTCTACGGAGTTTTATCGCGACGGGACCTATCATCTGGACGGGGAGGGTAAGAAACTCGACGCCACGGCCATGGCCGAGTATCTGGCAAGTCTTGTGAATGATTACCCCATTGTTTCCATTGAGGATGGGATGGCTGAAGATGATTGGGACGGTTGGCACACGCTGACGGCAATGATTGGCGAGCGCTGCCAGCTTGTGGGGGATGATTTATTTGTGACCAACCAGGCGCGCTTGAAATCGGGTATTGAAAAGGAATGCGCCAATTCGATTTTGATCAAAGTCAACCAAATCGGCACCCTGACCGAAACGCTGGGCGCTGTCGCCATGGCCCACCGGAACAGTTACACCGCCGTGATGTCCCACCGTTCCGGCGAAACCGAAGATACGACGATCGCCGACCTCGCGGTTGCCACCAATTGCGGCCAGATCAAAACCGGTTCGCTTGCCCGGTCTGACCGGCTGGCCAAATATAATCAGCTTCTCCGGATTGAAGAAGAGCTTGGCCCCGTGGCGCACTATCCCGGTATCGAAATTTTCGCCTAGCACGCCTTTCGGCGTCCGCGATTGGTGAGCGATAAAAATCGCAAGCCCGGCCAGCGCGTTAAGACCATCTTAACCATGATTGCTGTTTTCTAGCGTTGGATAATCTTGTTTAGGGCGGGATGAAAACAGTGCGTTTGGGGCTTCTTTTCGAAATTCTGTTGCCGGTTCTGTTTGTGGGCTGGGCGGCTATCATGATCTTTGGGGCGACGGTGAGCACCACCGGGTATCGTTCGCTCGACGTTTTGCGCGGGGAGCTGGCCAAGCTTGACCACGACCTTGCGGCGCTAAAAGCCCATCGCCAGTGGATGGATAACCGGGCCCAGCTTTTGCAGTCAGCCGCCCTTGACCCTGATATGGTTGACGAACGGATCCGCGGTGTTCTTGGCTATGCGCAAGATGACGATATGGTCATTACCCGGAAGGATTTGCGGGCCGCAGTGGCAAGGGCGCGTAATGCTATTGATGTGTTGCCGGCATCGGCTTCTCTGGCAGATCGCGCCGAAATAGAAACGCTTGCTGCGTTTGAGCCATCGGCGCCCGTTCAGCAAACCCCGGCATTGGATGAAACATCGCCAGTGATGCCGGTGAACCTCGCCGGATTAATCGTCGCCCACTGCCAGGACTGCGCTGAATAACGCCAACGCACGGGGTTTTGATCCCCGGCTATGGCCGCCTCTCGCGTCCCGAACCCTTGTGGCGCGGCCCTTCGCGTCTTATGACGATCGCAAGTAATGGAGGGTCCCATGGCAAACGCAGCGACCAACGGCAAAGCACCGGCAAAAAAGGCCCCGGCAAAAAGGGCCGCAAAAAAGACAACGAAAAAAGCGGCATCCACCGCCCGGTCCGCGAAGAAAAATGCTGTGCCACCCTTGTCGAACCTGACGGCCAGCCAGGATGAATTGCTGGCCTATTACCGCGATATGCTGCTGATCCGGCGCTTTGAAGAAAAAGCGGGTCAGCTTTATGGCATGGGCGAGATTGGCGGGTTTTGCCATCTTTATATCGGTCAGGAGGCGGTGGTCGTCGGCATGGAGGCGGTCAAGCAGGAAGGCGACCAGGTGATCACCGGCTACCGTGACCATGGCCACATGCTGGCGTGCGGCATGGACCCCAAAGGTGTCATGGCGGAACTAACCGGTCGCGAGGGGGGCTACTCCAAAGGCAAAGGCGGCTCCATGCATATGTTCTCCAAACATAAAGAATTCTATGGCGGCCACGGGATTGTGGGGGCGCAAATCCCACTTGGAACCGGTTTGGCCTTTGCCAACGCCTATCGCGACGAGAAAAAAGTCAGCTTTACCTATTTCGGCGACGGCGCCTCAAACCAGGGGCAGGTTTTCGAGGCCATGAATATGGCGGAGCTGTGGAAACTCCCCGTCGTCTTTATTATCGAAAATAATCAGTATGCCATGGGCACCAGCACCACGCGCTCTCATGCCGACACCCATCTTTATCGGCGCGGTGCTTCGTTTGGTATTCCCGGTGCTGAAGTTGACGGTATGGATGTGCTCGCCGTGCGGGAGGCAGGCCGCGAGGCTGTGGACCATGCCCGCACGGGCAAGGGTCCCTTTGTGCTGGAAATGAAAACCTATCGATATCGTGGCCATTCCATGTCTGACCCGGCCAAATACCGAACCCGCGAGGAAGTGGATTCCATGCGGGAGAATTCAGACCCCATCCGCCGTATCGAAAAACGAATTATTGATGGCGATTTCGCCGATCAGGCGACGTTGAAAGAGATCGATAAAGAAATCAAAGCAATCGTCAAAACCGCCGCCGACTTCAGCCTCGAAAGCCCGCTACCGGCACCCAAAGAGCTTTACACCGATATTGTGGCGTAAGCCGGGGCTGCGATCACGTTAGATCATTTCCTGTTCTGCACGACCTGAAAGTTTCGTTCGGAATATTGCTATCCCGGCGGCGTGAGCGTTGGCGATGGCTTCTGGTTTGCGGATGCGCACTTTGATGTCGATGACCATGGGGTGGTCGAGGGCGAGATCGCATATGCGTTCCGCGAGGGTTTCGATCAGTTGGATATGCCCCTCATCGATCAGGGCCTGGATGGCGGTGGCGAATTTGTTGTAGCACACCACATCGGCAATCGCGTCCGCATGGGGGTTGGCGGGTTCCGCGACTGACATGGTCACATCAATGGTCAGAGGCTGACGGCGATGATGCTCATGGTCATAAACGCCGATCTCAGCATCGACGGCGAGCCCTTCAATAAAAACCTGCCGATTTGAACGCTGGTGCTCTAAGCGCAGATGATCAACTTCCTGATCGGAATAGGGAAAATTTGGCATGGTTGTTATTCCGTAATCATTACATCTGGCGTTTGCCAGCTCAGGTGTTGGCCGCCATCAACGGCAATCATCTGCCCCGTGACGGCTTTTGCTTCAATCAGATAGGTTAGGGCATGCACGATATCGTCCGGCGTTGCCCCGTGGCCGAGGACGGTGGCGTCGTTCTGTATCCGCCAATCCTCCGCTGACTGACGTTTGTTGCGTAAGGTTGGCCCGGGGCCAATAGCGTTCACCCGGATGCCGCGGGGGCCGAGCGCTTGCGCCAGCGTAATCGTCATGCTCATGAGCGCGGCCTTTGAGGCGGTATAGGTTAGAAACTGCGGCGTCAGCTTTTTAACCCGTTGATCGATGAGATTAACAATCAGGCCATTGTCGCTGGCGTTTGCGTTAGCCTCACTAGGGGGCACACTGGGCCGCTGGTGGGCAAATGCCTGGGCCAGTGCAACGGGCGCGCGCAGATTTACCTCCATATGCAGGTCCCAGCTGGCGCGCGTCATGGTGTCGATATCGTCATTTTCGAAGGTTGAGGCCGAATTGACCAGCAGGGCAAGCGGAGCTCCGATTGCGTCGCGGGCCGCGTCAATCAACCCGGCAACGGCGTTTTCATCCATCAGATTGGCGCCAATACTGGCCGCTTTACCGCCGCCGCTGGTGATCTCGCGCACCACGTCATTGGCGGCGTCAGCGCTGGAATTATAATGCACAATGACGGGCAAGCCGCGGGCCGCAAGACCAAGCGCCATGGCGCGGCCAAGCCGTTTGCCTGCGCCGGTCACCAATGCTGCCTCGCCTGCCATGTCTGCCAACACCTGTCTCCCGCGTTTAGCTGTTCAAATAGGCGAGCGTCGAGATAAAGCCGATATACCCCCCCGCCATGACGAGCCCGGATACGCGGCCAATATCTTGACGGCGGATGATAAAGACAAACAAGAGAAGCGTGGACACAACCATCACCGGCAAGTCAAAACGCAGGGAGACAGGGTCGAATGCCGCCCCGCCAGCCAGACCTGTTACCCCGCCCACGGCGAGCAGATTGAAGATATTCGAACCAACGATACTGCCAATGGCGACGTCGGATTTCTTTTTCAGGGCCGCCGAGATGACCGTGGCGAGTTCGGGCAGGGAGGTGCCGAAGGCGATCACCGTAAGCCCAATTATCGTTTCGCGGACACCAAGACTTGTGGCGATCACGACCCCATTCTTGACCAAAAGATGCGCGCCAAGCGGTAAGCCAATGATCCCCACAATGATGAAAATGATCGTGGAAATGGCCAATCCGTCACCGTCGGAGAATTCCTCCACATCATCAAGGATCGGGTTTTCACTGGTGCCGCGGCGGGCCTCAACCATCATGATGATCACATAACAGATGATGGAAACGGTAAGGGCAACACCGATAAGCGGCGTGATAGCGCCAACCATGTAAGCAATAAAGGCAAAGACAAGCGTGGCAGCGGTGACGATCATGCCGTGGCGGCGCAAGCCCGGCACATGGGCCGACATGGGATATATAATCGCTGGGAAGCCCAACACCATCAGGATGTTTGCGATATTCGAGCCAATGATATTGCCAAGCGCGATACCGCCAGCATCACTCATCACAGCCTGGATCGAAACGAAGATTTCCGGTGCCGATGTACCGAAGGCAACGATGGTGAGGCTAACAATAAGGGCCGGGACCTTCAGCGCCCGGGCGAGGTCGACGGCGCCGCGAACCAGTAGTTCGCCCGCGGTAAGTAAAATGACCAAACCGGCCAGAAGAAATAGGATTTCGTGAAGCATGGTGGCCCCGCCTTGGCAAACCGTTTCGCGAGGGCATCAGCCCGGCTGTCGGTCGCTCATTTGCCCAAAATGGCCGTACCCGTTAGTCCACCTGACCTTTTTCAATGAGATTCAGGAGGCCGAGGATAACAACAAAGCCGAATATAATCGCAATGGCGGTCATGGTGGGTCTCCAATGAAAGGGCGGTCTCTTTTTGAGGCCGCGGAGGGGGGAGGAATGCAGCACACCGTGCACGGGTGCGTGATGGGCAGCGGGTATGCATTCCCAAGAATCAAGGATCGGATATGGGTTATTTGCCTTGAAACCACAAGGGTCTTTACGGCCACGGGCGGCATAGAGATTGCTGGTTGCCGGTGAAGATAGCGGCTAAGATCAGGGACTAGGCCGGGAATGAACGATACGATGGATCAAACAGCCGATCACCCGGTAGAGGCAAGCGTCAATGCGCCCGTAAGCGTGGGTGAGCAAGCCAGCACGGCCAGGTGTTGGGTTGTCAGCAATGGGCGACCGGGCACGCAAAATCAGGCGCTTGGCCTGGCCAGAGCTTTGCAGCGGATTTTATTGCCGCAGGTCACCCTGTCGGTTCAAATCAAGCAAATTGTTGTGGATCGGTCATTGCCGGCCGTCTTGATGGGCTCGCTTTGGTCTGGAGCAAAGAATGGGGGTCGTACGGGGGCCCTGAAGCGGTTATCGCCAAAGGGGCATTTGTTGCGCCCACCCTTTCCAGACCTATGGATTGCCGCAGGCAACGATAGCGTGCCGGTAACCATGGCGGTAAAGCAGGAAAACCCAGCAACCTTTACCATCCAAACCCAGGACCCGCGGGTGTCGCCCGATGCCTTTGACCTTGTGATACCACCGCACCATGACGCGATCCGCGGGCCCAATGTGCTCACTATGATTGGCGCGCCAACGCCAATAACCAAAGAGAAGGTTGCACACGCCCGCGCAGCCCACGACGCGTGGTTCGTCGGTGTGCCGGAGCGCCATGTGACCGTCCTTTTGGGCGGCAGCACAAAGCGCCAATGGATGAGCCCGGCACAAACCGATACCCTGATCGGCCAGCTCAGAGGGCTTTGTGGCCAAGGGCTTGGCGTTTTGATTTCGGGTTCACGGCGGACCGACGCACGCATCCTGACGCTTTTGCGGGAAGCCTTTGCCGCGCAATTAAAGACCGGCACCGTCAGGCTGATTGATGGCGCTGAAACCACGGCTACAGGTTTTAATCCGTACCCGGCTATTCTAGCAAATCCCATGGCCATTCTTGTCACGGAGGATAGTGTGAATATGGTCAGCGAAGCGGCCATGACCGGTCATCCAGTCTATATGATAGCGCTTTCGGGATCAGCGGGAAAATTTCGCCATTTTTACCGGGCAATGAATGCCCGTGGTATCACGCGGCCTTTTACCGGTACCATCGAACCATGGGCCTATGCGCCGTTTGATGAGACGGGACGCGTGGCCCGGTCCATCGCAAAGACCTTAGAGGCAAAAGGGGTTATTGACGGCGTGGTTCCTGGTGCTGAAATTGGGGTTGAGGATATATGAAAGTGATCAGCGTGCCTAGTGTTTTTTCTTCGCTTATGCGGGCCAGTTTGGTCTTTGCTTTGCTGTGGGTAAGCCCCATTGCCCCTGCGCAAGAGGGATTGGAGACTGCGCAACAATCCAGCACGGCGCCCGTCATCTATGTTGTCAATTTTACCGCCGACTGGTGCCCAAATTGCAAAATATTGGACCCGGCCCTGGCAACGGCGCTCATGCAGGTTGATGGGATGCCGATGCAGGCGGTCACCCTTGATTTGACCAACGCGGATACTGCCAATGCGGCGTTTGACCGGGTCAACGGAACAGTGCTCGCGGGGGTTTATGGCGATTATATCGGGCTAACCGGGCTTGCCGTCATGGTTGCCGCCGATAGCGGTGAGAAGCTTGGCTGCGCCACACGAGTGATGGACGTTCGCGGTATTGCCGCAACGATCCGTAGCGCGGTGGAAACCGCTACCGTATATCCCGCCGGGGAACGGCCCGCACCGGGGTTTCTTTGTCCGCCTGCCAACAAAAAACGCAGACTCTGAAGAACCCTTATTCGGCGATTTTGTCCTGGGTCCGGGTTTCAAAATCGCTGGCATCATGGCGTTCGTGCAGTTGCCCCTTGGGGTCACCCCAGGCGCGATTAACCATCCGCCCGCGGGTTACAGCTGGACGCGCTTTGTTATCGGCGGCCCACCGCACAACATTTTCATAGCTGTGTACCTGCAAAAACTCGGCGGCGTCATAGAGCAACCCTTCCACCAAACCGCCATACCAGGGATAGATCGCCATATCGGCAATGGAATATTCATCGCCCGCCATCCAAGGATATTCTGTAAGGTGACGATCAAGCACATCGAGCTGACGTTTGACCTCCATCGCATAGCGATTGATGGGATATTCCTGCTTCGTCGGGGCGTAATTGTAAAAATGCCCAAAGCCGCCGCCAAGAAAGGGCGCGCTGCCCATTTGCCAGAATAGCCAGGATAGGCAATCGGTCCGTGCACGGTGGGATTTGGGCAGGAAGGCATCAAACTTTTCGGCAAGATACAAAAGGATTGCCCCGGATTCAAAAACTGGTGTTTGTGTTGGCGTTGAATGGTCCACAAGCGCCGGGATTTTGGAATTGGGATTGGCCGCCACAAAGCCTGATGTGAATTGATCGCCTTCGGTGATTTTGATCAGCCAGGCATCATATTCTGCGTCCGAATGACCGGCGGCGAGCAATTCCTCCAGCATGATGGTGACTTTCACCCCATTGGGTGTCGCCAGGGAATAAAGCTGCAAGGGGTGCTTGCCCACGGGCAGGTCTTTTTCAGACGTGGCACCGGCAATCGGGCGATTGATCTTTGAAAATGCGCCGCCGCTCTCTTCGTCCCACGTCCAGACTTTTGGCGGCGTGTAAGGTGTTGTGGCATTCATGGTGGGGCCTCCCGCCGTGTGGCTTCGCACCTGCTATGTGCCCAAAGACTCCCGTCAGAGCCAGTCATTTTTGTGTGAAGCTGGGGTTCGTGTAGGGGCCATCCTAATTGAACACCCCATTTACCGAATGAGACTGCATCTCCCGCCAAACTGTTTCCAGCACCGGTTACCTATCGGCTGAGGTCGTTTTCGATGCGAAAAACCTCACCGCGAAAAAGATCCAAAATGTACAGCGCTCGGCGGTCATCTTCGGCAAAGCTGGAGATATTGACGATCATGCCGTTGTTTGGCGGGTTCAGATCCTCGGTGATATTGGTAAAGTCCGTTGCCGGAATGGTGATACCATCAACGATATCCGCAACTGGCAACGACCAGATGTTGCTGCTCACAAAATCAGCAAACACATATCGCCCGATCAGCGCATCAACGCCGCCGCGATGGACGTAACCGCCGGTCACTGAAAAGCCGCCAATGGGGGAATCCTCATGTGGGTATTCGGCAATCGGCGCGCGCAAACCATTTGTTGATCCTCCGGAGAATGCCCGCGTGCCCTCAAGAATATTCCAGCCAAAATTCTGACCGCTGGAGCCCGCTTCAATTCTGTCGATTTCTTCAATCAGCCCTTGGCCCACATCCCCAATATAAAGATCGCCGGTTTCGAAATCGACGCTGGCGCGGAACGGGTTTCGAAGCCCGTAGGCAAAAATCTCATCGCGTTCGGCGCTGTTGATAAACGGGTTGGTGAGGGGGATGGCATAGTTTGCCTGATCATCACCGGGGAAGTCGTCTGCCGTCGGATCAATCCGTAAAATTGCGCCTAAAAGATTGCTGGTGTTCTGGGCATTGCCTTGGGGGTCACCCGCACCGCCCCCATCACCGGACGCAATGTAAAGGAATCCGTCCGTCCCAAAACCAAGCCAACCGGCATTATGGTTTGAAAAAGGCTGTGGGAAGGTGAGGATTAACCGCCGTGAATTGGGATCAGCACGGTTTGGATTTGCCGGATCAACGGAAAATTCTAAAATCTCCGTATCCCCATTATTGTTGGTAGTGTGGACATAAAAAAGCCCGCTCGTGGCATAATCAGGGGCAAAGGCAAGACCGAGGAGCCCGCGTTCATTGCCCGTTTGGGTCACAAGACTTGTGATGTCGAGAAACGGATCGGCAGGCAACGCATCATTGTTGTCGACGTCAATGATCCGGATAATACCGCCCTGTTCGGCAACAAACAGACGGTTAGTGCCATCGCCAGAGCCGGTGGCAAAGATTGGGCGGGTAAAGCCGAGGCCCACACGGACGGTCCGCATGGGCACATCGGTTCGGTCCGTGACGGTGATGCGCACGGTCTGGCTGCTGGTTGCTGTGCCGTCCGAAGCGGCGAGGGTGATCTCATAGATATTATTGCCATCGGCGTCGCCCGGTATTTCAAAATCGGGCGGCGCGGTAAAGCTCAGTGCGCCAGCGCCATCAAGGGCAAAGACACCGGCATCGGGCCCGCCGGAAAGTGAGAGTGTTACCGCATCGCCATCTGCGTCGCTGGCCGTCGCCGTATAAAAGCTGGCATTGACGAGTTCGGGCACATCCACCGCGGTGGCCGATGTCACTTGCGGGGCAACATTGGTGACGGGCGGTGGTGGCGGCGGCGGTGCAGGGCTATCGGACCCGCAGCCCACGAGCGAGAATGCCAGAAACCCAGCGCTGGCGCCGAGCGCGCCCCGCCGTGCGATGCTTCGAGCGAATAAATCCCGTTTCACCTGGTTCATGTGGAAATCCTCATACGGTACCAATTTTCCTAACAGACGACTTAGGCTGATTCCCATCGCCAATTGACGTTTTACGCGTGAGCCTCGCCCGGGTTCGCCGTCAAAGCAATGCACCCTTTCGTAACCATAACGCAAAAACCTAACGGTTTCCTTGCTCTTGGCTGCGATGTCGTCAGAATGTCGCGCCAGGCGCAGTTGGGGTTGTTGGAAAGCGGCGGATCAGCCTGTTGGTGTAGGCAAAGGCGAACACATCATAGACGGTGTGAGCAATGATCGGCACAAGGATGTTTCCGCTTACCGCAAACAGGACACCAAGATAGGCGCCGATTGCCCCGGCAATAAGCATATAAATCAGATTGTTGTTGTGGAGCAGACCGAACACGATGCTGGGCAACGCAATTGCCACCGCCAGCGGCAGGCTATCATCAAGCCAAGCTTGCAACGCACCGCGAAATAAAAGTTCTTCGCCTATGCCAGCGCCAAGGCTCATGAGTACGATGCGTAGGGGCGTAAACCGAAAGCCAATCGTTGCAAAAAACCGGATCTGATGATCCCGAAAGGCAATCATGCGGGGGTGCTTGATCAGTTCCAGCGACAATAGAACAATCAGCATCGGAATAACCCCGGCAAGGCCTAAACCGATTGCGGTACCCTTCACGGACAAAGTCTCGTGGGGAGAGACCCCGGTGGCCGCAGCAACCACGTAAGCGAGAGCCACAAAGATCAGTGAGCCACTGATCGCGAGTGCCGCCTTGCCGGTTTCGGTTTCACCAAAAGCGACGGCACGGCGGGGCGTAGGGTGCGCGGGATCTGTGGGAGGCGTCATGGTGCGTTCATCATGGGCATTGGGGCGGTTATCGTTTCACACCGCCCAACAGACCGCGCAGGATTGAGCGCGTCAAAGACGTGGCAAGGGTGCGTGCTGCGCTTTTCATGGCTGCCTCGCCAACGCTTTGGCGGTTTGATCGCCGCTTAGGCCGCGCGCTCGCCGTGCGCCCTGTACTGCGGGCTGATTTGCCCTTCGTGCGCCGTTTGGTTGATTTTTGCGCTGCGCGCTGTTCCTCCGCGTCGGCGCGCGCCTCATTACGCGCGCGTAATTCTTCGTAGGCTGATTGTCGATCTATCGCCTCATCATATTTATCACCCATCTCGGAATAGATAATCGTTTCCTTGCGCTCCTTGGCGGTGATAGTGCCCATGCGCGAGCAGGGCGGACGGATAAGCGTGCGCGCGACCATAGACGGCGTACCTTTTTTCAGGAGGGTCGAGACCAGTGCCTCCCCAATGCCGAGTTCGGTAATCACATCTTCGGTCTTAAAAGCGGGATTAGGCCGAAAGGTTTGTGCCGCTGCCCGCACGACTTTTTGCTCCTTTGGCGTAAAGGCCCGCAGCGCATGCTGGATTCGGTTGCCAAGTTGGCTCGATACATCATCTGGCACATCAAGGGGGTTTTGGGTCACGAAGAAAACGCCAACGCCTTTTGAGCGGATCAAGCGGACCACCTGTTCAATCTTGTCGACCAGCGCCTTTGGGGCATCGTCGAACAAAAGGTGCGCCTCATCAAAAAAGAAAACGAGCTTTGGTTTGTCGGGATCACCAATCTCCGGCAATTCCTCAAACAGCTCTGACAAGAGCCATAACAAGAATGTGGCGTAGAGCTTTGGTGTTTGCATGAGCTTGTCGGCAGCAAGGATACTCAAAAACCCATAGCCTTCTTCATCAACCACCAAAAAGTCATCAAGGTTCAGCGCCGGCTCGCCAAAAAATTTATCTGCCCCCTGATCTTCAAGGACGAGGAGCCGCCGTTGGATGGCCCCAATGGAGGCTTTCGACACATGGCCATATTCGCGCGACAATTCTGATGACCGATCGGCGATTTCTATCAATAAAGCGCGCAGGTCCTTAAGATCGAGAAGCAAAAGCCCCTCATCATCGGCTAACCGGAAAGCGAGTGTCAAAACACCCGACTGCGTATCATTCAGCCCCAAAAGGTTGGACAGGAGAAGCGGCCCCATCTCAGAAATTGTCGCGCGGATCGGATGTCCTTTTTTGCCATGCAGGTCCCAAAAGGTAACGGGAAAGGCCGCGGGCTCATAGGGGTCGAGACCAATCGTTTCGGCGCGTTCGGTCAGGAACGATTTCATCTTGACCGGTCGCGACAGGCCCGCCAAATCACCCTTCACATCAGCCATAAAAACCGGAACACCGGCCTTACAAAAGCCCTCTGCGAGGATTTGCAGGGATACGGTTTTGCCAGTGCCCGTAGCGCCGGAAATAAGCCCATGGCGGTTGGCATATTTTAGGGCGAGAAACTCTGCTTTGTTGCTTTTGCCCAGGAAAATACCGGCATTGTCGGCGGATTTGGCTGCCATGGATGACCCTTTTGAAATCAATTCTCGTCCCGGTTCTATAGGGTGTTCGCCCGCGGATCACTAGGCCGGTTTTGCTCTGTTTTTGGCGGTGTCATTAACGACACATTCACCACGCAAGGCCCTGAAAAGCTTCGCAAATTACCGAAAATATAGGCTGGCGGGAATTGTCAGAGGGCGGCGTGTGCGTTAATTTTGTTATTAGTGGAGGTAAAGCGCATAGCGCCTATCTCCCGTGGGTATGAAAAGCCAGATTAATCAATAAAGGGGATAAACATGGCTCGAATTCTGATTATTACCGCGGTTGTTTTATCAATTGTGATTGTCGCCATGCGTCTTTCGGGAACGAGTGGCAGCGATCTTGCCGATGCGGCGCGCGAGGCCGGTGAGGGTCTTGCTGACGATGTGGGCGAGGGGCTTGATGCCACCGGTGACGCCGTTTCAGGGGCCGTCAATGGCGCCGCTGATGTGGTTGAAGATGGCGCCGATGCTGTTGGTAACGGCCTGAATGAGGCAGGCGATGCTGTCACGCAGGCTGGGCAAGAGGCGGCAGACACTGTCGGTGACGCTGTTGACGGTGCCGCGGACCGGGCAGGCGCCATGGTCGATGATGCGGTTGAGGGTGCACAGGATGCCGCCGAGACCGTAAGGGACGCTGTCACAGACGCAGCGAGCGACGCCGCCGATGATGCGGCTGATGATGTTGTGGACGCCGCCTCGGACGCGGCGGACAATGCGGCAGAGGCAGCTGAAGGCGCGGCAGAGAATGCCGCAGATGCTGCCGAAAATGCGGCTGATACAGCGGGTGATCGTGCTGACGCGGCTGCAGATGCTGCCAAAGACGCCGCCAAGCCGGAAAACGTACCGGATAATCGCTAGTAGAAATGACGATTGGGCGCGCAAACCCGTTGAGGGTAGGTCGTCTTTAGTCAACAATAAGAATGTCCTAAGGCATGTTTCGGTCCATAAGCTCGAAGCCAGCCTTAGGCTTTTGGTCACCAAGCCCGCCCCGATCTTAACGGCTTGGTATGCCGGCTTTGCTACACTCTTTGAGAGTCACGCGAGTTAACGGCATGTCAGACCTGATCGATCTCAACCATTTGCAGCTTTACGTCGGAGATGACGTGTCCCTGCGCGATGAGATATTGTCGATTTTTGAAGATCAACTGGCCCTCTGGATGGGCCGATTATCCCCGGATATGGATGATGATACTTGGTATCAGGCTGCTCATACGTTGAAAGGTGCTGCCCGCGGGGTTGGGGTTTGGGCCATTGGTGATCTGTGTGAAAAAGCCGAAGCGCTCATGGGGCCGGATGCAGAACCGGCTCGTGCCGATCTGCTTGGCCAGTTAGGCCCCCTAGCTGATCGTGTGACGGCGGCCTTGAAAGACGTTGCGACTGACGCCGCCGCTTGATTGCGTGCTCTCCGAGGTCTCTTTGTGGAAATCCGCCGTGCCTCGTCTATAGCACCCTTTTCATGATGCCGTCGCTTGTCTATCCCATGGCCCATGAGACATGCTTCGAAATCTGCAGGTCAACGCCCGCAAAAAGGGCCATCGCAACGCCAGCTTCGCGCCGGTGAGCTGATCCGCCATACGCTTGTGGATATCTTGGCGCGCGAAGATTTGCGCGAGCCTAATCTACAGGGTGTGTCCGTGACCATCTCCGAAGTGCGAGCCTCACCGGATATGCGCCATGCGGATGTTTTCTGTTCGGTACTGGGTGGGCGTGCGACGGGCATTGATGAAACGATTATTGTTGAGGCGTTGAACCGGGTGGCCCCGCATTTGCGTGGGTTACTTGGGCGTCAGATGACCATGAAATATACGCCCTCCCTGAAATTTCGCAGGGACCCGTCTTTTGATGAGGCAAGCCGGATAGATGCGCTTCTTGCAAAACCGGAGGTTGCCCGTGATCTTGCGAGTGATCACGCCGATGAAGCGGCCGACGGCGAATAACACCGATTGACTGGGCGTGGTGCACGCCATAAGCCCACATCCACTTTGATTGTCACTGGCTTGATCGTGGTTCGATTCCGCATCTTGTCTTTTTATTGATTGAACATCGATGGAGTGTTGCCTTGGGCCGCCGCAAAAAAGGCCGACCGATTTCCGGTTGGATCGTTCTTGATAAAGATTATGATTTTGGCTCCACCGAGGCGGTGTCAAAAGTGCGCTGGCTGTTTCAGGCGCAAAAGGCGGGTCATGCGGGTACGCTTGATCCCTTAGCAACCGGCATTCTGCCCATTGCTCTGGGTGAAGCAACAAAGACCGTCCCTTATGTAATGGAAGCGGAAAAACTCTATCGCTTTACGGCTAAATGGGGGGAGGCTACAACAACCGATGATAGCGAGGGCGATATTATTCAGCGTACTGATGGGCGCCCTTCGAGAGAGGCTATCGAGGCATGCCTTGATGACTATGTGGGCGACATAGAACAGGTCCCACCGAAGTTTTCTGCCATTAAAGTGGGGGGCAACAGGGCTTATGATCTGGCCCGCGACGGGCAGGAGGTCGAATTGGCCGCGCGCACGATTTCCATTCATGCGCTAGATCTGGTAGATATTCCCGATACGGACCATGCAGTTTTTGAGGCGCGCACGGGCAAGGGCGCCTATGTGCGCGCTCTGGTGCGCGATATGGCGGTGGCGTTGGGCACGGTTGGTCATATCACCGCCTTGCGCCGCGTGGCCGTTGGCCCGTTCCACGAAGATCATGCGGTTACCCTGGCGCAAATTGATGCCGAATTGGCGGGGGAGGCGCGCGATAGCCTGCTCGAAGGGTTAGATCTTGCGTTGCGCGATCTGCCCGCAACGTCGTTGGACGGGCCCCAGGCCATGCGCTTGACGCAAGGGCAAGCGGCAATCGCCTCGCCCGCCCAAGCCAAGGGCATCCGGGGGGACAGGGTTGGCGAGGTGGAGGCTGTGCTCGCGACGTTGCATGGTGATCCTGTGGCGATCTGTTGCCTTGATGGGCTTAAGCTCAAGCCGGTGCGCGTTTTCAATACGCCGCGATAGGGCCGGAAAGATAACTGCCGATAAGAGGCCCTCTCCAGTCGCCGGGCCATGCGCCGCGTTTGACGTCGCCTGCGCATCTGATACCCTAAGATTTGTTGCGTTTTTTTCTTTTGCTCATTTCCTGAGAAATTCAGAAAGGGACACGCCCCCGTGAAGAACACCCTGCACCGCGCCACCTTGATCCTGACCGCTTCGGCCACAGCCCTGTGTGTGGCGAGTGTTGCCCAAAGCCAAACAAACGCCGCCCAGTCCGTTGAAAATGCGCAGGACACTGTCAAAAAATTAGAGGCCGCCGCGCAAGCGGCGAAGAAAAAGGCTGACGAGGCCGTTTCCGCCGTTGAGGCTTCGAAAAAACAAGCTGCTGACCGGTTAGCGGCTGAAAAAGACGCGGCCGCTGCGAAGAAAAACGCGCCCGCGAAGGTCACAATAATTCAGCCCGGTGCCCCGGGCGCAAAAAGCAAAAAGCTAAGCGCCGAAGATGCAATCAAAATCGCAGAGAACAGCTATTCGCCCGACGATGTGGCCTTCATGCAGAATATGATCCCCCATCACCAACAAGCCGTGGATATGGCTAACCTGGTGGAGGCACGCACCAACAGTGAAGCGCTGACGGAAGTCGCCGGTCGCATCAAAGCGTCCCAGGCTGATGAGATCGCGTTTATGCGCGATTGGCTCTCCGACCGCGGGGAAGCCGTGCCCGGCGATAAAAAGTCCAAACGCAAGGGCAACCATAAAGGTCATGGCGGCAAAAGCGGCCACCATATGATGTCCGATGAGGACATGGCCATGATGGGTATGGCCACATCCGCGCAGCTGGCCGCCTTGAAAAAAGCCAAAGGCACTGATTTTGACGAGATGTTCCTGACCCTGATGATTACCCATCATAAGGGTGCGGTTGATATGGTTGAGACCCTCCATAAACAGCCCGGGTCAGCCTATGATCCGGTATTGTTTGAATTCACCAACGATATCGTTGCGGACCAGACTGCCGAAATCAACAAGATGAACGCCCTGCTTGGTGGTCTTTCCAAAGACCCGCGTGCAAATCTTGCTGCGGGTTTTCGCGATGCCGGCGAGGCGATTAGCAATATGACCCTCGTTGCGGCGCTGCCAAAACCTGATGGCTTTTTCGATCCCAACAATCCCATTGGTCTGCCGCCGATCAAGAATAAAGCCGAAAGCGATGCGGCCGCGGACGAAGAGCCTGCAGAAGGTGCCAACGCTGATGAGACCGCAGAGGCAGCCGAAGAAACGCCATCGCGTGACAGCGATGATGCGCAAAGTAATGACGCGACCGAATGGGGCGAACGCTCACCGCTCTTGAGCTTTTCCCAAACGGACATGGCGTTTTATGGCGATAAGCTTGTCACTGGCAGCTATCACGGCTTCAACATCTACAATCTTGTGGATGGCGGCATGCCGGAACTCGCCAGCTCCGTTGTTTGCCCTGGCGGGCAGGGCGATGTGTCGGTGATCGGCGATCTGTTGATCATGTCGGTGGAACAAACCCGCGGGCGTGTTGATTGCGGCTTGCAAGGGATTGACCGCGACGTGAGTGAGGAGCGGTTCCGCGGTTTGCGTATCTTTAATATTGCCGATCCGGCCCGGCCCGAGCAGGTAGGCCAGGTGCAAACCTGCCGCGGCTCGCACACGCATTCGATTGTTTCCGGCCCTGATGAAAACGGTAAAATCATTGTCTATAATTCCGGCACGTCCTCCATTCGGGAGGAAGAAGAGCTCGATGGATGTGTGGGCAATGTGCCCGGCGATAACCGCACCGCGCTTTTCCGGATTGATGTGATCGAAATTCCGGTTGATGATCCGGGTGCGGCAAAAATTATCGATAGCCCAACCGTTTTTGCCGATGATAAAACCGGTCGTATTGCCGGTTTGTGGCAAGGCGGTGATCACGGCAATGCCACGCAAAGAACGCGGCGTACGGATCAATGCCATGATATTACAGTCTTCCCCGCGGCGGGTCTTGCGGCGGGTGCCTGCTCTGGCAATGGGATTATTTTTGATATCTCTGACCCGCGCAAGCCAAAGCGGATTGATGCGGTCACCGATAGTGGCTTTGCCTATTGGCACTCAGCCACATTCAATAATGACGGTACCAAAGTCCTGTTTACGGATGAATGGGGCGGGGGCTCACGGCCCCGATGCCGCGCATCAGACCCCATCGATTGGGGCGCCGATGCCATTTATGATATCGTTGACGGCAAGCTGGAATTCCAAAGCTATTATAAAATCGCAGCGCCGCAGTCGGACGTTGAAAATTGCGTCGCCCACAATGGCGCCGTGGTACCCGTGCCTGGCCGGGATATCTTCGTCCAGGCCTGGTATCAGGGCGGATTGTCGGTGATCGATTTCACCGACTCTGCGAACCCGGTTGAACTGGCCTATTTCGACCGCGGCCCGGTGCACGAGGAAAAACTGGTCCTCGGCGGCTACTGGTCAACCTATTGGTATGATGGCAAGATTTATGGCACCGAGATCGCGCGCGGTCTTGATGTCTTTGAGCTGGTTCCCAGCGATCATCTGAGTGCCGATGAAATCGCCGCGGCAACCCTCGCCGATCAAGGCGCGGCATTTAACCCGCAGCAACAATTGCCAGTGACCTGGCCAGTTCATCCAGCCGTAGCGCGTGCCTATGTTGATCAGCTAACCCGCGATGAAGCGATGAACGCCAAAGATGCCAAGGCCCTGAAGGTCGCTCTGAATGATGTGGAAACAAAATTGGGCGAGGACGAAAACGACGCTGACCTTGCGGAGAAGCTCTTTGCGGTGGCGTTAAAGGTCAAAGGCGGCGACGGGTCGCCCATGGTCATGAAGCGGCGTGTTGCTCTTGCTGATACGTTGTCCAGCCTCGCCGATCAATTGCGCTAGGCGCAGGCCCCGGCGTTCAAAACTGGTTCTACGATCTTGCCCCCATCGGCCCTTGCGCTCTTGGGGGCAAGGTCGTATATCCCGCGCGTTTGCTAGACGGTGCCCTGGCAAACATCCTCACTTTTGGCACTCGCGGAGAAAAAAATGTCGATTACCCCAGAGCGCAAATCCGCGCTGATCAAGGAGTATGCCACGAAAGACGGCGACTCCGGTTCCCCTGAAGTCCAGATTGCTATTCTGTCGGAGCGGATCACCAACCTCACCGGTCATTTCAAAGACCATAAGAAAGATAACCATTCGCGCCGCGGGCTCCTGAAAATGGTATCCCAACGACGTCGCCTTTTGGATTATGTGCGGGCTAAAGATGAAGCGCGTTACAAATCTATTATTGAACGTTTGGGCTTGCGTCGCTAAGCCCGCCTACGATGCCCCTATTTTTTGCCTTGCGGTCTGCCCGCTCCACACATTTTGAAACCATTCGCGTTCGAGGGAAAATTTCCCTCGACTATGAACGGGGTGTGGGTTTTGCGAATGACCACTTGCAAGAAAATGGGGGTTACCGACTTTTCCTGCCAGCACAGTGTTGCGGCAAGTTCCGGACCGTCTGAAATTTCAGGCGGTCTTTTTCTTGGCCGGATAGTCCGGCCATTTCCCCGCGGGCAATCCGGCCGGTGGGTAACGTATGAAAGAAAATCTCATGTTTAACATTACAAAAAAATCAATCGAATGGGGCGGACGCACGCTTACCCTGGAAACGGGCCGTGTTGCCCGTCAGGCCGATGGCGCGGTTCTGGCCACCTATGGCGAGACAACGGTGCTTGCCACCGTTGTTGGTGCCAAAGACGCCAAACCCGGCCAGGACTTTTTTCCGCTTACGGTCCATTATCAGGAAAAATACTATGCGGCGGGTCGGATTCCGGGCGGCTACTTCAAACGGGAAGGGCGCCCCACGGAAAAAGAAACGCTCACATCGCGCTTGATTGACCGGCCCATCCGTCCGCTTTTTGCAGATGGCTTCAAAAACGAAGTTCTGGTTGTGGCGCAGGTTCTTTCCCATGACGGCGAGAATGATAGCGACGTTGTGGCAATGATTGCCGTCTCCGCCGCACTGACCATTTCCGGCCTGCCATTCCTTGGCCCCATCGGCGCTGCGCGCGTTGGCTATACCAATGGCAGCTATGTGCTGAACCCAACCATTGATGAGATGGAAGATAGTGAGCTCGACCTCGTCATGGCCGGCACCCACAACGCGGTGATGATGGTTGAATCCGAAGCCAAAGAACTTTCCGAAGACATCATGCTCGGCTCGGTCATGTTTGGGCACAAGGCCGCAAAGGAAGCGGTCGATCTGATCATCGATTTTGCCGAAGACAGCGCCAAGGAACCCTGGGCCTACGCCCCGCCGGACTATAGCGCCGAAGAAGCCAAGGTCCGCTCCCTCGTGGAAGATGATCTGCGGGCGGCCTATAAGATTGTCGAGAAGCAGGACCGTCAGGCGAAAATTGGCGAGGCCAAGGAAAAAGCGGTCGCCGCCCTATGCGGCGAAGACGATGCCGACGCCATCAGCGGCACCGTGCTTGGCTCGGTCTTCAAATCGGTTGAAGCTGATATTGTGCGCAACGGTATCCTTGATACCGGGGAGCGGATTGATGGCCGTGATACGAAAACCGTGCGCCAGATTGTTTCTGAGGTTGGCGTTCTGCCGCGTACCCACGGGTCGGCGCTTTTTACCCGCGGCGAAACGCAAGCCATTATGGTGGCGACGCTGGGCACGGGCGAGGATGAACAGTTTATTGA
Organism: Pseudomonadota bacterium; assembly: GCA_038531745.1. Classification (GTDB taxonomy): domain Bacteria; phylum Pseudomonadota; class Alphaproteobacteria; order Caulobacterales; family Parvularculaceae; genus CALLPQ01. The sequence continues at coordinate 295,845 of JBCBBJ010000001.1, forward strand.
TGCCTTGGCGGGCACCTATAAAGAGAAATTTCTCCTCCATTATAACTTCCCACCCTATTCCGTTGGTGAAGTGGGCCGCATGGGCGGGACCGGTCGGCGCGAAATTGGCCACGGCAAGCTTGCCTGGCGCGCATTAAAAGCTGTTCTTCCGACCCAGGAGGAATTTCCCTATGTGATCCGCCTGGTTTCGGAAATTACTGAATCCAACGGGTCTTCATCCATGGCGACCGTCTGTGGCGGTTCACTTGCGATGATGGATGCCGGTGTGCCGATCAAGCGTCCGGTGGCGGGCATCGCCATGGGTCTGATCCTCGAGGGCGAGCGTTTTGCCGTCTTGTCCGATATTCTGGGTGATGAAGATCACCTCGGCGACATGGACTTTAAGGTTGCCGGGTCCGAGGCGGGGATTACATCTTTGCAGATGGACATCAAAATTGCGGGGATCACCGAAGAAATCATGCAAACAGCCCTGGCCCAAGCCAAGGATGGGCGCGTGCATATTCTGGGTGAAATGGGCAAAGCCCTATCCGGTGCCCGCGAAGATTTGGGTGAATATGCACCGCGGATTGAAACCATGCAGATTTCCAAAGACAAGATCCGCGACGTGATCGGTACCGGCGGCAAGATCATCCGTCAGATCGTGGAGGAAACCGGCGCCAAAATTAATATTGACGATGAAGGCTTGATCAAGATTGCCTCCAGTGACAAGGCCGAGATTGAAGCGGCGTATAAATGGATCCACTCCATCGTTGCTGAGCCTGAAGTGAATGAGATTTACAAAGGCAAAGTCGTCAAGGTGATGGATTTTGGCGCTTTCGTGAATTTCTTTGGCGCGCGCGACGGGTTGGTCCATGTATCCCAGCTGATCCAGGGCCGTCCCGAGCATCCCAGCGAGGTTGTCAAAGAAGGCGACGAAGTGTGGGTCAAACTGTTGGGCTTTGACGATCGCGGCAAGGTTCGGTTGTCCATGAAAGTCGTTGACCAGGAAACGGGTAGCGAAATCCCGCGCGAGCCCAAAGCCGATTAGGGCTTAAAGCCGCCCCCGTTGGGGCGACGCTCAACCATTCCGATAAAGCCAGCTTGCGCCGCGCGTGGGCTGGCTTTTTTGGGTCTATGCAACCGGTTTTTGCCTGACTGTTGCCAGTCGGTGATGCATCCCCCGGCGAAGGGGCGTATGCTCAAATTTGTATGCGTTTGGCGCAAGGTCGCCCGGATTGTTCACTGAACCATATTTTTCGCGGGGGGTTTATGACCCACTTTCCTTCATCACAGCCGATTACGCGCGCGCGCGGATATCGATGGGTCCTTTCAATCAGTGCGGCCCTATCGGTCCTCCTCACGGGGTGCGGGCAAGGGGGCGGTGAAAGCGCGGCACCGGAAACGCCAACCGCTGCCAGCCCATCAGCCGAGCAACCGGACACCGCCGCGCTTACCCGAGCGGCGCGCCAACGCTTCTCGGCTATGTTGGACGCCCACGCAGCTGCGTTCGTCGCGCAGGCACCAGAGTTTGCGACACAATTGGGGTTGAGTGAAGCCGTGGCTGGTGCCGGCTATGCCAGTAGATTGAGCAGCCATTCCTTTGCCGCTGATCAAACCGCTCGGCTTGCCAATGAGGCCAATTTGCAGGCGTTGAATGCAATCGATCGGTCAGCCCTGGCGCCGAGTGCGCAGGCAACCTATGACATTTTACAAAATGCCTATGAGACCGGGGCCCAACGCAACCTGTTTAACTTTGGCGGCGCAGCCCATTGGGGTTCGCGTCCGCCCTACCGAGTGACCCAGCTTTCGGGCGTCCATATCGGGTTGCCGCGTCTGTTACAAACCCAGCAGCCGCTGGGATCAGCGGCGGATGTTGATGCCTATCTCGCCCGGCTCGAAGCCATGGCCCGGGTTTTTGATGAGGTGGGCCAGATGGTGCGCACCGATGCGGAGACCGGTGTTATTCCGCCTGCCTTTGCTCTTGAGGGGGCGGCACGGTCCATCGCCAGTTTTATTGCCGCCGCACCGGCGGACAATCCGCTGGTCACAACTCTGACAACTAAAATGGCGACGGTTGATAGCCTCACGTCTGACGTGCGTGATGCCTACGGCCTGCGCGCGGCGGAGATTGTGACCGATCAGGTGTATCCGGCCTATGCGCGATTGCGCACTTTGCTCCTTGATCTGAAAGACCTCAGCGCCGATGGCGCCGGGATATGGCGGCTTGGTCAGCAGGGGGAGGATTTTTATCAGCATGCGCTTGATTCCTATGGCGCCGAAGGCAAAAGCGGCGATGAAGTCCACCAGCTTGGCCTCGACGAGGTGGCCCGTATCACCGCCGAGATGGACGCCATTCTTACCGCGCAAGGCTTGAGCGATGGTAGTGTCACGGAGCGTTATCAGGCTTTGAGCGTTCAGCCCGAAAATCTCTATCCAAATACGGCCGCTGCTCGTGCAGACCTCTTAAGCGACCTCAATGATCAGGTTGATGCGATCATGCTAAAAGCCGGCGACTGGTTCGGCACGCTGCCCGCCCAGCCGGTGGAGGTACGCCGTATCCCAGTCTATGAACAGGATTCCTCCGCAGGCGGATATTATACCGGCCCTTCGCTTGATGGCAGCCGGCCGGGTATTTATTGGATCAATTTAAAAAATACGGCCGACTGGCCGAGGTTCACGCTCAAAACCCTTACCTACCACGAAGCAGTCCCGGGCCATCATTTCCAGATTTCGCTGCAACGGGCCATCGATGATCTGCCTCTAATCCGCAATATGATGTTTTATTCCGAATTTGCCGAAGGCTGGGCGCTCTACGCTGAACAGGTCGCAGCAGAAATGGGCATGTATGAAGGTGATCCGCTGGGCAATTTGGGCCGGCTGCAGTCTGAGCTTTTCCGTGCGGCGCGTCTGGTTGTGGATAGCGGGTTACATGCCAAACGCTGGTCGCGCGAAGAGGCCATTGAGTACATGGTCAACGTCACCGGCCACACGCCCGCCGCCGTCACGCGGGAGGTGGAGCGCTATGCGGTCTGGCCGGGCCAGGCAACCTCCTACAAACTTGGTATGCTGAAGATTGTTGCTTTGCGCGCAGAGGCCGAAGCGGCGCTTGGTGCCGATTTTTCTATCTCGGCGTTTCATGATGAAATCCTCCTCAACGGGTCGATGCCGTTGGGCGTCCTTGACGCGCGGATCAATCGCTGGATTGCGGCACAAAAAGGCGCTTGATCATAACCCGTTATTGACACGCTGGCGCACCATCGTCATACGCGGAGCTTATGGATGCTTCGCTTTTTTCTCTTTTCACGGCCACGTTTGTGACCTTTTTCGTGCTGATCGACGCCATTGGTGTGGCGCCGGTTTTTGCCACGCTCACCGCACGCGGTAGTGCGCGTTATCGCCGGACCATGGCGATCAAGTCGGTTTTCGTAGCCGCACTGATCATTTATGCGTTTGCGTTTGGCGGGGCGTGGCTGCTCGATGCGATGCATATCTCTATTGATGCGTTCCGGGCCGCGGGCGGCGTCCTGTTGTTTCTGATCGCCCTTGATATGGTCTTTGAAAAACGCACCGAACGGCGCGAAGGGCGCGCCGAAGATGTCATGGCCGCTGACGATACGCCCGATGATCCTGACGACGTTTCGGTTTTCCCGCTGGGTATCCCGATGATTGCCGGGCCCGGAACGATTGCCTCGGCCATGTTTTTTATGTCTGATGTCGCCGGGTGGGGTGAGCGGGCAATGATCATGTTAGCCCTGGGCGCGAACCTTCTTCTGTGTTTGGTGATTTTCCTCGCCGCGGGGCCAATCGTGCGGGCCATGGGTGAAAGTGTTGCAGGCGCGCTCACGCGGATCCTCGGCGTTATCCTTGCCGCCCTATCGGTGCAATTGCTCATAGACGGGATCAAAGGCGCCTTCGGCCTCGGCTAAAACGCCCGCCGAATCTCCGTAGCCACTGCTTCCAGATCCGCCTCCTTATTAGCCGGATTGGCATGGGGTTTGGTCTTTGCGACCTCATAAACGGGGATTACGTGGAAATGCAGGTGAAAGACCGTCTGGCCCGCGGGAGCGCCATTAAACTGGGTAATCTTGATGCCATCAGGGGACAGTGCTTTGTGCACCGCTCCGGCAACGGTTTGGACGCGGATAATGAGGCTTTCCAGATCGCCCGGATCAATCGCCAGCAAATTTGTTGCCTGGGCTGTCTTCGAGATCACAAGGCAGTGGCCGCGCGTTTGGGGGTAAAGGTCCATAAAGGCGAGACAAGATTGGTCTTCAAATATCTTCGTACAGGGAATATCGCCTGCAATAATTTTTGCAAAGATGTTGTCGTTTTCATAGGGCGCGGTGAGACTCAACGGGCTTCTCCCTCAATTCGACTTTTTGAACGGGGTATAATTCTTCAACGCGGCAATGTCTTCGGCAACGCCCATGCGTTCCTGGGCAAGATAGCGTGAGACAGCCTCCCGAAAGTTTGGATCGGGTAGATAGTGAGCCGAAAACGTTGGCACGGGTTCGTAGCCCCTGGCCAGCTTATGGGTACCTTGTGCGCCCGCTTCCACACGGGCAAGGCCATGGTCGATGGCATAGTCGATTGCTTGATAATAACAACACTCAAAATGCAAAAACTTCGCCTGCTCCGTACACCCCCAATAGCGCCCATAAAGAGTATCCCCCCCGATAAAATGGAGGGCGCCCGCAATGGGGTCAGTCCCTGTTTCGGTAAATGCGAGGGTTAGTAACAGATCATCCGCCATCCGCTCTCCCAGGAGAGAAAACGCGTCCCGCGTCAGATAGGGCGTGCCCCATTTGCGCAGGCCTGTGTCTTGATAAAACACCCAGAAACTATCCCAGTGATGCTCTTTGAGGTCGCGGCCCGTAATATTTTCAATTCGAATGCCTTGCTCGGTAGCTTTTCGGCGCTCCTGGCGGATTGTCTTGCGTTTGCGCGAGGCGAGGGCGGCAAGAAAATCATCAAAGTTCTGATAATCGCGATTGGTCCAGTGGAATTGCTCCCCCAACCGGGCAAGATAACCCTCAGCCTCTAATAGGGTACGTTCTGCCTGCGTGATAAAATTGATATGGGCCGACGACAAACCTGTTTGATCGGTAAACTGACGGATTGCACCAGCCAATAGGACGCGGTGGTCGCTGTCGGCGCATAACAGTCTTGGTCCCGGCGCCGGGGTAAAGGGGGCGGCAATCAGAAGCTTGGGAAAATATCGCCCGCCGGCTCGTTGATAGGCATCGGCCCAGGCATGATCAAAAATATACTCCCCCTGGCTGTGGCCCTTGAGATAGGCCGGGGCCATGCCGAGGATTTTATCACCTTGCTCAAGTACCAAAATGTTGGGATGCCAGCCGGTACCCTCTGCGATAGACCCACTTTCTTCCAGTAATTTCAAAAACCGGTGAGCAACAAACGGGTTATACGGAACATTTTTTGGAAAGGCATGAGCGTCCCACTGGTCTTCCTCAATCTCGGCGATGGAGCTGACCGTGCGCAGAGAGAGGGCCCCTGTCTCGTTTGAAGGTGTTGCTGCGTCGCGAGGGGTACCGTCTGCGCTCATCCAGCAATCTCGACCATGGCGTCAATTTCAACGGCTGCGCCTAGGGGCAGGGAGGGGACGCCAACCGCGGCGCGGGCATGGCGCCCCGCGTCGCCAAAAATCTCAACCATCATGTCAGAAGCGCCATTGATCACTTTTGGCTGGTCGGTGAAGTCCGGGGTTGAGGCAACAAACCCGCCAAGCCGCACGACCCGTGACACATGATCAAGGGTTTTATCGACGCTGGCGCATGCGGCATGAAGCTGAGCCACAAGGTTGAGCCCGCAAACCCGCGCGGCGCGCACGCCGGCTTCCACATCCATATCGTGGCCCAGGGTGCCGGCGATCAGCGTGCCATTGTCCATGGAAATTTGACCCGAAATCACCACCAGATTGCCGGTGATCACAAACGGCACATAATTCGCCACCGGTGCGACCGCATCGGGAAGTGTGATGCCAAGCGCATTAAGGCGGCTTTGCACAGACGACATGGGGCACCCTTCTCAACTACTCATGATCAGCAAGGTGTAAGCGATAAGCGCAATCTCTGATCTCAAATGCAGTGTACATCAATTCGCATTTGGAGGGATCACTAAAGCTATGATTTTTGCGTTATGGCGGGCGCTTTAAAAAGAGAGCGTTTTGTGCATCGGGCCGAAAAAAGCTAGAGTTACGGCGGAGATTGATGTTTTTGCTCAATCAATCGTGGAAGTGAGCGTGTGATCACAAACCGCCTTGAGGGGCCGGATGAAATCATCCTTAGGATCAATGGTTTGCCTGACCACGCTTATGCTGGTTGGAATGACCGCGACAATAAAGCCAGAGGCACGCGGACAGACCGAGCGACTTCAATGCGGTTTGGCAGATGCTGATATCGGGCAATTCGTTTCTGTGCTATCGGGGTCTTTCACCATGGCTGAGGATCCGTTGTACCGAGAGGAAGGCAAACCGCGCCAACGGGCGGTCACGGGTTTTGACATTCAAATTCATGAAGTGACCAATGGGCAATTTGCTCAGTTTGTGAAAGCAACCGGGTATATTACCTCGGCTGAGAAAGCAGTTGCCTCAACGGTACCTGGGGCTGGCTCTGCGGTCTTTCGCCAACCGGACCGCAACAGCATTGGAAATTGGCAACTGACGAACGGCGCAACGTGGCGCACCCCGGCAGCGGAAGTCGAAACCGAAGCACGCGACAGACAAATGACGTTGCCTGTGGTGCATATTGCCCACGACGATGCGAAAGCCTATGCCAAGTGGGCGGGCGGCCGTCTCCCGACCGAAATAGAATGGGAATATGCGGCGAGCCTTGGTCTTCCTAAAACGCCCGGGCGCTATCGTGGTGCGTTTGATGAAAAGGGAAAGCCGATTGCGAATACCTGGCAAGGTATTTTCCCAGCAATTAATCAAGTCCAGGATGGTTTTGAAGACAGCGCGCCCGTTGGGTGTTTTCCGGCAAGTGAAATCGGCCTTTACGATATGATTGGTAATGTGTGGGAGTGGACCGCGTCGGCGTCGACGCCGGTAACACACACGATCAAGGGCGGCTCGTTTCTATGTGCGCCCAACTATTGCCGTCGCTACCGTCCATCAGCCCGGCAAGCCCATGAAACAGATTTTTCCACCAATCATATTGGCTTTCGGATTGTAAAAGACCGCACGCCGTCGAGAGATTTGCAGTGACGAGAGGCCAAGGGGGCCGTTGCATCAGTTGAAGAGCTTCTAACATAGAAAAAGGAGCCCTAGATGAGGCTCCTTTTTTAATTTTTTAGGCCGTGTTTCCGATAGGGTGGCCTTGCAAACAGCCTAACCGCCAAACACCAGCTCGCGCCATTCTGCGCAAGATACACCGCGTGTTTGACGTTGGAGTGCACGGTATAGCTTTATAAGCCTAATCCGCTCACGGAATGATAGTCGCCCGTCCAACAAATTATTCAGTTCATATGGGTCCCGGCGCAGGTCATAAAATTCAAAAATACGCTGTTCATTGCCGTTATCATCCAAAATCGGCTCCGCATTATCGTCCAGCATTGTCCGATCAATGAATTTATACCGGCGATCGGCGATGGTTTGTCCATCGTGCGGGGGCACCACGAAGAAAATCGGGTTCAAGAACCAACCGGGTGCAGTGTACGGGTGTCCATCGCTCATGGGAAGACTATTTTCATCCCTACGGGTTCCGAATGACGCCCCCTAAGGTTTTTTGAATACCCGGCCCGGACCAATGGCATTGTCGCCGAACTTGTCGCGCAAGGCGTCCATAGCGGCTTCGCGTTTAGCAAGGCGTTCTGTATCTGTGGCAAAAAAGCCTTGTTGCTGAATGCCTTCATCATGGGCGATGAGGTCGGAGTAGCCGATACCGATCAGGCGAAAAGCGCGTCCATCACACTCTCCGGTGAGGAGTTCACGGCCCATGTCAAAGAGGACTCGGGCGAGATTTGAGGCCTCGTCAAGAGTCCGTCGGCGGGTGAGCGTTCTGAAATTCGCTGATTTTAGTTTCAAGGTCACCACGCGCCCTTTTATACCTTTCGCTTTCATCCGCCTGGAAACCTTTTCACAGAGCGGCCATAAGCGATCCTCCAACACGGACTGACGATCGATATCGTCATTAAAGGTTGTCTCGGCGGACACACTCTTGGTGTCGCGATGGGGGGTTACAGAACGGGCGTCGTTACCGTGGGCAAGATGGGCCAGACGCAAGCCCGTCTCGCCATAGCGGGCGGCGAGGGTCTTTGCATCCATTACCTGTAGTTGGCTAATGGTGTGAAGCCCGTCAGCGGCAAGCCGTGCGCTTGTCTTCTTTCCGATACCCCAGATCAGGCTGATGGGCTGGGCCGCCAGAAAGCTTTTGGTTTCCTTCCGCCCAATCACGCAGTACCCTGACGGTTTGTCATAGTCCGACGCAATCTTGGCCAAGAATTTGTTATGGCTCAGCCCCACCGAAACCGTGACGCCAACCTCCCGCACGATGGCATTTTGCAGCCGTGCCATGGTCACCGCCGCGGGCTCGCCATGCATGCGCTGTGTGCCTTGGAGGTCCATAAAGGCTTCGTCAATGGAAAGCGGTTCCACCAAGGGCGTTAGGGTGCGCATCATCTGGCGGATGGTCTGGCCAGCGATGAGATATTTTTCAAAGTCAGGCTTGATCACCACGGCGTCGGGACAGGCGGCTAGCGCCTTGAACATCGGCATCGCGGAACGCACGCCATAGGTGCGCGCAATGTAACAGCAGGTTGTCACGACACCGCGCCGTCCGCCGCCCACGATTACCGGCTGATCAACAAGAGACGGGTCATCCCGTTTTTCGATAGCCGCATAAAAAGCATCGCAATCAAGATGGGCGATGGTCAGGTCAAAAAGTTCCGGGTGGGCGACGACCGATGCCGCAATTTTCTTGGTTTCGCAGTCCCTGCACCGCGCAAGACCATTTCTCTCAAATTTGAGGCATTTTCGGCATAGGAAGGGTTTCTTAACGATTTCAGTCACTTACACAGTTTATCGATTGTTGGTAATTATCACAATCTCACACTTTTTGCGGCGGTTAAATAATCGATAAGACCTTTTGCCCATAACTAAAGCTCATTCAATCGGTCCGATTCGCTGCGCTTTTTCTTGTGTAACAAGGTGTTTGATGCAGCGGCCGGCCCCCGTGCAATAATAGGCTGCGTTTTATGTCTGCAATGGAGAAAATCGACCTGTCGCCGCTGACCAAAACTGTCCTGATCGTGGAAGACAACGAGCTGAACATGAAACTCTTTCATGATCTGCTCGATGCGCACGGCTATGGCGTTTTGCAGGCGCGCAATGGCGAGGAGGCCATGGCATTAGCGCGCACAGAAAAGCCGGATTTGATCCTGATGGACATCCAATTGCCAGAGGTTTCCGGTCTTGAGGTGACAAAATGGCTAAAGGCTGATGAGGCGCTGGCCGATATTCCGGTGATCGCGGTGACTGCCTTTGCCATGAAGGGCGATGAAGAACGCATCCGCGCTGGCGGGTGCGAAGACTATGTGGCGAAACCGATTTCGGTTGTTTCGTTTGTTGACAAAGTAAAAAGATATCTCAGCTAGGTTTGCCCGGTGAGTGTTGTGTTTCACGGTAACCCGGTGGGGTATGTATGACGGCGCGCGTATTGGTCGTCGATGATCTGGAACCGAATGTGAAGCTGCTGGAGGCAAAGCTCCGGGCTGAATATTTCGATGTATTGGGTGTGTTCAGTGGCCGCGATGCCATCGAAACGGCCCGTTCAGAACAACCCGATATTATTCTTCTCGATGTGATGATGCCTGGCATGGATGGGTTTGAAACCTGCCGCGCCCTCAAATCCATGCCGGAAACCATGCATATTCCCGTGGTTATGGTAACAGCCCTTGATCAGCAGGCGGATCGTATTGCCGGATTAGAAGCGGGCGCCGACGATTTTTTGACCAAGCCGGTGGAGGATGTGGCACTGTTTGCCCGGGTGCGCAGCCTGACACGCCTCAAAATGATGACCGATGAATTACGCATGCGCCATGTGACGGGGCAGGGGCTTGGCGTTGTCGAGCAACTTGAAGTCAGTGATGAAGCTGAATTATCGCGCCGTATTCTGATCATGGATGATCAGATTGAACAGATTGATCGTCTGCGCGCTGTGCTTGGCCCGGATTATGATGTGTTCTCTGAAACCGACCATGACGAGGCGCTTAACCGCGTGCGCCAGTCAGATTTTGATTTGATCATCATCAATATGTCGATTGAAAAGACCGATCCCTTGCGGCTTTGCTCAACGATCCGGTCTTTTGAGGAAACGCGCCTGACACCCATTCTGGCCATTGTCCGGGAGGGCGATACACGCAAGCTGGTTCGTGCCCTTGATATTGGCGTGAATGATTATGTGAACCGGCCCGTTGACAAGAATGAGCTAATTGCCCGGGTTTCAACGCAACTGCGCCGCAAACACAACCTTGACCAGTTGCGCTCTTCTTTTCAGGCAAGCCTTGAAATGGCGGTTACGGATCAATTGACCGGTCTTTACAATCGCCGCTATCTAGCCAGCCATTTGTCGGCAATGTTTGACCGCGCCTATTGGACCGGTCGCGCGTTGTCCGTGTTGATCCTCGATATCGATCATTTCAAGGCGATCAATGACACCTTTGGCCATGATGCCGGTGATGAGGTAATTCGCGCCTTTGCGGACCGTATCACACACGCCATCCGCGGCATTGACCTTGCCTGCCGCTATGGCGGGGAAGAATTTCTGATCGCCATGCCGGATACGGACATGAATTTTGCCCACATCGTGGCTGAGCGATTACGCCAGGATATTGCGGGCGACAAGGTGGCTGTGAATAGCGGGCGTGACCGCGTTGAAGTAACGGTCAGTATCGGGATTGCTTCTACCGAAGATGGCGCGGAAGACGATAACGCGCAAAAGCTGATCAAACGTGCCGATGAGGCGCTTTATGCAGCCAAACAATCGGGCCGTAACCGGGTAAATTTATCGGCTGCCTGATTGCTTTATCGCGTACATACCAAAACCCGTACGGTTTTGCGTCCACAAAATTGCAAAACGTACGCTGGGAAGTTGTGCTATAGGGTGCTTAGCTGGTTGGGGAACGGCATTCGGTGGCACGCGCATATGGCCGACATTGATCCATTTTGGTCCTGATGGTGGTACAAAAAGCATCCAAGACAAGGGAGACCGATATGTTTCGACGTGCTTTTGTTGCCTCACTTGCGTTTGTATCCCTCTTTTTGATGTCCGAAGCCCTCGCGGGCGTTAGCCAAAATATATCAATTGCGGCGGGGAAATCGCTTATTTTGGGCGGTGATCAATCGGGCGAAATCCGCTTCAATGGGCAAAATCGCGGGGAGACGACGCTTAATATTGCCGTTCGCTCGGCAGACATGTCGCGGTCCGTCGCGGCTTTGGCACCCGGGGAGCGGTTTGCGCAGTCGCTGGCGAAAGGCGAGGTTTTGGTCATCATGAATAGTTCTGCAACCAGGGCGGGCGACGTCTATTGGCATGTGGGTAGCCAACGCGACAAACCCAACCCGCGATTTGAGCCAGCGCAATAGGTTGGTATTTGGCGCTAGTGGCCCTTGCCAGCGCAGTAACGTTGCAAGATCGCGCGCACAGGCACCCGGGCCTTCAACTTGCTCGCCAGAAAAAAGAGACCACCGACTTTCCTCTGTAAAAAGAGCGTGTCAATAGGCGGTACGTGAGAGAACTTTTCATTACGCATGGTCATCCCCTTGTCACGTATCCTGATGATCAAATCATCCTGCCCAAACTGATAGACCTCCTTGGCGAGAATTGGCTCGAGCACCATGTTGATGATCGACATGATCGTTTTATGCTGAAACGCCGTGATCGTTTCGTCAAAATAACCGATGGCGCGCATGGCCTTGTCCGCCGCGTCCATGTCGCGATTGAGGGCTGCACCCATTAGGTGGCGAAAGCCCGCCGTGATCGCGTCATCAAATTGGCGGGTTGCCCCAAAATCAAAGAGGATGATTTGGCCCGTTTGCGGATCGATTTGGTAATTGGCGTAATTGGGATCAGTTTGCATGGTCTGCCACTCAAAGAGCTCACGCATCACAAGATGAATGAGGTCTGTCACGACCCGGTCGCGGGTCGCCTGGTCGGCCTGTTCGAGTGTTTCAATGGGCTCTCCCGCCACGAAGGACATGGCGAGGATGGACGATGTGGTGAATTCGGGGGCCAGCTCAGGAACAACGAACCGATTATCATCCGTAAGCTGATCATAGAAGAATGATAGATACTCGGCCTCATGCTCGTAATTGGCCTCTTCGTGCAATTGGCGTTTTGCCTCGGCTAAAAAATGTTGGATATCAACTGATGATGGCAAGACCCCGGCCATGCGGATAAGCACCCCAACATTGTCCACATCGCTATCGATACTGTCGCGAACCCCGGGATATTGGATCTTGATGGCGAGTTCCTCGCCAGCAAGACTGCGTGCGCGGTGCACCTGGCCAATGGAGGCGGCGGCGAGGGGGACCGGTTCGAACCGATCAAAACGGGTCAGCCACCCTTTACCCCATTCGCGGGTTAGTACCTGTTTTAGCTGGCGCGGCGGCATAGGGTCTGCGGCTGATCGCAAGCGTGCGAGCACGACCGAGAATTCTTCCGGGATCAGATCACCAGCCTCCATGGAGAGAAGCTGACCGACCTTCATGGCGGCGCCGCGCATGCGGGCAAGCTGATCGGCAAGGCGTTTCGCGTTGCCGGGGGTCAAGATCAGATCATCGAGCGCCACGCGCTCACCGCGGACCAATTGCCGGGCGCCATTAACCAACACATCGCCAGCCACACCGGCAGCGATGCCGCTAAAACCAGCCAGACGGCTAGCGCGTGACGCGGGGACAGCAACACCGGCAACATTGCTATCATCGTCCAGTGACGACGGGGCAGTTTTTTCGTTTGTAGGGGAGGCAGGTAAAGCGTGTTTTGGCGAGCGATCAGTCATGCCAGTGATACGCTCGCGCCAAATTAGTCAGACCAATGGCCATGACCGTGCCAATCAAGCAAATTACTTGATCTTACCTTCTTTGAAATCCACGTGCTTGCGCGCCACGGGATCATATTTTTTCAGAACCAGTTTCTCGGTCATGGTGCGCGTGTTTTTCTTGGTCACGTAGAAAAAACCAGTACCGGCCGTTGAGTTCAGGCGGATCTTGACGGTGGTTGGTTTCGCCATGGCGGGGCTCCAAAAATTCTGATGCGTGCCTCTTTTTGCACGAAGCGGCGATACATAGCCGGGTAGGGGGCCAAGTCAAGGTCATTTCGCCCGCAAATTCTTGAATAATGAGCCTCCCAGCGCGCCCCTGGACAATCGAAACCCAACGCTAGAGCCGGCTGGAAAAACAGCCAAAGCAATTTTGCGATTGAGCCTGATCAGCGTAGCCTATGATTAGCAAAAAACACCTCTTTTATAGGCCGCGCTATGATCGATTATAAACCCATCATTCTCGTCATATTTGGTCTTTTTCATGTTGCTGAATTCATCACCGGCAAATTCTGGGCAACGGGCAAAGTTCGCCGCGACGATCTGTGGATCGAGGCCATTGGGACCGGATTTTTCATCCTTATTGCGGCGCCTTTTATTTTCTATACGGCCCCTTTGGTGATGGAGGCTTTGTTTCCGGGTTCGCAAAATGCGTGGGCAGGCATGGCTTGGTGGCAGATGCTGGCGCTCCTTCTCATTTTTGATGAGGGTTTGCATTATTGGTGGCATCGCGCCTGCCACGAAATACCGTGGCTTTATAATCTGCACCGTGCGCACCATTCCTGCCAATATATGAGTGTGCGGCTTGCCTACCGGAACAATATCTTCTTTTTCCTCTTGATGCCGAGTATCTGGGCGTCCGCTGCTTTGCTTCATCTCGGGTTTGGCCCCGTCTATGCCGTCTATATCATTGTCAAAATGGTGGTGAATTTTGGCTCGCACTCGCCTTTGCGCTGGGATGCCTGGCTCTATCAATATCCGGTTTTGCGCCCCTTTTTGTGGGTGTTGGAACGGGTCTTGACGACGCCGGCGGCCCATTCAGCCCATCATGGTCTGCACCAGGCTGATGGGGTTACCCACTATAAGGGCAACTACGCCAACCTATTTTTCTTCTGGGACGTGCTCTTTGGTACCGCCAAGCTTGCTCGCCGATATCCCGATGACTACGGGATTGAAAAGGTTGATGCCAAAAGCTGGAAGCACGAAATGTTCTGGCCAATTTTCAAAGACAAGACTGCACCGGTATCAAAATAGCGCGCAGCGTCTGCGTCGTGCGGGTGGAAAAGTGGAACCCGTTGGCCCCATGGTCAAACGATATATTTCTCCCTTGACAGAAACGACTGAAAACCATATGTTTCTGTTATGACAGAAATAATCGTAAAAACCGATAAGCTGCGGCCTGCGATCCAAAAATTTATTCTTCATTGGGGGGATATGGGGAGCCAGTGGGGCGTGAACCGGTCCGTGGCGCAGATCCATGCGTTGCTGCTGGTCAGTGACCGGCCGCTCCACGCCGAGGAGATTGCCGACACTTTATCACTGGCGCGCTCCAATGTTTCCAACTCCCTGAAGGAGCTGGTGAGCTGGAACCTTGTGATCCGCACCCCGGTTCTTGGTGACCGCCGGGATCACTTCGAGGCGGAAAAAGACGTTTGGGAAATGTCGACCCGGATTGCGGCCATGCGCAAGGCGCGTGAAATCGACAATGCGGCATCAATTCTGGCGCAGGTGCTTGCTGAAGCGAAAGACGACCCCGGCATCAGCCGTGAGGCGGTGAGACAGTTGACCGAGATGCAAGGCTTTGTAAGTACCCTTACCGGCTGGTTTGACCAGATGGCTAAACTTCCCCGGGAAAAAGTCATGCCGCTGATTAAAATGGGCACCAAGCTTGTGGACCTTATTAGCCCGCTGATGCGCAGAGAACCAAAAGACTAACGGCGCAAGAGCGCCAGATTATCGGTCATTTACGGACCAAGAGAGGAGTATTTTTTTATGGAAACGTTTCTCTTAAAACAGAAATTACCGAAATACCTGCCCTTCTTGAAGGCATCCTTCACCCCCGATCTTACGGCTGACACCATCAATCCGCGGATGTGCATGCAGCCGCAGGGGCAGGACCGCAGGTTCGAGCGGTTGCTACCGGCGGACCAATGGCAGGCATTGCCGCAGGCCGTTCGCGCGCGGTTTCTTAAACGTCTTGGCCCCGGTGAAAGTGTTCTCTTCCGGGGACAGATTGTTGCCATGCATATGACATCGCTTGGCTGGTTATTGGCACAAGCGGCACGTTTTATTGGTGCGCCTTTGCCAGTTGATCCGTGCACCAAGAACAAGGCGGCAAGTGTCGCGGTTAGTGACGACCCGCATACCGCCGGTCAGGTCTGGACCCGGATTTATGGGCGAAGAAGTGGCTTTCCCCAAGCGGTCCATAGCGTCAAACGGTTTACCGGGCCAACGGGGCTGGAGGAACATATTGGCGGCGGCATCGCTACGGCCTTGCGATTGCGGGTGGAAAATAAAAGCCTTTTGTTTGAGGCCGACCATTATTTCCTAAAAACCCCGTTCGGTCGGGTGCGCCTTCCCCGCTGGCTGGAGCCGGGTCACATGATCATCGGCCACCATGATCTAAGCGCGCAGGGGGCAACGGGCCGCTTTAGCTTTACCCTCGACCTAATCCATCCAGTTTTTGGGCCCCTTATTCACCAAAATGTTCTGTTCACTGATATGCAGGAGGATACTCATGACTGATCTTGGTTTTACACCTTTTGCCTCGCTTTTGTGGATATTGATTGCGATACAGATTTTTATGGGTGCGTTTGATACGCTATTTCACCACGAATTGACCGAGCGTTTACCCTGGCGTCAAAGCCAGCGACGTGAACTAAAGTTGCACGCGGTACGCAACGGGTTTTACGCCCTGGTCTTTTTGGTAATCGGTTTTACTCAGCCTACGGGGCTTCTGGCCACAGCCTTGCTTATCCTGCTTGGTACGGAAGTGTTGATCACCTTGTGGGATTTTGTGGAGGAGGATCGCTCTCGCACCCTTCCGCCCAGCGAGCGGGTAACTCATACCCTGCTGGCGCTCAATTATGGGGCAATCCTGACTCTATTGATCCCTATACTGATGCAGTGGAGAGTACTACCCACTGGGCTTGCGCTGGTGGATAATGGGGTGTGGGCTTGGATGTGCGCCGGGGCGGCGGCTGGCGTGGCGCTCTTTGGGGTGCGCGATTTTTTGGCGAGCCAGCGTTTGGAGCGGATTGCGCAACGACCTGCGTGCCAGCTCGCCGCCCATTTGCCAGGGCGGCGCACCGTGCTGGTGACGGGCGGTACCGGCTTTGTGGGATCACGCGTTGTTGCGGCGCTTGTGGCCGGGGGCCATGACGTGATCGTCCTGACCCGGCATGAAAAAAAGGCAACCCGCCTTGGGGCGCCCCTTCGGGTGATTACTGATCTTGATCAGATCGGCGATTTTGAAACCATTGACGCGATCATCAATCTTGCCGGTGAGCCGGTGGCCACGGGTCTATGGACCCGGGCGAAAAAGAGCCGGATTATCGCGTCGCGGCTTTCCATGATGCATGGTCTGATCAGCTTGACCAAGCGGCTTGTCACCAAACCCTCTGTCTTGATCAGTGCTTCAGCGGTGGGTTGGTACGGCATACGCGGTGACACACCGTTGACCGAGGCTGATGATGCGACTGACTGCTTCTCTCACCAGAGTTGCGACCAAGCCGAGAAAGCGGCCCGTCAGATGGAGATTTTTGGGGTCAGAGTTATCCGCTTACGGATTGGCCTTGTGCTCGGTACCGAGGGTGGTCTCCTCGCGCGGCTTTTACTACCCTTTGAATTCGGTCTTGGTGGCCCCATCGGTAATGGTTGCCAGTTTATGTCCTGGATCAGCCGCGATGATCTTGTGCGCTTGATCATCTTCGCCATTGCCAATCCGCGGGTGCAGGGCGCTATAAATGCGGTTGCCCCGGGGGCGGTTACAAACGCTGAATTCTCCAGGCAGCTGGGCGCGGCATTGGGCCGGCCAGCCTTCATGACCTTACCAGCGGGCCCCTTAAGCCTGGTGGGTGGTCAGTTTGCGGAGGAACTGCTCTTGGGTGGTCAGCATGTGGTGCCTGAAAAAGCATTGGCGGCTGGGTTCAGTTTTGACGATGCGCATCTTGGCGCGACACTGGCGCGCCTCGTGGGGGCGTCCAGCGCGGGGCACCAGCCGCGACGCACGGTCCGAACAAGACTGCCAATGCTCGATTTTTAAGGGGAGCGTTAGCGGCCAGTCAGTCGGCGGGCTCAGAGAGTTGGTGTTTACGCACAAGCCCGCGGATTTGGTTATAGGTCAGGTGTAAAAAGTCTGCGGTTTTACGCTGGTTCCAACCATGGCGTATGAGGGCACTCACCGTCATGGTTTTCTCAATTTCATCAAGTCGGGCGCGAAGATCAAATGGCTTGCCGGTATCATCGGCACTGTCATCGTGTGCTTCTAATGGCGGCATCATCGTCTGGCGGGCGAAAGGATCGATCGAAACCTTATCCACTGGCCCGGTTTGTCCGGCCACGAGCCAATGGTGGATGGAGCGTTCCACCGCCGCTTTTAGAGCACGCACATTGCCCGGCCATGGCGCTTCACGCAGGCTTTTGCGCGCCTCGACTGAGAAAGACAGTGCCCCGGGCCCGCCATAAAGTTCAGCATGCTCGCGCAGAAACTGGCCGGCAAAATAGTCCGTAAGCAGCGGAATATCGCCCCGGCGCTGGCGCAAAGGCGGCGCGTTGATCACGTCAAAGGCCAATCGATCCAAAAGATCAGCCCGAAAATGACCGTCCTGCGCCGCTTGGGCAAGGTTGGCGTTGGTTGCACCAATGACCCGCACATCAGCGGTCAGCGTCTGGCTACCGCCCACCCGTTCATATTCCCCATATTCAATCACACGCAGAAGCTTTTCCTGAATCCGCAAAGACGCCGTCCCAATCTCATCAAGAAAAAGCGTGCCGCCATCGGCCCGTTCAAACCGGCCTGTGTGCCGCTTACTGGCCCCCGTAAACGCACCAGCTTCGTGGCCGAACAACTCGCTTTCCAGCAATTCTTCTGAGAGCGCCGCGCAATTTACCTTCACAAACGGCCCATCCCATCGCGTCGATAGAAAATGCAGCCGCGCGCCAAAAAGCTCTTTGCCCGTGCCACGCTCCCCGAGGACCAGGATGGGCCGATCAAGCGGTGCGAGACTGGAGGTGTGGGCAAGGGCATCGAGAAACCCTGGCGCCTCGCCAATCATATCAGGGTTTGTTGTCTGCATTGGTAATATTTAATAGTTTATCGGGGTAAATTAAACCCTATAACCGGTAAAATTTCCCATTTTTTGAAACTACGATCTTTGAGGGTAGAAAATTATCCAACAAAATCAATATGATAAAAAATTAATGCAAACTGGCACACTTCTCGCAAAGGAAGGGGCAGACAGCAAAGGCGCTGTTGAATTTTACCGGCCCGCTGGGCAACCGTCCTGGGCGACCGGATAGATCACAAGGAGAGACAGATGCGCCAACGGTATTATGAAGATCAATGGGACCGACGTTTTGAGCATGTTGTGCGCAATCGCACCGGGTTTGCCTGGGGCACATTTTTCGCCGGTCTGATCATCGGCGCGATCCTGTTTTAAGGGCCCAACCCACCACCATGTTGGCGCCGTTACCGGCGTCTCAACTCACTTTAGGAGACTTGTCATGGGCGTATTTTCGCGAATGAGTGACATCATCAATTCAAACATTAATGCGATGCTTGATCGGGCCGAAGACCCGGAAAAAATCGTTAGGCTGATCATCCAGGAGATGGAAGATACGCTGGTTGAGGTGCGCTCGCGCGCTGCCCGCGGAATTGCCGACCGCAAAGATGTGGAGCGTAAAAAAGCCGAGTTTGTTCAGCGTACGAAAGACTGGGAAGCAAAGGCGGAACTTGCCATTGAAAAGGGCCGCGATGATCTGGCCCGCGGCGCCATCTCGGCGCGGCGCAAAGCAAACGATATGGTTGATCTTCTCGATCAAGAGCTACAGGCGATTGCCGATACCATGGCCAAAACCAATGGTGATTTGGAAAAGCTTCAATCAAAGCTGAAAGAAGCCAAAGCGCGGCAACGCTCAATGGAATTGCGTCATGGTGCGGCAAGTGACGCCGTCAATGTGAGCCGGCAGGTCCATGATGGGCGCATCGACGATGCCCTTGCCCGGTTCGATCGCTATGAGAGCCGCATCAATGAGATGGAAGCAGAAGCAGAAAGCTGGTCCATCGGTGCGAAACGCACACTGGAGCAGGAATTTGCCGACCTTGAGGTTGAGGATGCCGTGAATGCGGAATTGTCAGCCCTGAAAAATCGCATGGCAAGCCGCTCCTAAACGGGGTGACCGATGAACCGGTGCGCGCATCACTGCCAATCCGGTGAATCGTATCACACCAGCATACGAAGATCTGAGCAGAGGAAAAAATAATGGATGAAGGTCCTTTCGTTGTTGCAATCATTGCCATCATCTTTGTGGCTTTGCCGGCAACCATCATGCACTACGTCACGGAATGGCGGAAAACAAAGAGCTATTCTGCCGACGATGAACGCCTGATCGATGACTTGTGGCGGACCGCCCAACATCTTGAACGGCGTGTTGATTCTTTGGAAACAATCCTCGACCGGGAATCACCCGATTGGCGTGATCAGTATGGGGAGGGTTCCAATGTCCAACGATCATAATCGCCCATCCCGCGGCGGTTCCCGCGATCGGTACGACCCGCGTGATGAGCGCCCGTCCAACGGACGAAATAACCCGCGCGGCCGTCACTATGATGACAACCCCCATAACGAAGGCCCCTATTCTGACGGGCCTGTTCATGCCCACTATGAAAGCCGCAGTCGCCGTGACCGTGAGGGCTATGCCTACCGCGCTGGCGAACCGGGGCCGGGGCCTAATCTCTATCATTTACGCCGGGACCCGGCGAACGGCATGATTGCCGGGGTCTGCGCCGGGATCGCCCGCCATTTTGGCTATCCGGTGGAGTGGGTGCGGATCGGCTGGGTCGCCAGTGCCTTTTTCTCCGGCACGCTGTCGATCTTTGCTTATATCGCTTGCGCCATCTTTATCCGGCCGGAGGGGAGGCGTCCCGCTTCGTTCAAGCCGTCACCGGAAGAAGAAAAGTTCTGGCGCACATTTTCCTCGCGCCCGCGCAGCAGTCTTGCCCAGCTCAAACACCGCTTTCGCGCCCTCGATGCGCGGATCAGTGACATGGAATATACGGTTACGTCGGATGAGTACGGCTTGCGCAAGGCCTTTGACGATCTGGAGAACACCAAACCGTCAGGCTGAGCACGCACCATTCTAACGGCGCGCCTCCCACAGAATCTGTGAGGCATGCCATAATCACAAAACCGAAACGGACGAAAGAGCGCGTGTCTTCGATCGCGCAGGCTGGGAACCTATGTCCATTTTTAACCAGGGCTGGCACGCGATAGGCCAGAAACCGACAATCGGCATGGTGCAAATCGTGCTCCTTCTCGGCATTTTTCTGGTGATCCTTGATGCCGCTCACACCATTGACGGTCTTGGCGATCATATGCGGGGCGGCGATGGACATAGCATTGCAACCCCGCAAACCCCTAGCCAATGCTTGACAATTATCTTTTGAATAGTCGCTATACGGTGTAATTCGGCGCTAATTTCAGCCCTAACCAGATTAATCCTGAAAGGGTGTTGCAAACGCGCGATATACTTGCCACCCGCCAACCATCTTTGATATTCTCTTGGGCGAAGCGTTGAGCGCTTCATGCGAGGACGCACCCCATGACGAATCCACCACGCGCCGCGGGCGATCCGGCCAAGAGTGCCGCCAAAACAGGGTCTTACCGCCAACAGCGCGCCCGGCGCGGGCCCCCGCCGCGCTATGCGGCACTTGATCTTGGTACCAACAACTGTCGCTTGTTGATTGCCGCGCCGCGCGGGCGCCATTTGCGCATAGTTGATGCCTATTCAAAAATTGTCAGGCTCGGGGAAGGCCTGTCGCAATCCGGTGTTCTTTCCGATGCCGCCATGGCCCGGACCATAGAGGTCCTGAAAACCTGCCAGCGAAAAATAAAGCAACGCGGCGTTACCCATTTGCGCTGCGTGGCGACGCAGGCCTGCCGCGGTGCCCGGAATGGTGAGGCTTTTCTGGCCCGCGTCGTGGATGAGACTGGCATGACGTTAGAGATCATTGGTCCGGAGGAAGAAGCGCGTCTTGCTATGTTGGGGTGCCGCGATTTATTTGACGCGGCAGCGAAAATGGTGCTCGTCTTCGATATTGGCGGCGGCTCAACGGAAATTGCCTGGGTCCGGATTACCGCTAGCGCGGAGGAGGGGGCATTACCGCAATCGGAAATCGTTACGTGGACGTCGCTTCCCTTTGGCGTTGTCAGTCTGGCAGAAAAATGGGATGGCCGCGATATCACCCGTGAGACGTATGAGGCAATCGTCGCCGAAGTGCGTGGTGCCATTGCCAATATTCCCGATACGAATGATCTCCAATTGATTTTTCAGAGCGGGCATGCGCATTTTCTGGGCACGTCGGGTACAGTCACGTCTCTTGCGGGCGTGCATCTGGCGCTTGCCCGTTACCGCCGTGTTGATGTTGACGGTCTTTGGCTTACGCGCAACCTCGTCAGGCAGACGAGTGAAAAGCTTCGCGCCATGTCGTTCAATGAGCGGGCGCAAGAACCCTGTATCGGGGCGGAACGTGCCGATCTTGTTGTGTGTGGTTGCGCGATCCTGGAGGCGATCCTTGCCGAATGGCCAGCCGATCGCATCCGGGTTGCCGACCGCGGTTTGCGCGAAGGGATTTTATCAGAACTCTCCGGCGGTCGCCGGATGATTTCCCCCGGCGCGCAAAAACGGCGGGGCGGGGGTTCTGTCGGGGCCTGAAAAAACGCTGCGTCGTTCATGATTGTTGCGGTGAACCCTCCGTAAGCGCCGCACACTTGACCCGGCAATCCCATCGCGGGGAATGCCGGGGAAGCCGCGCTACAGCATTCCCCGGGCGAAGCAATTTAGGCTCCATAGCCTTCGTGCAAACCGCGCAAAAACAACTTAGGGGTCAGCGTTTTGCCCGCCAAAATTACAGCGCCGGGATCCGCAAAACCTGGCCCGGATAAATCTTATCCGGATCTGAAAGCATGGGCTTATTAGCCTCGAAGATCACTGGATATTTCATGGCGTCGCCATATTGCGCCTTAGCGATTTTTGACAGCGAGTCGCCGCTGACCACGGTGTAGAATGTTGCTTCAGGGGCGGCCTCTTCCACGACGATGTGGCTTTCCACCTCGGCAACACCGGCATTATTGCCCGCCGCAAGGATTGCTTTTTCAGCTTCTTCCTGGGTTTTCGCTGTTCCTTTGAGAACAACTTTTTCCCCTTGCGTTTCCACATCAAGGTCTTTGACGTCGATCTTGTGGCCCGTTACGCGCTCTTTGATACTGCCAGCAGCGCTGCCGACGGAGCCGGCGATTTTCTCACCGGCATTTTTGACAAATTTGAACAGGTTCATGCCTGAATTCCTTTTTCTTGAAACGATAATTACTTACGGCCGAAGAGCCCGCCGAGGATGCTTTTGCCAAGCCCGCCTTTGACTGCCGCGCCGAGGAGATCGTCTTTAATATCGCCATCGCCATCGGCGTCGAGCATGGACATCAAACCGCCCAGTTCAGACGGCGCTTTTTCGCGGGCGCGCATGCCTTCTTCGCGAATCAATCCAGCAAGACCGGCGTCATCAAGGTTTTGTGTGCGCTTGGCCTGGCCAAGCTGGTTCATCACCAGAGGGGCGGCCATGGCGAGAAGATTGCCGATTTGGCCACTGTCGGCGCCGCCGGCGGCCGCGGCGAGGGTCTGTTCTGCCTGGGCCCGCTTACCCCCCAGAATATGCCCAAGAATTTTCTGTCCGTCGGCCAAGACATCATCGCGGCCCACGGCGCTGGCGACATCGCCGAGCATAGAACCATCATGACGGTCCAGCGCATTGGCGAGCGCCCGGGCGCCATCGGGCTTTGCAGTATTGTTTTTAAGCCCGCCCATAAGCGCGGCCATGGCCATCGGCATCAACTTGGCGGCCATATCCTGGCTTAATCCGGTTTTTTGCGCTGCTTGCTGGGTGATCTGCGATGCGACAACATTGGTCAGTTGATCCATCAGTGACATTTTGGGATCCTTCCTCTTTCGCGGGCGGGGAGCAAGGACCGCTCCCCTCAGCCACAGATTGTATTGTGTCGGTAAAATACCAAAGAAAGCAAGGGGCTGGCTAGGTTCCCCGGAAACACGCCGGCACCCGAAAGGCGGTAAAGACCATAACAAAGAGCGCGCATTTTTATCGATTTTGCGCCTTTGCGAAGCCCACAAGCCTCGCTATAGGAGACCATGGTAAAGCCATCTCCGCCGCCCGGCAGAAAAGCCAATCGCGCCGCCCGTGCAAAGACGGGTGTCGAGGGAAAGGCCCGGGCGCGAAAGTCTGCGATTGAGCGCACCGCGCTTGGCGAAGAGCCGGAAAAACGCACCCGCAAATCCGTCGCCGCAAAGACCGGTCGCAAGCTAGATGATAAGAACGCTGACGGCCTGCGCGAATTGCGCGTGAATGTGAAAACCGCCAAATATCGCAAGACCTCATCAACCAAATGGCTCATGCGGCAATTGAACGATCCGTTCGTGGCAAAGGCGAAGGCCGAGGGCTATCGCTCTCGCGCCGCCTATAAATTGATCGAACTGGATGAGAAATTCACCCTCCTAAAACCGGGGGCCAAGATCGTAGACCTTGGCTGCGCGCCCGGTGGCTGGTGCCAGGTGGCCGTAAAGGGCGTTGGTGCGCGCGGTGCCGTCGTGGGTATCGATTACCTTAATATGGACAGTGTGGCGGGCGCCGATGTTTTGGAAATGGATTTCCTCGACGATGACGCGCCTAGCCGGTTGAAAGCTCTACTAAAAGGTGAAGCTGATCTTGTGTTGTCAGACATGGCGGCGCCGACAACGGGGCACAAGGCAACTGACCATCTTCGCATTGTGGCGCTGGCCGATGCGGCGCTTGATTTTGCAATTGATGTTCTTTCACCGGGCGGCGGTTTTATTTCCAAGGTCTTCCAAGGCGGCGCCGAGGGTGAGCTATTAAATCGGCTAAAACGTAACTTTACCACAGTGAAACACGCAAAGCCAAAAGCGAGCCGCCAAGAGTCAGCTGAGATGTATGTTGTTGCCATCGGCTTTCGCGGGAGCCCCAACGCGCGCGGGGGGGATGGGACGGGCCCGCTTGAGCAAGGGGATAAAGCGCCGTGAATATTTATATTTCATCCCTACCAAGAGTACCTGGCATGGTGGCGCAGCATCAGCCAAGCCGGGTAGTCAGCCTCCTAGGTCCGGGCACTGATTTTCCTGTTATCACGCAGATTGATGCCAGCAATCACCATAAGGTTGAGATCAACGATATCCGCAAACCCATCGACGGCCTGGTGCCCCCGGGGGAGGTTCATGTGACGGGCCTTGTGGCGTTCTTGCGCACATGGGACCCTGTCACCCCGCTTTTGTCCCATTGTTGGGCTGGTATCTCCCGCTCCACCGCCACAGCCTTTATTGCCGCCTGCCTCCACAATCCGCAAACGGACGAAGCACTGATTGCAACCACGATTGCCGAGGCCTCGCCCACTGCCTATCCAAATAGCTTGATTGTCTCCATTGCCGACACCCTATTGGGGCGAAGCGGGCGCATGAGTGCGGCGATTATGCCTTTGATTGACGATAAAGACCGCATTGCCCGGGTGCGTGGTTTGGAAGAAGCCATGCCGTTTTCTATTCCGTCTCTATTCGAAAAGGGCGCCGGTTAATGGTATCAAGCATCGCAACCGCCGAAACGGAACATGCCGAGGCAATGGCCGTTTGGGATCAGTTGGAAAAACTTTTCTCGAACTTTCGGGGTATGTCCTTTGGTTGGATTATCCGTTTCAACAGTGAACGGATTAATGCCAAACGCTTTCGGCGGCTTGCCCGAAAGGGGCAAAGCTATGGATTACCAGCGCTCCTTAGCGGATTGTCTTTTCGCCAATTGGTCATGTTGCAGGAACGCAGTGCCATCAATTTGAAAATGGCAAGCGATGCATTGCGGCTTTATATTGTGGTCAATGTTTCCGCGCCGGCTGGTATTTTGTTGATCTCAAACCAGCTTGCCCCGTCATTCTTTCCCCGACTGCTCGGTCAAATGGAGCCTGTCATGGTATTGGGGATGGCGATCGGGTTTATCCTGACGCTGATTTTGACCACCTGGTATGCCTATGCCGGGGTCCATCAGGCCCGTGACTTGAGCTATCTATTGGCCAGCGAAGTTGCCAGTGCACGCTTGATTGAGCGGGCTCACGCCGTCGACCCGCTCATAGAAGATGACGCCGACCCTGATGATCCCGACGCCGATACAATGCCGGACCTGCTCGATACCGGGCCCACGGTAACTTGATGACAGTGAGGAATTGACCCCATGCAAATTCGTGATGCGCTCACCTTTGATGATGTACTGCTGGAGCCTGGCCCTTCAGAAGTCATGCCAAGTGAGGTTGATGTGCGCGCCCGGCTAACCTCGTCAATTACGCTCAACATTCCGGTTGTTTCCTCCGCCATGGATACCGTAACCGAAACCGAGATGGCCATCGCCATGGCGCAAAGCGGGGGTATCGGGGTCTTGCACCGCAATACCTCCGTCACCGAGCAGGCCGAGCAAGTTCGCCGCGTCAAACGGTTTGAAAGCGGCATGGTTGTGAACCCAAAGACGCTCACGCCCGACGCAACGCTCGCCCAGGCTCAGGCCACCATGGCGGAATATCGGATTTCGGGTTTTCCGGTTGTTGAGAACCCCGATGCCAATGGGGTGGGACGCCTCGTGGGGATCTTAACGAACCGCGATATGCGGTTTGCAGAAAACCCCGATCAAAAAATCAGTGAGCTGATGACACGCGAAAACCTTGTCACTGTCAAACCCGGGGTCAGCCGGGAGGAGGCGGCCCGGCTTCTCCATCGCCATCGGATTGAACGCTTGATTGTCGTCGACGATAGTGGTCTTTGTATCGGGCTTATCACCGTCAAGGATATGGATAAGGCGCAAGCGCATCCGCTTGCCTGTAAGGACGAGGAGGGACGGTTACGCGTGGCGGCAGCCTCCACAGTAGGGGATGCGGGCTTTGAACGGGTCGAAGCGCTGATCGATGCGGGCTGCGATATTATTGTCATCGATACCGCCCATGGGCACAGCCAAAAGGTGATTGATCAGGTCGATCGCATCAAAAAAATGTCTAACAGTACACAGATTATTGCAGGTAACGTCGCGACCTATGATGGTACCCGTGCGCTCATTGATGCGGGCGCCGATGCAGTAAAGGTGGGGATTGGTCCCGGCTCAATCTGTACAACCCGTATGGTAGCCGGTGTTGGCGTACCGCAATTAACCGCCATCAGTGACGCCGCCCGCGCCGCCAAGGACACGGACGCCGTCGTGATTGCCGATGGTGGCATTAAATATTCCGGCGATATGGCCAAGGCCCTGGCTGCCGGGGCTGATTGCGCCATGGTTGGCTCGCTTCTCGCGGGTACGGATGAAGCACCCGGCGAAGTTTTTCTTTATCAAGGCCGCGCCTACAAATCCTATCGCGGTATGGGCTCTATCACCGCCATGTCGCGCGGCTCGGCAGATCGATATTTTCAAGCTGATGTGACCGAGCAAATGAAGCTTGTCCCCGAAGGTATTGAGGGGCGTGTGCCCCATAAGGGCCCCATCGCCCCGATCTTACACCAACTGGTTGGCGGGGTCCGCGCTTCCATGGGGTATGTGGGCGCCACAACAATTACCGCGTTACAGACCCGTGCCCGGTTTGTGCGGATTACCAATGCAGGGCTAAAAGAAAGCCACGTCCATGACGTGGCAATCACGCGCGAAGCCCCAAATTACCCAAGCCCCACCTAAGATTGGCGTGGTTCCAGCAACACGCAAAGAGGAGTAAGCCGATGCGTATCATCTCCGGCGTCTTTTTTGGTCTGGCGGGTCTGTTTGCCTTGGCTGCTGTCGCCGATGAGCAAAGCGCGGATGCTTCGAAAAAAACGCTCGATGATGCGGGCTTGCGCGCCGCCTTTGCGGGCAAAACGCATATTGGCCTTTATCGCCGCTATCTTGAGGCCTATGGCGAGCAGCGATTTATTGAGACCTATACGGATAATGGTAATTTGCAATATACCGCTGGCACCCTGTCAATCAGCGGTACCTGGACCATCAGTGCCGGAAAAATCTGTTTTCAATATAACAGCCCTGAATTTCTCGCCGGGTGTTTCCGGGTCGTGGCCGATCAGGGCTGCTATTATAGCTATGAGATTTTCCCCTCGGGTCGCCAGGCGATTCCCGGGCGCGATCCGTGGTGGATAAGGTCCCACATAGACGGGACAGACCCGGCTTGTGCCGGCCCTGACCTCGTCTCCTGAGGCCTAGTTGCGTTGACCACCACAGGTGCGAGCAATCGCCGTTGATAGGCGTGCATGGCATTGGTTGCCTGAATCGCAAAATTCGTCCGCAATCGTATCATGGACGACAATGCCTTCCTGATTGCCTGAACACTGGACGATCAGCTCCCGGACGAGACCCTTGTCGGTCACGGTATTGACCCGTTTATCGGTGTAAAGACCGGGCTCTTTATCGCCAAAAACCGGATAAGACGTGTAGATATTTTCAGTTTGAAACAGCATCATCGCTGCAACGAGAATGTTCATGACCAGACCCCATCGTAACTCGTTAACAAATTGTTAACCCCACCGGTTAACATCAGACAAGGTAGAGCAAGGGGGATGCCAAAAATTCGCGTTTTGTAAGGGTCATGCCAGCGAAGCTGGGGGAAAATCCCCGTAAAGGCAGAATTTTCCGTATGATTTTAGGTTAAGGGGTGCCAGCAATTTTCACCGTGCCCCGCGCCCTGTGTTTCAGATTGACCTGGGGTACCGCTGTCCGCTACCTCGGTAATCCCACTCATCCCACATAAGATTGACCCACAATGAAACCCGCTGGCCGGATTGCGGCGACCATCGATATTCTCACCGATTTTGAGCAACGCCGTGTGCCCCTGAAAACGGCAATCGCTGATTGGGCTCGGTCAAACCGGTATGCCGGGGCAAAGGACCGCGCCTGGATATCGGGCCTGACGCTTGATGCTCTGCGTCGGCGCGACAGCCTTGCGGCATGGATGGGTGATCCATCGGCGCGCGCTATTATCCTCGGTGCTCTGACGGCTTTGTGGAAGATGCCGGTGGATGATCTTGCTGTCGCCCTTGCCGAAGAGCCCCATGGCGCTGGTGCTATGACCGCGGCAGAGCGGGCGGCGCTGACCAGTTCAAAGCCATTGCCTTCCGGGGTTGATTGCCCAGACTGGGTGCGCCCGTATTTTGAGCGTGCGTTTGGGCCAGATTACGATGCGTATATTGATGCTTTTTGTCAGCGTGCGGATATTGATTTGCGCTTGAATACCCTCAAAGGCCCGGCGGAGCGTGCGCTTAGCGCGTTGAAAGCGGTACGCGGCGGGCCAGCACCATTTTTGGCAACGGCAGCACGGATCACCGCACCCGACCCCAGCGAGAAAGCGCCTTCGATCACGGTCATACCGGCGTTTAACAAAGGTTGGGTAGAAGTGCAGGACCTCGGCAGCCAGCTTGCCGCCGCGGCGACTGGCAACATCGCCGGCAAACAGGTCCTCGATTTTTGCGCAGGCGGCGGCGGGAAGACGTTGGCGCTTGCCGCGCAAATGAAAAATACTGGCCAATTGCACGCTTATGATATCAGTGCGCATCGCCTAAAGCCGCTCTATGCCCGGGCCAAGCGCGCTGGACTTCGTAATGTGCAAATCCACCATCCGGCCCCGAAAGGCCAGCCGCGTGAAGACAGCCTCAATAGCTTGCGCGGGGCAATGGATATCGTCTTCGTTGATGCCCCTTGTAGTGGGTCCGGCACGTGGCGGCGCCATCCGGATACAAAATGGCGCCTCACCCCGCAGCAATTGCAAACCCGCCAACGTGAACAGGATATCGTGCTCCAATCGGCGGCCGCCTATGTGAAACCCGGCGGGCTCCTCATCTATGTGACCTGTTCGATCTTCAGGGAAGAAAATGAAGATCGCATCGCTAGCTTTCAGGCCGCACACAAAGGGTTTGAGCCCGTCTCGCCGGTGGATAAAATGATTGAGAGCGCACTCCTGCGATCTCCCGCCGATGAAAAAACCCTAAGAGCCGGCGAAAACGAAGCCCGGCATCTGCGCCTGACGCCACATATGACGCAAACGGATGGTTTTTGTATTGCCGTTCTAAAATACATGCCTGGGGATAAGTGATAAGTGATAAATGATAGGTCGAGAACACTTCCTCCACCGATTTATGACCGCGATTGTGGCACTAACAGCCAAGCCGCGCTGTCCTGACGGCCGTTTGCCCAAAAGAGGAAAAACTGGCGGACAGGAAGTATACCCAATTAGGGGAACAGTCTGATATCTTTCAACGAGTTGCGATCTTACTCAAAAAGCCAGTCCCACAAATTGTCACCTAGGAGCTAGACTCATAAGCCACGCATAATAATGCGCGCTGAGGCGAGTTGGCACATTGCGAGATAATTTTCAGCACGCTTTTCATAACGGGCAGCCACACGCCGTTGTCCTTGCCCCTTAAAACTGGACCATCTTTTACTTAGTATTTTTGATGGAAAGGGATATGGTTATGGCGAGGAAGAGATTTTAAGATGATGAAGTTATTAGGCTGTTGCGTGAGATTTAAGTTT
>JBCBBJ010000002.1:0-316370 GCA_038531745.1 Pseudomonadota bacterium
CTTTGATCGCCTGACGGTGACACACGCTTGTTATCCTGGGGTTTTGGAACCCTCAATAGGCCCACAAACGTTGCGGGTGCGCGCATATAGGCTTTTAAGATCATGACAATTTCGGTGAGTTTCACCACCCCATCGACGCGGTCACACCACGTTGCGCCGTCCCCTTGAAGAAACTGCTCAATGCTATCGAGGCAAAACCCGATAAAGCGCAGCATCACCCGCGCACGGCGGGTGAGCGTATGTTTTAACGTGGGTGTGAGGGGCAGAGCTTGCATGACCGGAGTATGCGGGCATTCCGAAGAGCGGGGATAAGTTTTTAATCTAGTGGAAGGGAGGCAAGGCAATCCCGGACCCTGTATCCTCCGGTCGGTGATACAAGCCCGGTTCTATAATGCCGTCAACGCCGCCTCCCCGCGACTTGATCGCGGGGCCCAAGTTGTGCCGCCTACGGAGGGTTACGAACAGATCGCCTTGGTAGCAGCGCCATGGACCCCGTGGTCAAGCCACAGGGGCGCCAATTTTATTGAAACACCGTGTTCCCGGGAAAGCCGCGCACCGACCCGGCATCTCGCGTCTCAAAATCCATATTTCCGGACCTGAGCCCCAACGCGACGGCCCGCGCCCTTTGCCTTGGCGTCAAAATCCCCCATATCGCGGCGATGGCTGATCCTTCTTCTTTGCCCGCCCTGGTGTTTGGCTGGCGCACAGCCCTGATGCTGGGGCTTGGCGTTGCGCTTGTTGCAGTTGCCATTGTTCTGGTGCGCAGCCCCCATGAGCGTGCGGCGAAATACTGGCTTGCCGGTTTCATGGCCGTGGTGATCGGCCAGTTTGTCCCCTACATCATTGGCTTTGCCGGGTTTTATGATCGCTATCCCGCGCTGACCTTTTTGCCGGTTGACCTGGCGTTATTGCTGGCACCGCTGGTCTGGTTCCATGTGCACACCCTGCTGCGCGGCACCTTGCCCGCCCGGTGGCGCTGGTGGCTGGTGCCGGGTGCGATGCAGTTTTTATGGTTTGCGGGGCTTTTTGTGGGCTTTGGCGTTGATGGCGACGCAAAGCTTACTTTTCTGCGGGAGGTGCAAACCCCTTACGTATCCGGGCTTTTTGACTGGGGCGCGGTTGCGCTTGGCCTGACGGTGATTTTTCAGACCTGGCGCCTGATGCAGCGCTATGAGGTGTTTCTGGTGACCGCCCGCTCCGATGCCATGGAATACCGCCTGGACTGGTTGCGTCATTTCTTTATGGGCATCTGCCTGATTGGCGGCGGCTGGGTGCTGATGGAGTTAACGTTCCAGTTTGTGGTGCCATTTTCCTATGGGCGGCAATATATCTGCCTGCTGGCCGAGGGCGGGATTGTCCTTTGGATGGGGTTGGAGGCACTCACCCGTTTGGGGCAGCGCTTTCCAAAAATGTCGGCAACGGCCTCCCCCCTTGCCGAGCCTGACGCCGCGAAAAATGGTGAAGATCGTCCCGCGCGCGATTGGCACGATGAAGCCGCAATATTACTGGCGCAGATTGAACGCGAAGAATGGTTTTTGGAGCCGCGCCTGTCGATCAACGACATTGCCCGGCGTCAATCAACCAATGAGACCTATATCTCGCGCATGTTTAACCAGGGCGTTGGCCAAAGCTTTAACCAGACCATCAATGATATGCGGATCCGCCACGCCCAAACCCTGATCCGCCAGACGCCGGACCAGCCCTTGTTGGAGATTGCCTTTGCCGCCGGGTTCAACTCCAAAGCAACCTTTAACCGGGTATTTCGCGCCCGGACCGGGCAAACGCCCTCAACCTGGCGGGACAGCGACATCAACGCGGGCCCACCGGCGTCTCAAAACCCGTAAACTGCCCCGATCTTCACGGTTTTCACGATTTTAGGGCGCGTTACTGGACGGGCGGTGGCATGTGTCTATCGCTGAGAAACGAGGATAGATCATGGGTCGAAGTCTGCTTGCCGCCAATTTCGTTACCGTAAGTGCCTTCGCGTTTTTGGCGTTGGCCAATGTGGTACCTTCGGTGGCCGCTGCCCAAGACGCGCCGGCTCCCGACACTGCGCGGAGCCGGGATACGGTTTTGAGTGTCGCGCAAGTCACCCGCGATATCGCCCTCGCCCGGGAGGTTTATGGCAGGGTACATCCGGGCTATGACCGCTACACACCGCTAGCCGACATTGATGCCGCGTGGGATGACCTGCTCGACACGGCCCGGGACAAGGGCGGTCTCTCGCTGGGGGAATTTTATCTCGGCACCCAGCGGGTTTTGGCCATGATCCGGTGCGACCACACCAAGGCCGAATGGCCGCGAGACGTTGCCGCCGCGCGTAAGATGATGCCAACCTATCTGCCCTTCCGTTGGACATTTGTTGAAGGTCGCGCCTTTATCATTGATCCTGTGCCAGACAGCGGCTTTCGCGCAAAAGATGAAGTCCTGGCCATCGATGGGGTGACGATTGAAACCTTGAGCGAGACGTGGCTGCCGCTGATCCCCACCGATGGGTATAATGAGCATACCAAACCGCCACAACTTGCCTTTTCTTCGGAATTTGCGGGCGGCGCGATTGAGCATTTCGGTGCCATAAAAAGTGCACCGAACCCGGAAGTTACCGTCACCGTCCGCGCCCCCGGCGAAGCGCCGCGCGATGTCACTGCACCGCGGCTCACCAGCGATGAATGGAAAGCCCATCTTGCTCGCACCCAAAAATTCCGGCGCAATTTCAAAGACGAGGTGCGCTATTCGCGCATTGACGACACCACCGGCTATTTGAAGGTTGCAACCTTTGTCAATTACCGCGAGCCGGTGAAACCAAAATCCGTCTATGATCCAGTATTCAAAATGATCAAGGATAAAAACGTTTCTACACTGATCCTTGATCTGAGATCCAATGGTGGCGGGTCCAGCGATGCCAGCAGTGGCCTTTTTAAGCGGCTGATCAAAAAGCCGTCGCGGGTCATGAAAGACGTGCAAATGAAAACCATCGATTTTGATGGTATCCGCGATTATCTGTGGACGTGGGATAAACGCGCGCTCAAGCCCGGCGCCCTATGGGTGCGCAAGAAAAACAGTGAGACAAGCTACTCCCTGCGCGATTTGGTGACCGGTGGTGCCACAAAACGGCACAAACCCCATAAACTCGCTTTTGATGGTACCCTGATTATCCTGATTGATGAGACGATCTCTTCAGGCAGCAATCATCTGATCTCTGCCCTATCCACCCGCGAGGATACGATCATGGTGGGCTCGCAAGGGGGTGGAAGTGCGGAGGGGGTGACCGCGGGGGTTCTTTACACACTCACCCTGCCCGAAAGCCGCCTACCCTTGCGGGTACCCGGCTGGCTCCAATATGTGGATACGGACAGTTTTGAG
This sequence comes from Pseudomonadota bacterium, assembly GCA_038531745.1. Classification (GTDB taxonomy): domain Bacteria; phylum Pseudomonadota; class Alphaproteobacteria; order Caulobacterales; family Parvularculaceae; genus CALLPQ01. Next base: position 3,364 of record JBCBBJ010000002.1, read on the forward strand.
CGCGGTTACGGCGTCAAGCCCGACGTGGACGCCCCCATGACCGTTGAGGCCTGGCTCGCGGGGCGTGACCCCGCCCTGGACGCGGCGAATAGCTATAGCGCGACCCGTTAAAGCGGGCAGCGGGGCGTCCTGCAAACTCCACTGGCGGACGGCAAGATATTGTGGTCTACTCCATTCGTCTTTGGGCGGAGGGCACACGGTGGAACCAACAACCATTTTCACGCTTGGCAATCAGATTGCCTTGATCGGGTGGATTATACTGATCTTTTTCCCGCGCCGGTTCATTCCGGTCGTCTGGATACCCCATTTGGTTATTCCGCTGGTGTTGGGTCTTAGCTATGGCATGTTGATCCTGACCAGTTTCGCCAGCGCCGACGGCAGCTTTTCCTCAATTGAGGGCGTGCGCTCTTTGTTCGCCGATGACCGGGCACTTACCGCCGGCTGGCTGCATTATCTGGCATTTGATCTGTTTGTGGGATCGTGGATTGCGATAGAGGCCGATAAAATCGGTGTCCCCCGTATTCTTCAGGCGCCGATTTTTCTCGCCACTTTTATGTTTGGCCCCATTGGTCTTGTCATTTTTCTGGTGGTCAAAGCCTGTGCCGGGTGGTCGCCCGCTATCGCAGCGCCAGTGAAAACAGATGACGGTGACGGCCACGGGGGAGCAAGCGCATGAAACAGATTGCCCCCGGACCGCTCTACGGTTTTTTTGCTGCCGACAAGCAAACCCGCAGTGTCTTGATGACTGCGTTTTTTATTATTGGTGTTCTCGCCGTGGTATTCGTAGCGGCACTCGTTGATCCGCGCACCTTGAACGGGGTGAACATCTGGACCAAGCCGCTGAAATTCTTCATCGCCCTTGTGGTGCACGGGTTTACGATTGCCATTTTAATGCAGCAACTCACGGTGAAGCAGCGTACGGGCTGGCTCATGGGCGGGGTTACCGCGGCGTATGGTGCCGCGATCGCCTTTGAAACGGCCTATATCTCCATCCAGTCCATGCGCGGGCGCGCGTCCCATTATAATAATGAAACCATCCTGGAGCAGGTGCTATACGGGTTTATGGGCTTTGGCGCCGTATTACTTGTAATGCTACCGATGGTCATTGCGCTGTTGGTGTGGCGACAGCGCGGGCAACCCTGGACGGGTTATCGTCTGGGTACGGTGCTTGGGTGCCTCATCGGGCCAATCCTCACAATGGTGTACGGGTTCACCCTTTCTTTTGGTGACAGTCATTTTGTGGGCGCGCCGCCGGGGGCCCTAGATGTACCGGGTTTGCCGTTTCTCGGCTGGTCGACCCAATATGCTGATTTGCGCCCGGCGCACTTTTTTGCATTGCATATGATACAAACCTCGCCGCTCACCGGTTGGCTGATGGATCGTTTTGTGACGACCGGCAGCCATACGTCCGCTCGCCTGGCCGCCATGGCTATTTCGATCGTGTTTGCCGGCCTTTCCACATGGCTGTTCTTCAACGCCATGGCCGGTAACGTCATTCCATTCGTGTAGGAATAAACGGACCGCGAAAGCGGTCTATGCCAATAAAAAAGGACTGCACCGGGAAGGTGCAATCCCAAACTTTGTTTGTTGTCAGATCAAGTGCCCGGTTTATACCGCAATCAAGCGCATAAAGCGTTCTTCCATCTTCGGGTCATCTTTGAACACACCCGTAAACCGGGTCGTCACCGTGTCCACCCCATGCTTGTGGACGCCGCGCGTCGACATGCATTGATGTTCCGCACTGATCCAGACCGCAACACCGCGCGGTTCCAGAACACGGGTGAGCGTATCGGCAATTTGAGCGGTCAATTTTTCTTGCACCTGCAAGCGTTTGCCATAGGCATCCACAAGCCGTGCCAGTTTTGAAATTCCCACAACCTTGTCGGAGGGCAAATAGGCAATATGGGCCGTACCGATGATTGGCGCCATATGATGTTCGCAATAGCTTTCCAGCCTGATGCCCTTGAGCAGGACAATATCATCATAGCCCTCAACTTCCTCAAAGGTACGTGCAAGGATGGTTTCGGGGTCCGTATCATAGCCCACAAACCATTCTTCAAAGGCTTTGGCTACGCGTTTTGGGGTGTCAAGCAACCCCTCACGCGTGGGATCATCACCGGCCCATTTAATCAAGGTGCGCACAGCCTCTTCGGCTTCAGCACGGCTGGGTTGAGATGAAATTGATGGTAAAATGTCATCGTCGCGCGTGGGCGCATCATAGGCAATGGCAGTCATCGTGGCCTGTCCTATCGTTAGTGGCGATTGTAAATTCGCAATTCTTTGAATGGTAGAAAAGCGGTCGTAAGCATTAGATCTTACGATATAGATATAGGGTCGGATTATCGGAATTACAAATCACATTGCTTTGAGCACGGCGCAGAAGGGGAACAGATTTACCATAACCTATTGAAAACATTAGTATTTTTTCATTGACATTGATTATTGTACGCACGCGTGTACAGACTTTTCCCCCCGTTGTTTCACTCCATAAAAGCCCGCTTGCCCCCCGCCAAACAAGGCGCTAGCACGCATGCATCCGTTTGTTTTTTAGCATCCCATGTCCCACTCAGTTACCCTTCATAATACGCTTAGCGGCACGCGCGAGACCTTTGTGCCTGCAGATCCGGCGCGGGTGACACTGTATGTGTGTGGGCCAACGGTTTACCACCACGCCCATGTGGGCAATTTCCGGCCGGTTGTGGTCTTCGATCTTCTATTTCGGCTGCTGCGCTATCATTATGGTGAAGACCATGTGATCTTTGCTCGGAATATTACCGATATTGATGACAAAATCATCCAGGCCGCACATGACCAATCCTTATCGATAACAGCGATCACCGATCTTTACACGGATATTTATCGGCGTGAAAGCAACGCCCTTGGCGCCTTGTCACCAACACTGGAACCCCGTGCGACAGACCATATCACCCAGATGATTGCACTTATCGGCACGCTTTTGGATAAAGGCGCAGCCTATAGCGCAGAAAATCACATCCTGTTCGATATTGACCAATATGATGCTTACGGATCGCTTTCAAAGGTCAATCGAGACGATATGCTGGCCGGGGCCCGTGTTGAGGTGGCGCCCTATAAGCGCAATCCGGCTGATTTTGTCTTGTGGAAACCGGCCAAATCCGGTGAACCCGGCTGGTCAACACCAGCGCATTTCAATGTTGATCGGCAGGGTCGCCCGGGCTGGCATCTTGAATGCTCGGCGATGATTGCGTCAACCCTGGGCACTACCATCGATATCCATGGCGGCGGGCAGGATTTGCGGTTTCCCCACCATGAAAATGAATGTGCCCAATCAGGCTGCGCACACGGCGCGCCCCTCGCGCGCTATTGGATGCATAACGGGTTTTTGTCGATGCCATCCGGTAAAATGTCCAAATCCGTGGGTAATGTCATATTGGTCCGTGATCTTTTGCAGCAATGGCCCGGTGAGGTTATCCGGTTTGCATTGATGTCGGCGCATTATCGCCAGCCGCTGGAGTGGAATGACACCTTGCTTTCCCAATCAAAAGCACAGCTCGATCGGTTCTACCGCGCTCTTGCTGATCATGACTATTGCGAAGACACACCGCCGGACTCTGGTTTTGTGGAGGCCCTAAATGATGACCTCAATCTACCATCGGCAATGGCGCGATTACACGCCCTGCGCGATGCCGGCAACATCAAGGCCCTGCGCGCATCGGCGAAATTGATCGGGCTTTTGACCCAGCACCCAGACGTCTGGTTCAAATCCGCAAGCCCCCAACGGGCCGACGGGCCAACCGACGACGAAATCGATTTACTGATCACGCAACGCCAAGCGGCAAAAAAAGCCAAAGACTATGGCAAGGCTGATACCATTCGCGAAAAATTGAAGGCGGCAGGGATCATCATTGAAGATGGGGCCAATGGCACAACATGGCGTCGGCAGTGACACGCAGCTCTTTGATACAAACAATCATCCGTATCGCGAACGTGTTATTTCAGGGGGGAAACGATGGATCTTGGTCTCACGGATAAAGTAGCCATTATCGGCGCATCCAGCCAGGGTTTGGGCAAAGCCTGCGCCATGGCTATGGCCCGCGAGGGTGCCAATGTTGTCATCTGTGGCCGGACGGATGATGTGTTGACGGCAGCCCATGATGAGATTGAGGAAGTGGGACCCGGCGAGTGTATCGCGGTACAGGCAGACCTATGCGATCCGCACGGCCAACGCGCGGTTATTGACAGCACCATTGCGGAATTCGGCCATGCCGATATTCTGGTGACCAATACGGGCGGCCCGCCAACCGGTCCATTTGATGATCACCATACAGATGACTGGGATGCAGCCTATCGGCTCATCCTGGCGAGCGCCGTGGGGATGATCAACGGTGTCTTGCCGGGTATGAAGAAAAATCGATGGGGACGGATCATCGCCATCACCTCCCAAGCGGTAAAACAGCCGGTGGATAGGCTGATCCTGTCCAACACCATGCGGGCGGGCGTCACCGGCCTCATCCGCAGCCTTGCCAATGAGCTTGGCCCCCACGCCATCACGGCAAACAGCGTCTTGCCGGGCTATCACGATACCGCCCGGCTTCAGGCATTATTGGGCGGGGCGGAGAATTATGACAGCGTTACCGGCGACATCCCCCTTGGCCGGGTGGGCGACCCGGCGGAGTTCGCCGACATGGTGACGTTTCTGGCAAGCGAGCGAGCGCGTTATATCACCGGTCAGGCAATCGCCGTCGATGGCGGTTGGATCAAGGGATTATTGTGAGCCCTGCAGGCCTTGTGGCTCGCTGGATATATCGACTTTTCGCTGGTAGGTTATTACATCGGTTATAACAGTAATTTTGACGGAGGCTCCCTACGTCCGATACTCTTAATGTTCGCCAGGTCGGCAATTCGCTCGGTGTGGTTTTATCGCGTGAACACCTCACAAAACTCCGAGCGAAAAAAGATGATGAGCTCCACGTCATTGAAACCGCAAATGGTCTGGAGTTGCGCACCTATGATGCCGATCTTGAGAAGCAATTGGATGCCGGGCGGAAAGTTGCCCGGAAATATCGCGATGCACTCCATGAGCTCGCGAAATAGCGGTGAGCGATTTTATATGGTTGCAGCGCGATATTGTTCTTGCTCTCAATACAGAGCAAATCGCTGAACACGGAGGCGCCGAAGGACTAAGAGACTAAGGTCTGCTTGATGGCGCGTTGGCACGGCCTCAAAATCTCTTTGCCAATTCCACAATTTCGATATTTGATCTTGCCGCGGCTTATGGATTTGGCATCGCCCAAAATCATCCTTTTGTTGATGGCAACAAGCGGACCTGCTTTTGGCTGCAGCCACCTTTCTTTATTTGAATGGTTACGAAGTTGAAACAACGCAAATTGACGTTGTGGAAACGATCCTTGACCTTGCCGGCGGTAAAATCGCTGAGGCCGATTTTGCGCGCTGGTTGGAAGCTGTTTGTGTTCCCATCTCTTAACGCCGACACGATATAAAGTCTTTACACAGACCGCTTTCGGGTGCGGCGGTGATGTGCCATGAGGCCAGGAACCTGCCACAGGAGTTTTGCATAGCGCGGGCCCAAACGCGTTGGCTCGCTCAATGCCCGCCATACCCATTCCAGTCCCGTTTTTTGCATCCATTGTGGCGCACGCCGTACATCCCCGGTGAGGAAATCAAGCCCGGCGCCAATATTCAACAGGACACCGCACCGCAATTGGTTACGGTAAGCCTGACACCAGACTTCCTGTTTTGGTGCACCCAGCGCAACAAAAACAATATCCGTACCCGCTGCATTAATGGCATCAACCGCGTGTTGTTGCGCCGTCTCATCCTGGTCAAACCCAAAAGGCGGCGCATGCACACCGCTGATGATCAGACCCGGGGCCCTTGCCTTTAGGGCGTCTGCAGCCACCAAGAGGCGATCATGGGTGGAGCCCATGAGAAAAATTCGCTTGCCCGCGGCCGCGGCTCTGACACACACGGGAATAATAAGGTCGGAGCCTGTCACCCGTTGGGGCAGTGGTCTGCCTTCCAACCGGCTCAGCCAGACAAGCGGCATCCCATCGGCAAGAACAAGGTTGGCCGCACCATAAGCGGCCTGAAAAGCTGGCGATGTGGGCAATTTAGCCATGTGATCAAGGTTTGGCGTGATCACTGTGTGCGGTACCGATTGATCCGCCCACTGCATAATCCGGTCAACCGCATCAGCCTGGGAGATGCGATCCACGTCGACACCAAAGAGGCGCACATGGGTTTTGGCATTTGCTGCTTGTGGTGCTGCTGGTGGTTTTGATGTTGGCGCTGATGTTGGTGTTGCGGCCATGGGGGCCTCCGGTCTATGCCGGGCACCTGCGCGCGGCCACGGCAGGCATAAGCCAATCCCCCGCCGACGCAAAGCATTGCCCACCCCAAATTACAATTCACAAACCGCAAACAGGGATGCGCCTTCACGGCATTATTGATCGCACCATTTACCGCGTTTGGCAGCAACAGCGAGGTCGGCATCCACGAGCGCTTCGCCAAGGTCACGGCCTTGCCGATCGGTAAGGCGGGCCACGACGCGGCCCGCATATTTGCCGTTTTTAACCTCGTGCAGATAGACAATCTGATCGGTGAAAAAATTACGCACAAAGGCCTGCGCGGCGCGCGCGCGCACTTTTTCCGCCGGGCATTTGGGCCGAAACAGTTCCGGCGCATCGATATTGGCAACGCGCACGGCAACTTCGATTTCCTGCTCAATCCAGATGGTTGCCCGCACACGCACGGTATCGCCATCAACAACCCGCTCCACCGCCGCCGGGATCGGCCCCGCAATGGTGCCCCCGGCGCTGGCTGGACCAACCATGGCAATATTGATCACGCCCACGGCGATCAGACGGGCACAACCGACCACCGTCGCAGCGAAAGCCGATCGCGGCTGCCAGCCAGCGCGCAGAATGGTGGGGTGTCGGTGTTTTTTGCCCATCAACATCAGAACATTAAAGCAACAAAGAGGGATAAAATCAATTAAAACGAGATTTATTCTCGTTTTTAGAAGTCTACGGCGCGGCCATTCCGCTCCCAATCGCCAAAACGGGTGGGCTCAGCGCCCTTTGGACCGCCTTTTTCAGGTTTGTGACGGTTGGCGTCCGTGGCCCCACGGGCCTTCTCGGCGCGGCGCGCATCAGCCTCGGCCAGGGCGTCCTGGGCGATTTTGGGCAGGCCCGCCCGCCGCCGCGCCTCGGACAGCGCAGGGCCAGCACCATCACCGGGCACCGGACGCGCACTATCTTGGTCGATGGGGTCAGACGACATTGGCGCTATTGAACCTCATTTCGCGGAAACACATATCTAGGAAGAATTGCCGCCCATGGAAGGGGCACGGCGTCGCATTGAGGAGCACACTGACCCATGAATTTCTTCAAAACCGGCATCTTACTGGCCGCCATGACAGCCCTGTTCGGGGTGATTGGCCTGCTTCTAGGCGGCGCCACGGGCATGGTGATTGCGCTTGGCTTTGCGGTTGTGACCAATGCCTTTGCCTATTGGAATTCCGACAAGATGGTCCTGCGCATGTATAAAGCGCAGCCGGTTGACGAGGGCCACGCGTCCGGTTTGGTGCGCCGCTATGCGGACCGTACCCGGACAATGGCAGTGAATGCCGGATTGCCGGTACCAAAAATCTATATTATCGAAAATGATCAGCCCAACGCCTTTGCCACCGGGCGCAACCCGGAAAATGCCGCCGTTGCCGCCACCACGGGCCTGTTGCGCATGCTCACCGAAGATGAGATTGCGGGCGTCATGGCGCACGAGCTGGCCCATGTGCAAAATCGCGACACCCTGACCATGACGGTAACCGCAACAATCGCCGGGGCGATCACGGCGCTTGCGAATTTTGCGATGTTTTTTGGCGGCAATCGCAACAATGGGGCGGGCATTATCGGCTCCCTCGCGATCATGATCCTCGCGCCCATGGCGGCGAGCCTTGTGCAAATGGCGATCAGCCGCTCGCGTGAATATGAAGCCGACAAGCGCGGTGCGGAAATCTGTGGCCATCCGGAATGGCTGGCCTCGGCGCTGGCAAAAATCTCCAACGGCGCAGCACAAATCCCCAATGAAACGGCGGAGCGTCACCCCGAAACCGGCCAGTTGATGATTATCAACCCACTGAATGGTCAGGGAGCGGATAATTTGTTCTCCACCCACCCGGCCACGCAAAACCGCATCGACAAATTGCTGGAAATGCGGATCAGTCGGTCAGGGCCAGCGGGCACATCCGTTCCGCGTACAGATGGACAATCGGGCCCGTGGGGGTAAGATGGACGCGTAAAGGCCTGTGTGAGTAATCCGGGTACCCGCTTAACGCCAACCGGGCGACGGACGAAACCCTCCAGCAGAGTCTTGAGGGCCTGACCGATCTAGCACCCCACAGCGCGGCGCGGCGCACGGTTGCCCTTGCGCTGGCACAAAACGCCGAGGCGCTGGAGCGGGTTGAAAATCAGCTGGCTGAACTTTCAGGATTGGCAATCAGCAGTCTTGAAGCAACACTCAGCGTCAAGGAAACCAGCACACAGACCAATAAGGATGTCAAAGAGGTCTTGGTCGCGGTCACAGAAAACCGGCGTCTTTTCCTGACAGAGCGTATTGGCCTGCGGGACGATTGTGACGAAGAAATGGCGGCTGACTTGCGGTTGCTGGCGCGTGAACTTGGCGGCTTGCCCCTGGCGGCGGAACAGGCCGGGGCGTATCTTAGTCAAAACCGGTGGATCACCCCTGGCGACTATACTGCAAGAATGGTTGAGAACCTGAACCATGGGGGCACCGCGCCGCTCGATTATGACAGGACGGTTTATGCAACCTTCAGCCTTGCCCTTGATGCCATCGTGGAAGAAATCGAGGAAGAACACCGCCAGTGGGTGGCGCAGGACCCGGACGATCGCAAGTTCGGTCCGCCCTCACCCATCACCGGGGCAACGGCATAATCGTTATGCGGCGCGATCAAGCAAGGCTTGCAGTTTTACGGGCAGTTCTTCTTTCAACTCGGCCATATAGGCCAGCAGCGCGCGTTCATTATCGTCGAGGACGCCGTCGCGGCCGATACGCTCGGCGAGCCAGTCGGCCTCGTTCCCGGTGATGGCTTCGCTTTCCCGAGCAAGACGCTCCCGCGTATCGAGAACTTCGTCATAGATTGACTCGTATTTTTTCTCAGAGCTGTCAGTGTCTTTGCGGGCATATAGCTCGCGCACTGCGCTGAGGCCCCCTAAAATCATCTGATCAAAAAAGCCACCCACACTGACGCTATGGTCGCTGACCCATTGATATTGGGCCAGCGCTTCTTCGCGGCTGGGGGCGGTGTAACCGATATGCGCCATCAGATGATTACTGATTGCCTTGATAAAAAGATCCGACCACGCCGGATCATTGTTCTTGGAGATGGTCATGTCGTTGATATCGAACAGCAACATGGCCTCTTTCTGGGTGACGGCAATATTGCCATCACCGCCCATGGCAAACAGGAATTTGCGGATCAGGGCCGCGTCCTGCGCCGTGACGGCGACGTCTCCATTGGTTTGTTTTTCCGCCCGCGCGATCAATTGTGCTTTGATCTGATCACAGACGAAATCGGTCATGCCCGGCGGCGTTGCCGTGGCGTCATCCATAAGTTTCACCAGCATGGACAGGACCAGCGGGGTCACCACGGGGCCAAACTGGGTCACCAGGGCTTTGAGCTCGGTGAACTCCCGCTCGGTGATATAGTCGTGGGGAATTTCCTCGCGCAGATAATAATCGCCCGCGGCCTCCCCAAAATAATCGGCCCATTCCGGGTCGCCATCGGGCGCGCGTTCGGCCAGCGCCAGGAGCGCGCCAATTTCATCGCGCGAGACAAGACCGTCGGCAAAAATCTGTTGCCGCAAGGTGCGCACATCGGCGGCGGAAACAAAGCCATTGGTGCCGATGGCGGTGATGGTGTCTTTCTGGCTATCGATGGTCATCGTGCCCCCTTTATCGCGTGCTGGTCTTTTGGCGCCGCGAAAATAGGCCCCCAGGGTTAATATTCGCCCAACATTAGCCCCCCATTATGCAGTCCCCCTCCCGCCAGGCATGGTTATGCCGCGATGCGACGCTGTCCCGCACGGATCGGGCGCAGTTTTCGGGGCGCGTAACCTTTTGTCTTTGCAGTGGATTTGCTAAGTTTAATAGTGAAAGGCTTAATCCCCCGACCAGGCACGCCGCCATCCGATGTGACGGCGCGGAGGGGTTAGGAAATGGAACTATTATGGTTGAACTCACCCTGCCCCGCGGATCAAAAGTGACCGGCAAGGGCAAAGTCTATAAGGCGAACAAAAGCGCCAATGATGATGGCGCGGCACCGGATTACCGCACGTTCAAGGTCTATCGCTATGACCCCGATACCGGCGAAAACCCCCGCGTTGATAGCTATGAGATTGATGTGGCCAATGTCTCCATGGTGCTGGACGGGTTGTTGAAAATCAAAGCCGACCATGATTCCAGCCTGACCTTGCGCCGGTCCTGCCGCGAAGGGGTTTGCGGCTCCTGCGCCATGAATATCAATGGTGCCAATACGCTCGCCTGTACCAAGGGCATGGATGAAATCGGCGACGGCGATATCACGGTCTACCCTCTGCCCCACCAGCCGGTGGTAAAGGACCTCATCACTGACCTGTCGAAATTCTATGAGCAGCACGCCTCCGTCGGCCCGTTTTTGCAAACCAAAACCGCAACGCCGGAGGAGGAGTGGGCGCAATCGCCCGACGATCGCGAAGAATTGAACGGTCTTTACGAGTGTATTTTGTGTGCGTGTTGTTCAACCTCCTGTCCGTCCTATTGGTGGAATGGCAATAAGGAAAATGGCGAGGAATATCTTGGCCCCGCCGCGCTGCTCCAGGCCCATCGCTGGCTGAAAGACAGCCGTGATCAGCTAACCGATGAACGCCTTGATGAATTGGAAGATGAGTTCAAGCTTTATCGCTGTCACACCATCATGAATTGCACGCAAGTGTGCCCGAAAGGTCTGAACCCCGCCAAGGCCATAGCGGAGATCAAGCAGATGATGGTTGATCGGCCCGGTAAAAAAGAAAGCGATAAGATCGCCGCTGAATAAAGCGCCTTGATCGAACAATAAGCCCTCCCCCGACATTTCGAGGGAGGGCTTTTTGTTAAGAGTCTAACCGAAAATTCGGTTTCGTCTGTCGAAAACGTGTTTTTTGAGAACCGGAGCGCAGCGTATATTAGTACGTGAGCACCGGAAGCGCAGAAAAACGCGTTTGCAGACGACGAAAATAGATTTTTCGATTGGGCTCTAAGGGTAACAGGCTATCGAACACTCAGGTTCGATTGCGCGCGTTCTTCTTGCAGATCGAGGGCCGAACGCTCCGTGATCAACGTGATCAGTGGATAGGGCGCGCCCGGATTATCCTGCACCAGAATATTCTGGCGAACGGTCACACGGCTCATCACCCCGTCCTTGATGACATAGCGGTCGAGATCCATCTCGATTTCGAATTCATTGGCAACCAATTCCTCAAACGCAAAGGTTCTGATCACATGGTGGGTTGGCGCCTCGCCATAGTCGGGGCCGTTTAACCAGTCGGCCAGGGCCTCAAAATCGGTAAGCCGTTTGCCGGAAACATTGACGGTAAAGACGGGGCTAAAAAGCGGGCGCACGGGGTCAATTGGATGGGCGGGGTCGTCAAGAAGCGATAACCAGAAATGCGCAGCCGAACGCAAGCGGTTTTGCGCATAGGCCTTGCGAAAGGTTGGCGTGACCCCGCCCTTGCCCACCATGATCTTGACCTCTTCCACCAGAGGCGCCGGCGCCTGATCAAGTGTCAGCATACTGTAGGTAAGGTGATTGGCATGCACCCGTCCTTCGGGAAGGGCACCGCGATTGAGATAAATAAGATCAGCATCAAGACGAATCCGCTTGTCATCGGCAAAGTACGCGCGAATCCGCCGCGGAAAATGCGCGCTGTCCATGGTGCGCGGCAACGCCAGCGCCCGCTGGATATAGTGTTCGCGTGCAGAGAAACTCTCATCATCCTTCTGAAAGGTTGCCTCCGGCGACAGCATGGCGAGATGATCGTCAAACGCAATCCGGTCATTATCGTAGAACAAAAACCAGCGGAAAAATTGGCTAAGCGCTCGGTGTAACGCAGCACCCTTGTCAATGCGCGCCGCGTCGATGGACCGGTCCCCGCCAACAAGCACCTCAACCTGCGTATCGGTGGGCGCAGCGGGCCCCACAAGACGCCCGGAACCGGCAGGCTCGCAAGCCAGCGCGCCCAACACCATGAAAACCACGGCCAATGCCGAAACGAGGCGCCGGGCCACGTTTCCCAAGCCGGGCAAACGCGGTGTGCGCCCGGCCTTCGCCCCGGCCTTACGCCCGTGCTGGTGGTTCCACGCCCAAATCATATCGCACCCCAATGCCCAATACCGCCAACCGAGAGCATACGATAGGACGCCCCGGCGCGCGAGCCTCCATGGCGGCATCGCGGAATTTGCGCCGTGCGGGCCTACGAAAATGTCACACCGATTTCCCGCCTGAGTATTTGTTGCGACGCACAATTTAATGTAACGCGGATGTGCGCACAGACACGACCCCATCTTGAGCGCTGGAAGAGGAGAACAGGCATATGAGCAAGACAGCGAAGACCACCCCCGCCAACACCAATAGGAAAACCACCCGCAAAGCCGCCCACCAAACCAGTGGCAAGAAAGCAGCGCGCCAACCACGCGTGGCCGCCGAAGGCGTCGCGACGCCCAAGCCGGAGACCAGCAAACCGATCAAGGCAACGGCGCATGATGATATGTTTGCGTTCGGCGCGCCATTTCTCCCCGGCGCCAAACAGGGAATGGCCGATTTGGCGGAGAAATTCCAAGACCACGCCCGTGAAACCGGCAGCCTGATGCAAGAGCGTATGACCGCAACGGCGGCCCACATGCAGACGCTGCAGGATGATATGGTTGCGGGCATGCACGAGGAGGCCGAAGCAATGGTCAATTTTGGCCAGGACATGATGGCTGCGCAAACCGCAGCGGATATGTTCGATCTGCAACGTCAGTTTTTTGCCCAGATGATTGATGGACGGATCACCCGCTTGCGCACTGCCGCCGAGGCGACCACAACCCTTGGCCGCGAGAGCATAGATAAAGCCCGCGCGCATCAGGAAGAAACGATGGCGTTGGTGGGTGAAACACCGCCCATGGGCGCGAACCTTCAGGCATTGATGGCACCCTTTACGAAAGCCTAGCCAATCGGATAGGAGGCGGGGATGACGTTGTTCATGCCCGCCTTTTGTCATCGCGCACCCCGCACCCACCACCCGAGGGAGGCAGCGCTGACGTGACCGATGACAGCAAAAAAACCGGGCCGGGGCGCGTGATAATCCCTGCGGCCCTGTCATGGCGCTCCCCGGCAAACCAGAGCGACGCCGCCGGGGATGCACCGTTTGCGGATGACTTTGACGATATCTATTTTTCAGGCGACGGCCCCGCCGAGGTGCGCCATGTCTTTCTAGACGGCAATGACCTGACCCAGCGGTTTGCGGCGGCGACGCATTTTTCCATCGGGGAATTGGGGTTTGGCTCAGCTCTCAATTTCCTGAGCAGCTGGGCGTTGTGGGACAAATTCAATCATGACCCCGGTGCGCGCTTGCATTTTTTCTCAATCGAAAAATATCCTCTCAGCGCTGATGATTTTTCCCGGGCGATAAAGGCGTGGCCAACGCTTGCGCCCTATGGTGAACAGCTTGCCGCCGTGTGGCCCCACGCAATTGCGGGGTTTCATCGCCTGACCTTTCCCCGGGTGAGCCTAACGCTTTTTCTGGGAGATGTGACGGCGGGCCTCAACGCCGTGGCAGCGCAGGATCATACGGCGTTCGATTGCTGGTTCCTTGACGGGTTTTCGCCAGCCAAAAATCCGGCCATGTGGACACCAGAGATTTTTGGCGCGCTCGCAGCCCTCAGTACCCGCACGACAACCCTTTCTACTTTTACTGCAGCAGGGCAAATACGCCGCGATCTGGACGTTGCCGGTTTCACGGCGAGCCGCAGCCCCGGCTTTGGCCGCAAACGCCATATGGTCCGCGCCCACTATCGCGGTGAAACGCCCGGTAATAATTTACCCCAGACGAATAGAAAGCATACCCGGCACACACCCCCATGGGCCAACACACAGACGGTGGCCCCCTTGCCCATAGGCGCGCGGGTGGCGATTATTGGCGGCGGGATCGCCGGAGCAAGTCTCTGCCAGGCGTTACGCGCGGTGGGTCTTGCGCCCACCCTGTTTGAAGGCAAAGAGATCGCGGCCGGGGCATCGGGCAATCGCGCAGCCCTTGTCATGCCCCGGCTTGATAAAGCGGTTTCCCCCACCGCTGATTTCTTCGTACACGCATGGCTTTTTACCCAAACTCTGATCCATCATTATCGGGAGAATGATGATTGCCTGTTTGTGGCGTGCGGGGTGACCCGTAGCGACGAAGACGACGAAGAACGCACGCGGTTGACCGAGTTGGCGCATGCTGGATTATTGCCAACTGCGCTGGCGCACGCGGTGGCTGATGGTGTTCATTTTCCCACCGCCGGGCTTGTGGACCCGCGCCGTCTTATCAACCATTTGATCGGTGAAACCGCCACAACCCTGCAACCGGTTCGCCGGCTTATTGACGATGAAGCCGGTTCTGTCCTCGTCGAAACCGATGATAACATGCGCCAAGGCTTTGATGCGGTCGTCCTTGCCAATGGTCTTGAGTGCCTGCGTTTTATCGAGGCGCGGGGCTTACCGCTTACCGGGTCCGTGGGTCAGCTTGACATTTATGACACGCCCTATGGGCAAGACCCCGCACAGGCCTTTGGCCCCTATGCCGGCCCCACCCCCCTTGGCGGCGAGACAATCATTGGCGCAACCTATGATCCCTATGAGGATGGTCAGGCGGTTGTGGAGAGCGCAGCAAACCGTACCCGCAATTTGGAGGCGCTTGCCATCATGGACCCGGGGCGCGCCCGCCAGCTGGCCGATGTTCCAGTCACTTCGCGGGCGGCGGTGCGGTGCGTTACCCCTGACCGCTTGCCGGTTGCCGGTCCCCTACCCGATTGGGCCGCCTATGGCGCCGACTATGATGGCTATCGGTTTGGAAACCCCGAAAAAACGACCGTTGGCGTGCCCGCGGCGCGGTATCAACCGAACCGATTCATCCTTACCGGCCTCGGCTCGCGCGGGATCGTCACCGCGCCCTATTGCGCGGCGATCCTTGCCGCCCAAATGGCTGGACAGATTATGCCCGCCCACCAGGCCCTAAAAACCCTTATCCACCCAGGACGCTTTTTTATCCGTGCACTGAAACGGGCACAGCGCCGGGCACCGTAATGGTGGAGATGTTAATACTATTGCGGCAATAGGCCAGCCATGCGAAGGGACACCGTCCCGTTAAAGCGCACCGTTTGAGGCAAATGATGCAGGAAACACCCTTTGGTCCCCTCTATGACAATGTGCTGGAGGGTATTGGTAAAACCCCCATGGTGCAGGTGCACAATATTGACACCGGCCCCTGTCAGCTCTTTTTGAAATTGGAATCCCAGAACCCTGGCGGTTCCATCAAGGATCGTATGGGCCTAGCCATGGTTGAAGCTGCCGAACGGGACGGTCTTCTAAAACCCGGCGGGAAAATTATAGAGGCGACCGCTGGCAATACGGGCCTTGCGCTTGCCCTGGTGGCGCAGCAAAAGGGCTATCACCTGACCATTGTCGTGCCCGATAAAATGGCGCAGGAAAAAATCTTCCACCTCAAGGCGCTGGGCGCGGAGGTTCGGTTGACCCGCTCTGATGTGGGCAAGGGGCACCCGGATTATTATCAGGACGTGGCCGAACGCCTTGCGGCGGAAACCGGCGCGGTGTTCGTGAACCAATTCCAAAACCCCGCCAACGCACAGGCCCATGAGGATTTTACCGGCCCAGAAATCTGGGGGCAAATGGGCGAAGACATGGACGCCATTATTGCCGGGATCGGCTCCGGTGGCACCATCGCCGGCCTCTCTCATTTCTTTGAACGGGTTGCCCCGGACCTTGAAATTATCCTTGCTGATCCGGAAGGCTCCATTCTTACCGATCTTGTCAATACCGGTCAGGTACCAAACAAAGTTGGCTCCTGGCTCGTGGAGGGAATCGGCGAAGACTTCATCCCCGATGTGGCCGACCTTTCCCGCATTACCAAGGCCTATGCGATCTCTGACAAGGAGAGTTTTGAAGCGGCGCGCGACTTGTTGAAATGTGAAGGGATATTGGGGGGCTCCTCTTCCGGCACACTCTTTGCGACGGCGTTGAAATATTGCCGTGCACAGACGAAACCAAAACGCGTGGTGGCGTTTGTATGTGACCGCGGCGATAAATATCTGTCTAAGATGTATAATGACTATTGGATGTATGATCAGGGTTTTTTGAAACGCGCACCAAAGGGCGACCTGACAGACCTGATCACGCGGCGTCATTCTGACCATGCGACAATCACGGTCAAACCCGATGATACCTTGATGATCGCCCATGGCCGGATGAAACTTTACGATATTTCACAATTGCCAGTATTGGATGAAACCGGCGCCGTTGTTGGCCTCCTCGATGAGGAAGACTTGCTATTTGCTGTGGTCCGCAACCGCGAAAAATTCAAAGACCCCGTGAAATCAGCCATGACCTACCGAGTGGAAACGCTTGATGTTGCCGCAAAAATGGAAGAGTTGCTCCCGATTTTTGCCAAGGGCTATGTTGCTGTAGTTCTTAATGATGGCAGCTTTGAAGGCTTGATTACCAGAACCGACCTTTTGAATTATCTCAGACTACAGGTGGCATAATGTTCGACAGCTTTTCTCCCCCCACACCAGATACGCGCCCAACCATCACGGAAATTGAGGCCATTTGGAAAGAAAAGGTCACATGCAGCCGCGACGGGGCGGATGCGGTGACGGCGATTGAGACCATCATCAACGAAAAATTGGCCCCGGGTGGCAAAGCCATTTCCCTCACCTGTGCCTTGCCAGAAGATACCGCCCTCGACTGGTTTTTGGCGAGCAGAACCCTCACGGAAATCGATTTCTTTTATGAACTGTTCCGTACCAAGGGCTTTAAGAAAGCCCTGGCGAAGACAGAGCGCACCCTGATCCCGCCAAAAGTAAAACGAGACTTCAAACCGCGGCGGACGGGCTTTATCGCCGAAAGCGGTGTGCGCCGCGCGAGCGGTGATCTGGTCAAAGAAGATCGCTTCAATTTCTCCGTACAAAGCTGTTTTACGCAAACCGGTATGCTTGGCGCTGATATCGACCGGGCATTCGCCCGCCCCGTGATCAACCCTAATGATGTTGGCGACACAGGCGAGGCCATGTCGATGGCGGTTGCGGCTGCCGATATTATGATTGCCGGGAATTACCGCGATGGTCTTTGCCATTTGTCACCTTCCGGCTGGGCACCCTGGTTTCAGTCGGTATCCTGGGATAGGACCTATAGCTATATTCAGCACGGTACACGGACGATAACGCTGATCTTTATGACCGATTCTGAGCCGAACTGATGATCCGCATTTTTGGTCTGAAAAACTGCGATACTTGCCGCAAGGCCCTGAAGTCTTTTGCCGCGTCAAAGATCAGTGTGACATTTGTTGATATCAGAGAGGCACCCTTAAATCCGGGCCAGATCAAAAGCTGGATTGATGATGTTGGTCTTGAAACGCTGGTGAATAAACGCTCAACAACCTGGCGTACCTTGGATGGCGAGGAAAAAGCGTTACTGGCAAAAGACCCCGTTCCTCTCCTCCTTACCCACCGAACACTGATTAAACGACCGGTTATTGAGAATGGCGACGCGGTCACCGCCGGTTGGACAGAGAAACTGGCAAAGCAATTTACCGGCTAATGGTACGCGTGCGCATCACGCACAACGGCCAACCCACATTGACCTAGCATTACTAAGGGTAAGCTGCCGGTGTTATGGGCAGTGTGCTAGCGGGGGCCTGGGTCAGTGTGCCCGGCTTATCCGCGTCCACCTGCCCATAAAGGGGCAATATCTCCGCCATTACCGATGACCAGATGGTGGCTGGCGCGCGTCCCCCAGTGACGCCGGGCATGGGCGCATAATTATCCTGGCCAACCCATACAACGGTCACTAAGCCTTCTGTATGCCCCACAAACCAGGCATCGCGGCTTGCCTGCGTTGTGCCGGTTTTACCCGCCACAGTGTAGCCGGGCACCTTGGCGCGCTGCCCAGTACCGGTCTCAACAACAGCGCGGAGCATTTCATTGACCTCATCAATGGCAAACGAGTTGGCAACCCGCTCCCCAAGTGTTCCCCGATGTTGATAGAGCGGGATACCATCAACTGTCTGTATAGAAATGATCACATGACTATCAGCGCGAAACCCGCCATTGGCGAATGGCAGCCAGGACTGCGCAAGATGATAGGGTGAGAGCGCGTCAACACCCAACGCCAAGGCCGGATCTGGGTTTAACCTGCCCGGATACCCCATGGTATTTGCCAATCGGCGAACCCGCGCGCGCCCCGTCCATTCCTGCAGGCGGATGGCAGCGCTGTTCATGGATTTTTCCAGCGCCCTGGTCAGGGTGCTTTGGCCATAAAATCGGCTGTTATAATTGTCCGGTGACCATTTTCCGATGGTGATTGGCGCATCCAGGATCAGATGATGGGCGCGCGCACCGGCCTCGACCGCAGCCAGATAAATAAAGGGCTTGAAAGCTGAGCCGGGCTGACGACGCGATTGGGTGGCGCGGTTAAACTGGCTGGTCCCATAGTCGCGGCCCCCAACCATGGCCCGCACCGCCCCGGCGGCGTCGGCGATAATCACGGCCACTTCCGGCTCGGTTTTTAGGGCACCGGGAAACAGATCAACCCGCTGTATGGCGGTAGCGAGGCCAACCTCCAAAGCGGTTTGCGCGGCGGGATCAAACGTCGTCTGAATGATCAGATCAGCATCGTGCTCACCGATGAGACGGTGAACCTCGCGGCGCGCATGATCAACAAAGTACCCCGCCGCGGAAAAACTGGGCGGATTAAGATAAATTGGTGTACGGATAGCCTCATGGGCACGATCCGCCGAAATAAAGCCAGCGTCGACCATGGCATTGACCACAAGTTTAGCACGGCGACCGGCATCGGCGGGATTGCGGGTGGGGTCATAGCGCGAGGGCGCTTTTAGCAAACCAGCGATCAATGCAGCCTCATTGAGTGATAAAGCGCTGGCGGATTTTCCGAAATAGCGATGGCTGGCCGCGTCGATGCCATAGGCCCCAGCGCCCAGATAAACCCGGTTAAGATAAAGCGTCAGGATTTCGTCCTTGGAGAACCTATTTTCCAACCAAAGCGCCAGAAGAAGCTCCTGTACCTTTCGCTTAATTGTGCGGTCCGATGACAGAAACAGATTTTTTGCCAGTTGTTGGGTGATGGTGGAGCCGCCCTGGCGGACTGCCCCTTCGCTTGCGTTGACCATCAGGGCACGAATAATCGAGAAGGGGTTGACGCCAAAATGATGCCGAAAATTGCGATCCTCCACGGCGAGAACAGCGTGGGTCACATGGGGCGGTAAATCGGCGAGGCGAACGGGCGCCCCAAACTGGGTTCCCTTGTTGCCAAGCGGTGTGCCATCGGCGGCCAGAATGGTTAAACGCGGCGCCCTGTCCGGTCGCCACAAACTATCCGTCTGCGGGAGATCAGCAGCAAAATAGATAACAACCAGCAACAGCCCGAAAACGCCGCAAAATGAGAATGCCGTCACCTCACTTGCCAACCGGCCAAAAAGACCGCTTGGGGTGCCGCGCCCGGATGATTTTGGTTTTTGCCGGCGATGGCTGTCTTTCCCACGGTCTGTTGCTGCTCGGCGGCGAGCGCCCTGAGCGCGCCGAACGCCTATGGCCTCCGGCGTCCGTCTTGGGGCCCTTAAAACCGGTGATGCGGGCGATCCGTCCACCGATGGCTGGTTGCCCGAGTGTTGCCGCTTGGCTGACCCGCGTCGTCCCAAGCGGGATGAAATGCTTTCAGGTGGTTTACCCATGGTTAATAGGTGCGAGGGAAGAGTAAACGCGGGGTAAACATTTTGTCGAATGGTGCACCGCACCATCTTGGACCCAGCCCTATCGCCCATGGTGTGCAGGAGACCCCGTGGCGTGACAGAACGGGCAGCCCAAGGCTATACTCCGCCCTTCCTTCGGGGCACGAGGCGCGCAGAACGCTTCAACTTGACATAATGATAGGGCAGGACAGTGAGCAATGACGCACAACCAAGCGCGAAAGACGCCGGTCGTGGGCCGACCGCGTCCATAGACGACGGTGCCGCGCCAAAAGAAGCGAATGACGTAAAAGAACACGCCATCATCGACGCAGCCCGCCAGAGTTTCCTGGCTAAAGGGTTCGACGCGGCGAGCATGGATGAGATTGCCCTGCTGGCAAATGTTTCTAAGCGGACGGTCTATAACCGGTTTCGATCCAAGGAAGCGCTTTTTGCCGCGGCAATTCTGACCACATGCCAGGAAATCCTGCCCGACAATTTCGCCGAGCTTGAAGCGCATTTGCCGCCCTTTGACCTGCTGGAGACGTTGGCAAGACGGTTTGTTGAGGGCGTTTTTTCCCCGGAGGCCGTGGCGCTGCGCCGGATCGCTGCCTTTGAGGCGCAGCGGCGGCCCGAGCTTGGCAAGGCCTTTCTCGACAATGGTCCGAGGATGATGGTGAAGACCTGTGTGCCCATCCTCAAACGCCTGGCCGAAAAAGCCAATATTGCTGTCAATGATGAAGAAGACGACTTCGAAGCGGCGCTCTGGCAGTTGGGTGCGCTGCTCACCGAACCCTTGCATACCCATGTGTTGATGGGCCAGGTGCCTGATGATCTTGATGCGCAGATTGATCGACAGATCCAATCCGGATTAATGGCGTTCCTAAAACTGCATAAGGTGAAATAGCACGACGGCGCTTATTGCCAGCGCTCCGTGTGCGCAACACCCCCGCCCGACTTTATCGTTTTGTTTAGCCCTGAACGCAACAAACCCCGCCACATGGGCGGGGTTTGCGGGTCTTATCTGTCTAGAGACGAAAGCAAAATGCTCTCGCCCGGCTGAGCAATCGTCTTACTCAACAAATTCGATGGTGATGTCCGAACGACGGTTCAACGGCTCACGCGTCCCATCTGCTGTTGGCTTGGCAAGATTGCTTTCGCCAAGGGCACTCAGCGAGATGATGCTGGCATCAATACCGCGGGAAATCAGCGCGTCGCGAACCACACGGGCACGACGTTCTGAAAGAGCCTGGTTGTACGCCGACGACCCAGAGGTGTCGGTGTTACCCACAACGCGGACCTGATTGATGTCAAAATCCTCTGCGCGGCGGACAGCCTCATTGATCAGGCTAGATGCTTCAGGCGTCAGATTTGACTTGTCATAGTCGAAGTAAACGGTGACTTGGATTGGATCCGGCGTTTCTACGACCTCATCGCGAATCTCCGGCGGGCACGCAGCCGTCACGGGAACGGAAGACCCATCCCAGCAATCTTTATATTGCGGTGTCACCGGCGCAGGCGCAACGGCGGCGGGTGCCCCGAAGTTCCAGCGAAGACCGGCGAACAGGTTGTGCGAATCCGGCGTGGTGCGGATTTCGGTGGCGATACCTGCTACTTCTGACTCAACACCGCGCTTGAGCGCACCAAAATAGCGGTAAGAAAGATCCAAAGACAGGTTTTCGGCCAAACCAATCGCGAGGCCAGCGATACCTTGATAGGCCAGCGAAAGCTGTGCTTCATCGATCAGGATTGGCGAGATGTTTTGAAGGGCAACGGGGTTTGCACCCGCGATGCTGTAATCAAGAACCGCACCGCCAACACCGCCGCCAATATAAGGCGTGATGGGCAAGCCAGCAGATTCGCTCACATAATCCAAATCATAAAGAACATTGGCGAGCAATGCGTATGATTTCAGGTCGCCATCGAGCGTTGCTTCGGGGAAGCCTGAGAAGCCGGCGAAGTCAGGTGCAATGTGACGCGCATCATTATTGCGGTAGCTGAACTCCAGTTCCGTGCGCCAGCTATTGCCCCAATCATAACCAAGGGCGGTATAGACACCGATGCCATTGTCATAATCGATTTCAGAATCAAATGCCGGGGCCAGTGTGCCCTCGGTGATTTCCAGATCGCGGTCAGGCACGACGGATGTCAGGCCGGCACCGATTGTGCCATAGAGCCCTTCATAATCTTGTGCCTGCGCGGAAACAGACACCGCCAGAGCGGCCGCGCCAGCGAAAAGAGCAGATTTGAGTTTCATAGTCCCCTCCTTGGGTGTGTTACGAAAAGTTCGTGAAAGGCAACCAACCCACGCCCGAGCGCGGCCTGACAGCCGTTATTCCTCCTACAATCTCTACCGTCTATAATTCCCCAGATACAGCGAATTATCTGGCCTGCGCGCATACGGTCTCAAATAGGGGCGGCGATGTTGCAAGTTAGCACCAAAATGTAACACCTTGGTAACTTGCCCTAAAGCAGGGTTAACAGCTTTCGGGCCCGGCGTTTTGTGACCGCCCCTCATCCTCGGCGCCTCAGTCGAACAGGCTCGATTGCGCGCCGATTTTTGTCCGTTTTTGCCGACTTTTTGTGGCTGGTCCCTTTTTTCCCGCGCTGGGCACCTCGCCGTGGGGGCTATCCCCCGGTGCACCGAATGTCACTGCGCGCACCCCATCGGCGAATTCCACCGAGCCGGTTCTCCCCGGTACCAGCGTCGCGGCGGCACGGACAAGCCCTCCCGTTTCATCGCGCACCAGCGAAAAGCCCCGCGCCAGCACCGAGCGATGGGACAGGCTCGCCAATAGTTTTTCAAAACCGGTGAGTGTTTGGTGCTTATGGCCCAGCGATGTTTGAAGAGTCGACCGCGACCGTATCGCCAGATCGTGGAGGCGACGATGATGGTGATCGGCCTGGCGCATGAGCGTTTCCCCGCCAAGCCGGGCATGGCGAACCCGGTCCCGGCGCCGGGCAATTTGATGGGTGAGCGACGCCGTTGTTTTCTCACCCGCCCGCGCCAGCCGGTCCGCCCGGGCTGTGAACCCCGCTTTCAGGATCGTGGGTGCGAGCCGCGCTTGCGCGTTGGCGGTTCGGGTGCGGGCCACTTCAATCCGGCGCCGCAACCCACCCGCCAAGAGATCGCTTAAACGATCAAGACGCTGACTATTGGCACCAAGAATATCTTCGGGACGGCCAAGACCACGCCCCGCCGCCACCAATGCGGCCCGGCGCTCCCCGACGAGACGCAACTGGCCGTCCATCAGGCGACGTTCCTTATTGACCAATTCGGCGGCCAGATCACTGCGTACTGGCGTTGCGATTTCCGCGGCTGCGGTTGGCGTTGGCGCACGCCTGTCGGCCACGTAATCGATCAGGGTTGTATCGGTTTCGTGACCCACCGCAGAGATTAGCGGGATCGTGCTGTTCGCCGCTGCACGCGCTACAATTTCCTCATTGAAGCACCATAAATCCTCCAGGGAGCCGCCGCCGCGTGCCACGATCAACAGATCCGGCCGCGGGACGCCATCGCCATCGGTGAGCGCGTTGAACCCATCAATGGCCGCAGCAATTTTGGCTTCTGCCCCCTTACCCTGAACGGGCGTTGGCCAGACCAGCACATGCACAGGGAACCGGGCCCGCAGACGATGCAGGATGTCGCGAATAACCGCGCCGCTGGGCGAGGTAACAACGCCAATAATATTGGGAATATATGGCAATGCCTGTTTACGATCGTCAGCAAACAGACCTTCTGCCTGTAGCTGCTTTTTCCGTTTTTCGTAAAGCGCCATGAGCGCACCGGCCCCGGCTGGTTCTAGCGTATCGATAATAATCTGATAACGAGACTGACCGGCAAACGTTGTCATCCGTCCGGTGGCAATAACCTCCATCCCCTGCTCCGGCCGGACCTTGAGACGAGCGGCCATGCCTTTCCAGATAACACCATTGAGGACGGCACGCTCGTCTTTCAGGTCTAGGTAAACATGCCCAGAGGTAGGGGTTGATACCCGCCCCAATTCGCCGCGCACCCGCACCAGAGCAAAACCATCCTCAATGGTCGATTTTAGCGCGGTTGAAAGTTCTGAGACGGAATATTCGTGCAGGTTGGATGCGGTATGCGCCTTATGGCCGATGGTAAATTTTTCAGTCATAGGTCCGCCGCTCACTGATCATCATTTACTCACCATCATCATCTTTTTTGCGCCGGGCTGCGCGCTCTGCCTCCCGGCGCACACGTTCAATCTCGGCTTGGGTGCGTTCAAAATCTCTAAGCTGTTTATCCGTAATTATCGGATCATTACGCACCGGACGCGGGCCGAGGGGACCGGGGCCAAGATCAAGACCGGAGGTGCCCGATGCAATGGACTCCGACGTGGGGTCAATCGAATCGGCAATTGATGTTTGCGCCTTATTGGTAATTTCAACGGCGCGTTCCAATGACTGGATAAGCCGCGCCTCCCGGGGCCCAACGATCAGAGACAATTCACGCGCCACGGGGCCGGACCCACCTCGTTCACGCTGTGCCTGACGCAGGATTTTTACCGCCCGCGAATAATCTTCGCCGCTATCACCGGGCTGCCAGCCGGATAAGATCTGTACACGGCCAGCACATTCAGCAACCTTATCGGGATCGGCAAATTGTTGGCCGCAAAAGATGGCAATAATGCCCGACGCACCGGCAAGCGCCCCCACATTGCCCGAGGCAAAATCGGTCTGGGGCAAATCGACCGCTGGCAATTGAGTGCGCGGCAGCGCGGCAAACCGCCGGTCAAGACGCCCGGCCCGCCCGCCAAAACGCGGCTCCTCATCAAAGGCATCGTCGCCATTGACGCCGGGTCGACGGGATGCGGTGTCCGGTGCATTACGGCTTTTGAGCGCCGCCAAAATATCATCCGCTGACAGAATTTCTTCTTCGTCGTTCTCGTCCGGCTTTGTGGCTTCATCCGCGTCATCACTTTGCGCGAGTAATTCGTCAAGCACAGCCTCCGGCAACGCGTCGAGAATTTCCCGCTGTTCATCAGAAAGCGGATCACTATCGGTTGTCTCGTCATCCAAGGGAGCTTGCGGATCCCCTTCGGCCACAACAATTTCATCGTCCGGCCCGGTTTCCTCGCCGGGGTCGGGTACGTCCGCCGGTGCATCGGCCTCAACGTCTTCATCCGTTGCCGGATCACCATTTGCCTCTTCCGGGGCAAGTGGTTCATCCTCAGGCGATGGAGGTAAGGGCGCCAGCGTTTCGCTTTCCACGGATGAGGTAATGACAGGATCAGGAATAAACGGGGCGTCTTCTTCCTCACCCGGGGCGGCAAAATCATCCTTGGCCAGAAGATCAAGATCTTCCAAGGGCGCCGGTTCCTCCTGTTCGGGCTCCGGCTCCGGTTCGGGCTCCGGCTCTGGTGGCGGTGGCGGCGCTTCGGGCTCTGGTTCAGGCTCTACTGGTTCTGGTTCGGGCTCCGGTTCCACAGGTTCAGGTTCCGGTTCCGGTTCTATGGGCTCGGGCTCCGGTTCGGGCTCGATGGGTTCTGGTTCCGGCTCCGGTTCGGGCTCGATGGGTTCTGGTTCCGGCTCAGGCTCTGGCTCAATTGCCACATCTTCAATGATAGGGTCGGGCTCAGGCTCCGGTGTCACCTCCGGATCGCGCAGGGTTGGATAAATCGGATCAGCGGCCTGGCTGACCAAAGAAATATTGATCGTCGTCGGCGGGGCGTTGGGGATAAAAATCTGAAACGTGCCATAGACAGCCATGACCGACAGCAGGAAAGCGTTCAGCACCGCCGCCATGGACAGCGCGGAGAATTGCCGCCGCTTTTCGTTTGCCCCAAAAACCTCAAAAAATGCTGTTGAAAAACCGGTCCAGGCCTGACCAACACGGCGCAATGGGCGCCGCAAGGGGCGTGGCACCATGCGCAACGGTTTGAGGAGCGGCACCGCACGGCGGCGCTCCCCCCCCGGCATGGCAATCGCGGGCGGTGTTGCGTCCAGATCATCCGCTGGGGTCTGGCCTGTGTCAGGCGTGTTACTCAATATTGATCCCATTCCGAACAGGGCTTAGTCAGGCCTCGTCCATCACCGCCGCAGGCGTCGACCGCATATCCGGATGGCGACCCGCGCCCGGCACCCGAAAAAGCAACCGCAATGTTAAACACTGGTCCTGCGCCGGGAAAAACACACAAACGGAGCTGCACGTGAATGTCCTGTTAGTGGGCGGCGGTGGCCGCGAACACGCCCTTGCCTGGAAGATAACGCAAAGCCCGCAGCTCACCACGCTTTTTTGTTCTCTCGGCAATCCGGGTATCGACGCCTTGCCAAAAGTCGAGCCTTTTCTCGCCGAGGATATAGCCGCAATTGTTGCCCTTGCGGAAGCAAAATCGATTGATCTTGCGGTGATCGGTCCGGAGGCGCCGTTGGCGGCGGGGCTGGGGGATCGGTTGCGCGACGCCGGGATTGCCTGCTTTGGCCCGGATGCCGACGCTGCGCGCCTGGAAAGCTCCAAAGGGTTCATGAAGGATTTGTGTGCCCGCCATGATATCCCCACGGCGCGCTATGCGCGGGTTGGCTCCAAGGCGGAGGCAGATGCTTTTCTCGACACGCTCACCGCGCCCTATGTGATCAAGGCCGATGGCCTTGCCGCCGGTAAAGGCGTGGTGATTGCCTCAACCCGGGCCGAGGCCGACGCGGCGGTAGCACACATGCTCAGCGGTCAGTTTGGGGCGGCCGGCACAACACTTGTCATTGAGGAATTTCTTGACGGCGAAGAGGTGAGTTTCTTTGTGGTTTGCGACGGGCAAAACGCCGTCCCGCTCCTTGGCGTGCAAGACCATAAGCGCGTCGGCGATGGCGACACCGGCGCGAACACGGGCGGTATGGGCGCCTATGCGCCAGCACCCATCTTTACCGATGATGTGTGCGCGCGGGCGATGGCCGAGATTATCACCCCAACGCTAAAGGCCCTGCGGGCCGATGGCACACCGTTTATCGGGGTGCTTTTTGCCGGTTTGATGATCACGCAGGCGGGGCCGAAACTGATCGAATATAATGTGCGATTTGGCGACCCGGAATGTCAGGTGCTGATGCGGCTGATGACGTCGGACATCTTGCCCCTGCTCAAAGCCGCCGCCGATGGCGCGCTTGGCGCGCCGGCGATCGACAAAATGCCTTGCCCCGTCTGGTCGCCGCACGCCTGTGCCCTGGTGGTGATGGCTGCGAAGGGGTATCCGGGAAGTTATGAAGAAGGCGAAACAATCGTTGGCGTTGAAATGGCAAACACCCAAGACAACATCACCGTCTTTCACGCGGGCACCCGCGTCGACGGCGCAAACCTGGTCAGCGCAGGCGGCCGGGTCCTCAACGTCACCGCCACGGCAACCACTTTGGCCGAGGCGGTTGCCAAAGCCTATGGCGGTGTCGACGCGATTGATTGGCCTGGCGGGTTTTATCGCCGCGATATTGGCTGGCGCGCGTTGGCAACACGCCGCGATCAGGGATAGCACCATGACACAAACGACCACGCCGACCTTGCGTTTATGGTCCATTGAGGAGTGGATCGCCAACCACCGTACCCTGACGATTGGCCCGTTTGAATTTGCCAGTTGGGTCCACCGCGACGAGGTGGCCGATCGCCCCTGGCTGTTGCTGATCCACGGCTTTCCCACATCCTCATGGGATTGGTCGGCTTTGTGGCGACCCCTTAGCGAACAATTTAATCTGGCAGCCATTGATATGCTTGGCTTTGGCTTGTCTGATAAACCCCGAAACCACCAATATGCGCTGGTGTCTCAGGCTGATCTTCAAGAGGCCCTGCTGGCTGAATTGGGCGTCAGTGAGGCGCATATTCTGTGCCATGATTATGGCGTTTCGGTTGCCCAGGAATTGCTGGCAAGGCAGGCTGAGCACGCGTTAAGCTTCCGCTTGCAGTCGGTTTGTTTTTTGAATGGCGGTATTTTTCCGCGACAACACCGCCCGCGTTTGATCCAGAAACTGGCCCTAACCCCGCTTGGCCCGGTGATCAGTGCACGGCTTTCAAAGGAGAAACTGCGCCAAACGTTTTGCGACATCTTTGGCCCGCAAACACCGCCAACCTCCCGGGAGATCGACGGCCATTGGCAAATGATGACCCATAATCAGGGCAAGCGGGTTTTTCATAAAACCATGCGCTATATGAAAGACCGGCTTGTCCATCAACACCGCTGGGAAAGCGCCGTGACGCAAACCGACCTTCCCTTGCGGCTGATCAATGGTGGCAAGGATCCGATTTCCGGAAAACATCTGTATACATATTACCGCGAAAATGTACCCAAAGCGGATAGTGTTCTCCTGGAAGATATCGGCCACTATCCCCAAACCGAAGCGCCGGAAGAGGTCCTGGACGCCTTCCTCGCCTTTCACGGCCACCGGGCGTGATCCGCGCGCACCTTTGGGCAATTGAGAAAATCAGTATCCGTCTTGCGCAAACAGGACCCGGGATGCCGGATGCAAAGAACGCGACCCACGACCTGCTTAATTACATTGATTATACGCTCTAGTGGCCCACCAATGTTGCCAGTTCCATACGCAATTCGGGTAAGCCGGCGCCGGTTTCTGATGAGGTTGGCATCAAAACCGGATGGGCGGCGGGGCGTTTGATAATCGCCAGCCGCGTGGCCTCGCAGGTTTTCTCCAGATCAGTCGGTTTGACCTTATCCGTCTTTGTCAGGACGATTTGGTAATTCACGGCGCTCTTATCGAGGAGATCGGCAATTTCAAGATCCGACGGCTTTAACCCATGGCGGGCATCAACCAGCAAACAGACCCGGCGCAACGCCATCCGCCCGCGCAGATAATCGCGGGTGAGCTGTGTCCAGGCGTGGGCGGCTTTGCGCGAGGTCTTGGCGTATCCATAACCCGGCAGGTCAACCAGTTTCATGACCCCGCCCAAATTAAAAAAGTTCAGTTCGCGCGTGCGCCCCGGCGTGTTGGAGGCGCGGGCTAAATTGTTGCGTCCCGTCAGTGCGTTGAGAAGCGAGGACTTGCCCACATTGGACCGCCCGGCAAAGGCAATCTCAGTGGTGTCCCCGTCGGGCAGGGTTTCAAGCGAGACAACACCCAGCATGAAATCGCACGGCCCCGCAAAAAGTTTGCGACCAACCTCCAGCCCGTGTTGGCGCGCCAGTGTGTCGGCGTCACTCATCGCTGTTGCCGGTGCCGGGTTGCGCCTTGTCTTTGTTTTCCGCTTTTTCTTTTGCTGGCGTCTTAATAGGCTTGGCATCAATCACGATGTCCTTACCGCCACTATTGGCACCGGCACCAGCACCGGCCACCGCCGGTTTGTCGCCGGGAAACAAAAAGCTAAACCGGTCCTTCAAATCAAGATCAACACCGTTACGACGCATAATGATCACTTGTTGGGCAACGGAAAGAACCGTGTTCCAAATCCAGTACACAACAAGACCCGCAGCAAAGCTGGAGAACAAGAACATAAAAATCCAGGGGAGCATCGCCATCACCTGCCGCTGGGTGGGGTCCGGCGGCGGCGGGTTAAGTGACATCTGAAACCACATGGCAATACCCATCAAAATGGGCAACACACCCAATCCCATAAATGGCCCGATGAGCGGCAATGCGGTCGGCTCCCACGGGATCAATCCGAACAGGTTAAAGATGCTGGTGGGATCGGGTGCTGATAAATCACGGATCCACCCCACAAACGGTTCGTGGCGCAATTCCAGTGTGACAAAGAGCGTTTTATAAAGGGCAAAAAAGATCGGCATCTGGATCAAAATCGGCAGACACCCGGCCATGGGATTGACGTTTTCTTTTTTGTAAAGCTCCATCATATCTTGCTGAAGCTTGACCTTATCCTCGCCGGCCCGTTCTTTGAGTTTTTCGAGCTTGGGTTGCAATTTCTTCATTCGGGTCATGGATTCATAACCCTTGTTAGCCAGCGGAAATAGAATTGCCTTAATAATCAGTGTAAGGATCAAAATAGCGATACCAAAATTTCCGGTCAGATTGCCAAAGAAATTCAGGACATAAAAAATGGGCCGTGTCAGGAAATTCAAACTGCCCCAATCCACCGCTTTGTCAAAGTCGAGGATCCCCAAACCGCCTTGTTCTACCGGCTTTTCATAGGCCTGCAGAATGTCCACATCTTTGGCGCCGGCAAAAACGAAGGACTTGACGCTATGGCTTTGACCGCCATTCAGACTAACCGCGGGTAGGGTATAGAACGTGTTGAATTCAGGGTCGGTCTGTGCCGTTTCGGTCTCGTTGTCATTGCGATATTTTGCTTCAAAGCTTGTATCTTGTGGCGGTATCGCAGCGGCTAGCCAGTATTTGTTCGTAATGCCAATCCATCCGCCGGTGCCGCTGGCGTCAACAACTTTGCCTTTGGCGAGTTTTTTGTATTTGCGATCATAAAGCTTGCCGCCAACAACCCCCACCGCCCCCTCATGCAAAATACCGCCGCCCTTGAGATCGTCGGGGATACCCTTTTGAATGACGAGGGCAAACGGCGTCACGGCCACCAGATTATCACCGGTGTTCCGGGCGGTTTGCTCCACCGTAAACATATATTGTTCGTCTACGGATATTGTCTTTTCAAAGACAATATCGCCCTCGCGGCGGGTCAAGGTAATGGGTGTATCGGGCGTCAGCGTGCTGCCCGCACTTAATGTCCATTTTCTTGGTGTGTCGCTTGCCGCGCCATAGAGCCAACCCTGTTGAATATATTGCGCATCGGCCACCGTTGCGGGTTGAAGGAGGTGAATATTGTCACTGTCCGGATCAAGGGTTTCACGATAGTCTTTGAGCACCAGATCATCGAACCGGCCGCCAACTAGATTGATGGAACCGCGCAAGGTGGGGGTTTCAATCTCGACCCGGTCCGGCGTTTGCGCCAGCGCATCCTCAAGGGTCAGTTTCTGGGCCGTGGCCTCGCGCGCAATCCGGCTAGCCGGGTCCATCCGCTCTGCCTGCTCTTGCGCCTGGCGGGCCTGCCGGGCAGCTTCGAGTGCCGCGCGCTGGGGGGCGCCAAATACCAGTTCCCAGACCAAAAGCACCGCCGCCGACAGGACGATGGCCAATAACGTATTGCGATCCATGAGCTCTCTCGTGTTGAACGGGTGTGGTAGGCCGTTCCAATGGCGGACTTATCGTCAGCACCACGCCGCATCCGACATGGCGCCATGCACAAAGCCCCTAATTCTCTTCGGTCTTATGCCGATTTTGCTGCAAACGGGTCAATGCCTTGCCCACGTCTTCGCATAACCCCTCAAAAGACTGGGAAAGACCGCGCGACCTCGCGATGAAGATATAGTCAGCCGGGTCGCCGGACAGAAGGGGGGCATGGTGTTCAACCGCCGCTTTTAACCGTCGGCGCAGGCGATTTCGGCGCACCGCGTTACCGATCTTTTTGGTGACCGTAAAACCCACGCGGGGCCCGTTGATCAGGCTGATCTGCCGGTCTGGGCATTGACCCCGTACCAACAAAAAGCCCGGACGTCCCACGGCCGGGCTCTGGCGGAGTGCCAAAAACTGCGCTCTTTTCTTTAGTCGGGCAATCATTTTACGCCCTAACGGCCCGGCGGGCAGTCAGCCCCCACCAATCGGCTAGGCGGAAAGACGCTTGCGTCCCTTTGACCGGCGACGGGCCAAAATGGCGCGCCCCGCTTTAGTTGCCTTGCGGGCCCGAAAACCATGGCGGCGTTTGCGAACCAGACGGCTCGGCTGGTAAGTACGTTTCATCGGCTTGTCCTTTCGGCGAGCCTCCTCGGCATTGGTACCCCAACGCTTTCGGCGTTTGGCGCCATGGCGGCCCTAGAATAAGAGCGAGGGGAGTAGCCAGCCCAGCCACGGGCGTCAAGAAAAATCATGCCATCGCCACCAGGAGCGCATCAGGCGGGCTTGCAAAATATTACAGCGAATTCTTCCCGTGGGGCGGTGACCTCACAGAGCCCCTCTCCGCTTTGTGACGGGAAAGGAGCAGAGTTTTAATCCCTTTTCCGGCGCGTTTTGTTAGCAACAACCCAGCAGAAACCACCCACAGATATGCCCGCAAGCCTCGCGCGCGCCGCTAAATAATGGTGAATGATCATGACGCAAGCACCTGTAAATCCGCTATACCATTCCACGCCTTCAACCCCCATCCACGGCGCCGCAAACAATATGGACCAGCACACGACAACCGAAAGTTCGGGCAATCCCATCGTTAAGGCTTTGCCGTTTCTTGCCATTATCGGCGTATTGGCCCTTGTCTATTTCTCTGGCGCCTACAAATTTCTGACCCTTGAGGCCCTGCGAGAGCATATTGGCTGGCTTGATGCGCAAGTGGCCACGAACTTTTTCCTGGTGTTTGCTGCCTATATTGCCCTTTATGCCGCCGCCACGGCCTTTATGGTGCCTGGCGGTATCCTGACCATTGCCGGCGGGGCCCTGTTTGGGGTGACCCTAGGCGTGCCACTATTCGGCTCGGTGGCAACGGTGATGGGCGCCACTTTGGGGGCATCAATTCTGTTCTTCGTGGCCAAGACCTCGCTGGGCGCCTCCCTGCGCCAGATTGCGGGGCCCTTCGTTGAAAAGATGGAAGGCGAATTTCGCCAAAGCCCCCTATCTTACATGTTCTTGTTGCGGCTGGTCCCGGCTATGCCCTTTGCGGTGGCGAATATTGCACCGGCATTGCTGGGCGCCAAATACCGCGACTATCTCCTCACCACGGCGCTTGGTATTATTCCGGGTACGGTTGCCTATAGCTGGATCGGTGCCGGGGTGGCGGAACTTGTGCGCGACCCGTCTGTTTCGCTTGATGACAGCAGCGCGGTGGTCAATTCTCTGATCGACAAGGTGGCACCGGCCTTTATAGCCCTGTTTGTCGTTGCCCTGATCCCCGTTGCGTACAATCGGTTCTTTAAGAAAAAACCTGCGCAACCGTCGGACAATACATAATTTACGACGTTGTCGGCATCGGCAGCCGCTGGCTATCACTCACCCCGGTCATGCAGCCCTATTGAAAAGCATCATTCCATGTCAAAAACACTGCATACTGATCTTTGTATCATTGGCGCTGGATCGGGCGGTCTTTCCGTCGCGGCGGGCGCGGCCCAATTGGGCAAAAAAGTTGTGCTGATTGAGCATGGCAAAATGGGCGGCGACTGCCTGAATTATGGGTGTGTCCCCTCCAAAGCTCTCCTAACGGCGGCCGGTGTTGCCCAAACAATCAAGAAAGGGCGCGACTTCGGCGTCCATGCGGGCGCGCCGGAGGTGGACTATGGCGCCGCCATGGATCATGTGCACCGCGCCATTGCCACCATCGCCCCCCATGACAGCCAGGAGCGTTTTGAGGGCCTTGGCTGCACCGTACTGCGCGACACGGCCAAATTCACAGGCACGCGTCAGGTCACGGCAGGTGACACGGTCGTCAATGCTAAATTCATCATTGTTGCCACCGGGTCATCGCCCTTTGTCCCGCCTATCCCGGGGCTGGCGGATGTGCCGTTTCTGACCAACGAAACACTGTTTGAAAATCGGACCAAGCCTGACCATCTGCTGGTGATTGGCGGCGGGCCCATCGGCATTGAAATGGCGCAAGCCCACGCCCGGCTCGGCAGTGCTGTGACCCTGATTGAGGCGCGCCCAACAATCATGGGTAATGATGACCCTGAACTTGTGGCGGTGGTGCGCGAAAACCTGACCCGCGAGGGCATCACCATATTGGAAAACACCAAAGCAATGGCGGTCAGTCAATCCGTAGACGGCTCAATCACTGTGACGCTTGACGGTGATGGACCTGAGGAGGTGAGCGGGTCGCACCTGTTAATGGCCGTCGGGCGACGCGCCAATACCCAATCGCTTGATCTTGCTGCCGCGGGCGTTAACGCAAACAATCGCGGTATTGAAGTGAATGACTTTCTGCAAACGTCAAACGACCGTGTCTACGCCATCGGTGATGTGGCCGGCGGCCTACAGTTTACCCATGTGGCCGGCTATCACGCCAGCCTGATCATCCGTAATCTGCTCTTTAAGCTTTCAAAGGGCCGCAACAAAGCCAGCGAGATTTCGCCGTGGGTTACCTATTGCGATCCGGAACTGGCCCATGTGGGGATGAGCGAGGCACAGGCGCAGGCGTCCGGCAACACTATCAATGTTCAGCGTTGGTCATTTGATGAAAACGACCGCGCCATTGCCGAGGCAGGCACCGCCGGCCTGGTAAAGGTTATCACCGCGAAAAACGGAAAAGTTCTTGGTGCGTCGATCGTCGGTAAAAATGCCGGTGATCTGATCCAGCCCTGGGCACTCGCCGTGGCGAATGGGCAGAAAATAAAGGCCTTTACAAACTATATCGCCCCCTACCCCACCCGCGGCGAAGCCTCTAAACGGGTTGCCGGCGCATTTTTTACGGAGACATTGTTTTCGACCCGCACGAAAGGTGTGGTTAAACTTCTATCTATGTTCGACTAACGTGTGGATCATTTGCCCTGTTAGGCCAACCGCACATTGGCAACGGGGGTCATCAATCCGCGAAGGGGGCCAGCAAAGATGGCACGGCGTACCAAAATAATTCCTGCATTGATGGGGATGATCCCCTGGATCAGACGGTCGCTGAAAACACAGCTCCTGGTACTGACGGTCTTTGTTGTGCTAATCACCGAAATCCTGATCATGATCCCGTCGGTGGCAAACCAGCATTATGTCTGGCTGAACATGCGCGGCGAAGCGGCAAACCTTGTGGGGTTTGCGCTCCAGGACAGTGCCGATGATCGAATTGATACGATGATGATCAATAAGGTCTTTGCCTCCGCCAATATTCTGGGTGCCACCATGGTCAATAAGGAAAGACGCATTCTGAAACTGGCCCCGAGCGTTGAAGATGCTGCAGACCGGATCAATCGAACAATCGATCTTGACGGATATGCGCAGGGCGCACGCATTGCCGATGCCTGGGCCATCATGGTCGGACATAATGATGACCTGATCCGGGTCAGCAAAAAATCCACCGTCAAGGGCGGACCCATTGACGATATCATCGTCTCCGAAAAAGCCCTTCGGTCGGCATTGCGCAATTATGCAAAGAACATCCTCCTTTTGTCTCTGCTGATATCAGCGATCACGGCAATCTTTGTCTATTGGTCCCTCAGTAGTCTGATTATAAGCCCTGTCCGGGCCATCCGCTCCAATATGGCATTGTTTGAGGTTGATCCGGAAAATCCGAAAAATATCCTCCAGGCGAGCAACCGTCTTGATGAGATTGGCGAAACCGAACGCGACCTCACCGCGCTGGAGGAACGTCTACAAGCCTTGCTGAATGAACGGCGGCGCCTCGCCGCGCTCGGCGCAGGGATATCAAAGATCAGCCATGATTTGCGTAATATTCTGGCGAGTGCGCAATTGATGTCAGACCGCTTGATAAACTCCGATGATCCGCGGGTGCGAAAACTGAGCCCGCGATTGGTTGATGCCCTTGACCGTGCCATCACGTTAAGCCGGGAGACCCTGAATTACGGGCGCATCAGCCCCGAAACCCTAAACCGTGAGCCGGTTCGCCTTCTGGCCCTGGTGCAGAGCGTTTTTGACGACACGGCAAGCCTTTATGTGACGATGACCGCATCCATCGATAAAGAGCTGACAGCCACCATTGACCGAACGCAAATGCACCGTGCTCTGATGAACCTTATCCGTAATGCCGCCGAAGCGTTGTGCACGGACCTTACCGCCGAGGCACCCCATGATACCGGATACAAGATTGATGTGACCGGCCGTGTGGAGGGGGCATCGCTTTTTCTCGATATCGCGGACAATGGCCCCGGCTTGCCAGACGGGGCGCAGGAACATCTTTATGAGCCGTTCAAAGGCTCCTTCAAGCCCGGTGGGTCTGGCCTCGGCCTCGCTATTGCCGCTGAAATCGTCCGCGCCCATGGCGGGGCTCTAACCCTGACCAAGTCCGACGATAGCGGCGCAACCTTTCGCATTGCATTACCCGTGACCCCTTAAGACACAACGCGGCAAGATCATGATGGTTTTGGGTGGGCTGTGTTTGACAAGCGCTGCGCCATTGACTAAATCACGACTTGTTGCAGTGCAGTAGGCGCAATCGGCCCCCCTCTTTATTGGGCCCCACCATAAGACGCCAGCGCGATGTGATTGCCGGGTCAGCGCTGTTCGCGTGGCCAAATCCATCCACAGCAAGACACTAGGTTACGCTCTGCTGAAACGTGGCAGCGCGTTGAATGAAACAGCATGACGCCGCGTTTTTGACGCGTCCACCGGTGTGACAATTGCGGGTAACATCCCGCATTCCCCCGTCAGATTTTAGTGTCGCTCACCTCGCCATGGCCTATTGCCCTTGTGCATGCCGTGGACGTGGTGACCACGCCGCCGGGCTTTAATTTTGGAAACTCAATGACTGAAACTGACGATATGAACGAACCCAGCACCGGCGATACGCCCATTGCGAACACCCCTGTGGCAGACACCGCGCAGACAGATACAGCGGCCCCCGAGCAAGCAGGCGAAGAACCTGCCGAAAAGACCTTCGCCGACCTCGGGCTTTCGGAAAAGGTACTCAAAGCCCTGGCCGAAAGCGGGTACACACACCCAACGCCGATCCAGGCCGCCGCGATTCCCGAAGCCCTGACCCGCCGCGATGTTTTGGGTATTGCCCAGACCGGCACCGGCAAAACCGCCTCCTTCACCCTGCCAATGATTGAGCGGCTGTCAAAAGGCAGAGCCCGGGCGCGCATGCCGCGCTCGCTTGTGCTTGCGCCAACCCGTGAGCTTGCCGCGCAAGTTGCCGATAATTTTGAGAAATATGGGCAATATCACAAACTCTCCATGGCGCTGCTCATCGGCGGTGTGTCGTTTGCCGACCAGGATGCCAAGCTCACCCGCGGCGTTGATGTGTTGATCGCCACGCCGGGCCGCATGCTTGATCATTTTGAGCGGGGAAAATTGCTCCTTACGGGGATCGAAGTGATGGTCGTGGATGAGGCCGACCGGATGCTTGATATGGGCTTCATTCCGGATATTGAGCGTATCTTCAAGCTCACCCCCATGACGCGCCAGACCCTGTTCTTCTCCGCCACCATGCCGCCGGAAATCCAACGGATCACGGATACGTTTTTGCATAATCCGGCCCGGGTTGAAGTATCTCGGCCAGCCCAGACGGCATCGACAATTACCCAACAGATCATCCGCATACCCGGCAAAGATGAGCGTATAAAACGCATGATCTTGCGCAAATTGCTCGATGGGGATGATGTGAAAAACGGCATCATTTTCTGTAACCGCAAATCCACCGTGGATATTGTTGCCAAGTCCTTGCAAAAATATAACTATAGCGCCCGGCCGATCCATGGGGACCTGCCGCAATCATTCCGTATGGAAACCCTTGAGATGTTCCGCAATGACAGCGTGCGGTTTCTCGTTGCGTCCGACGTCGCGGCCCGCGGTCTCGACATTCAGGCCGTTAGCCATGTGTTCAATTTTGACGTGCCGATCCATGCGGATGATTATGTACACCGCATCGGGCGCACGGGCCGGGCGGGCTTAACGGGCACAGCCCTGATGCTTGTGACCCCAAAAGACGCCAAGGCCTATGACGCCATTTTGTCCACCATCGGCAGAACGGAGATCGAAGAAAAAGACATGGCAGCGGAGATTGCCGAGGCTGAAGCGCAAAATAGCCAGCGCAATGAACGCCGCGACAACCGGACCGGCGGCAAGCGAAGCGAGCCCAAGGCTGGCGATAGGGAGCGCGGCCCAAGGCGGCGGCGGGGCCCACGCAGCGACGCCGACAAACCGGGCGAGAAACCGGCACGGCGCACGGCAAAACCCAGCCGCGATGAAGCGCAAGAGGATCAACAAGACCGCGGCCAACGCCGGTCACGGCGCCCGCGCCAGGACGAAGACGTTGTTGGCCTTGGCGATCACGTACCCGCCTTTCTCCAGCGATAAGCCGGGGCGTTAGCACTAAATTTACGACGAAATCCTAGACTTCCCGCGAAATCATGCCATTTGCGTCGCCTTTAACGCTGTGGCCGGATTAAGAGGGACGGCATGGAATCGGTGGAAAACTCATATCAAACCGGCGCCTTGGCGCTGGCCATGATCAAGGAGTTTGGGGTTAGCGCCACGGCACGCAACTACGAGACCGTCTTTGCACATATTGACGGGCGGATGCCGGCGTTGTCGCGTGACCTGCAAAAAGTTGTGCAGAAGGACGGGTCCGTCAGCCAGGATGATCTGGATACGCTCTTCCACATGCACATCGCCCGGGCCGATTTGGCGCTGGACGTCAATCAGGTGGCCAGTACCCTGCAACTGGAAATTGACGAGTTATTTGGCCTGATCGAAGCCCAGGGTGAAACAACACACCAGCATTCGACCGAGCTTGGCGATCTTTCTGGGCAACTCCGTCAGACTGCAGAGGATTTTCCGGCGGTCGGCACGCTCCTCGAAAGCGTCGTCGCCGTCACCAAAAAAATGCGGGAGGAAAACCAGGAGCTAGAGTCCAATCTCGCCGCATCGACAAACGAAATTTCCTCGCTCCGGCGTAATGTTGAGGCTATCCAGAAAGAAGCGCTCTCTGACCCCCTCACCGGGATCAGCAATCGCAAAAGCTTTGACCGTGCCGTCAGCCGTCTGATCAAGGAAGCCGAGCTTAAGGGTCATTCGCTCGCCGTGATTATGGCTGATGTTGATCATTTCAAACTCTTTAATGATCAGTGGGGCCATCAAACCGGTGATCAGGTGTTGCGCCTGGTGGCCGAAGTGATGAACGCTAATGTGAAGGGCCAGGATTTGCTGGCGCGGTATGGCGGCGAAGAATTCGCAATCCTGCTCCCCGGCACCGCCATTGAAAACGCCCATATGCTGGCGGACCGTATTCGCCGCGCCGTTGAATCGCGCCGACTGAAAAAACGCCAAAGCAATGAAGATCTCGGCCTGGTGACCATGTCCATGGGTGTCTCCGCCTTTCAGGCTGGCGATACCGTGAGCCAATTGGTTGAGCGGGCAGACCAGTGTCTTTATCTCGCTAAACGACGCGGGCGCAATTGCGTTATTGATGAACGTGATTTGAGCCTCGGCGATGTGGTTAATGACCAGCTCGGCTAAGCCACGCCGCGCAATCCAACGTAATTTCTTACCGCTTCGCCGCACGACCGTTTTCATAGGCTGACAGGTGAACAGCCGCCCTTTACACCTTGCGTCATGTCCCTAGTCTGCACCCAATCCTTACGAGTATTTCCGCGCCTTATGCTGCTTGGCGTTATGGCGGCCCATGGCTTTTGCGCCATTATCCCGGCAGCGGCCCAAACCGAGGAAAATGCCCGTACCGTCCGCGCGCAATTTTCACCGGAAGACTTTGCCCGGTTCGCCCCGCGCACGGCGCTCGACATGGTTCAACAGATCCCCGGCTTTGTCATTCGCGAGGGTGCCAGTGATCGCGGCTTCGGTCAGGCTGATACCAATGTTCTGATCAATGGCCGGCGCATCTCCGGCAAGTCAAACGGGCCCATTGATGCGTTAGGCCGGATTCCCGCAGCCTCGGTTGAGCGACTGGAAATTGTTGATGGGGCCAGCCTCGATATTGGCGGTCTTTCCGGGCAGGTTCTCGATGTTATCCTAAACACCGAAGGCGGGATCAGTGGGCGTTATCGGTATTCACCAACGCTGCGTACTGATGATGTGCCCTTTCGTTGGGGCGATGGCGAAATTTCCATTTCCGGCGGCGGCGCAAAAACCGAATGGACCTTGAGTTTCGAAAATGACCAGGGACGCATTGGGAGTACTGGGCCAGAAACCGTGCGCGATGGCGCCGGGCAACTGCTCGGTATCCGGTTTGAAATTGATACCGAGTTTTTTGATCAACCGGGCCTGCAGGGCTCGTTTTCGCGGACCGCCAATAATGGAAACGTCCTGAATCTGACTGGTGAGGTCAATGCATTTCTGTTTGATGGGCGTGAAATCTCCGAGCGGTCGGCAGTTGGCGCGGTTGACGAAGTCAGACGTTTTCTGGCCACCGAAGACGAATTCAATTTCGAAGTGGGAGCCGACTACGCATTCGGCCTCGGCGATGGTCGCCTCAAACTGATCGGGCTTCATCGGTTTGAGAACAGCCCCACCGTCGCCGACGTGCGCACCGATTTTGCCGATGACCGGCCGGCAGAAGGCTCTATCTTTTCGCGCGTTGCCAATGAGGCTGAAACCATTCTGCGTGCAGAGTATACGATCAATCGGCTTGGGGGCGACTGGCAATGGTCCCTGGAGGGTGTCCGTAATTTTCTTGAAATTGACGCAACCCTCGAACAACTGGCACCCGATGGCACGCTGACGCCTGTTGAGTTTGCCGGCGCAAATTCCCGTGTTGACGAAGATCGGGCCGAAACAACGCTCAGCTATAGCCGCGCCCTGACATCGCGCTTGCAAGTGCAGACCTCACTCGGGGTCGAATATTCCCAGATCAGTCAGACCGGGCCCCTTGGTCAAATACGCGACTTCATACGCCCCAATGGCTTTGTTTCCTTAAACTGGAAACCGCAGGATGATCTGAATATCTCTACCCGGATAGAACGGGTTGTTGGTCAACTGAGCTTTTTTGATTTCATCGCGTCGGTCAACCTCAATCAGGACCGGATTAACGTCACGAATGCTGATCTTGTCCCGCCACAGAGCTGGCTCGCCGAGATAGAGATACAAAAAACGCTTGGCGGATACGGAACTGTCACCCTGCGGGGATTTGGCGAGGATATCACCGATATTGTGGATCAGATTCCCATTGTTGGGGGCGGCCAGGCGCCTGGCAATATCGACAGTGCACGGCGCTTTGGCGGTGATGTCGACTTGACCCTGTTATCTGATCCCACGGGCTGGCGCGGGCTACGCATGGATCTCAGCCTCTCATTGGTTGGGTCAAGCGTTGATGATCCGCTGACCGGCATCGCGCGCCCGATATCTGGTGAAGATATCGTTGAGATTGATCTGACCTTGCGTCAGGATTTTCTGCCCAGCGATTGGGCGATTGAGTTTCGTGGCAGCTATGAAGAAGATGCCCGGCGAACACGGCTTGATGAAGTCAGTGTTTTCCGCCAGCGCCCACCCTTTGCGCAAATCATTTTAGAAAATAAAGACGTGTACGGCACAACAATGCGTTTGCGGGTGGGTAATATCTTCGGGTCAAATAATCGGTTTTCGCGCACCATATTCAACGACCGCTTGATCAATGATATCGCCTTTACCGAAGATCGCGATCGAACCTTTGGCAAGATTATTCGGTTTGACATTGAAGGCAGCTTTTGACGGCGGCCGACAATCAAGAGGATGTTAAACGGCGAAGACGCAAGGGTCCGGTTTCAACGCCGCCGGAATGAAAACGCCAGCCAAACCCCGATCAGTGTTAGACCGAGGCCATACCAGGTAAGCGCATATTCCAGATGCCGATTGGTAAACTCAATCCGAGTGTTGCCCCCTTGCGGAAACGCATCACCCGATGAGCCATCGGCGAGGCTGTCGATATACCAACCGGTTGCCACGCGTGATCCCGGCCCAGCTGGCTTACCGCGCGCCGTGTCGGCAAATAGGGCCGGGTTGCGGGCATACCAGATATTGGCCGCGGGTTGATGGGGCGGCGTAAGCCAACGGGCAAATAATGGCTTTTGTTCAGCGTTGCGGAAAAGCCCCGTGACGATTGTGAGTTCGGTGGACGCTTTTACAATTTGCGGGCGCTTATCCTGTGGAACAAATCCGCGATTGACAAAGAATGAGGATGACGCTGATCCCAACCCGGACTGATCATCACTATCTTGATCAAACCGTGTAAAGACAAAATAGCCAGGGCGCGGGCCAATGGTGCCGAACACGTGAAATTCAGCGGATGGCACATATCGCCCGCGCGCGGTTACCGGCGTATATTCAGGGTCTTCGTCCGCCTCAAATGCATCGACAATGGGGCTGATCTCTTCCGGCGGCGCATCTACACGCGCGGTCACGGCGGCAATGACCTCCATTTTCCAGGCCCGGCGTTGCACTTGCCATGTGCCAAGCGCCCCAAGAATGGCAACACCGATCAGCATGGCGATTGTTGCGCCGGGATAAAAATGAAAAGCCCGATTTGTGATCATGGGGAGGCCTTGTGGCGCCAGATGCTGCCGAGTGCACCGGGTACGGACGGATTAGGATTGCTGGTCAGACTTTATCTCTTGCGCCCGATGAACAAATTGCAGGGCAATCAGTGTTGCCTTTAGCGGGCGCAGGATGGCGAGGATCAGCGCGATGGACAGGCCCGCCGACAAAATGAAGGCCAGCCACACCGGTGCATAAAAACTGTAGCGGATGATAAAGGCGGCCGCGACGGCAATAAAACCCACGATAAAAATTGCAAAGACCGCTGGCCCATCGCCGCTGTCAGCGCGCGCATAATCGAGATCACAGGACGGACACTTCGCGCGCAAAGAAAGATATCCGTCGAAAAGGTCGCCCTGACCACAGCGGGGGCATTTGCACGCAAAGCCCACCGCAACGGGCGATATGGGCGGATAATGGGCCACAAAGGTCCTTTAAGATAACAGGCCCTGGTTCCCTAGCACGTAAATACAGGCAAACAGGAACAACCAAACAACATCGACAAAGTGCCAATACCACGCAGCCGATTCAAAACCGAAATGACGGTCGGGGGTGAAATGCCCAGCCCGCGCCCGGAACAGGCATACGATCAAAAAGATCGTACCAATGACCACATGGAGCCCATGAAAACCGGTGGCCATGAAAAAGGACGCCCCGTAGATGCCACCGCCTGAAAATTTGAACAGGCCACCATTCAGCGCTTCGGAATATTCCAGATATTGAAAGAACGTGAAAATCAGACCAAGGACGATTGTTGCGATCAAGCCCTGTTGCAGGCCTTTTTGATCATTATGGACAACCGCATGGTGGGCCCAGGTCACGGCGGTGCCGGACAATAGCAAGATAAGGGTGTTGATCAGCGGCAGATGCCAGGGGTTTAGCGGTGTTACACCAACCGGGGGCCATTGCCGGCCCGTAAAAATTTCGCGGGCATCATTGCCCGTGACGGCTGGCAAGCCCTCGGCATTCAGCATTTGCTCCCCGCCCACCAGGATGATGGGCTCCATCCCGCCGGGGAAGAGGGCGGCGCCAAAAAACGCCCAGAACCATGCCGCAAAAAACATCACCTCAGAGGCGATAAAAAGGATCATCCCATAACGCAGGCCCAGCCGCACAACGGTCGAGGTGTTTTCACCCTTGATGCTTTCATGAACAACGTCGCGCCACCAACCCAGCATGGTCATCAACACACCGCCGAGGCCAACAAAAAATAGCCACGGCCCCCGCATGCCGAAAAGGCCCGCTTCGCCTTCCATCCAGACGACGGCACCGATCATCATGACCGCGGCGGTTGCGGACCCCACCAGCGGCCACGGGCTTGGATTGACCAAATGATAGTTATGTTTGACGTCGTCGCCTGCCATGGATGCCTGCCTGAATGTTGAAACCGCGGGGAACGGTCCCGCCCGAATTTTCGTGTCTTATACGCCGCAAAAAGAGCCCATACCAATAACCCAGACGGATCAGATATGCGCCATTGCGCCGCAGTTCTGGCGCGCCAGGTTAGTCGCTTTCGCCAGGCGCTGACGCCGCTGAAGCTTCAGTGTCTGACGGGCTGATCGCGTCGAGCCG
Organism: Pseudomonadota bacterium; assembly: GCA_038531745.1. Classification (GTDB taxonomy): domain Bacteria; phylum Pseudomonadota; class Alphaproteobacteria; order Caulobacterales; family Parvularculaceae; genus CALLPQ01. The sequence goes on from JBCBBJ010000002.1 coordinate 47,043, forward strand.
ATAGAAGGTGTAGGACAGCGTGACGGTTTCCACCTCATCAAGATTGGGGTCATCGTCGATGGCGGGATCGATAAAATAGGCAACCGGCATAGACGCCTTTTCCCCCGGCTGCAGCACCTGCTCGGTAAAACAAAAACAGTCGATTTTCTTGAAATAGGCCCCGGCCTTTGCGGGGGAGACATTGTATGTGGCCTGGCCGCCAATGGGCTCGCCGGTGGGGTTTGTTGATTCATAAAAGGCGAGCATGGTTTGACCCACCTGCATGGTTTGGGAGACCTGTTCCGGCTTGAAGGTCCAGGGCAGGTCTTTTGCCTGGTTGGCATCGAACCGCACAGTGATCTTTCGATCGATGACCCGCTGCGCGTTGGCCTCAACCCGCTGGGTTGTGCCGCCCCAGCCTGTGACCTGGCAGAACAAGCGATAGGCGGGCGGCACGGCGAAAACCGCAAACAGCGCCATCGCCACCACAAAAGTGCCAACCCCCGCCGCCATGCGAGCGTTTTTGCGGGCAAGGGCCGCGGGATCAGTCGTGTGTGACGGCACAGCCATTTATCCTATCCTATGCGCCAACAGACCCGGCCAGACGCAGAATCGTTACGAGATAGATAAGCACGCAAAACCCCACCACCATAAGCGCAATTGCGCGATTTCGGCGCATGCGTTGTTTCAGGACGCTATCGGGCTTTGGCGGGTTGGGATCAGCGGGCAAGGGCGCAACCGCCTCCTCGCGTGACGGGGCATCATCCATAAAAACGCCCCCAAACACTTTCCAGCCCCAGGGCGCCAAACAACAAAAAGAGATAAAGGATCGAATAGCGAAACAGGCCCCGCGCCGCATCATAGGTGCCCTCATTCTCCCGCAGGACGGCCCATGATCGCTGGACGAACACCGCACCCAAACCGGCGGCGATCACCGCGTAAACCGGTGTGGTCATGCCAACGATGAACGGCAACATGCCTGCAATACCAAGGACAAGCGCATAGCCGAAAATCTGTTGCCGGGTTGACCGCTCCCCCGCCACATTGGGCATCATGGGGATACCAACACGGTCATAATCGCTTTCCATAAACAGGGCGAGCGCCCAGAAATGCGGCGGCGTCCATAGAAAAATAATCGAGAATAACACCCATGGCTCCAGCGGGGTTGTGCCCGTGACCGCGGCCCAGCCCACAACCGGCGGCAATGCGCCCGCCGCCCCGCCAATGACGATATTCTGCGGGGTCGCCCGTTTGAGCCACATGGAATAAATGACCACATAGAAAGAGATGGTGAAGGCCAACAGCGCCGCGGCCACATAGTTTGTGGACAAGGCCAGCAGCGCCACCGACAGGGCCGACAAAAACCCGCCAAACGCCGCCGCCTCGGCGCCCGGCACCGCGCCCGCGGGGATCGGCCGCCCGGCGGTGCGTTTCATTTGGCGATCAATATCGGCGTCAAACCACATATTCAGGGCGCCCGAGGCCCCCGCCCCCACGGCAATCGCCAACAGCGCAATCGCCCCGAGGGCGGGATTGATTGGCATCGGTGCCATCATCATCCCCACAAACGCGGTGAAGATCACCAGCGACATGACCCGGGGTTTGAGCAATTCATAATAGTCCCGCGGCCCCGCCAGCGCGGAGAGGGCGGGCGCGCCACCGGCGGGTGTCTCAATGGTGTAAGGCGTGTCACTCATGGGCTACTCGTTTTAGGCTGGCGGTAAAAATTTGCGCTTTGAGCGGTTATGCCGAAAAGTAGGGATCGGCGATAGCCTGATCACGCTGATAAGCTGAAACAAGGATGTGCAATATCATCGCGGGGATAAGGCGTGCTGAAAACCCGTCGCAAGCAATCGCATGGAAGAAGGCCCAATCCCCAGGCCCAATCCAAAGGCCTAACACGGCAAACGCCGCCTAGCGGGAGAAGAGTTGCCGGGCGGTGAATAAGATCGCGATACAAACAAAAAACAGGAAAAAATACCCCATAAGGGTTTGCCCCGTCATGGCCATGAGTGTGGACCAGCCGGCTGTTAGCTCATCAATCATGGTGGACCGATTGCGCGGCGCGGGGCTGTTGCTGATCGCTGTAACCAGGCAAAAAGCGGCCAATAGGACCATGGCAAAAAGACTGGCCCCCGGGATATGCCGGTAACCGCGCGTGGTCATGGCCCCGATAAAAGCAATCAGCGAGATGATGGCGATACGGGCCCAGTCACCGCCTAAAAAGACACCGCGCATGACGCCGGTAATGTCTGCAAAAATACTATCCATTCCGTACCCCAACCTTTTCCATCCCCATCTTAATCCTATCAGGAAAACACTGTGCAGTGAAAGAACGACGATCTGTTCTGGCAAGGCAAAATGCCCGGTGTCATATGGGAAGCACACTTTGGCAATTTATTGTCCTTTGCGCCCCTGGCGTTGCCCCCATGCCGGGCATCGGCTGAACACAAAATGGCGCATAAAAAACCCCGCATTTCCGGTGCGGGGTTTTTCCGATTATTTATGTGGGTGGCTATTAGTACGCCCAACCAATTTCCACGCCGTAGGTACGTGGCTGATTGAAGATACCCGACAGATTGTTGAAATCGATGGCCGAGACCGTGCCCACCGTGTCGGTGATATTGCGCGCAAAGCCCGCAATCTGCCAATTGCCTTTGCGGAAGCCAGCCTTCACGCCGCCGATCACTTGGGGCTCAGTTTCGAACTCAATCGATTCATAGAGAAAGATGTTTGCCGATGAGCGGTAAGACCAGTCGGTGGTGCCAAAAAGCTCCCCGCCGGCAAAAGGCTGCGCGTAACTGACAACAATATTAGCGATAAAGCGCGGCGCTTGCGGGAATGGATTGCCGTCAATGAGCGCATTGCCGTCGGCATCAAGCGGATCAAGAACCGTACACGGCGTTGCCGACCCACAGGGCGCCGTGGTCAGCGTCTCATCCTGAATTTCGGTTTCGTTCCAGGAAAAGTTCGACGAGACAGTGAGATTGTCCGTCACCGCCACATCAAGCTCCGCCTCAAGGCCATAACCAATACCCTGATCAGCATTGAGCAATTGGTTAAAGTTGCCCGCGCCGCCAATCGCCGTCAGTTGTTGGTCATCAATTGTGAAATAATAAGCGTTCAGGTTAGCGCGCACGCGGTTATCGGCGAGTGTCGATTTCACGCCGCCCTCAAACGAGAGGATCACTTCGCTATCGGCGGTTGTAACGGCGTCACCAAACAGGATCCGGCCCTGAATTGACGGTGCACGGAAACCGCGAGCAACCCGCGCGTAAAGATTAACGTCATCATTGAAAGCATAGGTGCCGCTGACGTCAAAGCTCACATTGGTGTCACCCACCTCCACATCAATGGGGCCAAGCGCACCGGCGGTACCAACAAATGGCGCAATGGTGCGGATTGCGGTGAAGTCTTTGCTATCGTCGGTATACCGAACACCAGCGGCCACGGTGAACTGATCGGTCACCTGATAATTGCCGGAAGCGAATATCGCCCAGGAATTTGTATCCTGTTCCTGGAAGGCTTCGCCATTGGGGGCACCATTGGCGAGCGTGTCAAAATTGAAAGAGGAAATCTCAAGCTCTTCATCGAAGAAGTACGCGCCCAGTGTCCAGTTAAAGACACCCTCATCCGCATTCGAAAACCGGATTTCATGGGTAAACTGATCAAGATTGTCGATGCCATCGGCGCTTTCTGCCGGGAAGGGGATCAGGCCGGGACCACCACCGCTGGGCAAGAAAGCCGCGCCAAAGCCGCCATCAACGTCACCGCGTGAGAAGGCTTCGGCCATCTCATAGCCAAAGATATAAGTTGCCTTTACCGCACCAAAGGTGCCCTCCATCCGCGACGTGACACCAAACGTGTTGGTTTCCAATTCGCTGAACCGCTGGGCATCGGCGAAGGTCTGACGTCGGTCAAAACCGGGGCGCACGGCATTTGATCCCGGTTCAAACGCATTGGCCTGAAAACTGGTCTGGCCATTATCGAGCGAACGCCCATGGAAATTTAACAGCCAGCTCAGATTGTCCGTTGGCGTTGCCAAAAACTGCGCGCGCCAGGCAAAATCTTCATAGGCACCAGCGTCCGCCCGCGGATCATCATCGATCTGGTTCTCGATATAATCATCACGGTACTGATATTGTGCTGAAAGACGAACCGACAGCCATTCCGCTACGGGGGCACCCACCGCGCCTTGAACCTGCAGCGTGTTAAAATTAGCGTATGAAGCATTCACATAGGCATCAAATTCATCGCCTGGCTTGACGCTCTCAAATTTGAGAATACCCGCTGGCGTATTCCGCCCAAACAAGGTGCCTTGCGGGCCGCGCAGCACCTCAACCCGTTCCAAGTCGAAGACGGGAAAGCCTTTTAGGACCGGGTTTTCATAAACGACCTCGTCATAAATGTAGGAGACTGGTTGCGAGGCGTTAAAATCGAAATCGGTATTGCCGAGGCCGCGAATGGATGGGCGCGGGAAAATGCGACCAAAGGACGTTTCGATATTCAAGCTCGGCACCCGGCCTGACAGGAACAGGGGATCATCCCCGCCCCCCTTGATCAGATCGAGCCGATCGCCGTCGAGCACAGACAGCGACACCGGGACATCCTGCAGGTCCTGCTCCGTTTTTGTTGCCGTGACGATAATCGTATCCAGACCGACGCTCTCATCATCCTGGGCAAGGGCACTAACCGCCATGGTGGCTTGCAAGGCAAAAAAGCTAACGGCCAGGGTGCCTACAGGTCGGGACAGCTGAACGGGCAGGAGAAGTCGGTTTTTCAAGGGAATCACCATCGCGCTTATTAGAAACTGCGGGGGTGATAGGCGAATGCTGCATCTGCAGCAATTCAGCACTTTCCCCAAATGTTAACCTTTTATGAAGTGTGACAAAAAAAGCCCGCCTCCGTGAGGAGGCGGGCTCATCAGCATTGATTATAGCAAGCCAGTTAGTGGGCGTGCGCTTCTTCGCCTTCGGGGCCATCAAAACGCGGCAATTCGTTGAATTGGTGGAAAGGCGGCGGTGAGGACAAGGTCCACTCCAACGTCGTGGCGCCCTCGCCCCAGGGATTTGCCACGGCTTTTTTCCGGTAGATGAAAAAGGCGTCAATCATTGCAAAGGCAAAGATAATCATCGCGACAACCGTGATGGCGTAGCCAATGGTTGAAATCTTGTTCCAATAGGCAAAGCCCTCGGCAAAATCGATATACCGCCGCGGCATGCCCTGAAGTCCAAGGAAATGCTGCGGGAAGAAGATCACATTGACGCCCACAAACATCGTCCAGAAATGGAGTTTACCGAGCCATTCACGGTAATCGACGCCATACATTTTGGAGAACCAATAATACCAGCCCGCGAAGATCGCGAAGACCGCGCCGAGCGACAGCACATAGTGGAAGTGCGCCACCACATAATAAGTATCATGCATGTAATGGTCGATCCCGGCATTGGCGAGCAACACGCCGGTTACCCCGCCAACGGTGAAAAGGAAGATAAAGCCCATGGCCCACAGCATGGGTGTTTTGAACGAGATTGACCCGCCCCACATTGTCGCAATCCAGGAGAAAATCTTAATGCCTGTGGGCACCGCAATCACCATTGTCGCGGCAACAAAATAGGCCTTCATATTGACGCTCAGGCCCACGGTGTACATGTGGTGCGCCCACACGATGAAGCCCACAAAACCAATCGCAACCATGGCATAAGCCATGCCGAGATAGCCAAAGATCGGCTTTTTCGAGAAGGTCGATACGATATGGGAGATGATGCCAAAGCCTGGCAGGATCAAAATGTACACTTCCGGATGGCCAAAGAACCAAAACAGATGCTGGTACAATATGGGATCACCGCCACCGGCCGCATCAAAAAAGGCCGTGCCGAAATTCCGATCCGTCAACAGCATCGTAATCGCGCCGGCCAACACCGGCAATGATAGGACCAGCAAGAACGCCGTGACCAAAACCGACCATGCGAAAAGCGGCATCTTGTGAAGGGTCATGCCCGGTGCGCGCATATTGAAAATTGTGGTGATAAAGTTGATTGCCCCGAGAATGGAGGACGCCCCCGCCAAGTGCAGCGACAAGATCAACAAGTCCATAGCCGGACCGGGTGAGGAGGTGGAGAGCGGCGGGTAAAGAACCCAGCCCCCGCCATAGCCCACTTGCCCGCCAAAACCCGGCGCGAAGAGCGATAGCGTCATCAAAATGCCAGACGCCACATAAAGCCAAAAAGAAATATTGTTCATGCGCGGGAACGCCATATCCGGCGCACCAATCATGATGGGTACGAACCAATTGCCAAAACCGCCAATAAGCGCCGGCATCACCATGAAAAAGATCATGATCAGCCCGTGATAGGTGATTAGCACATTGTAAAAGTTCTTCGCCGCATCGAGCGTCGCTGCGCCTTCAAGGTTCGGGTTCACAAACGCAAGTAGCGGCCCAATACCTGGTTCCGCCAACTCGGCCCGCATAAGGCCGGACATGGCCCCGCCAACAATCCCCGCAAAAATCGCAAAGATCAGATAGAGCGTCCCGATATCCTTATGGTTGGTGGAGAAAAACCACCGCTTAAAAAAGGAGGGCACATGCTCGTCATGAGCATGGTCGCCATCGGTTTGCGTCATTTCCACTGGGGCCATCGGTCCGGTCTTTCTTGGTTCGATATCTCAGATCGGGTTTGTCAAAAAGTCGAATTTACTGCGTGCCAGCCGGCGCGCCGGTAAACGCGGGCGCGCTGGCAACATTGGGTGTCACATCGCCAAACATCGGCTCGTCACCATTGGCAACGCGCTGTTCATCAATCCAGGCTTCGAATTCCGGCCGCGTTACCACCCGCACCGAAATCGGCATGAAGGCGTGGTCCTTGCCACAAATTTCCGAACACTGACCATAATAGGTTCCGGTTGCATTTGACTTGAACCAGGATTCGTTGTTTCGGCCGGGTACTGCATCCATTTTAAAGGCAAAGGCCGGCATGGCCCAGGAATGGATAACGTCAGCAGAATTGGTGATGATACGGATGGTTTCACCCACCGGTACGACCACATCATTGGTTGTAGCAAACAGCCATTTATCACCGGCCTCTTCTTTCGGCAGGAGATCAGCATAAATTTCAAATTCACCGAATTCCGGATATTCGTAATTCCAACCCCACTGCCGGCCAATGGCGTTTAGGGTTACGGTTGGCGCTAGGGCAATCTCGCTCCGGTCTTCGCCGAACATGCCGAGAATTTTTTGCGCCCCAACCCAGGTTCGCCCACCGCGCACGATAACCGTGTCACCGTCCACTGCCGGCTCGGTTAGACTGACGGTGACGATTTCGTCGCCCAGTCCAGTAATCCTAAAATCCTGTCCGCGCTTCAGTTTTGTTTCCTCGCCGCCACGCACAAGCCGCACATCAAGATGGCTAGCCCGCTTCACTTTGCGTTTTTCGTTAAAATCATTGGCCAACTGAAAATCCGTTTGCGAACCAGCAACACGGATCACCGACTGTTTGCCGTCAGGGATGCGATCTTCCTTGAAAAGAAGATCAAAGGAGAAAAGGGAAATAAACAGGAGGATCACAATCGGGATCGCTGTCCACACCACTTCGATCAGGGTGTTGTGACTAAACCGGTCAGGCTTGGGATTTGATTTCTCGTTATACCGCAGCACCACCCACAGCAGCAGACCAAGCACAAACAGGCTGATGCCAGTCATGATAGGCATCATGACCCAATTATGAAAGGCGTGTACCTCATCCGCAATGGGCGAGGCCGCTTCTTGCAGCGAGATGGCTTTATCTTCGGGCAGGGCAAAGGCCGCCGATAGCGGCGTCGCGGCCAGCAGGCCAACCACGGAAAAGGCTTTTGCGAAGGCGGCGGAAACACGCTGTTTCATGGGGTCCTATCTCACTCGTCAGGCCGAAATTTCTTATTGAAGGTATAGGCTTGCAGCGGACCCGTTAACAGGGGGCAAAGGCAATCCCGACTTCGGAAAATTGTCGCAGTAAAAACGCCCTAAAGGCGCGCTCACGCTGCGCTGATCCTCGTGAATTTCGGTCCGGTTTGCCACCCCGCGGCCTGCTCGGGGGCAAAAAAGAAACCAATTCCCTTCCTCTCCTCTTCCTCAGCGGGATATGCGAGGGGTCACGGCTTGTCAAACACGCAGCACGGTAAATGTGCCATCAATTGGATACGCCCCCATCAAGACGCATTTCTTTCAGGGCGGTTACCGCAGAGGGCATTTGACGGTTGATCTGAAGTGCGCGTTTATAACTTGCAATGGCATCTTCGCGGCGCCCGGCGGCACGATAGGCCTCGCCCAAACTATCACGGGCATTGGCCGATTGTGGAAATTCCCTGCAAACAATAATGTAGCGCCACCGGGTGCCACGGTTTTCAATCAGTTCAGGCGTTATCAGGTGATCGACAAGGGCGTCCGGCGGAAAGGCCATGCGCGCGGTCGGGTCGTTGGGAATGTTTCAGGCAATATCGGCCTTTCCATAAACGGCGTCCACCAGAACGGTTCCACTGAGCTGGCGCTTGTCCACATACTCCTCGATGAGCGCCTTTAAGTGACCGCTCTGGAGATGGACTGATTGCCGGTGTTCGATCTTCGGCGCCCGATGCGCACAAGCGGATAGTGTAAACAGACCGATGGCAACAACAATTTTTCAGATAAATTTCATCAGCACTGCCCGAAGAAACTAAAAAGGTGAAATTACAAAGATAAAATTACAACCGTAGTCGACGTAGCTGACGAGATATCCAGCCTCTGGCATCGTGTCAAACACGTCCTCTTTGTGACTGATGGGTCACTTTGACGTTGGGAAGGGGAAGTTGGGAAGTCGCCATAGGCGGAAGTAGAGCTTGTATTGATGAGCGGCCAGTTTGTCGTCGGCTCCCGCCGAAGCCGTCAGCGTCGTATTTGAGCGAGTATAGGACGCTGGTTCTGGTCTTTGCGAAACCTCGGAGACCTTGGCGCTTATACAGAAACATGGGAACGTAAGAACAGACTTACGGAGGCACACAATGCTTGGTCGTTATCTTTTTTGGAGCCTATTGATTTTTATCGGTTTAGGCATTGACACTCCAAGTATAGCGCAAGAACCAACCATCGCTGAATTTGAAATAACAGGTAGTGAAGTCCGAACAATCGAATCAGCCGTATTGGACCGTACATATGATCTCTACAAAAAGCTGCCACCTGGGTACACGTCTCTTGAGAATGAAGACAGACAGTACCCTGTCATTTTCTTCAATGATGGTGGTTATAACTGGCTAACGGCTGTCGGTGCCACTCGCGCTCCATTCAGTTTAGGTGGTTATGAACCGGCTATACTTATAGGGCTTTCTTACGCGAAGGGTGAACGCGGTGTTGCAAGCCGGGTTAGAGATTATACACCGGCCGACAATCCTGAATGGACTCGATTCGAAACAGGTGGAGCGGCAGACTATCTCACTTTTCTCAAGGAGGAAGTGATCCCGTTTATTGATTCCGAATACAAGACTGACCCAGATCGCAGAACGATTGTTGGTCATAGCCTCGGCGGCCTTTTCGGTGCATATGTCTTGTTGACCGAGCAAGGATTATTTTCAGACTATATACTTTCTAGCCCTTCCCTTTGGTTTCATAACCAAGTGATCTACGACATGGAAGCCGAGATAGCTACTACCGACGCGGACATTCGAGGTCGTGTATTTATATCCGTTGGGTCCACTGAAACGCCGGACGTAAACGGCGGCAAAAATGATATGGTTGGGCAAACTAAATCGTTCGCTGAGGTATTACGTTCACGAGGCTATGATAATTTACAAGTCAAGGATGTGGTACACGAAGACGGAACTCATCTAACATCATATCCATCTGCGCTTGTTGAAGCGCTGCAATGGATGTTGCCCGGCGAGAACATTTATGGCGGTTAGCCATAAGCGACCGTTTTAGGGCGTTTTAAGTCGCGCCGCCTAGGCAAGACCCTTCCAGTTTTCGGACGTTGGATTGAGAATGCGCGATGACTGGTCTGGGCCACCCGCTGCCAACAACGCCCCGTCGTTTGCCTATCGTCAGGCATAATCCTTCCGGAGGGCGCTTGCAGATCGGGGCGCGTGGCTCTACCTCTGATATATGGACAAATCTCTTTTCTTCTCCCGCACTGACCTTGACCCCCGCCGGACACAGCAGCTTGTGGATGACGTGTTACATGGCGCCGAGGACGGCGAGCTCTATCTGGAGCACGCCCAGTCGGAGGCGTTCGTATTCGACGATAATCGGCTAAAAACAGCCAGCTTTGACGTGGCGCAGGGCTTTGGTTTGCGCGCGGTGACCGGGGAAACCACCGGCTTTGCCCACGCATCGGACCCGTCTGAACCGGCGATGAAGCGGGCCGCCGATGCGGTTGGGGCGATCCGCACGGGCAAAGACGTCACCTTCGGCGATGGGCCCGCCCGCACCAACCAGCAGCTTTACACCGATGACAATCCGCTGAGCGCGATGGCGTTTGGCGCAAAGACAAAATTGCTCGAAGACATCAATGCCTATGCCCGCGATAAGGATGAGCGGGTGCGCCAGGTGAGTTGCTCGCTCACCGGCGAATGGTCGGTTGTAGAGATTATGCGGCCCGGCGGCGAGGTTGTGCGTGATGTGCGCCCTCTTGTGCGGTTGAATGTGTCGGTGACGGCAGGCATTGGCGACCGACAAGAAACAGGCTCCCACGGGGTCGGCGGGCGCGAAGGCTATGCCCGGTTTATTGATCCGGGCGCGTGGCAAACCCAAGTTGATGAGGCCTTGCGCCAGGCATTGGTCAATCTTGAAGCTGAACCGGCCCCAGCGGGCGAAATGGAAGTGGTATTGGGCCCCGGCTGGACCGGCGTTCTCCTTCACGAAGCGGTGGGCCATGGCCTGGAGGGTGATTTTAACCGCAAGGAAACGTCGGCCTTTGCCGGCCGCATTGGCGAACGCGTGGCCGCGCCCGGTGTTACCGTTATCGACGATGGTACCATCGCTGACCGGCGCGGCTCCCTGACCGTTGATGATGAGGGCACACCCACATCCCGGACCGTGTTGATCGAGGACGGCATCCTCAAAGGGTATATGCAGGACCGAATGAACGCCCGCCTGATGGGCGTTGCCGCAACCGGCAATGGGCGCCGTGAAAGCTTTGCCCACGCACCCATGCCAAGGATGACGAACACCTTTATGTTGGGTGGTGACAAGGATCCTGCCGAAATCCTCAGTACCGTGAAAGACGGGATTTACGCGGTCAATTTTTCCGGCGGACAGGTGGACATCACCTCCGGCAAATTCGTCTTTAATTGCACCGAAGCGTACCGTGTGCAGAACGGTAAAGTGGGCGCACCCCTAAAAAATGTGGCGCTCATCGGTGATGGGCCAAGTGTGATGACCCGCGTTTCGATGATCGGCAATGACTTTACCCTCGACCCCGGTATCGGGGTTTGCGGTAAAGCGGGCCAAGGCGTGCCCGTGGGCGTTGGTCAGCCAACAATTAAAATCGACGCGCTCACCGTTGGCGGTGCCGGGGTTTAGTAGGTCTGTTGTTCCGACAAGGCGGCATTGCGGCACGCTTGCCCTTGAGCAAATTGGCGCAATAGACGGCTGATCTTGACACCGTCCCCGGCGCGCAATTCATTCCCACACGCCGTGATTGCTTTTTGCGACTGGTCATCCGTTACAATGGATGATGCCCGCGGGTGGTAGATGGTGACCGTATTCTCCCGAAAGTGAAACGCACCAAGAGGACCGGGGGTCTTGTTGTTTTGCGTTTGCATGGACGCATAGGTGAACATATTGCGGTTATCCTCACCATCCGTAGCTGGATAATACTCGATTATATTGTCCTGCACCGTCACATCACCACCATTGGGCGTGTCGATGATATAGGTGATTTCCTCATCGGCATTGGAAAAGAAAGACCCTGTCACAAGCGTTTCCCGCGCGAGGCTTTTGATATGGTGGCCATTATTCTTTGTATTGACGAAGCGGCTATTGCGCACGCTTAACCGGTCGCCACGGGAGAAATAGATTGCATGGGCCAATTCGCCGATGCTTTCTCCGTTACGCTCGAACAGGCTATTTTCAACGATCAGCTCACCAGCATGGTAATGGGGGGATAAAGGCACTTGCTCCACCACGCTGGTATACAGAATACCATTCTGATTATTGATAAACCGGCAATTGCGGACCAGCAGTTTGGTGCCCTGGGGGCGCAGGGCAGCACCGTTATTGCTATACCCCACAGCATTACGGAAGGTCAGGTTTTCTACGGTCAGCGTTATGTTGGCGGGAAATGACTTTTGATGTTTCGCCTCCCGGGAAACGATGAGCCCTTTGGCAAGCTTCTCCGCATAGGGACTACCGGCCCAATCAATAATTGTCTTTGACGGATCGGGATCACCCCCGCGAAGGGTTAAGTCCTGATTGACCTTCAGATCAATCACATCCCCCTCATAGTGAAAGAACCGGTCAACATTATAAGTGCTCGGCACCTTGAGCGTATAGACACCGGGGTCGAGCGTGATGATGTCCCCCGGCCGCGCGTGCATGACGCGGTATTTTAGGCGCAAACCATTTTTCACCGCCTCGCTTTCCCCGGCGAGGGAGCCGGAAAGAACCCGCTCCAACGCGGCCAGCGTATCATCACCGTGCTCATGCGCCGACGCCGCCGATGTACAGAGGGGCACGCTAATCAGTGTAAGGATATAAATAAGGACAATTCGCATCATTATTCAACACACTCCGGCGGCGAGGGTATCGTTCTAGCCTTCAACATCCATACCATAACGCACCGGGCCCGGTCTGTCCCCAGCCCTGTGATCCGTGCCCGCCGCGGTCCGTGCGCCTTCACCCCCGGTCAGCCCAAAGCTCGCCATTATTTCGTAAACCGTATCGTCTTTGCCGCGCAGACTTTCGAAGATATGGAAGGCTCCCACGGGAAATGGCCCAAACCGGAACAAGCCATGGCTGGCCGCAAAACGGTTAACACTGCCAGGATCCGCCCCGCGAACCGACGCCAATGTCACATGCGGGGCAAATCGGCGTCCATCGAGGGTGATCCCCTCACGGCGCAAGGCGTGGCTGATCTTTTTTTGCAGGCTGATTAATTCGGGCGCGGGGGCCGGGTCTAGCCCCACCCAAAGGGTGCGCGGCTCAGCCCCACCAAACAACTGGACCCCGCCGAGCGTCAACTCAAAGGCCGGCGCCTCGATCTCTGACAGGATGCGCATCACATCACCCTGTGACGGGCCATCAACCTCCCCCAAAAAAGCCAGCGTCAGGTGAAAGCCCTCGGGATCACGCCAATGGGCACCATCAAGACCCCATTGCAGTTGCGACAGGGCATCTTTTGCCAACGCGGGCAAATCAAGGGCAATAAACACTCGGGACATGCGGTGGAGGTTAAGCCACGAGGACGCCCGCTTCAATATCACTCATACATCAATATCGTGGGTGCTGAGCGTAGCGGCGACAGTATCGCGCAAATCGGCAGTATTGGCCATGAGGGACACAATAATCTTTCTACAGATTTCATGGTGCGCAATATTATAATTCAGTGCCCGCATCAGGACTGCGTCCTCCCGAAGGGTTCTCGCCACCACTTCAACCGAGCCGAGATCACTCGGCGGCTGGCAGGGCTCATAGCTGACAAAATCCGGCGCGCAAACGGGTGACGTCAAATAAGACTGGATCGTGTGGGGAATTATACCGCGCACCATTTGGCGAAAAGGGGGTTCACTGTCCAAGACGTTCATACTGCCATCGGCAGCATAGTAATTGACCAGCCGGTCGCGCAAATCCTGATCCCGGATCAGAGCCAACCCGCCCGCATTCACCATATCGGTATAGGTTGCGTCGCGAATTTCCGGCGGCAAAATTCCGCTGATGGCATATTGCGCCCTGATCATTTTCCACGCCGATGCCACGTCATCGCCGGACATACCCAGTGCCTCCGGCGCCAGCGAAAGTTGGGCATTAATCACCTCTAGCCGCAGATCATACATCGTAAAATCAGCAGATAAATCCGCATGCAGACGGGTCAGATAGCTCACTTCTGCCTTGCGTTCAGCGCGCGCCTCATTCCAGTTACCCAGCTGAAGGCCGACAAAGACACCTGTCACCACGATGATGAAATCGAGCGCCACCGCGGTCCAGTTTTGCTCCCGCACATGGTCACTTAGTCTGCGTAGTAACATGGTCTCACGCGCCCCTTTGGCCCTTGATTAGTGCATATTGCGGGGCCACCAGCATATAGCATAGCGTGATCCCGTGGCAAAAGAATGAACAGAACACGCCTTTCAATGACGACAGGAGCCGCAGACTGTCCGTAATATCGCCAATGCCCCCTCCCATGAAAACGCCGCCCTCTTTTATCACCCGGTTCGCCCCCTCGCCCACGGGTTATCTGCATTTGGGGCATGCCTTTGCCGCCCGGTTTGCGTTTGAGGCGGCGCGGGCAGTCGGCGGGGTTTGTCACTTACGTATCGAAGATACCGACCGCACGCGGTGTAAGCCCGCCTTTGACGCGGCGATTGCAGATGATTTGCACTGGCTCGGGTTTTCATGGCCGGAGCCTGTGCGCCGTCAGTCGGATCACCGCGCTGACTATGACAAGGCGCTTACCCGGCTTCACGCGATGGGTCTTGTCTATCGATGTTTTAAGACCCGCAAAGAGGTTATCGAGGCGATTGACCGAGCACCGCATTTACCGCTTACCAAGGGAGATACCGCGACCGCCCCGCAAAAGCCGCCATTCACTGGCGGCCCCATAACCACCGGGGAGGAGATGGACCTGATGGCCGAGGGTAAGCCTTATGCCTGGCGTCTTTCCATGGCGCGCTGCCGCGATCATCTGGGGGCGGATTGGTCTCGTCTGGCGTTCCGGGAAGAAAAGCTGTCTTCAGATCAGGGACTAAAGACGCAGATCATTACGGTCGTGCCCGATCTGTTTGGCGACGAAATCATCGCACGCAAGGATACCCATACGAGTTATCATCTGGCGTGTGTCCATGATGATGCCCACCAAAATATTTCTCATGTGGTGCGGGGCAATGATCTTTTTGCTGTGACGCACCTCCATGTGGTGCTGCAAACACTGTTGGGATATCCAACGCCAATTTACCGGCACCACCCTCTCCTCACTGATGACCATGGCGAGCGATTGGCGAAACGCAACCAGTCGGTCACCCTGCGCCATTTGCGGGAGATGGGGAAAACACCGGAAGACATCTTTGCACGGATCGATGAGATGACGGCCCATCGCGGCTGACCAGGCGGCAGTAACCGCCCGGTTTATTGATATCGCTAATTAGAAAATGAAGTCACTGGCGATGAGATCACCACTGTCGACACCCGTCAGCGTAATGGTATTGGGCCCCACGGTGATCACCGCATTCCCCATGCCGTCATTGCTCAAATGATTGGCTTGCAGATCGGCAAAGTCCGTGATGGCCGCTACCGCAGACAGGTCAATCGCCTCAAAAGCATTTGCCTGATCAAAATCCGTGATCACGTCCGTACCAAAACCATTGCCAAAGACGAAGATATCGAAATTGAAACCGCCGGTGAGCATATCATTGCCAATACCGCCATCGAGCACATCAAAGCCGGACCCGCCAATGAGGTTATCATTATCCGCATTCCCGATCAGCGTGTCATTGCCCGCGTCACCGCTGAGAACATCAAGGCCATTACCACCGCTGAGGATATCATTATCAGCACCACCATTCAGCACGTCCGCATTGTCGCCGCCATTGATGGTATCGTTTCCGGCACCGCCATTGACCGTGTCAAAACCATTCTCACCACTGACAAAATCATCGCCGCTGCCGCCGTCAAGTGTGTCGTTCTGGCCGCCACCCGTGAGGGTATCGTCGCCGGAACCACCCGTCAGGCTATCATTACCGAACGAGCCCACGACAAGATCGTCGCCCGCGCCGCCATTGACTGTATCGTCGTCAAGATCGCCGCCGAGGGCGTCATCGCCGTCGCCTCCATTGAGAACATCATTACCCTGACTACCGCGCAAGGTGTCATTATCGTCGCCGCCATTCAGGATATCTGCACCATCCTGACCAAAGAGTGTATCGGAACCGCCATCGCCATTTAGGAGATCTGCATTGGCCCCGCCATTCAACTGGTCGTCGCCGTCGCCGCCATTGAGCGTATCGAAACCATTCTCCCCACTGAGGAAGTCATTGCCAAGATCGCCAAAGAGCGCATCATTCTGGCCGCCGCCAATCAAAATGTCATCGTCCAGACCACCGATCAGAACATCATTGCCGAAGGAGCCTACAAGCCGGTCATCACCGGCATCCCCTTCAAGCGTGTCATCGCCAAGGTCGCCGCCGATGGTGTCGTTACCCGTTCCGCCGAGCACGCTGTCATTATCGGTTCCACCGCGAATAAAGTCATCGCCGTTGAAACCCAAGACAATATCGTCACCGCCAAGCGGGAAGAGCCTATCATTTCCGGCACTACCCACAATCATATCAGCGCCGCCTGTTACTGTCCCCGCCGCAATTGCTTCCAACGCGCCAAGGTCAACGGTACCGCCAATAATCCGCAGGGAGCCACGATTATCGCGCGGCGTAAGTTCCGTGAGATCGCTGTCGCGATCGATATCAATGTCGTCCGTAGGCAGACTTGTATTATCACCAGCATCAATGGCTGCACCGCCGGCCAGCAAGGCAACCGTTTCCACAGGCCCCCCATTATCGGCGAGGATGCCGCCCACAATCGTTGTTGTGCCAATCGTGGTCGTCTGGTCAAAAAACTGCGTTGCATCGCCGTTGAAAACGCTGACCGCATCGCCCATTGAGGCGCCACCGATGTTTGGATTGGCCCCCATGCCCGCAGGTTCATAATTGGCATTGCCTACAATCAGCGCATTATTGAATGTTGCCGATGCGTTATCAGCATTGTTGAAGCCGCCCACAAGCCCGGCTGTTCCGTCGCTACCGTCATTGCCATTGGCACCAGCGCCGGTTGACCCGCTGCCCCCAAATCCAGCATTTCCGTAGGCGCCCGCATTGCCTGATACATTACTCGTGATGGTCACACTGTCCGCATCAAGAGTAGTGCTCATCCCGGAAAGAGCGATTGCACCGCCGGTGCCACCATCACCGCCATTGCCGCCATTTCCGCCGGCATAACCGGGACCGCCATAGAGATACCCGCCGGTACCGCCGCCGCCGCCCAGACCGCCAGAACCTGCGCTATTATTGGCAAGGGTCGTCGACAAAAGGCTAACCGATCCCTGGTCGGCACTATAAATGCCGCCGCCGGAGCCGCCATTGCCGCCGAGACCACCATTACCACCTGGACCTGTGGCATACCCACCATAAGCCCCGTTGCCGCCATCACCACCATCACCGGCGAGGTTTGATGAAATCGTCGTGCCTTGCGCCACTAGGCTGCCGTTGCCGCTGACAAAAATACCGCCGCCGGAACCGCCGTTCTGACCGGTATCACCATTCGCCCCATAATCACCGGCGCCATAGGCGTCGGGCGAGTAGCCAGCGCCGCCGGTACCTGCACGGTTGTTGGACACGTCTGCCGCAATCAGCGTCAGGGTACCGCCGTTCACAAAGGCTCCGCCGCCATCGCCGCCGGCGGTCGGCGCATCCACCATCATGGTTGTGGCGTTAAAACTTGCATTGGCACCATCGCTGGCGCTGTTATTGCTGAGCTGGCTATACCCGAAAACGGTTTCGCCAGCGGATACATACAATCCGCCGCCACGATTGGCCGTATTGTTCGTAACCATACTATCGTCGGCAATTACGGTGTCGCCGTTACTGAAAATACCGCCGCCGGCTTGCGCGCTGTTGTTGAAGACCGAAGAATTATAAATGAGGGTCTCAGCATCGGTATTGATCCCGCCTCCATTTCCGGTAGCCGCATTGCCGAGGACACTCACATTATTCAGCGTCAGATAAATGCTGGAGCTATCCGTGCTCAACCCGCCACCATTCATGGCGCGATTATTGATCAGGGTCGAATTATTGATGACAACAGTGTTGTTGCCATAAATTTCGATGCCGCCCCCCTCGCCAGCGGTTTGGTTCCCCTCAAATCGAGAATTATTGATGGTGACGTCGATCGATCCCCCAATTTCAAGGCCGCCCGCGTAAACAGAAGATGAGTTACCCGAGATTGCAGAATATTGAATCGTCAATTGAGCGCCTGAGCTGCCGCTCGCGTTAATCCCGCCGCCATAATTTGCCGAGCCGCCCGTGATAGCCAACCCATCCAATACGACATTATAATTTCCGTAAGCAGATATATTCAGGACCCGGGTATTGTCAGTGGTCGCTGTGTTATTGATGGCATCAGTAATGATATTGCCGAGTCCCCCGGTGGTCGTAAGATCATCGCCCTGCGCGTCGCCGGTGATCGTCACGTCGGCAAACCCGTTATTATCAAGATCACCGTCAATGGTAACACTGGAGGTGATGGATAGCTCACCCTGGGTCAGCCGGATGGTACCGCCATTTGCAAAGGCCTCACCCATCCCGTCTGCAAATGTGATTGTATCTGCCGTATCCGGATCAAGATTGGCAAGGAACAACGCTTCACGCAACGACAGATCGTCGGCGCCGCCCATGCTCTCAAGCGTTGCGTCGGCACCGCTGAAATCAAGCTCATCATTAGCAACAGTCACCACAAACGTCGTTGCCATAGCGGGCATTCCGCTGGCGATGGATTGCAATTCCGTTGCGCCAAGATCGGTCGCCACCGTACCGACGCCCGCAATATCAACGGCGCGGCCCCCGCCCCGCGCATCGATGCTGATGGCGCCTGACTCAATAATGCCATCGCCGTCAACATCGAGGCCGAGATTTGCTTCCGAGGGCAGCATTTCAGTGGCCGTATCAATTGCGGGATTTGCCGCGTTTCCTGCGAGGAGAACGGTCTCAACAGAGCCGCCATTTTCCGTGATGCGGCCGGAGAAAACGCCGCTGGCATCGTCAAAAACCAGTGACGCAAAAACGTCAGAAACGGCTGCATCCCCGGACCCGATGATATTCGGCCCAATTTCCACAACGCTGCCACCGCCGGCAAAATCTGCAATCTCGTCTTCGTCGCTCGCATCAAAATTCCCGAGCAAAATGGAGTTGGTCAGGATCACATCCCCTGACCCTGAATGGGCAATACCGCCGCCACTGGAGCTGACCCCGTTGGCGCCATTGCCCGTCACCGTTGCGTTGATCAATGTCAGATCACCACCAAGATTTTTAAACAGACCGCCGCCGTCGCCTGCAGCGAGATTGCCCGCCACCGTCGCGTTTACGAGCGTGCCCGAACCAATGGCATTAAGGGCACCGCCATTGTCGCCAGCGGTGTTGTTAAAAATCGAGACATTGGCACCCGTAATCGTTGCCATATTGCCCACCGAGATACCGCCGCCATCGTCACCGGCGCTATTGTTCGAAACATTGGTATTCAAAATGGAAAGAGTTGCTGAGCCTGCTGCAAGGCCGATGCCTCCGCCCGATGCCGTGGCGCCATTGAACGCTACCTCGGAATTCAGGACACTGACGGACCCGCGATCAATACTGATACCGCCACCATTAACGCCTTCATTACCGGCAACAACAACATTATCCAGCGTTACCGAGGCGTAAAAGACATTCAGACCACCGCCGCCTGTGGCATTGACGCCGCCCGTAAGCACAAGATTGGACAGGGACGCCGACGTTGTGGCGCCGTTAATGGCAAAAAGACGAACATTGTCGCTGTCGTTCGTGTTGCTGGCAACGTTGGTGATGTTTCTAGATATGCCCGGCGCAAGGGCGAAGCTGCGGACATTGTCATTGCCGTCAACATCGCCGCTGATCAGAATGTCCGCTATTCCGTCGCCATTGATATCGCCGTCAATGGTCACATTTTCTGTGATGGTCAGCGCGCTGGTGAGGCGGATCGTTGAATTGGCGATAGAAGCGTCAAAGCGGATCTCGTCAGAATCGCTCATGCTGTTGGCCAACGTGATCGCCTCGCGCAGGCTGGTGAGCCCATCATTAGGATCAACAACATCAAGGGCGGTATCGACAACGATCGGAACAGTCAGTCCGTTCGTTACCGGGCCATCGGGAAGCGGGCGCTCGTCATCCGGCTTTTCCGTGCTCACAGTCCGGTCAATGTTGGAAAGAATGAGCCTGCTTTGAGCGCTCAGGAATTCCTGTGTCATTTGTCTTTTTCCTCCAGTGACCGGTGGCAGCCGGAACTTTTCACATCAAGAGGGCACGATTTCGCGCAAACACACAGCACTGCCCCCAACACGTTAACCTTTATGACCGTCTTCTGCCGAGCCTACAAGCGCCGCGTGTAGCGCCGCGAAGCGGGCGGTATCACCATTTCGTGATGGTGCGCTGCGCAAGCCAGCGCCGCCAAGCCCTACCCCTCAATTTCCTCGCGTTTCATTTCGAGGGTGAGCCAGGTTTCTTCCGCTTGCGCGAGCGCGGCTTCGGCTTTTTCCAGGCGTTCCGTTGTCTGACGAAAAAGGCCGGGCTCGCGGGTGAAGAGGTCAGGCTTTGCGAGGGTCGTTTGGCAGTCCGCGATTTCGGTCTCCAGCTGTGTCATGCGCGCTGGCAGCGTTTCAAGCGCGTGCTTTTCCTTGAAACTGAGCTTTTGTCGCGCCGCCCGCGAAGGTGGCTTTGCGGCGTCTATTGAAATGCCCTCGCCATCGGCATTTTGGAATGAGGGCGCCCCCATTTGGCGGTTAGCCTTGCGCCATGAAAACGCCCCCGCCCCCACCTGACTGATGAGGTCGGAATAGCCGCCCGCATAGCGCGTCCACCCGCCAGGTTCTTGCGGGACAGACGGCGCAATCGTGCTCGTCACCGTGCGGTCAAGGAACGACCGGTCATGGCTCACCAATAGCAGCGTACCCTGATAATCCGTTAACAGATCTTGTAGAAGGTCGAGGGTTTCGAGATCAAGATCATTCGTCGGCTCGTCCAGCACCAGAAGGTTGGAACGCTTTGCCAGCGCCGCGGCAAGCGCCAGACGACCACGCTCGCCGCCGGACAACGCTTCAACCGGGGCGCGCCATTGCTCGGCTGTAAAAAGGAAATCGCGCAAGTACGTCGCCACATGCTTTTTTGTGTCGCCAATGGTCACAAAGTCACCGCGCCCATCAGTGATCGCATCGGCAACCCGCAAGCCCGGTGTGAGGCTGGCCCGCTTTTGATCAAGCGTCACAAGATCAACAGCGGTGCCGATTTTTACCGTGCCCGCCTGGGGGCTCAATTGGCCCGTGAGCAGGTTGAGCAAGGTGGTTTTGCCGGCGCCGTTGGGCCCCACAAGCCCGATCTTGTCCCCTTTTGTGATGCGTACGGAGAAATCCCTGACGATGGCGCGCCCGTCAAAGCTGATGGCGATATTTTCTGCTTCAATCACAGTTTTGCCGGAGGTGCCGCTGGTATTGACGGCAAAATTGATCGTGCCATCCGGGCGCCGGGCATTCGCCAAGCGATCACGCAAGCCTTGCAATTCGCGCATCCGGCGCACATTGCGTTTGCGCCGCGCCGTCACGCCGTAACGGACCCAGTGTTCTTCCGCCACGATTTTACGGCCCAGCTTGTGGAGCTCAACCTCCTCCTCCTCGAGGATTTGATCGCGCCAGGCCTCGAACCCGTCAAAACCCTGCTCGCGCAGGCGGGCAACACCGCGGTCCAGCCAGATTGTTTTATCAGTGACCGTTTCTAAAAAGCGCCGATCATGGGAGATCAGAACCAGCGCGCCGCGATAGTGTTTTAGCTTGCCCTCAAGCCAGTCAATAGCGGCAATATCAAGATGATTTGTGGGCTCATCGAGCAGCAGAATGTCCGCCTGCGCCGCCAGCGCGCGCACTAGCGCAACCTTTCGCGCTTCGCCGCCGGATAATTCATCAATGATATGGCTGCCATCCACATCGAGCGCTTCCATAAGAGGCTCCATCTCATGGAGGGCAAGGGGTTCTGACAGGGGCGCAAAGGGCGCGGTCAGATAGTCAGTAACTGTTCTGTATCCGGAAAGATCAGGTTCTTGGGGCAGATAGAGGACCGTGACGCCAGGATCACGGTGGCGATTGCCTTTGTCCGGCTCCAGAACATCGGCAATGATCTTCATCAGGGTTGATTTGCCAGTGCCGTTACGTCCCACCAGGGCAATACGATCCTGAGGCATGATGGCCAGACCAACGCCTGTGAAAAGGGGATCGCCGCCGAAGGTCAAATGCACATCTTCAAGGGTGAGACGGGGCGTCGTTGCGGCGCGAGCCATGGGCTTCACTCTCGGGTTCAAGGGGTATGGGTTTCATTAGTGGTGACGAACACAACGCCGTTGGCGGTGCGGCGTCTTTAGAAATTCTATACCCGGCTCAGATATCCTTTTCATCGCCGTGCGGTGCGTGAACGATGAGATGCACACCATGAATCCATTATTGAGGTTTTTTCAAGAGACCGATGAGCCCTTGGCATTGTTTGCCAGACGCTGCGGGATAGGCGCCGATGTGCTGGAAGCGGTTATTGCGCGGCCCGCCGACCATGATTTGCATCTCATCAGGCTCATCTGCCGAGAAACCGGGGGTGTTGTGGAACTCGGTGATCTCCTGAGCAGTGGGCCGGGCGTGGCACCGGTACTGGAGTTTGAAAACGTGCGCGGACGGGAGTCAACAGGGGCCGGGCCCGACCTCGAAACGCTTACCGATGAAGTCGTAAGGACGTTGCGCCGGGCCCTTGATCTGGCGGTGCTCCCCGCGCCGCTGGCCCCGGGCCTCCTCGATATCTATAGCGAAGCCATTACCAACACCTATATCGCGATGTCCTTTGGGCCCTCGGAAGAGCCCAAGCCCAACCCTGCCGTTACCGGGACGGGCCCGGCCGCGACGACGAGCCCGGATCAGAGCGGGTACGGGAGGCCGTTAAGTCATCACGATCGGCTTGCTCAAGCTCTGCAGCCAACACTTGCAAAAATTCTTGAAACGAACCTGGCACCCCCGGAGGCGGCTGAACGCAGCGCTCGTCTGGCGCAGCTTGCCATTCGCTAGCGTTCGGCGGCAAAACTGTGGCCGGCGCATTTGGCCCCTCGCCCAGGCCAGTGAGTACAATTGCGTCACGGGCCCGAAACGGCATCCCCAATATTCGGAACGAAACATGAACGGCGTGAAGGGCACGCCGTGCGGCGATGCGCAGCATAAACTGCGTCAACCGGCCAGCATTCGTTTGCTTTAGAGGGTTTTTCCGTGAATGCGTCATAATTTGTGATTAAGAAACCGGTAACCTTACTTTGTGTTCGTCCCATTGTGGGATAATCTTCGCTGGTGTGTGGGGATCGTACACTAATGTGAAGATAACGAGGATAAATCATGTCAAAACAGGACGTTCGCAAAGAACAAATCGCCCTCATTCGCTTTGAAAAGCAGCTTGCTGAAATGGCACGTACCCTCCGGGACGGCGCACAGGTTGCGACGTCAACGGATACAAAATTGGGCACCAACGAAGCCACGATGGCTTACGAAGAAATGAAAGTAGCTCTTGTGGAGCTGGCCGACGCAACCGAGCGGGCACACGAAAATTTAAGAACTCGTGCAGTAGCCTCCCAGGGTCGCTTCATCGATTTCAACGTTCCAAAACGTTTGCCTCGGCAGGTGGTTACATCGGTACTCTCGAACTAATAACTTATGCATATTACACCGTCCTCTTCGGAGCGACGGTGTATTTTGCATATCGCTCCCAATATTCGGTCATCATCAAGGCCACCCAGATATTATTTTGTGTCTTCCTGTTAAACGTCCTTGTTGACGCTCTCCCCCTGAAACTCTTTCATTTCAAACTCTATCTCTTCGCGGCGAACTGTTTTCTCGCCAAATCCTATTGGAACCTGTCGGACAATGGCTGGTTCTCCGTCCCCTTATATTTTCTCGAAATCGGTCTGATCTGGTCGCTCTATTATTTTATGACTGTGGCACCAGAACCGTGGATATTCCTTTTGATCTATAATCGGTTCGCTGACCTCGCCAATTTATTTATCATTGGGTGTTCGATCTATTGCATGCGCGTTCGACAGCGCGAAGCAATGCACCCCCAAACGGCGACGGCATAAGTCGCGCTTTTGTCGGCGATATTTCGTTTCACGGAGAACGCGCCATCCTGGGTGACCCGCAACATCGCAATGACGGATTTACTGTTGCGATTTGGCGCGCCGCCACCCATTAATATCATTACGTGGAATATAGACTGCACACAGACGATATCTAAATCGATCGGTGCCACATCTTTATCGCTGATCCCGCTGCCCCTTCTTACTCAGCGGCAACCGGCAGGGCCTCATTGGGCGGCGTTGAGGGGCCTTCGGTACGATCATCCACTTGCGCATCATTGTCACGCTTCAACCGCTGATAAAGGGCCTTCAGACGCCGGCTGATGACTGTTGGCATGGCCAGCATAACCGGCGTGAACGCCAAGGTCAGAATGGTCGAGAAAGCAAGGCCATAAATCACCGCCGAGGAAAGCAACACCCACCAATCTGATGATGTGCTGCCCCGGGTGATGGTCCCCGCCGCAAAGTCCAGGTTCAATTCAAACACCATGGGCAGCAAGCCCAAGATCGTCGTCATGGTCGTCAACAGGACGGGACGCACACGCTGGGCCGCCGTTCGAATAACAGCATCGTGCACGCCCAAACCCGTGGCACGCAAATGCTGAAACGTATCGATCAAGACAATGTTGTTGTTCACCACGATACCAGCGAGCGCAACAATACCGACACCCGTCATAATCACGCTGACATATTGCCCCGAGATCGCAATACCAAGCAGGACGCCGAACACCGAGAGCACCACAGCCGTCAGTGTCAGGAACGCATGATAGAAATTGTTGAATTCGAGGAGGAGGATCAGCGCGATCATGAACATTGCCGCCGCCATTGCCGCGGCAAAAAACTGTGCTGCTGCTGCGGTTTCTTCATCGGC
Organism: Pseudomonadota bacterium; assembly: GCA_038531745.1. Lineage (GTDB taxonomy): Bacteria > Pseudomonadota > Alphaproteobacteria > Caulobacterales > Parvularculaceae > CALLPQ01. The sequence goes on from JBCBBJ010000002.1 coordinate 71,969, forward strand.
CCCTCGCATGACCCAGGTCACATCGTCGCCAAGAGCGCCCGATTCCAACCATTCGCGTGTGTGAGCGATGGCCACGTTCTGGCTCACGATATGGCCGTCAATCTGCGTATTGCCATTTGCTTTTACGTCAATGATGCGCCGGCTATCGCGCCGGGTAATTCGATCCACTTGCGGCGCGGGCGTACGCTGAACAATATTCGATAATGGCACTGATCCACGCGGTGTCTGAACCCGGACGGCATCAAGGGCAAACACATCGCGATAGCCCTCGGGGTACCGCACCCTGATATCGATCTCATCTTCTGCGTCATCGGGGCGATAGTTCCCAACCAACAGGCCATCGGTGACAAACTGAAGGGCGGCGCCCGCTTGCGCAACGCTAAGACCATAAAGCCCGGCAAGGGCGCGATCCACTTCGATCTGCCATTCGATCCCGGGCAGAGGCAGACTGTCTTCCTGATCCATAAAGGCAGGCACAGTCATGCCGTTTACGTCGAGGCTTTCATTATCGATGAACGCGCGCGCCTTTTTAGCAGCCGCGATCATTGCCGCCACATTGGGCGAAGCAATTTCGATCTGCACGTCTTTGCCCACCGGGGGGCCACCTTCCCGCTGGCGAACCTCCACAAGGATCCCAGGCACCCCTTGCACCATGTCCCGAAGTTCTTCAACCACGATGGTTGAATGCTCACGGTCCGTATACGGTTTCAGGTCAATACCAACCTGGCCAATTGTTTCCGGCGGCAGTTCCGTGCTGCGGGCAAGACCGGGGCCGGTTTGCAAATAAATATGCTCAATGGCCGGATGATTTTCTATTTTCCGGGCGACTTCTTGAGTGAGACTGATCTTCTCTTCTTCAGACAGATTACCACGTGCCAGAACGAGAGCCTTCACATCTTCATTGTCCGAACGAATAAAAAATTCCATTTCAGGGGACGCAAGCCGAAATGCAAAAAACGAGACAACCACCAACGACAAAACGCCGGCCACGGATAGTAAAGGATGGTTGAGAGATTTCTGGATCAAGCGCGTATAGGCGCCCGTGAACCCGGTGAGCATTGTTGGGTCAACCTCATCAATGCGCGTACCCGCCGGTTTGTCGGTCTTCCCGCGCATGCCAAAGCGCTGCTTCATCCATTTTGGCGTTGCCAGAACCGAGCCAAAAACCGGCAGAAAGATGAGCGCAACGGCCAGCGAAGACGTCAGCAAAAAAATCAGCGTCAAGGGCAGATATTTCATGAACTCGCCAGGCGTGCTCTGCCAGAACATGAAAGGCACGAACGCCGCTAGCGTTGTGGCGGTGGATGTGGTGACCGGCCAGAACATACGCTTTGACGCTTCTTTGTACGCGTTGCGCCGTGTCTCGCCTTCGGCCATGCGCCGGTCGGCATATTCAACGATCACGATTGCCCCATCAACCAGCATACCCACCGCGAGGACGAGCCCGAACATCACCATCATATTCAGCGTGTAGCCAAACATGTTGAGAAGGAAAAACCCGATCAAGAAAGTTGTGGGAATGGCAACACCAACCATGAGAGCGGACCGTGCACCAAGCGCCGCAACAATCACGATCATGACCAACAATACCGCGGTAACCACCGAGCCGGTAAGCCCGCTCAGGGAATCGCGGACCGTGACCGACCGATCACTTAATATGGTGTATTGAACCGAGACGGGCCAAAATCTTGCCTCGTCTTCAATCATCGAACGTGCTTCCTCAATGGTTTCTACAATGTTGGCGCCCGCACGTTTTGTCAGCTCAACCCCGATGGCTTTCGACCCGTTAAAGAGGCCATAACCGTTCGGATCGACAAATGTGCGATTGACCCTCGCCACGTCGCCAATGGTCACCACATTGTCGCCATTCGCCCGCACGGGAATGGAGGCAAGATCCTGGGCAGTTTTTACAAGACCCGGCACTTTAACCGCATACTGACCATCATCAAGATCAATGGACCCCGCCGTGATCAGCTGATTGTTCGCATTGATGGCGTTGACAACTTCGGTTTCTGTCAGGTTGAAGGATTCCAAAGTCTCCGGGTTGATGATGACTTCAAGCAATTCATCGCGCGCACCCGTCAGGTTTGCCTCTAGAACCCCGCTATTGGTTTCGAGACGTTCCCGCAATGTTCGGGCGGTTTGAAACAAGGCCCGTTCTGGAACCTGACCATGCAAAACGACCGTGAGCATAGGAAACTGATTTTGAAGATTTAACTCCGAAACAACGGGCTCTTCAGCATTAGATGGATATTCCGCCTGCGCACGATCAACCGCTTCACGCACATCGAGAACGGCCTGGTCGATATCAACCGTGGTCTGAAACTCCAGGAAAATTTGCGCCGCTCCGTCATAGGCGAGTGAGTCAATTTGCTTCAGCCCTTCGATGGACTGCAATTCAAGCTCTGTTGGCTTGACAAGTAAACGCTCTGCATCCTCTGGCGAGATGCCGGGCAAGGGGAGAGTGACAGCGACAAAAGGCGCTTGGATATCAGGTTCTGCCTCCCGGGGAATCGTTGAAAACGCAGCGAAACCAAACAGGATTAAGGCAAAAAATCCCGCGAGGATTACGCGAACGCGCGAAAAAGCAGCGTCAATCAGTGCAGTCATTGGCCAAGACCTCCGATCGCAGTGGCTTTACCCACCGGTTTGCTCCCATCAGTTGCCCCGTTGCCTTCCGTGTTGAACGCAACTTCCACCGTCTGCCCATCAACAACAAATTCCTGACCCCGGGTAATCAAGTCAACCGCCCCGTCGAGGCCAGCAACCCAGAAGCCGTTTGCCGCATCCCCCAGCGGCGTGACCGGTTTGAAGTTGACGACATTGTCTTCAACTGTCCGTACACCGATAGACCCCTCATCATTGAGAACGAGCGCTGAGCGTTTGATCACATGGGCCGCTCGGCGCGAGGCGGTAATGGTGAACTCGGCTGTTACGCCGTCTCGCAATTTTCCGTCAGTATTTGGAATTTCCAGTTCAACATCAAATGTCCGTGTTGAGGGATCAGCCGCTTGCGCCACATATCGTATGGTTCCCTCGACCGTTTCGCCGGTGACAAGACGGGCAACACCGCGATCACCAACGCTGACCTTGCCCACATTCCGTTCCGAGATGGCCCCAACCACAAGGTAGGGCGATTGCTGGATGACAACACCGCACGGATCACCGGTTCGCAGCAAATCGCCAGCCTCGGCAAGACGCTCATCGAAAACCCCATCGAACGGGGCGCGGATCACGGATTGGTCGAGCCCCGTTTGTGCTTGTTTGAGATTTGCCGTGGCAAGATCGAACGCCGCTCGCGCCGATGCCACCGCTGTATCCGAGGAAAAGCCCTCCGATTTTAAGGTGCGGGCGGCCTCGTAATCGATCTTTGCTTTTGTGAGCGCCGCGCGGGCCTGGTCGCGCTGGGCCTGGCGAGCATCAACTTGCAATCGGCACAAAATATCACCCTGTGCCACCTGGCTACCAATATTTGTGGGTGTCGCCGCCACTAAACCGCTGGTTTCCGCGCGCACGGTAACCTTGCGAACCGCCTCGGTGCGGCCACGCACAGCGAGATTTTCTTGCCAGGCTTGCGGCTCAACCCGGGTTGCGAGCACGGCAAAGCGCGGTTGCACTGCGTCCTCAGTCTGCGTTTGTTCATCCGGCCCCGCAAAGCCGCCCAGCATCGTGCGAACCAGAAAGTAAAAGACGACGGCGCAGGCAATCAACGCTGCAAGCTTATAGGAAGACCCACTACCCATCATCACGTCCTTATAATCAGCCTTGGCATCGAGGCATCTGTACGCGCGGGGATTCGATTTTGGTTGTGCTGAGCCACCCGAGCCTTGCTCTCTTCTCAGTCTGTATACTTGGTAGTTTACTCAAAGGTTCAAGAGGGTGCAAAATAAATTTTTGCACTGCAACATATCACGCCACACGATCTGCTGGCGACGGTCGGTCCCTATACCTTGTGAGCCTGACCTAAAAATAAGCCCCTAATAATAGTAGTAACTCGACCCGGCAGAGACCGAAGGCGCCTTATTCAAAACGGTTCCAACAACATTCGTATTACGCAGCAACCGTTTGGCTTCGGTCAGCTCATCGGCCCGGGTTTGACCGCTCGCCGCCACTAAAAGGACGCAATCGACCTGCGGCAGCAACGCAATTGTGTCATCGCAGCCGAGGATTGGCGAGGTGTCCATGACAACAATCCGCGAATTATAAGACTGCACCGTTCGATCAAACAGGGCGGTCACCGCCGATGACGAAAAAAACTCCGACCCTCGGCGACTGACCCGCTCATTCGCCAGGATCATCAAATTCGCAAGATCGGTACGGCGCACCAGCATATCGAGGGGGGCCTCGCCCTCAAAAAAATCAAGGATTGACCCAGGATCATTCAGCCCCAGATAGCGCGACACGCTCGGGCGATAAAAATCGAAGTCCACGAGAGTTACCCGCGATGCAGCGCTGGAGCTGATCGCAATGGCAAGATTGATTGCGGTAACGGTCTTACCCGCCGCCGGCGAGGGGGACACAACCGCCAGGGTCCGCCAGCCCTCCGCCTCCATTTTTTGAAGCACCCGTGTGCGCAGGACCCGGTAAGCATTCAAAACCGGATCATGCTCATTGGCGATAATCCGGTTAGGGGCAAAAAGCTCGAAGTTGCAGGCGGTTTTCTGAAAGCTTTCAAAATCCACGTCGGCCCGCTGCACCCGCCGGTCCACCTGGCCGGGTTTGAGCCCTGCTGGCGCGGTACGGGCCCGGCTATCGCGGGCCTTGGTGACGGCTGCTCTGATATGATCCATAGAGGTCGGTGTCTTTCTTTCGTCGCTGCCCGATGTCGCTACCTGGCGTCACTGCTGGGGGTCGGCTTTTAGCCATCAATCTACAAAAGCATTATTCGGCGGGCAAAGCGCCAAGGTCGTCATCGCCCATCGTCCCCTGCACTGCGGTGGTTTGGGCTGCTGGCTTGGCGGCGGCAGGGGGCGATTTAACGCCGCCTTTCGGGCCGCTGGAGAAAAACGGCATTTTGAAGCCTTTGGTCTCGGTGCCCTCAATAAAAGGAATAACCGCCAAGGGTGGCTCCTCCAGGAGCGCCGTCAGATGGTTGCGGCCCCGAATGGTGACATTGACAAATTCGCGGGCGAGCGCGGTCAGCACACCCACAAGACCCGCAAAAAGGAACGATACAGCGATAAGCGCAGGCCGGTTCGGGCTTGATGGTTTTTCGGGCAGGGCAGCGGCCTCAACCTGCGTGATCCGCTCAGCGCGCCCTTCAACCTGAATGTTCTCACTGGTTGTCGCTTGCGAGACGCGCAACCGTGCTTTTTCCAGCTCATCTTCCTTAAACTTACGATCACGCAGGAGATCGAGCAATTGGCTCTCCACAGCTGGCGTCCGGTTGATCCGCGCTTCTAAATCTTCGATGCGCGCCTGCAACCGTTCCCGGCGTTCCCCCACAGCCCGCGTTCGATTTTGCAGCGAAGTAAGACGGCTCTGTAAAATATAGGTTTGGGCCTGGCTCGACAGCCCGGCGCTGTTGGTTGCCTTGCGCACAAACTGATCAGAATAGAGCGTCACCTGATCCTCCAAATCGCTGATGATTTCCGGCTCCGCGTCATCACGTAGGGCCTGGGCCAGTTTTTCTTCTGCCTCTTCCACCCGTCGCTGAAGGTTTTGTAGCTCTCTACCCGGTGAAAGCTGGCGTTCCAGCGACCGGATTTCGTTGCGCAGGGCGATCACCTCAGGATGGGCTTCTGTATAGCGGGAGCGCAGTTCGCCAAGGGTCGCCTTTTTGGAGATGAGTAGCGTTTCAGGACTGTTTTCGCTACCGCCGCCTGACGCGATGCTGGCAATCTGGGATTCAACGAAACGCTTGTCCTCCTCAATCGAGGACAGTTGATTATCGAGCCCGCCCAATTGCTGGATAAATCGTTCCAATTGCCGTGAATGCAATTCCAGCTGTTCCGGCAAGCTGCCATCATTTTCTGCCTTGAACGAGGCGATTTCATCCTGCAATTGGCTAAGGTCTGCAGATTTTTCCTCCACCTCCCGCTCAAAAAACTCCGTCGTGTTTGAGGTTTCGGTGGTGGTGCGCTTGCTGTCTTCGCGCTCAAATCGGTTGATCAGCTCATTGGCAACTTTCATGGCCTTGATTGGCGACGGGTCCGTATAGGCAACGGAAAAGGCGAGCGTGTCACGGCCCGATGTATTGGTCACAAACCGACTGGTGATCGGCTTTACCCGCATGCGTTTTTGCATCCGCTTGACTTTTTTTGTCTCCGATAGCCGGGAGCGTTGGGAAAAAAGGGCCGTCTGGTCGGCAATATCCAGCAATTGCGGGCGCGAGCGGATGCGCTGGCGTGTCACTTCGATCCGCTCCAGGGCCCGGGTGGCGCCGGTGCCCTTGACCAAGGTCTCGGAAATCTGCGGCGATTCAATGAGCATGATCCCTTCGGCGGTGTAACGCGCCGGCAGCAAAAGGACGCCAATAATTAAGAGCGGGATCAAGACAATGATCGGCACCATTAAATAGGCCAGACGTCGCCTCAGGATGATCTGGATGTCCTCAAGCGTAAATTCGTTACCCATCTGCACTGACTTCCTTAACCTGACCGGTGCCCGCCCCGGCAAGGCCGTTGGGGCTCAGGGAGGGCACGGTTGTCGCTCCCGAGCGGTTGTTATACTGCGCTGCACACGAGATGCTATGCCTAATCCCCCGTGCTTTATCATGGAAACGGCACGCCAGTCGTTAACCGGTGTTACGAAACCCTTGAACCTTTTGGCTTTATGAACAAATCCAATAATGCTAGCCAGCAGGATCGGTGATCGGACCCGGCCGGGCTCGACCGCCAACCCAATTTTAACCTGGTGCGCGCGGGCCCAAGGGCCCTCCCCCGTTATCGTATGAGGATCAGCCATGCGCCGAACCATAAACGCCCCCAAACGGCGGCTCTCCGCCCTCGCTGCCACCCTGTTGGTGAGCAGCGCCCTTGTTGCCTGTTCCTCACCGGAACAACGCATGGAAAAATTTACCAATAGCGGTCTTGCCTATCTCGAGGATGGCGACGCCGTGCGCGCAGGGATCGAGTTTCGCAACGCCCTGACCATTGACGAGACACACCTGCCCGCGTTGCAGGGTCTTGTGGATATTGCCGAGCAGAACCGCGAATACCAAAACATGTTCGGTCTCTTGCAACGGCTCATTCGTCTGCAGCCTGACAATATTGAGGCGCTCGTCAAGATGGGGAACATTTACCTCCTGGCAAGCGATGAAACCGAAGCAGAAGCCACAGCCGAAAAGGCCCTGGCCGTTGATCCCGATAACCTTGATGCCCAGGCCTTGAAGGCAAGCGTTTTCTATAAGGTGGGTAATCGGGCACGCGCCGTGGAAATGGCGCAGAGTATTTTGGCAAAAGAGCCAACCAATCGAAATGCGGTGTCGCTCATTGTTGCCGACCTCGTGCGCCAGGACCGGATCAGCGACGCACTGGCGCAAATCAATAAAGGTCTTGCCACCAACGAAGACAATACCCTTTTGCAACTGATGAAGATCGAACTTCTCGGCAAGCTTGGCCGCGATAAAGAAGTGGATGCGGTGTTCAAATCATTAATTGCATCGAACCCGGATGATCCCTCCTACCAGGCAACCTATGCGCGCTATCTCGTCATATCGGGCCGCGCCGCGGAAGCGCGTGCGCCCTTGCAAACCGTTGTGAATATGACACCGGGTAATCTTGAAAACCGGGTAAATTTGATCCGCCTTGATTACCAGCTTGGCGGCGCCGCCAAGGCTGAAGAAACCTTCCGCGCCTTTACTGCCGCTGACCCGGACGATGTGGAATTACAATTTGCTTTCGCCGACTTTTTGATCGCGGAGGAAAACTATGATGAAGCCGAAGCCGTCTTCAACCGATATGCCGCTGACCGCAAGGATGACGCCTTGCGCAATCGCGCCAAGGTTGCCCTTGCCGGTCTTCATATTACGCGCAACCGTCGCCAAGATGCCCGTACGCTGATTGATGAGGTTCTGGCTAATGACAGCGGCAATACCGGCGCCTTGACCAAACGGGCAGCGCTGTTAATCGAGGACCAAAACTATGAAGATGCGATCATTGACCTACGGACAGTATTGGGGAGTAGCCCCGATGATACCAATGCGCTTGTTCTCTTAAGTACGGCCTTTGAGCAAATTGGCGATACAGAGTTGGCTGACCAAAGGCTAACGCTCGCCTTTGAAAAGTCTGATGCTGATCCGCTCGTGACCAATGCTTATGCGCGGTTCCTGATCCGCAATAATGCCCTCCAACGGGCGGAACGGGCATTGTCACAATCCCTGTCAAAATCGCCAGACAATGTTGAGGGCTTGCGTCTTCTTGCGGCCGCGCGTCTTTCCTTGCGCGATTGGCAGGGTGCGGAAGAAGTTGCCCGCTTGCTTGAAGAAAAGGCCTCAACGGGCGACACAACGATCAACCAGATTATTGGCACAGCCGCCATCGGACGCGGCGACTATGAAAGCGCAATCGAACAATTGAGCACAGCCAATGAGGCGCAACCTCTCAGCGCCCAACCCTTGCAAACCTTGATCAGTGCGTATCTGGAAGAAGGTCGAAATGAGGATGCCCGCACGCTTCTGAAAGAAATGATCACCAGCGACCCGGACAATTATGATGCCCGCATCCTTCTTGCGCGGGTTTATTTCTCCGAAAATGCTTTGGACGATGCTGAATCAGCGCTGAACGAATCCTTGCGCGTGGCGCCGGAGCGGGTTGAGGCCTATGACCTGTTATACCGCTATTATCTGCGCAGCGGACGTCGCCCCGAAGCTTTTGCCCTGATTAATGCCGGCCTGGAGAAATTTCCCAAAAATTATGGGCTGAAAATCTTTGAAGCCGATATCCTGATGAATGAGCAAAGGTTTGATGAGGCCATCGTGGTTTATGAAAACCTCCTCAGCCGCCGTCCCGATGACCGGCTTGTGGCCAATAATTATGTGAGCCTGATTTCCGACTTCAAAGAGGACCCGCAAAGCCTGGCACGCGCCATTGAAGTGGCGCAAACGCTGCGCGATATTCCGAACGCTGATTTTCAGGACACAGTCGGTTGGGCATACTTCCGAGCCGGGCAGCCTGAACAGGCGGCAGAAATTCTGAAGCGCGCGGTGAAGAATTATCCCAACGCGGCAACATTGCGTTATCACCTTGGCGCCACCCTGTTGAGCCTCGGCGATAGCGAAGGCGCACGGGTGCAATTGAAAAAATCTCTTGAGCTTGGCGGGAAACGTTTTCGCCATGCAGAAAAAGTCCGTGATCTGTTAAAACAAGCGTAAATAGCGTCGGCGGCCACCGCCAGCATGTGACGCTTAACCAAGACGCTAAAAAAGGAATACCAAACAGCGATCAGCGGTTTTTTGCTCCTCGGGGCCCCGCCGATATCTGAACGAATTCAGCAATGTACGAACAGTTTTTCGATCTTACGGATAAACCATTTTCCATTCAGCCGGACCCGGCCTTCATGTTCTGGGGCCGCAACCACCGGCTTGCCTATGCCATGTTGGAATATGGTGTCCTGAACAATGCCGGTATTTCGGTGATCACGGGCGGGGTAGGTTGTGGTAAAACCACGCTCATCCACCGCCTGCTTGATCAGCTGACGGACACCCACACGATTGCGTTATTGTCGAATATCCAACCCGATCGCGGCAATCTTCTATCGTGGGTATTGATGGGGTTCAATCAACCTTTTTCGAATAAGTCCCATGTGGAACTGTTCCAGCAATTGCAGACCTTTTTTATCAGCGAGTATTCCAAGGGCCGCCGTTGTGTGCTGATTATCGATGAAGCACAGAACCTTTCTTCGGATATGCTCGAAGAAATCCGTATGCTGTCCAATATTAATGCGGGTAGCGACCAGCTGTTGCAGCTTATTCTGGTGGGTCAGCCGCAATTAAAGGAAATTCTAAACGACCCCGATATGTTGCAATTGACCCAACGTATCGGGTCAGACTTTCACCTGACACCGCTGACACCCGAAGAGGTACATGCCTATATCGACACGCGCATGCGGGTTGCTGGCGCTGGCCGTCCGGTGTTTTCTAATGAAGCAAAGGCGCTGGTGGCCAAACATTCACGCGGTGTTCCCCGGGTGATCAATGTTCTCGCCGACACGGCCCTCGTCTATGCGTTCTCTGCCCAGGAGGAGACAATAAACGAGGCAACCGTGGCAACGGTTATTGAGGACAAGAAGAATTTTGGTGTCTTTGGTATGCCGCGTATCGAAGATAGCGGCGGCGCCCCGGTACCCGCCTATGACCAACATCACGCCCAACGAAAAGCGACCGCAAACGGCGATACGTTTACTGATGAAAGTCTGCCGCCGGACATGGACGAATTGGTGGCGAGCGAGGCCAGCGATCACCAGACCCCGCGCGAGGCGCCCTATTTGAAGGGGGTGACCGACGGCGCCGGTGGCTGAAAGGGAGACGGCACCCCGACAAAGACCGTTTCCCCCATAAATGCGCCTGATAATAACAATCCTGATGGTCAGTTAGCTGCCATGGCTGCAGCGCCGGCGCCGGAAGGGGAGATCGCGGCAAGCACAGTACCTCCATCCGCGATTGAGGGAATGACCAACGTCAGCGCGACGGCGCACATGGCGGAGGAACCTGTCAATGCTTTGTTTGCCGCTGATGATCCGTCACAAAGCAATCCCGCGCCCGGCATTGCGCCCGCCGCAACACAACCGCCATTGCCGCCGTTAGGGTTTGTTATTCTTGAAAAACCGGGCCAGTCAGCGCCCGCCCAAACCATCGAAGCCATCGGCAATGACCACCCCGTCGTCTTTGTCACCTATAGCGGTGACAATGGCCCGGGGGAGGCGGCCCGCGCCGCCGGTGCCATCGTTGTTAAAATGCGCGGTGAAAATGAAACCCCGCCCGCGCGTTCGCGCAATGCCGGGTTCCGTCAATTGCGAAAGCTTGCCGAAGATTTGGACTATGTGCAATTTTTGGATGGCGATAGCGTTATCCACTCCCAATGGCTGCAAAATGCCTGCGCGGTGATGGAAAGACGCCCGGAACTTGCCATTTTGGAAGGCGTAACGGTCGACACTGGCACTGCTGCGCGGCCAAGGGGCATGCCGGATGTGAAAGAAATTCGAGCCACCGGCGATAATGTTTTGATGCGTGTAAAGAACTTTGTTGAATTGGGCGGGTTCCGCGGTGATCTGATGGTCGCCGATATTCAGGATTTTTGTTTGCGCACCCGTGGCCGCGGTCACCATGTGGGACGGGTCGATGTGCCAATGGTCACCGCGATACAAAAAAAAAAGAGCGTAGCCAGCTGGTGGGCGCGGCACCGGGAGAACGGCTTTAACAACGCCTTTTCTGCGGCGTTGCACGGCTCCCCGCCGGAACGATTTAAGGTAGCCGAAACCCGTGAAACTGTTCTCTGGGGTTTTGGTATCCCGGCAGTGGCGCTGCTCGCGGCGGCGGCAATAACCGGCTTTACCTATTATGTGGTGCCCATTGGAATTCCCATCCTTTGGGGAATTGGCGTTTTGCTGGGCGTACTGCTGTTGTATTTTGCCAAGGCACTATATCTCCGGTTTGCCGAACGCGATGATCGTGCCCCGTCCTTGCGGTTCGCCGCGTCACGTTTGCTCGGGGTTTTTCCGGCCTTTATTGGTATCGTGACGTTTTATCGTTGGCGCCGACAGCAACTCAAGACCGGGACGTGAGGACCGGTGTTTTCCTTCATCTTTTCCCTGATGGTGTTGATTGCATTGGTGCCGGCCGCTTTTTTTATGGTGGAGTGCCTCGGCGGTTTGCGCCCCCTGTCCGCTGATTGGGTCACTGACCCGGCAAGACGCCCCTTTTCCGGCACCGTTGCCATCATTGTGCCGGCCCATAATGAAGCGGGATCTATCACCCCAACCCTCAACGCCCTGTTGGCACAGCGGCGGGAGACGATGCGGCTGATCGTTGTTGCCGATAATTGTACCGACGAAACGGCCCAAACAGCGCGGCAAATTTTTGAAGGTCATACCGATACTGACGTTTTAGAACGCAATGATACCGACCATCGCGGCAAAGGCTATGCCTTGGCCCACGGGCTGGCGTGCCTGCGCGAGCGGCCTGTGGATATTGTCGTCTTCGTTGATGCCGATTGCTTGCTTGGCGACCACTGCCTTGACCGGATCGTGCACGCGGCGGATCAATTTGGCCGGCCGGCCCAGGCGCTGTATCTGATGGAGGCGCCATCACCACCACCCCCCGGGCAATCCATTGCCGCTTTTGCCTGGTTGGTGATGAATAAGATCCGTATGCGGGGTCTTTTTCGGTTGTTCGATGTCACGCGCCTGACCGGTAGCGGTATGGCATTCCCCTATCCCGTGTTGCGGGATCATTTCACCGGGTCTGGCGATATTGTTGAGGACCTGGCGTTGACCGTCGATCTTGTACGGCGTGGTCTCTCACCGGTTCTGGTGGAACAAGCGGTGATCACCAGTACCTTGCCCGCCACCCAAAGCGCGACCACAACGCAGCGCGCGCGGTGGGAGCATGGGGCTTTGTCTGTGGCAAAACGCAACGCCATTGGCCTTGCGATTGCCGGTCTGCGCCAGGGGGATTTGCGCCTCACCGCTTTGGCCTTTGATCTTGCGATTCCGCCGCTCGTCCTCCTTTTTGCTGCGATGATCTTGCTCGTCACGGTCACAAGTCTCTTGGCCGTAGCGGGCATCATCTTTCCCGCGATCCTCGCCGCTACGGGCCTGACCGGTCTTTTGACGATGTGCCTCATTGTTTGGGCCCGCCATGGGCGCACGATTTTGCCCCTCACCAGTGTGCGCGGCATCCCCGGTTTCATCATGAGCAAAACAAAAATCTATGGCCGGGAGGGGCGCCAATCCACCAAAACATGGACACGGACCCGGCGGGACCCCTAAGCGCTGTCACCCGTCGTGAAACCGCTTGCCTCGATCAGCCCATTCGTTACGTATGGGCGCAGACAGTCACGAAGATAGAGGCAAGCATGAGCGATATTTACGACGTGGTCATTATTGGCGGCGGGCCCGGCGGCTACAACGCTGCCATCCGCGCCGGTCAGTTGGGCCTGAAAACAGCGTGCATCGAAGAACGCGAAACGGGCAAGTTCGGTGGCACCTGTCTGAATGTGGGTTGCATCCCGTCGAAAGCCCTCCTCCATGCGTCCGAGCTTTATGAGACTGCCACGAAAGACTTTGCGCATATGGGCATTAAAGCCAGCGGCCTGAAAGTCGATCTGCCGCAAATGCTCAAGCAAAAAGAAGATGCTGTTGATGGCCTGACCAAAGGTGTCGATTTTCTGTTGAAGAAAAACAAAGCCGATCAATTTATCGGTACCGGGACAATCATTGCCCCCGATCAAGTTGATGTAATTGGACTGGAGGGCAAAAAGCAAACCCTGAAAACAAAACATATTATCATTGCCACAGGCTCCGAAGTGACGCCATTGCCCGGCGTCACGATTGATGAGGAGCGCGTGGTCTCCTCAACCGGGGCGCTTGATTTGCCGGCAGTGCCCAAACATCTTGTTTTGATTGGCGGCGGTGTGATTGGTCTGGAGCTGGGTTCGGTATGGCGACGCCTTGGGGCAGAGGTCACCGTAATCGAATATCTCGACAGAATTCTGCCCACCATGGACCGCGAAGTTTCCAAGCAATTCCACCGGATCCTGAAAAAGCAGGGGATGGCATTTCGCCTGTCAACCAAAGTGACCGGTGTTGAGACCATGAAGACCAAAGCCAAGGTCACGCTGGAACCCGCAGCCGGGGGTGAGCCTGAAACCATGGATTGCGACACGGTTCTTGTGGCCATTGGCCGGCGGCCACATACCGAGGGGCTTGGCCTTGAGACCGTCGGTATAAAGACAGATGCCCGCGGCTTTATCGAGACCGACCATTTCCGCACCAGTGTGCCGTCAATTTTTGCCATTGGCGATTGCATCGCCGGGCCCATGCTGGCCCACAAGGCCGAAGATGACGGCGCCGCCGTTGCAGAAATCATCGCCGGAAAACCGGGCCATGTGGATTATGACCTCGTGCCCAATGTTGTTTATACCTATCCGGAGGTGGCGAGCGTCGGCAAAACCGAAGAAGAGCTTAAAGAGGCGGGCATTGCCTATAAGACAGGTAAGTTTCCGTTCGCCGCCAATAGTCGAGGAAAAACCAATCACGAGACGGATGGATTTGTTAAAATCCTGGCCGAGGAAGGCACCGATAAAATACTCGGTGCCCATATTATCGGGGTTGCCGCTGGAGAGCTGATTGCTGAGATTGTTCTTGCCATGGAATTTGGGGGCTCATCAGAAGATATTGCCCGTACGTGTCATGCGCACCCGACGCGGTCTGAAGCGGTACGCCAGGCGGCCATGGGCGTTGAAGGCTGGACGATGCAGGCTTAGAGGGGCGGTGTCGGACAAGGGGCATCATACCCAAGTCAGCGCGATCACAGAAGGTCTTATTTATGGTTGATCATCTGACGCTGGCCGATGCCATTGGCTTAGTGGGCGTCGGTTTCGTGGTGGGCACCTATTTTCTGTCGCAGATAGGCCGGATGACAAATACCGGCATTGCCTATCCCTTGATCAACGGCATTGGCGCTCTTTTGATTCTGTATTCCCTTTGGCGCACACCCAATGCTGCCTCTATCGTGATTGAGGTGTTTTGGCTCGGCATATCAATTGTTGGGTTTGCCCTCGCCCTTCGACGTCGCACAAAGATCAACCAAGATTAGGCGGGGCGGCCCGCATTACTTTTTCACCCAACGCCCATCGGTACCGCGCACACATTCACCCGGCCGGGCGGCACGGATCAATTTTTCCGCGGTGAGTGAGGCGGTGACCTCAACGCTAACGCCATTTTTCCGCGCCAAACTGGCATAGGCGGATTTGCGTTGCTGGTTGATCCCGCGAACCTGACGCCGCAAGTCGGTGCCAGCAATTTTGCCTGGTACAAAACCAAGATAGCCATCGGCTTTTTCACCGACGATACAATTTGCCTTCGCCTGGGCCACCGCACGGGGTAAAGCCTGCGCCGGGGTGAGCAGTGTAACGCTCATCGCCAAGGCCGCAAGGGCGACCATAAACCGTGTAAGGATCATTGTTCTCTCCGCAATTTCTTTGTCTTTAATAAGAGGCGATACTGATTAAAAAATGTCCGGGTTCTCATCAATGAGGGTTTCGATTTCCCGGTCCAGCTTGACCCGCAACTCGCCCTCTATGCGCACATTGAGGTTGATTTCAATGGGCTCGCTGGGCGGCTCAACCTTGACGGTGGCACAGCCCGCGAGGATGACCGCAGCCATAACGCCCAGAGCAGCGTGCTCCCCACAGTGGATTGAACCACGCAGGCGGTTTGATCGGCCCCATGACCGCTGACGCTCGGTGTGATTGGTCATCAATGTCCCTCTCTTTATATGGCCGCACCCGCCTTAGATATGCCCGCTGGCACGCCACCCTTTTATAATTTATAGCACAATTTGCCGTCCCGTGGGGCAAAATTATGGACGCTCAAGGGTTGGCAGGCGCCCCGGCATCAACCGGCGTGAACGAAAAATTCGAAAACTGCAGTCTTTGGGAAATCAGGCTGGGGAGCGGCCCCTCCAGTGTGATGCGATAAATCACTGGGGCGGGGACCCGCTCATTATTGATCGTCACGGCATTGGTACCCTCAAACACAAGCCCCACCGTGAGCTGCCCGTCAAGGGCGCCATTGATGGTCGCCTCAAACGTATCAAAGGTCAGCTCACGCAGGATATCAAAGGCAAGCTGCGTCTCGTCACTGGCCTTGGCAATTTCATTGGTTACCTGACTATCAAACCGGATAACGCCCGGCCTTGTGGCCCGCAACACCGCATTTTCCACCCGGATACGCCCTTCCTCAACAATGACTGGCAAGGCGCCATCGACCGTGCCCTCACCGCTCAGGCCCGGGATATCGAGAAAGGTCAAAAACGCCCCGAGATCAATTTCCTGGGCGCGCAAGGCCGTTGTTACAGTTTCACCGGTCAAGGCCGCAACGGTTTCATAGGCGCCAAGGGTGCCGCCAAACCATGGAAATTCCCCCTTAATCACCCGCACCGTGTCATCACCCGGAAATTCAATTTCAGCGGTCCCATCTTCAAGCCGGATCGCATCAAGGTCGATCAGCCCGATTTTGAGGGTCTGCACCCCGTCACTGCGGGCCGGCAAAAGATCGACAAATTTCGCTGTCCCCGTCACCCCACCCGTGGCGGTGACCGCCCGGCCGGGCCCGGTAAAGGTCAGGTTTTCGGCTCTGACCACAGCCGATGAGGTCAAGGTCAGCGCATCGGCCCCATCGCCAGTTTGCGCCGCCGCAGTCTGATCAAGTTGCCAGGAAAAACGGGCCTCGCCGTCAACAACCCCTGTGGCATTGGCAATAATGCCCTGGAGGCCAGGCAAGATATCCAGCGGCTGCAGACCGTCGGGCAAAAAGGTAAGCGCGGCAAAATCGACGGCAAGATCGCCTGCGCCTTCATTGATATTGTGTTGCCCCTTAACGGCGCCAAGCGCGATCGCATCCGGTGTTGAAATATCGGCCGAAAATTCAGCAACATCATCGGTATAGGTTAGAACCCCGTTTGCCCGCACAGGGGCAACCATTTCTGGTGAGGCTACCTGTTGGATCAAGATATTGTTCAGTACCGTCTTTGCACTGAGTGCCTCACCGCGTATCGCCGCCTGAATTCGTCCGTCGGTTTCTGAAAGCCCCAGGGTTTCGTTTAAGACCGCCCGGCCGCCGGTAAAATCGCCGCTCAGAGCGAGTGCTTGCGCGGCACTGTCCCATTGGCCGTTCAACCGGATGGTGGGTGGGCGGCCGCGCACGCTGGCGTCCCCATGTTGATACTCAATCCGCGATGCAGAGATCACGGCTGCCACCCGCGCCTGGAGAGGCTCAAGTGTGGACAAAGAGATAAGCGGCCTACCCGTGGGGCAGACCTGCGCATCATCAACACGCATCAAAAGGGCCTCCGGCGCTAACCGGATCAATGTCTCATCAATCGCCATGCACGGTTGTCGGTCGCGACCGGCACCATTACTGGCACTGGCACGTTGCGCCATTTGAACCGTCAGCACGGGAACGCCGGACGGGGCTTCGCCAAAATAAGTCACATCGATCGGCTGGCCCGTGAGACGGATCGCCTTTAACGCAAGCGGTTGCCGCCGAATGGTGCGAATTGTGCCCACCGGGACCACGGACAAAAAGTAGCGGCTGCCCGTGCGATTGCCGGTAAAGGTCAATTGCATCGCGTCAATCTCGGCTTGCCCCTCCCCACCCAAAAGCGCAAAGGACTGCGCCGGCAGTGTTAGATCGCCCTCAATGTTCAGTCCCCCATCACCCAATTCGGTAAGGGTGAGCGTTGCGCTGGTGGTCAGCCACCGCGTTCTAAGATCAGGACGAAAAGAAAGACGGCGCTCACCAGCAGTGGCCGAAAACAAAGCATCCGTATGCGGCTCAATAATAATATGCTCATCGCGATCATTGCGCGCGGCTAAGGCGCGGCCCGGCACAATCGCAATTGTCCGTACACCATCATGACCAACTGTCAGCGCAAGCGCACCGGAGAGCGTAACCTCGCCAAGGGGGTCACCACGGACCTGATCCGGGCCTTGCCCGGCACCTCGGCGCCCATCTCCCCCAATGGCCATCATTTGGTTGAGGGTATTAATGGCGTCGATGACGGCCAACTCGGCCTCGCTTTCCCGCGCCAGGGCCATGGCAGCAGATGCCAGATCAACCTCAACATCCGCAGTCCATCCGTTAAGCGTGCTGCGCGCGGCGTCCCAATTGGCAGCGCCCGCACCCGACGCCGTCAGTTGTAACGCGCGCACCGTACCAATGGGCGTTGACAGACCCCCGGCAAGGTCCCCGGACAAGGAAAACGCCCCCTCACGGTCGACAGTGATATCAAGCCGGGCATCAATATCGGAAACGGAAACGGTCGACAAACCCGCCGCCGCCCCGGTCAGTTGCGCCATCAGCGACCCCCCCGATTGCGGCGCAAACGCGCCCGACAAAACCCCCGTCACCGGTCCGCCCGGTGTTTGAACATCTAAAGTCAGGGGCCGGATCGTGATGCGCCCCGCTGGAATATGAATCGGCTCCGCGCGCCGCGTTGTCGCTGTGCCATCGGCAACCAGAGGAATACGCTGCCCCGCCACCTCAACGGTCAAATCTTCATTTAAACGCGCACCGATAACACCAGGACCAATCGTCAGTGTATCGACTTTTCGTGTTTTGAGCAGTGAACGCCACGAATAGGTGGCCTCGGCCTGATCGATTTGCACACTGGGTTTGCCATCAATGTTGAGCGTCATGGCGTTCAGGGTGACTTTTGATAAATCGATTTCTGCCACACGAAGGGAGACATCTTTGTACCCCGCCCGTGCTGCTGCGGTCTCAATTGCCCATTCGGCCATGGGAAGCCGGTAAAACCAGAGGGCGGCAATGGCCAAAATGGCCAGCACCAGGACGATGAAAATCGTCCCGAAGATCGTTTTTACCAAGACCCGTATTGCCGCCATCAAACCCAAGACAGCGCCCGCAGCGCCGACCCCTCACACCTCACCGGACGGAGTATAGCGAAAATCCTGTGTCTGACAAAAATCCCGGGAAAGCCTCAGCGAGAAAAAGAGGCCAGTCCCAGCGAGACCGGCCTTTGATACCTTGGCAGGAGAGTAAAAGGGGCGCCTTTTGGCGATCTGGAGCCCCTGACACCTGCTTTCCAAGGTTACTCGTCGCCGCGCGAGCGTCGCCCACGCGGACCGCCGCGCCGGTTTTTGCTTCGTTCTTTGGCGTAAGCTTTCAATTCTTCGGCGGTGACACGGCCATCGGCATTCTCGTCGGCGCGCATCAGACGATCACCGCCCCGGGCGGAAAATTCGGCAAGGCTAATCTGGCCATCGCCATTTTCGTCGGTCCGGTCAAACATCCGATCAGCATCAATAGCACGGCGTTTTCCACTGCGGCGGCGTTTACCTTTTTTGTCTTTGCGGCGCTCGCGAAGCGCGGCGCGTTCGTCACCGCTCAGGGCATCATAGCGATCCCGCCGCTCAGCGCGTCGTTCGTCCATTTTTTTGCGGCGTTCTGCGCGCCGACGGTCAGCATCGTCACGGGCTTCAGCGCGGGTGACAAAACCATTGCCGTCTGCGTCCATTTTCTCGAACCGCTTTGTGCGTTCCTGATCAATCTCAAACTGATCAATGGCACCATCGCCATTACTATCGAACCGCTCGATCATCCGTGCTGCGCGGTCTTTACGTTTACCGTCGCTCGCCGTGGTGTCCTGGGCTGAAGCGGCGATCGCGCCGCCAAGGGTGATACTGGCAACAGATAATGCGGCGCCAATCCTAACAACTTTTTTCATCCTATCCTCTTTCATGCGTGTGACATCGCCCTGTTGATTAAACGGATAGCGCCCGAGTTTCCGTCGCGGGCAACAGCTTTTATTTTTCACGCCGTGACCGCAATTGGCGTCGACGGTCTTCGCGGCGTGTCCGGCGTTCACGGCGGTTTTCTGCAAGCGCCGCTTGCGCATCAGGCGGCAAGGCGGCCAGCGCGTCCACTAGGGCCGCAGTGGCAAGACGATGATGATCAGCCCGCGCCGCAACCATGAGCGCTGATTTTTCTTTCACGTCCGCCGGGTCAAATCCGGGACTATCGAGGGCCTCCCGGAAATTGCGGCTGGCGGCACGGGCTGTTTCACCTTGCGCTTTGATTGCCGGTAAATGCTGATTAATCACGGAACGGACCGTTTGACGCTGTTCGGCTGTCAACACATCAAGATGCGCCAGGCTTCGCAATTCGCGCGGTAAGCGTGGTCCTTGCTCCCCTGACACTTGCGGCGGGGTACCTGCGGCACCGTCTGGCGGCAGTGCGTTTGGACTGCTTCGTTGGGCGGCTGGTGCCTGCGCAATGGTCTGCGTGGCCACAAAACTGACCAAGGCAAGATTGATCAGGAGCGAAAGCCCCAGGAGAAGTGGAAATCTCATCGCTGACCTCCCTTGGGTAAGGGGTTGGAGAGTATAACGTCCGCTGGCTCGCCTGCCATACCAGCTTCGGTTTCAATAGCCGCAAGCTCCGCCAGCAACACGGTCTCCGGCAATGACGCCCTTTCAACACCCTGCATTTGACCCAATGATAAAGGCATGTTCAGCGCACTACTTGCACCGAGTATAATTGCACAAAAGGCACCGGCAAATGCCGTGGCCGGCGATAGCCCGGTCATATTCTGGACCCATTGATGGACCCCTGCCCACGGTGCACCGGCCGGCCTTTCCGATTGCTGGGCGCGGGCATCAGTATACAGATCGAAATCGCTCAATACCCGATCCCTTAGCCCTGGAGTTGGCAGGGCATCAGGTTGGTCATTAGCAAAGTGATGATCGATTGCCGAGGCAAGGGGGTCATCTTTTACCGGCATTGGCGTTTGGCCTTGCCCGAACGAGCGTGGTGATTTTCCCACTAGAAGGATCATGATCAGTCTACCTCTCAATATAGTCATCGGCTACGGCGGCAAGGGTCTGGCGTAACGCGCGCTTGGCCCGGGCGACGAGCGATTCCACGGCGCGCTCGCCCATCCCCATGGCGGCGGCGGCTTCGCGTGTGCTTAACCCCAATTTTGCCGTGAGCGTGATTGCCAATTGCTGGCCTTCGGTGAGGCGCGCCATCGCCTTATCAATCTCATGACCAAGTTGCGCCGCCGCAAGATTTTCGTGGGGCCCAGCGGCCCGGTCCGCGGGCTCGGCAATACCGTCGTCGGATACCTCACCATGTTTTCTCAACATATCCACACACCGGTTTGATGCCACGCGGATCAGCCAGGCCCGCACCGGCACCTGATCAGCGACCAGACCATCAATCTTGCGCCAGAGGCGCACAAACGTGTCTTGCACCAGATCCTCCGCTGGCGCCGGGGCGCGCAACATGGACAAACCAATTCGGTAAATCATCGGCCCATATTGGTCATAAAGCCGTGCAGCGGCTCGCCGGTCACCCGCCGCAGCCGCGCGTAAAACGGCAAGATCAGACGCAGCATCATCGCCATTGGGCGCCAATCGGGCCATGAGCTGGCTAATACCCTTCTGTTGTGTCCCCACCCGCCGGGGTCAAAGAACGCGTGCGCATCCTAAAGCCTAAGACGGGCGGCCCATAATTTCCCGTCGGGACATCGGGCAAAAAAATAGGATCTCAAAGAGGCTGCGGGGCCCAGACAGCGAAACCCGGGCGCCTTCAAATGTCTTCGCATCCATGGGCACAAGGATGCCGCTTTAGGTTTTTGCCTTTACGCGTTTGCGAACGGTGAACCGCTCACACACCGCCCGGCGACGCTTTATGTGCCGGGGAATTGGTAATCCTTAAACATTTTGCGCAGTTCAGTTTTTAGAACCTTGCCCGTGGCGCCAAGGGGGATGGCGTCAACAAATTCGATGGCGTCGGGCCAGGCGATCTTTGGCAACCGCGCATTCACAAATTCTGACAGATCCTTCTTTGATGGATCGGTGCCCTGAACCCGTTCGATGATCAAAAGCGGGCGTTCCTGCCATTTGGGGTGGTAGATGGCGATGACAGCCGCTTGCGCCACATCAGGATGGGAGAGCGCCGCATTTTCGATCTCGATTGAAGAAATCCATTCGCCCCCGGACTTGATCACATCTTTGGAGCGGTCGGTAATCTGCAGAAAACCATCAGGGTCAATGGTGGCAACATCGCCCGTATCAAACCAGCCGTCAGGCGTGGTGGTGGGGGCATCGGCCTTATAGTACTCATCAATAATCCAGGGGCCCCGCACCTGAAGGCGGCCATCGGTAATGCCGTCATGGGGCTGGACCACGCCGTCATCATCGGTCAGGCGCATCTCCACAAACGGCATGGAGCGTCCGGCTTTAAGTTGCATTTTGATCCGCTGATCACGGGGCAGTTTGACCGCATGGGGCGGCAGTTTATTAACCGTGCCCACAGGGGACATCTCGGTCATGCCCCAACCTTGCTGAACCTCAACACCGTGTTCGGCAAAGCCATCGATGATCACTTCCGATAGGGCGGAACCGCCGGAGAAGGCCATTTTCAAATGGGTGAGGGTCTTGCCGGTTTCTTTCAGATAGCCGAGCAAGCCCAACCAAACCGTCGGTACACCGAGGGCATAATTCACCTTTTCACCTTCGAGCAGCACATAGAGCCCCTCCCCATCAAGGCGGGGGCCCGGATAAACCTGCTTCGACCCGGCAATCATGGCAGAGTACGGAATATTCCAAGCATTCACATGGAACATCGGCACGATGGGCAAGATCACGTCACTTTCTGTGGGCCCTAAACCGGCCGCAGAGCCCGTCGCTAGCGTTTGCAAAACAATCGCCCGGTGGGAATAGACAACCCCTTTCGGATTGCCCGTCGTCCCGGATGTATAACACATGGCCACGGCGGTATTTTCATCGAACTCGGGAAACTCGTAGCTTTGCGCTTCATTGGCGATCAGCGTTTCATAGGCGGTGGTCGCCATCTTGGTTTCGGGCAGATGCGCATCATCGGTCAGGACCACAACTTTCTTGACCGAAGACAGATGGGGCATCAGCGCCTCAACCAGTGGCAAGAACGTGATATCGCAAAAGATAAAATCATCCGCAGCGTGATTAATCACATAACCGGCATTTTCCGGCCCAAGACGCGGGTTAATCGTATGCAAGACCGCGCCGATACCGCCCACGGCGTAGTACATCTCAAACTGGCGAAATGTATTCCAGCCAATCACCCCAACCCGGTCGCCTGGTTTAACGCCCAGCCGCACCAGCGCATGGGCGAGTTGCGCGATCCGCCGATCCGCATCGGCCACGGTATAACGGTGGATCGGCCCTTCCACCATCCTGGTGACAATTTCCGTCGTTCGGAAATTACGGACCGCATGGCGCAATAGCTCTGTGGTGAGCAAGGGCCGGTTCATCATCAATCCCAGCATGGGTTTCCTCCGCATTATCAGTGTTTTGCCAAAAGCTTAGCCAATCCATAGCGGGCCCACAAGCGCGCGCGACGCCAAGCGCGAACACGGTCAAGCGGGTGTGGCATCCGCGCTTAAGCGATTCGCAATGGCGGAAGGGGTTGGGCGCGATCAGCGTCAAGATAGTCAGCTGTCAGAGGATTTAGGCTGCCCGTTTCAAACGTAAACACCAGCGGATTGCCCGTGGGAATTTCCACACCCGGAATATCCGTATCGGACACGTGCATAAGCAATTTTACCAGCGCGCGCAGGGAGTTACCGTGCGCGGCAATGATAAGGGACTCACCGCTCTGGACCCGCGGGGCAATTTCGGCTGCCCAATAGGGCTGTACCCGGTCCAGCGTCATTTTCAGGGACTCCGCCGCTGGCAGCTGCGTTTTGGCAAGGTGCGCATACTGCGGATCATGGTTCGGATTATCGGGATGGTCATCGGCGATGGGCGGCGGCGGCACATCAAAACTCCGGCGCCAGATATGCACTTGCTCATCGCCATGCTTATCGCGGGTTTCCTGTTTGTTGAGCCCGGTGAGCCCGCCATAATGGCGCTCATTCAATTGCCAGTTTTTTGTCACCGGCAACCAGACGCGCTCCATCTCCTCCAGCGCCAGCCAAAGCGTCCGAATGGCCCGGCGTTGAACAGAGGTGTAACAGGCGGAAAACTCCGTACCCGTTTGTTTGAGCATATGGCCAGCCTTGCGCGCCTCGGCAATGCCCTTGTCGGTCAACTCCACATCGACCCAGCCTGTAAACCTGTTGGCCAGATTCCATTCGCTTTGACCGTGGCGAAGAAGGGCAAGAGTTGTGTGGGGGGCAGACGCCATTGGGCATTCCTTTCAAGACAATCACCATATCCCCTAGCGTACCGACACCGGTCTTGCCATATCTATAAAAAAGGAAACCCGACGCCATGGCCAATGATACGATCAACGCCGATGATGCCCCCATTGCCCTGGCGATCCATGGCGGGGCCGGCGCCAAACAAGGCCGCGATTATGCCGCCGCTGATGCGCATCTGTTAGGGCTGGCCACCGAAGGCAAGGCGATGTTGGCGGCTGGTGCGCGCGCAGTGGATGTTGTGGAGGCGATGATCCTGAACATGGAAGCCTCCGGTCTTTATATTGCTGGTAAAGGCGCGCCGCCAAACAAAGCCGGCTATGCCGAGCTTGATGCCTCCATCATGGTGGGCAGTGACCCGGCGACCCCTGATCGACTTTACCGGCGCGCCGGCGCGCTTGCCGCCGTGGCCCATCTGGTGAGCCCCATTCAAGCTGCGCGCCGGGTGATGGATGAAACGCCCCATGTGATGCTGGCCGGTCAGGGGGCGGAGAATTTCTGCCGGGCACAAGGCCTCAATTTTGTTCAGGATCCCGCCTCTTATTATGTGGTGCCCGTGGGGGTCTTGCCGGCGGAATTGACCATGGCGGAACTGGGCCACGGCACTGTGGGCGCGGTTGCCCTTGACCGGTCAGGGCAATTGGCGTCTGGCACATCAACGGGCGGGGTTTTCGGCAAGCTGGAAGGGCGTGTGGGCGATACACCGCTGATCGGGTCCGGCACCTGGGCCGATGAACGCGTTGCCGCTTCGTGCACTGGTCTTGGCGAGTATTTTATCCTCGCCGGCGGCGCCCAGGACGTGGCGAGCCGGGTGCGCTATCAAAAGCAATCCCTACAATCTGCAGTGGACGGACTAATAGAAGATGTGGGGACACTGGGCGGTGACGGCGGTGTCATCTCCGTTTCTCACACCGGCGAAATCGCCTTTGCGTTCAATTCTGACGGGATGAAACGCGCCGGCTTTGGCGTGGGTACGGACTTGTTTTCGGCTACGTTTTAGGACGGTGATCCGGCAATAAGGGTATCGATCAGAGGTGCCATCGCCCACTTCCCCGATGCTTGACCTCGGGGAGACGTAGATGAGTTTGGACTGCCCCGCTAACAAGGTGCTTCAAGCGATAGGTTTTGCTGGAGCCGATTTAGACTGCAAACACGTCAATGGACATTTATCGAAGAAAAGAAACTCTTATTCTTCCGTACGCGGGCCGGTGAACCAAAGCAGGTGAGGTCGCCAATACCACTCACATGGGCGTCGAGTTCTTTTTTGGCGTAGACCCTGGCATCACCGACGCCGGAGACAGTGATCTTTACCGCATCACATTTCAATTCGCGCGCATCAAGATCACCAACACCGGAAAGGTCTGCTCGCAATTGCGTGCATCGACCGTCAACACGCAAATCACCAACTCCCGAAACACGGATTGCAAAATCATCCGTATCAACACCGCGGACCGACCCCTCAACAACGCCGGAGACGATTATTTCGCGCAGGTGCGGCAGAGTGATGGTGGCATCAACACTTTTCTTGTTGCGAAAGTGGCGACCTTTTTGATGACCAAGAAACAATGTGTCATTCCGGATCGATACCCGGGCATGGGCGATGGACTTTTCACGCCCGGAAAGCACAACCGAGTGGTCAGCGCCGTGATTGACGGCGATATCATAAACACCGGAAACCTCTATCCGCGAGAAAGACCCTTCATTAATGCGTCGCTCAATACGCTTTTCATCGCCCGCCACAGCATCAACCACCAGCCCCGCATGGGCCCCAAGGGCAAAAGCGAGGGCGATCCAAACCCTGACGATGAGCATTGAGCTTTGCATCAATAAACCAGTTCTTTCCGCGCGGCCTTACGAAACAATGGCCACACTCGTACACTCAAAGGGTAGAGCCTTTTCTCGCTAAGGCCAGACCGTTCGGCGCGCGCAACCCGCAGCTTATCGAAAGCTGGGTTGGTGAGGCCCGGTAAGCGGGCAAAATCTTGCCTATTCTGCGGCGATTTTACCCTTTCCGGCCATGACGGCGGCGCATTCTGCCATGGTCGCGCTGGCCCGGGCGACGGGATTGGTCTGGTAGAAATTTATGACGGCACTCGCAAATGGCGTATTCGCGGGCTCACCGGCCCCATCGGTATGCAACTGGTCGAGGCTGAATGCGGCGGCGGCATCGGGCGCTGCCATCGCGGCGGGGTCACCGTGCGCCACCTTGTCAATCTGACCCAAATGCGGGTGATCCGCGAACAAGGCCTGGCGCAGGGCAAGAAGATCATCATAGGGCAGGGTTTTGTCGACCCGCGCAGACAAGGCGCGGATGATTGACCAGTCCTCACGCGCATCGCCGGGCGGAAAGCTTGCCCGCTGGGCCAGTTGCACGCGGCCCTCCATATTCACGTACAGACCCGGTTGTTCCGTATAGGCTGCACCGGGCAGGATAATATCAGCAACACGCGCCGCGGCGTCACCATGGTGGCCCTGATAAATCATAAAAGCGCCGCCAAGTTTGGAAACATCAAATTCGTCCGCACTAAGATTATATATCACTTCCACATCGCGGCTTTGCGCGCCATTGAGGATACCGGCAAAATCGCGCCCGCCTTCACGGGGCACAAACCCGAGATCAAGACCGCCCACCCGGGCAGCGGCCGTATGCAGAACATTCCAGCCATTCCAATGGTCGGTAACAAGCCCGATCGTCTGCCCCAACCGAACCAGATCATTCACAATCGCGGCGCTATAATCCCGTGACAGGGCGCCCGTTCCCACAATGATTGCCGGGCGTTCTGCCTTTTTCAGAACGTCAAGGAATGGGCCTTGCCCGTTCATCAGGGCACGAACACTATCGGGCCCCGCGCCCAGATAATCATATTCATAAGTCAGATCAGCCTGTTCGCCGATCAAACCGATTTTCACATCAAGATCATTAAGCCAAATCTTCCGTAGGCGGGCATTAACGAGCGCAGCCTCCTTGCGCGGATTGGCGCCCACGATCAGGATGGCATCAGCCTCTTCAAGGCCAGCGATGGCGCTGTTGAAAAGCCAGCTTTCGCGCGGCCCATGCCCCAGCGTCAGGCCATCCTGCCGACAATCAAGATGCGGCGTGCCGATGGCCGTCATCAGATCCTGAAGCGCCTTCATGGCCTCCACGCAAACAAGGTCTCCGGCGATGGCGGCGATGGCGTCCGGTTTTGTGGCGCTAAGCCGGTCGGCGGCGAGCGTTAACGCCTCATCCCAACTGGCCCGCTGGAGCTTGCCGTCTTTGCGCACAAAAGGCTGATCCAGACGTTGGCTTTTAAGCCCGTCCCAGATGAACCGCGTCTTATCGGAAATCCATTCCTCGTTCACGTCCTCATGGAGACGCGGCAGGATGCGCAATACCTCACGCCCGCGCGCATCAACCCGGATGTTTGAGCCCACCGCGTCCATGACATCAATTGTTTCGGTTTTGCGCAACTCCCAAGGGCGGGCGGTAAAGGCATAGGGTTTTGAGGTCAGCGCCCCCACCGGACACACATCAATCAGATTACCGGTCAATTCAGAGTCGACCGCCTTTTCCAAATAAGTGGTGATTTCTGCATTCTCGCCACGATTCACAAGGCCAAGATCATCGACACCGGCAACCTCCGTGGCGAACCGCACACAGCGGGTACATTGAATACACCGGGTCATGATTGTTTTGATCAAGGGGCCCATGTGTTTTTCTTCAACCGCGCGTTTGTTCTCCTCAAAGCGGGACCCCTCGCGGCCATAGGCGACGGCCTGATCCTGCAGGTCGCACTCGCCGCCCTGGTCACAAATTGGGCAATCAAGCGGATGATTGATCAATAGAAATTCCATCACCCCTTCGCGCGCCTTTTTGACCATCGGGGTATTGGTGAAAAGCTCTGGCGGGGTGCCATCGGGGCCCGGGCGCAAATCGCGCACATTCTGGGCGCAGGAGGCCACAGGCTTAGGCGGTCCGCCCTTGACCTCGATCAGGCACATCCGGCAATTGCCCGCAACGGACAAACGCTCATGGTAGCAAAAGCGGGGAATTTCTTCCCCCGCAACCTCGCACGCCTGGAGCAGGGTCAGGTTGGGATCAACCTCGATTTCGCGATTATTCACCTTGATAAGGCGCGGTTCTGTCATGGGATCTTCCGGATTTGTCTATGTTCGCCAGCGACCTTTTTATCGATGCCTGAGCCGCTGAACCCTTCGTCTTTGTATCTACGCCGGGCGTCACCGAATTTCCAGCCGATTTGCTGTCGCGGGGGCTGGGGCGTGCCGCGCATGGTCCTGGGCCGCTGGCGATGCCGGTTGTTTCCCCGCCAGGCTCCCCCAAGTGGGGGTTTCTCGGCCCCGTGCTTTCTGCCACCCTGCTCAAAAAAAAGGGGTGGAAACCATGCTAAATCAGGATTTCAATGTGAGATTTTTTCATCATGCCCTTGCCGCGCTAACGATCCTTTTGACCTTGGCTGCCTGTAGCCATAAAGACAGCGCCATCGCGCCGCCAACCCCTGGCGCAACCTCCTTTGATCGTGACGGGTTGGATGCTTTGCTGACAGCTTCGGTAGAAGATGGCACCCATGTGGGTGTTTCCGCGCTCGTCTTTGATGATGGGCAAATTGTCTATCGCGGCCAGGCGGGCTTTGCCGACCGGGAACGTGGCCTACCCATGGCGCAAGACACCGTGGTGCGCATCTATTCCATGACGAAGACGGTCACCTCCGCCATGGCGATGGACCTTGTGGAGGAGGGTCTACTGGGTCTTGATGATCTGGTGACGGATTATGTGCCCGGCCTTGGCCAGATGCAGGTCGTTTCCGTTGACAATGAGGGGGCTGTCTCCCTGGCACCCCAGGCAATGCCCATGACCATCAAGGACCTGCTCCTCCACCGGGCGGGGTTAGGCTATGGCATTTTTGGGCCCATCAATCCGGTGGAAGAACAATATGGCGCCGCAAATCTATTTGATCCCAATGAGACGAGTACGGAGAAAATGGAGAAGCTCGCCAAACTGCCGCTCGTGGCCCAACCGGGCACTGGCTGGTATTACAGCGTTTCCATCGATGTGCTCGGCCACATCATCGAAACCGTCACCGGCAAGCGGCTTGGCGCGGTCATGGGCGAGCGGTTGTTTGCCCCATGCGGCATGGACCAGACCGGCTTTTCTGTGCGTGAGGGCCAGCGCGCACGTTTCGCCTCAACCTACCTCCTAAACGAGGACGGTACCATCAGCCTTGCAGAAGACGCCCAAGCCAGCCCGTTTCTCACCGACAATGCCTATCAGTCGGGCGGCGGCGGCCTTGTCTCCACCCTTGATGATTATGCGGTATTTGCCAACATGCTCCTGAATGGCGGGCTATGCGGCAATATTCGGGTTCTTGAAACCGCAACAGTTGACGCCATGATGAGCAATCAGATGGACCCGGACGATCTTTATCTGTTCCCATGGTTGGGCGGCGACACCAATAACGGCTTTGGTTATGGCGGCGCGGTGGTGATCGCCGATACCCCCGAACAGATTGCCTATAACGGTCAATCAACTGGCCATTTTGGCTGGAACGGTGCCGCGCGCACAACCTACTGGGTGGACCGACCCAACGGCGCCTTCGCGATCTTGTTCCTGCAATATTTCGGCGGCGAAGACCCGGTCTTGTTTCGAGACTTTCGCCGGTTTGTCCGTGGGCAGACGGAGGATTAATACGGGTACGCGATCGGCCTGGGAACACGGCGCCGCACTATTGGTTTGCAAAGAAATAAAGAGCGGCAGGTCCTCGCCAATCCCTAGCCTTCCGTCCACCCGAAATGGCAAGAATGCGCGCAAAAACGGACATTGGATACCAAACACCTCACGGACCGGTGTTGGCCCTAAACGGAAGTCGTTTGCAATCGAATGAAGATCTGAAAATGGGCAGTTTTTTGCCTTTTCCAGCGCCTTAAAACGCCCAAAACGGCTCCCAATTTGTGTTGGATCATGGCCGTTAACATGTCCCCCTCCCCCCGCAAAAGCGATGTTGATCTATCAGATCAGGCTGCGTTCCCTAGAAAAATTTAAGAAAACAGACCCAAATCATTCACATGAATGATGTCCCGCTTATGGCCCCTTGATAGCTAAGGGCGACTTATGAGGCACTTGCGTCATTCCTTATTAGAAACTGAAACGGGGCACGTTCGGTTGGAAGGAATGGCTGCTCATTCACGCAATGATCTGTGCGAGTAAAATCCCATAAGTTGCGAAGTATCGTTCGTGGGGTGGGACCATGATTAAATATACACTTCTAGCCGCGAGCTTAGGCTTTGCAATGCCTCAGGCGAATTTTGATCGGTGTACGATGCTTAATGATATTTCAGGGCACTATAGGGATTTAAAGTCAACGATGCGTCAGCAACCCCTGACGGTTGAAGGCTTCGCTTTTACAGAATTAGGGGGGAGCCCGAGAGTCCACTTTATGGACGTCCAAATTCCAGACCCCGTTTACGGGACATCACAGGGGACGACCTTGGACCTTCGCGCTGGAGCCTTGGTATCCACAGCATATCCTGGAGGCGTTCGGAGACCTAAGGTCGATATTACCGACCGCAAATAACCAGTCTCAGATTTAGTTCGCTGCCTACCTCATAGGTGTAGGTGCGATTAAAAAATTAAACCAAACCTATGGACTGGAGAAGTACAATGAGACACTGTTTACTGGACATCACAATTGGACAAGTACCGTCGAAAAGGCTTTCTTTAGGCGTTAAAGCCCTTCTCACGGCTGGGGCCTTTTTGACGCTTTCCCAAGCGGCATTTGCTGAAACTGCCTATACGATTACAACCGTGACAGGGCAAAAAGGTACGAATGCCGATATCACCGTAAAACTCCACGGGACTGAAGGATCAATGGAGCGCTTTAGTCGTGTGCTTGATAATCCCGGTGTGGACGATTTCGAACCTCGTCAGACAAATAAATTTGTCATCTACAATCAAACCGATCTTGGCATCATTACAGACGTCGAAATACAGGGCCCAGGTCTAGGCCTGAAAGTTGACCCTTGGGATATGAAATCCATGACGGTCAGCAGCAATGGGGCCAAATCAAAAGGCAAATCAACAAGGTTTACCTATTCCAATCGTATTGATCAGGACGATATTGAGCGTGATTTTCCTAAACACAAAGCCTTATTGTTGAGAGCGAATAATCTTGGGGCACCAAAATTTCAGTATAATGAGCGCGAAGTCGCCGTTGGGGAGTCATGGAAAGGTTATGGCAGTTTGTCGGGCTTGGCTGATAACCGGACCGTTACATTTTCAAGAAATGATGTTGTTTCATCCGAGTCACAAACAATAGATAGTGTCGGGGTCAACAACACAGCTGAACTTGAAGTCAGCGGCACTATTCCGGGGACGCCTGTAAATGCGAGAGCCTTATATCGCTTGGAGGTGCAGACGCAGCATGAAGAGCTAAGAAAGTTCTCAAGATCTGAGAGCCGAGCGAAAGTTGAAGAAGTACCA
Organism: Pseudomonadota bacterium; assembly: GCA_038531745.1. Taxonomy (GTDB): domain Bacteria; phylum Pseudomonadota; class Alphaproteobacteria; order Caulobacterales; family Parvularculaceae; genus CALLPQ01. The sequence goes on from JBCBBJ010000002.1 coordinate 103,309, forward strand.
ATCTCGGTTCCAGCCAATACCATGGAATTTATCAAGGTGGTCTACAGAGAGCGCAGAAAGATAGGATCCTTTACGAACACGATAGAAAATCACTCGCGCTATATTGTTTTAGAAGAGATTATTGCGACCCCGGTCAGAGTGAAATTCAACTATGTTGATGAAGTCAATAATGGTTATAAATTTGCCGACTTGTACAAAAAAGCCTTTCCAAATCAGCCCGTACCAACAGGCCCGCGGAAGCCTTCTGTACAACCAAAACCGGCTCCGGTTCCTCAACCTCAATCTCAGCCCGCCCCAAAGCCTGCACCACTTGTTCAACCGGCACCAAAACCTGCTCCGGCTCCTGTACCCGCGGTCACGCCGCGTCCGGTAAAAATTACATCCTCGACGGTTAGCTACGTCTCCACGACATCCGGTGCCGCTTTTCAAGAGGCGGAAGACGGGATGTGGCAAGAGCTTTCAGATACCGGGACAGTCCGCTTCAATTACGAGGTCATCGACATAGATGAAGACTGCGTTTATCTGCTCGACATTGATCGTGAGATTTTGATCATATTGGATATAACGCGAAATGTGGTCCAATATGCTCCAGATTTGGATACTGAACCTTTCGATCTTTATCAGATGAGCAGTACGTCATAAGCGTCAAAAGACCCGCCATATTGAAACATATATGGCGGGAATTTTTATTCCTGACACATGACCCCGGAGAATATTATGCATAAACCAGCTATCGTTACAGCGCTCGTGGCGTCCGTCTTTATGGCGTCAAACACGGCCTCCGCTCAATTGCTCAATCCTTTGGAAAATAGGCAAGCCTTCACCATGATAGATCGAATGCTTTCAAAATTGCCGGACAAAATTGAATGCATCAGTTTAGTAGAATATCAAAAGCATAATTATAGAGATACAAAAACAAAACAAGCCTCGGCCCAAAAACATATCTTTCGTCTTACGAATATGAACCTGAAACTTACTGGGGGTTACCTCTTGATGGAGGATGAGCCCAGCACCGTCATTTATAGTCTGACATCTGGCGGTAGTGATATGAATATCATTGTGGGGCTTGATTTATATGAAGGCAAAATTCTCGCCATCGCACCACCACTGCCGCAACCCAATAGCTGCCAAGCCGGTCAACAACTCTTTAGGATGTGAACCAGTTCGTACAGCGCTGGCCGGTTTCCATGGGGTGTCTTTTCCTATAATCGATGACGAGTGCGAGGTGCACTTATGGCGAAAGACATTGATAAATTTGTTATTGAGCAACTCTATGATGTTGCCTCATCGCCATACAATTACGATGAATTTATGCGCTCGCTCGAAGCGGAAATGGCGAGTATAAAGGAGATGACCGATGCTGGTGCATCGGATCAGCTTCAATCTCATCTTGACCGCGCTTACGGTCTTGTTGATGTCGTGACGCCTTGGCCAAACGATGGTCAAAGCGCATTAGAAAACATCCCGCACATTTCCATACAGCCTATGATCGCCGCTAATTACGAAGGACGGATCGTCGATGCTAATCATGCAGCGCGCGTCATGTATGACTTAACACCAGACTCGCAGCTCTCTGGTTTACCCTTAGACAGTCACGAAATTAAAAAATTACACGCTATGACGAAGGATGTCATTACGGGGCGTGACGAACGAAATTCCCCTAACGACATTATTCGTTTTCACAATATGACCACTGAAAGACCCATGCTGATTACCCTTTCGCCTTTTATTCAGAAGGCGGGAGAGCGGGCACTGGCGATCATCAAAACAAGCGACTCAACCTGGCCCTCGCATCTTGGACCAATCTTAACTGACCTGTTTGAACTCAGTCCTGCAGAGATAGAAGTTTTACGTCTTTTGGTAACGGGGGAGACCGTCGATAATATTGCCAAAACGCGGCAAAATTCAATTGCAACGGTCCGTACCCAGCTACGGTCTATTTACGCGAAGACGGACACAAAATCTCAGATTGAATGTATTCGGCTGACCTTGGGATTAGCCCTTATGCACAGCACAGAAGAAGGCCGCGCTGTTGCCCATAAAATTGAAGCCAGCCGAGATAAGCGCGCTTATCCGCGAGAAGAAGATCGCGCCGTTCTACAGTTAAAAAATGGCCGAGATATTGAATATTCCGTATTCGGCGCGCCGGACGGGCAGACCATCCTCTTTTGTCATGATCAAGTTTTGGGGGATACATGGTTTTGTGATGCCGTTGAAGATGCAACGCGTGAAGGATTTAAAATCATTATACCTTTGCGCCCCGGTTTCGGTCGCACGACGGTTTACAAGGGCAGGTGTAGTGATCCGCGAAAATTTGCACCGGACGTCGCGGAGTTGCTCGATTACCTTAATATCAAGCGCCTGTCTGTCATTGCCATGCGTGGAGGGTTGGTGCACGGATTGGCGTTAGCGTCGCTTCTGCCAGAAACCGTTGCCTCGGTAACTGTTGGCAACCCTATATTACCCGTTCTCTGCGAAGCAGATATCGAAGGGACGAATGGCTATAATCGCCTCATACCGCAAACGCGTTTGCATTTCCCGCAAGCTTTAAAGTTTCTTGTTAAAACGGGCTTTGCGTATGTCACCGCAAAAGGCCCCGAGGCTTTCGTGACTGCCGTGCTGCGGGCCTCTCCAAAAGATGTGGAATGGGCCTCGCGCCCCGACATCATGCCCGTCTTGGTAAAGGGCCTCGTGGTGCATCGTAAGCACGGCTACAAAGCGTCTTATGGCGACATTGCTTATGCAGAAGATTGGTCAGACTTGTTGGCCGATTGCCCCGTGCCTATACAGATGGCGATAGGCGAACACGACCGCAATGTGCAATGGGGCGCAGCGAAGCGATGGGCAGCTGCGTATGATCATATAAAGCTAACTGTTTTACCCGACAGCGGTTATCTTGTCTTTTACCAGCACAACCAACAAATCCTCACGCTGGCGAAAGATGACGTCGGCAAGTACGGTTAATACCTTTTTATGTTTCCAAAAAAAGGATTGTTCGAGGAGTTCAAACGCGTCTCCGAATAAGCCGTTCGTAGTCGCTGCAGTACCCTACCGCAAAACAGTCGTTCGTAAGCTTCAAGCCAACACCCGCGTTGAGGAAAAAACTACCGTTCCATAAGTGTTTTCGCTTGTCCTTTTTGGGTCAAATCCAATCCCGCAACCAAGAGGTAAACCGATTTTTTGGTTAGCCTCTGAGATGAGCCTGCGCCGGGTTGATGCTTATATCATCGTCATTCTGCCGGCTGTCCGCAAACCCGGGCGCTGCCTCCCACTATCTTCAGGAACGACATCCCTCCAACCAAATCCCTAGCAGCGGAGGATGACTTCTGTTAGCCACCGTCGTTGGCCAGTTTGGCCATTTTGGATTTTCTGCCTCAGGACCTTTGCCATGGCTGCGCCCACCAAACTCTCCAAACTCGAAAACACCCATTATCTGGGCGTCTACGCCGATCATTTGGAAGGGTATGAGGACAAGCCCTTCACGCTCCTCGAAATCGGCATCGCCGAGGGCGATAGCTTGCGCTACTGGCGCGACCGGTACCCCAAAGCGACGGTCATTGGCATCGATATCAATGATTGTGCTGTCGAGGATGAGAGCGGGCGCATCCATACCTATCAGGGTAAACAACAGGACACCGGTCTCCTCGACCGTATCCGTGAAACCCATGCCCCCGGCGGCATCGATATTGTTATCGATGATGGCTCCCATATTGGCCATTACACCCGCCAAACCTTTTGGCATCTTATGGATAATCATCTGAAACCGGGCGGGCTATATTTCGTCGAGGATTGGGGCACCGGCTATTGGCCGCAATATGAAGACGGCAGATATTTCAAGCCGCGCCAGGTGGGGCCCACTGCCGGGGAGAAGGTCTTTCACGCAATCGGTAGGATGGACCTCGTAAAAAACAACGCCTTTCTCTCAAAGGTGGCGAACAAATTGGCGTTCAAGAGCCTTGCCCGGCGCATCCCCTCCCATGATTTTGGCATGGTGGGGTTCGTCAAGGAATTGGTTGATGAGGCAGGTGCCCCCGATGCCACCGACGCGCGGTTTGGCCGTGCGCCCCAACGCGCTTCAAAATTCGACTTTATGCAGATTTCGGTTGGGCATGTGGTGATCCGCAAAGCGCAGGGGCCCGAGAATGAGCGCGCGTCTTGAAGTGTAACGGAAATTCCGGTGAAGTCGGGGAAACCGTGAGGAGGCCCCATGCCCAACCGAACTTTCTCCCTGCGCCATCTGGTGCTGTGCGCCCTGCCCGTGCTTGCCAGCGCGCAGCTAACATTGGTGACAGCGCAGTCAAATGCTGAAGAGCTGACCATTGATCGCCTGCATGCGCAGCCGGGTTTGTCCGGGCCATCCCTGCGCGGGGCGAAGATCTCCCCCAATGGACGTTTGGTTACGGTTTTGCGGGGCCGCGCGGACAACGCCAGCCAACTAGACCTTTGGGCCTATGACAGCGAAACCGGCGAGGACCGGATGCTCGTCTCCTCCACCGATCTGACCGGCGGGGCGTCGGCCCTGTCCGAAGAAGAAAAGAACCGGCGCGAACGCCAGCGCATCTATGCCTCGGGCATCATCAGCTATCAGTGGGATAAACAGGGCACACGCATCCTCTTCCCCCTTGGCGGTGACATCTTTGTTTATAATCTGACAACGGATGATGCCCTGCGCACCACCGCAACGGACACATTTGAAACCGATGCCAAATTCTCACCGCAAGGGCGCTATGTATCCTATGTGCGCGATGATGAGGTTTATGTTTTTGATCTGGATAAAGAAAAAGAAAAGCGCATCACCAAGGGCGCCAGCGCAACCGTTCGCAACGGCGTTTCAGAATTTGTGGCCCAAGAAGAACTCGACCGGTTCACCGGCTATTGGTGGTCGCCCAATGATGATTTGATTGCCTATACCAAGATTGATGAGAGCCCCGTGCCCATCGCCGAACGGGTAGATATAAATGCCGATGAGATCGTCACCATCCGCCAGCGCTATCCCTTCGCCGGCTCTAACAATGTGACCATCCGCCTTGGTGTAACCGATGTGAAGGGCCGCCGGACCAAGTGGATTGATCTTGGCGATGATCCGGATATCTATCTCGCCGATGCCTATTGGTCCCAGGACGGATCAACGCTCTATGTGGCGCGTCTGACGCGCGATCAAAAACGCCTCGATCTACTGGCCGCCAATCCGCGCACTGGTGAGACGCGCGTGCTTTTCACCGAGAGCGCCGACACCTGGGTCAATCTTGGCCTTGGCCTGACCCCGCTTTCCGATGGCGGCTTTCTGTGGTCGTCGGAGCGCGGCGGCACCCAGCAGCTTTATCGCTATGACGCAGACGGCAACGCGCAAGGCGCGGTAACCGCGGGCGGTGTTGTCACCAAGCTCAATTGCGTTGATGAAGACAAGGGCCAGCTCTTTTTTACCGGTTGGCAGGAGAGCGCCCTGGAGCGCCATGTTTATCGCAAATCCTTGACCGGGCGGGATGGCCCTCGTCCCCTCACCGATCAGGCCGGGTGGCATAGCGCCAATTTTGCCGGCAATTGCGATGGCTTTATCCTCAGCCACTCCAGCCCGAACCAGCCTCGCCAGGCAAGCTTTCACAGCCAGGACGGCACGCGACAATTCTGGCTCCTGGAAAATCGTCTTGATAATGATCATCCGTACAGCCCTTTTGTTGATAGCCATGTGACACCAACCTACGGTCAGCTGACCACGGAAGATGGCACCGCCCTTGACTATATGATGATGAAACCGGCGGGCTTGCGCGCCGGTGATACAGCACCGGCGATCCAACTTGTTTATGGTGGCCCCCACGCCCAACGGGTGGCCAAACGCTGGGGCGGTCTTTTGGCGCAAGCGTTGGTGGATCAGGGCTATGTTGTCTTCCAACTCGATAATCGTGGCGCGGGCAATCGCGGTACCGCCTTTGAAAATACACTTTACCGCGCCATGGGGGTGACCGAGGTCGCTGATCAAGCCCTTGCCACCCGCTGGCTCGCTGATCAACCCTTTGTGGATGGCGACCGTATCGGCGTCTATGGCTGGTCTTATGGTGGCTATATGACCCTGCATATGTTGATGCAAAACCCCGATCTGTATGCGGGCGGGGTTTCCGGTGCACCGGTCACCGACTGGCGGTTTTATGATACCGCGTATACGGAGCGGTATATGGGTGACCCGGTTGCCGACAAAGACGCCTATGACGCGAGCGCGGTGTTTGCCCACACAGACAAACTCGCCGATCCTCTGTTGATCATCCACGGCATGGCCGATGACAATGTGATATTTCAGAACACGGTCAAGCTGATCGATGATCTGCAGAAAAAAGGCAAAACCTTCGAATTGATGACCTATCCGGGGGAAAAACACGGGTTTCGTGCCACCACCGCGCGCAAGCACCGTGATCAGATGATTGTCGATTTCTTCAACCGGACTTTGCAAACGCCGTAAAGTCCGGGTCCCTGCTCTTTAACGCTCATTGGCGTTGCTCGCGCAGGACACTGGATTTTGATGGGAAAATCCGGCTTAATGGCTGAAATTTGAACGCAGGCAAGGGGTTAGCGCTGCCATCGGCGCCGACCGCCATAGATTACCCCGCCAAGGAGGGTTCTTTGACACAGGCATCATCAACAATCGGCACCACGCAGGAAAAGACCATTCTTGGCCATCCGCGCGGCCTGTTCGTCCTGTTTTTCACCGAGATGTGGGAGCGGTTCTCCTATTACGGCATGCGCGGCCTGTTGATCCTCTACCTCACGCAGCACTTTTTATTCTCCGACGAGCGCTCATCAATCATGTATGGCGCCTATACGGCGCTGGTTTATGTGATGACCATTGTGGGCGGCTCCCTGGCCGACCGGTATCTGGGCCAACGCAAAGCCGTGACTTTTGGCGCAATCTTGCTCTGCCTTGGTCATTTCGGCATGGCGTTTGAGGGCGATGGCTCGAAGGAAATCCTGACCTATCAAGGCCAGGATTATCAGGTGACGCTGGACGGGCGCGGCGGCGATGCCCGGCAAATCTTGGTGGGCCCGAACGGGCAAACATCCATCAGTTTTAATGATGGCGCTTCACAAATGCTGATCGCCGACGGCGCCGCGGTTGGTCTGCCCGCGTCTATCAATGTGAGTGATTACACCACCAGAATTGAGCAAGACCCGCTTTATGTGAATATTCTTTATCTTTCGCTCGCGCTGATCATTGCCGGTGTTGGCTATTTGAAGGCCAATATCTCCACCATCGTCGGGGCGCTTTACAATCTAGAAGATAAACGCCGCGATTCCGGCTTCACGATTTTTTACATGGGGATCAATCTGGGTTCCCTACTGGCGTCGATTTTCTGTGGCTATCTGGGTATTGCCTATGGCTGGAAATATGGCTTTGGCCTTGCGGGCATCGGCATGTTCCTGGGGCTGATCGTCTTTCTGGTGGGCCAACCCTGGCTTGAGGGCCGGGCTGATCCGCCGAGCGACGAAAAGCTCAAAGAATCCTTCCTGGGGCCCATCAATATTGAAATGGCCTGCTATCTTGCCGGTCTGGTGATCATCGGTCTTGCCATGCTGCTGGTGATGAATGCCCATGTGATCCCAAGCTGGTTTGTTGGCAGTCTTGGCATTCTCGTCTTTTTGGGCCTGGTGACCTATGCGCTGACAAAGCTTGCCGGGATTGAACGCGACCGGATGCTCGCGGCAATCTATTTCGTTCTAGCGCAAATCCCGTTCTGGGCACTGTTTGAACAAGCGGGCTCCTCGCTGAACCTTTTCACGGCGCGCCTCGTTGATCGAACAATCTTTGGATTAAGTGTCCCTGCGCCGATTTTTCAATTCCTGAATGCCGGGTACATTGTTGTCTTTGCCCCCATCATCGCCTGGATCTGGGTGGCACTCGGCAAGCGTAATGCCGAACCCTCCGCCCCTGTCAAATTCGCCTTTGGCGTTTTCCTTGCAGGCCTAGGCTTTTTATCGCTTGTGGCGGGGATGAAAGCATCGGGGTCGGTTGGCCTTACCGCCGTGGGCTTTGTCTTCCTGATCTACTGGATCCATACCATGGGCGAATTGATGGTCTCCCCCGTGGGGCTTTCCACCGTTACCAAAATGGCGCCCGCTCGCGTGGTTGGGTTGTCCATGGGGGCGTGGTTCCTCTATTCGGGTTTGTCTAACTACCTTGCAGGCGTCATTGCCCGCACTACCGGCGCGGAGACCATTGGCGGGCAACTGACCGATGTGGCAGCCGCCAAGGCCGGGTACGCGGCGGTGTATACAAATGTCGCCTATGTGGCCATGGGGATTGCCGTTTTCATGCTATTGATCTCCCCCCTGATTAAAAAGCTGATGCATCTCGATAGTCTGGGCGAAAAGCCCGAACACCAACTGGCCGGGGAAGAAGAATTCGCCGAACCGTTAAGCGGGGGCATGAACCCGGCCATAAAACCCGGCGAGTAGCGGGCGTCCCCTTTGGCCGAAAGCACGCAATTCCTTGACGGGCCCCATGGACGCCTCGCCTATGCGCACTGCGCGGGCGTAGGTCCGGGCCTTGTCTGGCTCGGCGGGTTCCGATCCGATATGCGCGGCTCCAAGGCTGAATTCATGGAAGACTGGGCCCGCAAGAACGGCCGCGCTAGCGTGCGGTTCGATTATTCCGGACACGGCGAATCCGATGGCATTTTTGCAGACGGTACCATCGGCCAATGGGCCTCAGATGCCGCCCATATCCTCACCACCCTAACGGATGGTCCACAAATCCTTATTGGATCATCCATGGGCGGCTGGATTGCCATGCTCTTGGCACAGCGCCACCCGGACCGGGTTGCGGGGATGGTGTTGATCGCGCCAGCGCCCGATTTCACCGAAGCCCTTATGTGGCCTGGCATGGATGAGGCAACCCGCCAAACCCTGCTCACCGACGGACGTATCGAAACCCCTTCTGCCTATAGCAATGAGCCGGAGGTCATCACCCGCGCCCTGATTGAAGATGGACGCAAGCATCTGGTGCTTGACGGGACGATTCCCGTAAGCGGGCCCGTGCGTATCCTGCAGGGAATGCGCGATGAGGATGTGCCCTGGGCCCACGCCCTGCGCGTGGTGGATTGCCTTGATAGCGATGATATCGACTGCACGCTGGTCAAAGACGGTGATCACCGTCTTTCTTCAGGGCGCGATCTCGACCGCCTCGGGCGCACTCTGACCGAAATGACGGGTTTGTAGGTTTTTCGGGTCTAAATCGCCGCCTTGGCGAAGTTCCGGCGTCTTTGCACCGATGACGGAATGTTTAAGGTCTCGCGATATTTCGCAACCGTTCGCCGGGCAATCTCGATGCCATCCTGTTTCAGGATATCAACGATGGCGTCGTCGGACAGAACATTGCCATGCGTTTCCGCCTCAACCAATTCTTTGATCCGGTGGCGGACGGCTTCAGCAGAATGGGCTTCCCCGCCTGATGCCGACGCAATCGATGCAGTGAAGAAATATTTTAGTTCAAACAGCCCGCGCGGCGTCGCCATATATTTGTTGGCTGTGGCGCGGCTGACGGTCGATTCATGCATTTCGATGGCGTCAGCCACCACTTTCAGATTAAGCGGGCGCAAATGCATAATGCCATAGGCAAAAAACGCATCCTGCTGACGGACAATTTCGCTGGCGACTTTGAGAATGGTGCGGGCGCGCTGGTCCAGACTTTTCACAAGCCAATTTGCATTGCTGATCTGTTCGGTCAGGAAAAGCTTGTCTTCCTCACGCGTCGCATCGGCGTTAATTTCATTATAATAGACCTGATTGGCAAGAACGCGTGGTAGATTGTCAGTATTAAGCTCAACTTTCCACATACCATCCGGCCCCTGACGAACAAAAATATCAGGGACAACCGCATGGACCGTCTCAGCGCCAAAGGCATAACCTGGTTTAGGCGTCAGGGCGCGGACTTCTGCAATCATATCGCGCACATCTTCTTCGCTGGCGCCGGTTGCCTTGATCAGGCCTTTTAGATCCCCCTTTGCCAACAATTCGATATTGTCGATGAACGCAGCCATGGCCGGGTCAAACCGGTTTTTATCTTTAAGCTGCAAGCTAAGGCATTCTTTGATGGTGCGTGCGCCAACACCGGAGGGTTCAAACGCCTGGATCATCTCCAGTGTTTGCGCCACTAACGGTTCTTGCGCACCAAGCCGCTGAGCAAGTTCAAGGGTAGAGCCGCGAAAATATCCGGCCTCGTCGATTTGATCAATAATCTCTGCACCGATCATTAAATGCAATTGATCACGGCTTGCAATCTGTAATTGCTCCGTCAGATGATCGTGGAGCGAAATTTCTCGCGATAGGGTTGCATCAAACAGTCGGTCTGTACCGCCGCCATGGCCTGCGCTCGCCCCATTGGTCGCATTTGACCATTCATTAACAGCATAATCCTGACTTGGCGCATCGCTTACCGCCTTATCGCTCCCGGTTGAGTCGGGGTCGATATCACTATAGTCAGCATCAATACTATCCTGAGCGCTGTGCGTGTCGCTGCCGTTCATTTCCAGGGGGTTTTCAGCAGCCTGGCCATCGGCACGCTCATTTTCTGGTGCACTATCGGTTGATCCGGCTTCCCCATCGCGGTTGCGTCGATCGGTAAGCGGATCATTGGCATCGGTCAGCCGCTCAAGGAACGGGTTTTCCTCCAGCTGCTCTTCCACATAGTCGGCAAGTTCAAGATTGGACAATTGCAACAGCTTGATCGCCTGCTGCAATTGCGGGGTCATCACCAATTGCTGGGATTGCTTGAATTCGAGTCTTGGGCCTAACGCCACGCCAACCATCCTCTAGGCCAACCGCCTGGGAAAGGACGCGCCAGCCGGTAACACATATTTACATTTGGAAGCCATCGCCGAGATAAACCCGGCGGACATCCTCATCGCCCACAATCTCCGACGGGCTTCCTTCGATCAGTACCTCACCTTCGTGAATAATGTATGCACGATCGATGATATCCAGGGTTTCGCGCACATTATGATCAGTGATCAGCACGCCGATACCGCGTTCTTTTAGATGGCTCACCAGCTCCCGGATATCCGCAATTGCCAGCGGGTCGATACCGGCAAACGGCTCATCAAGGAGCATATAGGCCGGCCCGGTGGCCAGCGCCCGGGCAATCTCCACCCGCCGACGCTCCCCGCCGGACAGGGCCAATGCCGAGGCGCTGCGGATATGGTTAATATTAAATTCGGTGAGCAATTCGTTGATCAGCGCTTCCTGGCGGTCGCGGTTTTTCTCCACCAACTCAACAACGGCACGCAAATTCTGCTCCACCGTGAGCCCGCGAAAGATCGAGGCCTCTTGAGGCAAATAGCCAATCCCGAGCCGGGCCCGCTGATACATGGGCAAACGCGAGGCATCGGTGCCGTCAATGACGATGGTGCCCTGATCAGCGGGAATGAGCCCTGTGATCATGTAAAAGCAGGTGGTTTTGCCTGCGCCGTTCGGGCCGAGCAGCCCCACCGCCTCCCCCCTGTTCACTTGCATGGAGACGTTGCGCACGACGGGCCGCCGTTTGAAGGTTTTGGCGAGGCCCGAGGCAATCAAACCGCCATCCCCATCAATAACCATTGGCTTAACCGGGGCTGAGCCGGCCGCCGCAGCGCCAGCGACGGTTGCGGAAATTTGGGTAATGCCACGATCAGCGTCGAGGCTACCCATGGCCATGCCCGGGCCCGCGGGGTTGCCACCCGGCTTGTCACCTATTTGGCCGCGCGTTTGGCCAGCTCTTTCGCGACTGGTGGCTGGTCCCGATGCGGGCGGCTTTGGCGTATCAGTCATACTGTTCCGTCATTTGAAACTGGGGGTCGGCCAAGACAAAAGCAATACCGGGGCCACTGTTCAATCCCTCTGGTCGAGAGGTAAGCACGGCTTAATTCAAGCGCAACTTAGAATCCGGATTGATCAAACCCCGCACGCGTTTTCCCGGCTTCGGGCGAAAACGCACCCGGCCCGTGTCAATCCAATAGACAGCCTCCCCCGCGGTGAAAACATTCTCGCCCTGGGTCAGGATTACATCGCCGACGATGGTCAGCGTGCGCGCCGTTTCATTATAGGTGCCACGATCACCGGTTATGGCTTGCGTGCCGTCGGAATAGCGAACCTTTCCGGTGGCGATGATCTCACTGATATCACCCTTGCCGGTGAGTGTGCCCACGACCTTATCCGCGGTCAGGATCGCTTTGCCCTGCACGATGCGCACATTTTCCTCCCAGATAAACTGGGCCTCGGTAGCTTCTGCAAACTCGCTGGAGACATAGATAGCCTCATTACCAATCCCGATGCGCTGGCCATGGGCGGCGGGGACGATCATACCGAGTAGACCAACAGAGAAAATTGCCAGTCTCTGAAACCGGCTAAAAAAGTTCGACATGAAAACGCCTGCATGAATGGGCTGAGAGTTAGGCAGAGCATACAAGGCACCCTGCGCGCGGGGAAGGGCCAAAAGATGAAACGAGAAGATCAGCTCGACGGCACCCTAACTGCGAATCATTCGTATTCTCATATTTGACACCACACCAGATAATCACGCCCAGATAGATGCTATCTCATCGTTCAAACCCGTATTTCTCCATGCCACTTGAAGAAGTGTGAGATGGCCTTCGCTGGTCTGTAACCCCGACCAGACAATTTCCGACGGCGAGAAAATCGTAGTCTGGGCGGCAAAGCGATCTTTTTGACCATTCTGTCCCGATGGGCGGCGAGGCACCAGGCGCGCTCACCTTTAATCAGTCAGCCAATACTGCCAAACGGGCGTACCCTTATGATCGCAATAGCCAGATGGCGCGCAGCGCGATAAGCCATATCTTGGCGCTAGCTTTTGCGGACAAGATTAAACAGGCGAATACCAGGTGCCTTTTCGCTCGTGGTTTCCTGCTTAGTGTCATAGGCAACAAAATCATGACCACGGTACAACCGGATAGCGGCGGCAAAGTGCTCACTCACGAAAACCGATCCGGGCAGTGTTTCGGGCTCGATGCGCGCGGCATAAGAAACCTGCGATCCATAAACCGAAGGACGACCGGTTATCGGGTCCTGTTGGAAACTTGCCGGCGCATAATGCCCGCCAATCCGCAAGGCCAGAGTCTCCGGCAGGCCATAAGCCGTCAGATCAAAAGTCTGAAAGGCCTCTTGCATGCGCAGCGCAATTTCCGCCGCGTGCTGGACACTTTCATACACCAGAAAAATGCCATCGCCCCAGCTTGCCCGGTGCACCGGTAAGATTTTGTGGGTGTTGATGATGTCGCCAAGGGGATCAAAAATGGCCTCCAGACATGAAGTGACCTGTTCGTCGTTCAGGGAGCCAAAGCCGCCAATATCGGCGAACAGCATGGTGGCCATAAACCGATTTTGTTCGGGGATTGCCGCCCGAGGTGATGCCGCGAAAGCAGAACTCTTACCATCTAAAGCGAGGTGAAAGCTTTCGCGTCCAGCGCCGCTCCAAGCAGCTCGTGACCGTCGTGTAAAAGCACCACTTTCCTCGCCAGCTGCAACGGTTAATTGGATAGCACGACTGCAATGAAGGTCGGCTTCTTCGATCGCCATTCCCATCGCCATTGTGCTGGCAAGGTCGAGGGCCCGGTTACAGGACAAGCTGGAATCGTGCGTGGCTAGCATAACGCTTTGCGCGCCATCAAGGCACCGATCAAACCGCGCTGACCAATCACGACCAAATGGATCGACTGAAATCGTTTTGAACAGTTTTGCGGTGCACGGAAGAATAATATTCAAATCCGCCCCCCGCGCTAGCAAAGCCTCTGCGACCAAGATGTCAGCGCCAGCCGCCAGCGCGCCATAACCGGCTCCAACGCGGTTAGCAGCTAAAGTCTCGGTGAGTGCTTGCGGCGAATTATTCGTCTCCCCACAAAAATGGCTCAGAGCATCAAGATTGCCTGCAAAATGGCAAACAGTTGGCGGACGAAAGAGGGTTAACCAATCGGTTCCCAGTCCTAAGTGTTTCGATATCAATTCGAATTGGCGGAGCGTCGTCGCGTGAGATCGGTAATCGGTCGGGGCCTCGGCTATTGCCTCGCAAAGAGACTGTTCAGCTCGCGATTGTCGATTCAGTATGAGGTAAGCCTCCGCCTTTGTTGCTTGATGAAAATACCGTTCTCGCGGCCCTAATGGTGCCGTCATATTGCATAATTGCTTTAAGCAGCGACGCGCAAGTGTTTCGGAGGTTGCATGCCTGCCGCAGATAAAAAAAAGGCTAGCCGCATTTATACCTGCAAAAATACTCTCATAGGTATCCGCCACTTTTTCGTAACAACGGGCTGCCGCCAAAAGGGTTTGAAGCCTCTCCGGTTCGGGCATTTTGCGGGCCTGATCTTTCAAAAGTCGCCCGCGCAATGCTTCAATTCTAAGTCTATCTTCATTTGTAAGTGAAGGATTATTGGAAATGGCAAGGGCGGCATTCTGGGCGGCTTCTGATGCCCCTATGTTTGCCAAATGAATCGCATCATCTATGGCTGCCGAAGAGTGGTATGGCCTGTTACAGTCCTTTTTCCCAGGTCCTCCGTACACACCCATTGATGCAATCACCCGCCGCCATCATTGTCAATGATAGGATCGATGATAAGGGTTGAATTCCCGTCAAAACGGTCTGGAGAAATTCCGGGACTCGATCCCAAAAGATTGCGCAATGATACGGAGGGGAATTCATCGACATTCGAAGTTTCAAGAAACCCATAGCCTTTTTTGATTACCAAATCTGGAATGACCTTTACCATCAAATCATATTTAAATTGACACCTTTTTGAAAGGCGCCGATCTGGCGCTGATATGTGACCGCGGTCAAAATTCACATAGAGCACTTTTCTGGTTTCTGCTGTCGATGCTACTTTAAGTGGCCAATAAAATTTTGCTGGCAGTTTACCGATATCGGGTGGTATCTTTGATACGTCCGATGGTTGATCCGGTTTTGAATAAGTACCTATGCCCACAACGCGATCAATGAGCAATGGTTTTTCGGGATCAAAAACCCAAGATTTTGGAAAGAGTTTTACCGCAAATATGCTATTTTGGGTTGTTTTTACTAGCATTGAATCAGGGGAAGTTTTCTTCCAGGTAAATTGTTTTTCGCCCGCCGCCTCAATTTCTGACGCCCACTGAGCCTGAGTTAAACTATTCAACTTTTTCGCGAAGCGCTTGGTTGGGACGCCTCCAAACGGATAACCATCTCGGTCAATCTTGATCGCAATAACCTGCTTGTTTGTGGCCGCCTGGCTGTCGGGAACGGTCCTATGTTCTTGCGAATAAAGGCAGTCAATTGTTGTTTGAGCGTTCGCAGAAAAGGGAATTGAAAGAAGTGAAAGCCAAAATAATAGGGATTTTCGCATTTAGGTGATCCTCATGTTTAATGATGCCCTAGTTCAACGTTGCAATTTGTAGGGCGGCTTCATCCTGAAATTGTAAGTAACTCTCTAAACGCTCGTGAGCTTGTTCCGAGAGCTTTTGCGTCAGTACTTTGGTCTGATTGAGAATGGAGGCGGCTTTTGAAACCTCTTCCTTGGCGAGGTATACCTTCACCTGCAATGTTTGAAGTTTGAGATCAGCGATCAGAAATTCCTCATTTTTTGGATCTGTCGTCCGAAGTGCTTGTGCAATCATTCTGTTTTTTTCAAGAAGAGCGCCCGCCTCAATATAACGACTTTGTTCAATACGAACCCTGATCATCCCAATAGAAGACGTCAAAGCTTTGTATTGGAGTTTTATGTTTAATAGGTCGTCCTCAAGTAACCGTTTGAGAACTAGGATTTCCGCTGTGCGCCGTTGAGCGGCCTTTTCAAAGTCTTGTATCTCAAAGTACGCATCGGCGAGCCACGCATAAGCATTCGCAAGATCAATATTATACTGCAGGTTATCCGGGTTTTCGTTAGCTAGGGCCTCAAAAGAAGGGAGTGACCGGTTATATTGATCAATCGCTTTTTCGATTTGGCCGTTTGAAAAGTTCAAAATTCCAAAGTTTGTATACGCATAGCTTAATTCTTGTAAGCTTCTCTGCGTTCCTGTTTCGACTGACGCTAATCTTTCTGCAAGATCAATATATTCTTGGAAATAGCGGGACGCATTTTCGTAGTCCTTCGTTTTCCAGAGTGCATGCCCCTTCCAGTAGCTGCTTTGGGCATGGTCGAAGATACGGTCGCCACTTTGTGGGTTACGCGAAAGCAGACTATTTGTTGCTTCGTATGCATACTGAAAATACTGATTTTTCTTTTCCTCGTCGCCTATTTTGCCGGCAATTTCGCCAAGAAAGTGGAATACCCGTGACCGCCGCCCAAGCGCATCATCCGAATGCCGGTCCAGCGGATAAGCCTGATAATATTGCGAAGCCTGTTTGCCGACGATTTCCAGTGCATCAAGTCGGCCAACCGACTCCAGTTCTGTCTTTAATTCTGTAAGCATGAATTGAATTAACTCTTCTGCACTTTGCGTTCTTGCAATGGCTTCCGCCCGTTGGTGTTGCGCCTCGCGTTGACCATTCCAAGCCGCTAGTGCGAGACCGCTCATCAGTATCATGCCGGCGAGTGATGCGACTGTGACGGCGGTTACAGTTCGGTTGCGGCGGATGAGGTCGCGGCGCACCAGGGCGTCGAGGTTGACCTCCAGCATGCCGGCGGCAAGCTTGAGAAAGCCGAGGCGTTTGCCATCGCCCGCATCGCGCAGGTCGGCAGCGCAAGGCTCGGTTGATGGGTGAAGCGCATCTTCGCCATCTGTCCGGGTGAAGCCCAAGCTTTCAGGAAAACATTCGGGCCCTGTGCCGGTTATGCTGCCCAGGGGTTCGCCGTCGACAATCACGGCGAGGATTTTTTTAGGCCCCCGCAACCGGGTAAAGGTTTCAATCTCCTGATTGACCCAGCGGGAGGCGCGCGCATGGGGCGAACACAAAACAATTAGCCACTCTGATTGCGCCAACGCGGTTTGGATGGTGTCGCTTAGGGAATGGGTCGCCGCCAGTTCGTCGCGATCACGAAAAATTGGCTGCAAGGGGCGCCGGTTGCCTTGCGGGTGCAGTGGTCCACGCCCGGCGGTAAAATGATTTGGAACACGCCAGGTTTCCAATTTACGGGTGAGCCAGGCGGCGATGGCGCTGTCTTTACGGCTATAGCTGATAAAAGCGCGATAGGGCGGGGCCTCGCCTGTGCGATGGGCATCACCGTCTCCGGTCGTGTTTTCGATACCCCCAATAGCCATAAAGGTCCCCAACCAACGGCACGCTGTTTGCGAAATTTAATCATCTTTAACGAAACCAAACAAGGGTTGGTGGGCACGCAATACGCCAGGAGGCTGCATTTTTGCGGCTGCGCGATCTATGGGCCTGCTCGAGGGGTCATTGGGGATTTTGCCTGCAGCCGGGAATTGCGCTGCCTAACCGCCGAGCTCTTCCGCTGCCGCACTCAACAGGTCTCGATCGACAATTTCGATCATACCCCGGCGCAAGGCGATGGCGCCCCTATCTTGCAAGCTACGCAAATGGCCATTCACTTTTTCTCGGGTGGCGCTGAGGCGCGCGGCCAGTTGGCTTTGGGTGATGTTGATGGTGCTGCGGCTATCCCCCGCCGACAGGGAAACGAGTAACCTAGCCACCCGCGCACGTAATGGCCGAAAGGTCATTTCCTCAATCTGAATGTTGGTCGCGCGTAATTTTGAAATCACATCCACCATCACCTGCCTCGATAGAGCCGGGCTTGTGGTCACCGCCTCCACAAAGCGACTGCTCTTGATACGGATCACGGTAGAAGCATTTAGAGCACATGCATCAGCTGTGCGTGTACCGCCATCAATAGCGCCGAACTCGCCAAAAAGCTCACCAGGGTAAACCTGCGCAACATTCAAAAAACGCCCGTTTTCGGACATGACGGAAATCTCGATTTCACCGTGAACAACAAGGAAAACCCCATCGCACGGGTCACCACGTGCAAACACCGGCGTGCCCGCAGCGTAATCCTCACACCGACTTGCTGCGAACAAAAGACCAAGTGTTTGAGGCTCCAGACCTTTGAAGTAATCTGCCTCACAAAGCTGTGTACGGAGGAACGCCTGATCGGTCTTGCGTGGCTTTGGCGCCATATTCTTGCTGTCTCGCCCTACTGTCTTACCTCAAACGCGCGCAACAGCCCTGAGCCACCGCTGTGCATTAAAAGCGTAGCATAGTCCGACGCCAAAATAAAAATCGCCGCTGTGTAACCGTCGTTACCTCTGCCAATTAACTTCCCAGTTATGGTGAACCGGTCGTTACCCGGGATCGGCGCGGGGGAGTGAGCCCACTGGTGCTGCATAGCCCTTGCGGCACCAGTATGGGTCTCCCAATCGCTCAACCACGGCTGCCCGGCCGTGCGGCAAAATCCGCTGGCGGCGAACCCTTCGGTGAACAGACCATCGCCGTCGGCGGACCTCGCCCGGTTGGGGGTAGGCGTGAGGAGTGGGAGAGAAAAATGACTGAGAACTTTGATGAAACAAGACAGTTGCAACCACCTTTGAGTGCCCGCAGGACATTCCCCAGTGGATCAATGGGCAGCGGAATACAAGCTGCTGGGGAACGCGCGCTTCGCCCGCTTCTGCACCATGACACGCCGGCGCCTTGGGGTCATAGCTGTCCCTGCCCGGAAGATCGCTGCCAATGCCCGGCACCATCAGGATCAGCCGTCGGCCATCAAGGCGTAATGTGCTTACCCGCAACAGCTGATGACCCTGACTATATGGTTGGTATCAAGAAACGCCAATCCCGTCTTGATGGGCGTCTTGTTGCCATTATTAAATTCCTTATACAAATTATTGTCCTTCTCGCCTTTGTCACCGCAAGTGTCTTTGCCGCGACCTATTACAGTAAATTTATTCGGAAAATCAGTTATGAAAGCGGGTATGGCACCGGCTATAGCGACGGCCAACAACAGACAAATGCGCGATTTTTTCCGTACACAGTCACGCCAGAAGGGGGCCCTTGCACCGTTTGGGCCGAAGGTTTGTGCGAAGAAGCGCAAAACGCCCAAGCAGCCATCCGCTTTTCCCGCTACTATCTAAATATGGGCGACGCATTGAGCGCCGTACGCGACTGGGATCAAGCACTGCGCTTTTACCGACAATCGATTTTCCTGGGGAGTTCCAACGGCGCCCAGGCGGCAATTTTGTCAGCCAAACGGATCCAGTTTCAATTGATGACATGTGAGTATGATGACGCAAGTCTGGCCAGGATTTCTTTCGGATATGAAAACAACCCCCTCGGCGCCCTTATCGAAATGCGCCAGAAGCAGACGGCACTAAAAGCGCTTGGCTATTATCGTGACCATATCAATAATCAGTATACGCCGGCAACGCGTGCGGCGATCCGTAACTTTCAGGGTGATTTGTGGTTTGATCAGACCGGTGTTTTAACCGCCGAACAAACAGCACTATTAATCTGCGGCGGCGCGCAGATTGCCAAAGATAGCGCATCGGAAAACATATTGGGCATCATGTATGCTGGCGGCTTAGGCGTGCGCCAGAGCACCGACTTCGCCCTGAACTGGTTCAACAATGCGGCACTAAATCATAGTGCCGATGCCGCCTGGAACCTTGCGCTGATGTATGGCACTGGCACCGTGCGGGCCAGCGTTCTGGTGTGCGATGCGGTTCAAAATGCCGAACGCGCAGATAGCTATTTGAGCGAAGCGGCTGGCCTTGGCCACCCGGCGGCGCGGCATGCAATCGGCAAATATCCTTCAGATGACGCTTCAACCCGCTGGCGCAAACTGCGCGGTGATCTGAGTGCACCCGAAATTCTCGACCGTGTGGGTCGTGGATGTAATCCCAATCAATAGCAAAAGGGGAGATTGATGAAGAACCTAGCCTTATTTGTTGCCGCATTGATGATGTTTGCCACCGGCTGCGTCTCGCCCAGTGAACGCAATCGGTTTCAGCTGGAAGCGGCCAATCAGATTTGTTCGGTCGCGGCATTGGCAGAAGAAAAGCAAGCCCTACTCACCTCGTCGAATGACAAACGAAAGTCCATTGCACCAAACCAGAATAAATATGGAACCTACACGGAGGAAAATCGTACTATCCTTGCGCAAAAGCTTGGCGCCTATGACGCGGAGGTGGAGGCAACCTACCGGATGGTCACACAAAGCTGCACGGCCTATAATCGGTGCCTAGAACGAAATGGACATAAAGAAACCCAATGTTTGCGGACCGAAAGCATGTGGAATCAGGCGCAGCAGCGATTTTCGTCGCTCGCCATTGATCTAAAAGTGATTGAAGCCGACTTGGAACGAGAGCGCATCAAGGCCGCGAGAAAACGATCAAAACATCCGCGAAGATATCATCCATCAAAGACAGGATGTTGCGCGCCCGGTTATGCGTGCGGCTATGACCACTGCGAACGCCCACCCTATAATCCACCGCGCCCACCGCTTTCATGCTGTGATACGGTCAATAATATCTTTACTGATTGTTGTGTGAGGTAGGAGACAATGGCGCAATCTTATGCTTTTCACTGGCAAGTGGGCATCAAGTCCGGGTTGGTCGGCGCGCTCACGATCTTTGCCCATGGTGCTCTTGCATCCGGCGTATCAGCAACCCCGCAAATGCCGGGACGTACCCAACCCAGCAATACCATTCGCCTGTTGCTGGGGGTGGCCGATGCCGCCAATGACGCTCGGGCCATATCTGATGCGCAAGTTAGCTGCACCTGGCTCAACAAACGGGTTCGTTTGCAGACCGACAGAACAGGTAAAACCACGGTCACTGTGACCGTCCCCAGATCTATCCCCACACAGCTTATCACTGTTCAGTGTACGGTCAGCCATCCGCGCTATGTGCGCGCAGCGTTCTCACGGGATATGAACAAAGTGACCTCGCCGCACCCCGTTCAAATCAAACTGCGGCGCCGTTAGCTGTTTGGTATTAAGCATGGAGTGCTGCGACCATGCCCGCCGCGACGTTGCCAATCAATTACCGCTTGCCTGGGGCTTCGGTTCGAACTTCATCAGAACATTACCGCGAAAGATCACGCGGCGCTCCCCATTGAAAATTTCGACCTTATCGGCGCGTAATTTGCCCCGGTCCGATTGGCCCGTAACACCGCTTTCGCTCGTCATGGTTTCTCCATCAATGGAGACGATCGCCGCGGGCGAGCGCAGCACATAATTACGCCCATTGATGACCCGTTCCAACGTCACATCATCCTCAAGCGAAAGCAGCTTTTCCTCGGATTTGAATTGACCCCGATTGGCGCGCGCAAGCATGTCATCATTGCCGTCATTGATCGTTGCGCTGGGGTTTTCCAAGATCACCACTTTATCGGACTCGCGGTCCTGTATGGCGGTGGCAGCAGTAATTTTATAGGGCTGCCCATCATCGTCAATGCCCGCGAAAGTGGGGTTTGTCATGGCGCCCGCCTCTGGCATCACCTCATCAAGCGCCAGGTCCTCAAGGCGGGTATTATCTTCGGGCTTGTTCTGACTGGCCACAAAAAAGATGATGAGAAGGATGACAGCCAATCCAGGCAGCACATAGCGCAAGACACGCACGGTACGGGACCGCGCCTCGGCCTGTGCACCGGTGAGCCGACGCGCCGTGGGCAAGTTTTCCAGACGCGGGCCCCGCCCGGTACCGGCCCGTGACCCTGCATCAGGGCGGGCACCGGCCATAGATGGCGAGGGTGGCGTTTGCGATGTCATGGCGCCCATGTACCGGGAAAACCTGAACAATACCAGAAGCACCGCCACAAGTATCACGGGCGGTAAGCCCTGCCAGGTCATGGCGGCGTCGCAGGAGCGTAGCTGATTAATCGTCAACAAAGCGCAGTGTTGCCGTGGCGGCGTTATTGCCTTCTATCGCGCGGTAAAAGCAGGATCTGCGTCCGGTATGACAGGCGGCGCCCGTTTGCTCCACCGTCAGAATAATCGCGTCCTGGTCGCAATCCACAAGGATGGCGTGCACTTTCTGCGTATGGCCGGAGGTTTCGCCCTTGCGCCAAAGCGATTGACGCGACCGGGACCAATAAACCGCCCGCCCTTCGGCAAGGGTTGCGGCAAGCGCCTCGGCATTCATATGCGCCACCATCAAGATCGCCCCGGACTGGTAATCCTGGGCAATCGCGGTGATCAATCCGTCAGCGCCATATTTTGGCACGAATGTCGTTGTCGCGTCGGCGGGGGTCGGGGATCGCGTGTTCATAAAGCGGGTGTAGCCGCTACGCCCCGGCGTTGCAAAATTCTACCGGTGCCGCGGCTTAGCCCATGAGACTGTCGTCACCATCCTTAAAGCCCGCGGCGCGTTCGGCGCTGGGGAAGAAGAGGAAGGCGAGGAGCAGGATGTAACTTGCGTAATCCCAACTCATGGCCAGAGCCCAAACATCGGAGAAAATCTGAAAATTTTTCAGGACAGCGTCGCGCGGTGTGATCACGGACAAACCCGGTACCACTTCTTTGTCCACAACGGCCTGCGTGCGCGAGACACGCGCTGGCGGTGTGTCCCCATCGTCACCAGGCCAGATCAGCACCCGGAAAATATCAAGACCGCGTTCGGGGGAGCGTTCACGCGCAGACAATAACGGCTTTGGCGGTTTGCGCCGTTTCTGGCGGGCAACGAGTTTGCCAAGCGCTGTCTTTACCTGACCTGCATAGCGATCAATCACCGCCGCCTGAATGTCACCGCGGCGAGAATTCTTGGTACTGATGGGTTTGGGGTTGGCCCGGTCAAAACTATCGAGCTGTTGCGCCATAAACGAGACTAAACGGTTATCCCGCCGCCAGCGGTTTAGGGTCAGGGTAAAATCATCAAATGGCGCCTCAAACGCGCGTGTCCACGCATCATAATTTTCAAAGGCATTGGTGCTGAGTTGCTGCTTCAGGCCCTCACCCGTCCGGGCACAGATGGTTGAGGAGTAAGGGCTAAGGGCACGGGGGCTTGCCGCGCTGCCCCGTTCTTCGTCAACAATCGCAACCGCAGATGCCTCTAACGTTGTCAGCCAGTCGGCAACGCCGTCAATATAATCGGCTGCTGGTCCGCGCCCGCGAATACCGGTTTGCCCGCCGCTCTCCTGTTCCCGGCGGGCCGCCCGGCGCACATCCGTTATCGCCAGCTTGAGGTCATCAAGAAACAGGAGATCATTTTGCCGATAGCTCACGATACCCGTGCATTCGCGCTGTAACCGGCTTAATTCGTCAGTATAGGTCAGGCGCACCGCATCAACACCGGCGATGCCCACAACACTTGTCCAGGTGGAGACAAGAAACAGGATCATCGCCAGAATAGGGATCACCACAAACAGCTTAACCAGCCGTTCGAGAAAAAACAGTCCGTCAGCCATGAGCCCCGACCGCCCTTCCAGTGCGCGAAACCAGTCTCGATTTCGGACCAGCTCCGCCCCGCCAACCCAAATGGCGACGGTGACGAAAAAGACAAACATACCAAATGCCGGTGGCAGCACGGCATTGCGAAAGAGATCTTCATTTTCCTGGCTGGTAATCAGGCCAAACCCAATGGCCGAACTGATCGAACTAAAACAGGCAGAGGTAACAGCAACAACAATAAATAGCCGGTTAAAAAGGGATGAGCCGCGCAATTGTCGCGCCGTCAAGATGAGATATGTCATCGTCCCGATAAGGATTAAAACGCCGGTCGCCCCGGCTAAAATACCCGCATTCATGCCTTACCCCTCTTGATACGGATTATCTTTATAATCCTGCCCTGCCAATACAATACCACGACATAGGGGAAAAGAAAGAAAAACCGCCCCCCGGCATTAAGCGCAGCATATATTGGTACGTGAGCACCGGAAGCGCAGAAAAACGCGTTTGCAGACGACGAAAACAGAGTTTTTGGTTGGGCGCTAAAGGCGCAGTACTTTACGGGGCCGATACACCATCATCGCCATCGATGCGGCGGCTGCGTTCAGCTGTAGACTGTGTCGCCTCACCATGCAGCCAGCGGATAAAGGTTCGCACCGCTTTGTTATCGCGTTTTGACCGTGGGCAGACGATGTAATACGCAAAATCCGTGGGCGTCTCCATATCAAACGGGATGACAAGACGCGCTGCTTCAAGATCCGCAAGCGCCAGCGACGCCTTGGCAAGGGCAATCCCCCGGCCTGCAACGGCGGCCTCGATCACCAGGCTGGACTGATTAAAGGTGGGCCCTCGTCGGCAATCAATATCAGTGACACCCGCCGCCTTTAACCACATGGGCCAATCGGGGCAGCTTTCATCACGGTCCGTACTGCCATCATGGAGAAGGGTATGGTGACAAATATCCATGGGGGTTTTAAGGGCGTTCTCCCCAATCAGGAGGCGCGTGCTACAGACCGGCACGATGGTTTCGGACATGAGCTTTTCCACATGCAAACCGGCATAGTCACCGGCGCCATAGCGGATCGCGAGGTCCACATCATCAACCGCAAAATCCACCACATTCATATCTGCCGACAGCCAAACCTCAACGTCCCCATGGCGGTCGTGAAAGGCGTCAAGCCGAGGCACCAGCCATTTTGATGCCAGGGACGGGGCAACGGAAATGGCGAGCCGCCCGCTATTGGCCCGCTGGGCAAGGATTTCAGCCGCATCGGCAAGCTGTGCAAAGGCGTCGCGCAGCGCGGGCAGGCTTGCCTGCGCCTCATCGGTCAGTAGCAGACCACGCTTTTGCCGCCGGATAATCTGGTTACCCAGATAAGCTTCTAACGCTTTGATCTGCTGACTTACGGCACCAGGCGTGACATTCAATTCATCCGCCGCTTTAGAAAAACTCATATTTCTGGCGACGGATTCAAAGACACGAAGCGCGTTGAGCGGGGGCAGTGGCCTCATGATATTTTAGATTTTCTGATCATTTAATCCGTTTGGCGGGAATTTCGCCCGGATGCAAGCCCCTGGCTCAATCAATGACCGCTCTGGCCCCACAACACAGT
This sequence comes from Pseudomonadota bacterium, assembly GCA_038531745.1. Lineage (GTDB taxonomy): Bacteria > Pseudomonadota > Alphaproteobacteria > Caulobacterales > Parvularculaceae > CALLPQ01. Next base: position 128,201 of record JBCBBJ010000002.1, read on the forward strand.
TTTGGGAGCGCCCCCATTGTACAGCGAAAACCCCAGCAAACACATGGATGAGTTAGAATATCTAATGTGTGGCAAAACAAACATCGTTTCTCACTAGGGAAAAAAACCCATATTTGTTGAGACATACACAATTCAGCCCGCTGCACCTGATCAGTTTTTCTAATTTTCCAACTGACCACATCACGATCGACGAAAGCCATGCAAAACTATCCTCTGTTTATCAATCTGCGCGATCGCTGCGTGACAATCGTGGGCGGCGGCGATTTGGCTCTGCGCAAGGCCCGGCTGCTGCGGGCGGCGCACGCAAATTTGCATCTGATTGCCCCCGTGTTTGATGAGGATTTGCGCCGGGAATTGGCCGACGATATCGCGGCAGGGTTGGTGAACCTTCACCAGCGCGAACCCAAGGCGGGAGACTTTGCCGGGCAACCCATCGCGGTGATTGCCGTTGAGGAGCGCGCGGCGCAGGCGTTTGCCCATGCCCTTGCCAAGGCCGATGGCGCGCTCGTGAATGTTGTCGATGCGCCGGACCTTTGCGATTTTACAACACCCTCAATCATTGACCGCGATCACCTGGTTGTTGCGATCTCCAGCAATGGTGTGGCACCGGTTTTCGGGCGCATCTTGCGCGAGAAAATCGAAGCCATGCTGCCCCAGCGGCTGGGCGCGCTGATGGATTTTGCTGCCCGGTTTCGCACCAGCGTCCGCAACCGGTTTGGCACCCAAACCCGCCAATTCTGGGAACAATTTTTTAGTGGGCCCATCGCCGCGCGGGTCCTTGCCGGCGACGATCATGGCGCCCACGAACACATGCTGCAGGCCGTGAATGGGCCCGGCGCTATGGCCGATGATGGTGCTATCGGTGTTGTGCATATTGTTGGCGCTGGCCCCGGCGATCCGGACCTGTTGACCTTGCGTGCCCATCGCCTCCTGCAAACGGCTGATGTGCTGGTACATGACCGCTTGGTGAGCGATGAGATCCTGACGCTAGCGCGGCGCGATGCCGACCGCATTTTTGTGGGTAAGGCAAAAGCCAATCACGCGGTGCCTCAGGAAGACATCCATACACTGATGATTGACCTTGCCCGCCAGGGAAAAACCGTTGTGCGGCTGAAGGGCGGTGACCCGTTTATCTTTGGTCGGGGCGGCGAAGAACTTGACGCTTTACGCGCGGCGGGTATCCCCGCCTTTGTCACGCCGGGGATCACTGCCGCAACGGGCTGCGCCGCCGCCGCTGGTATGGCATTAACCCACCGGGACCATGCCCAAATGCTCACCTTCGTCACAGGTCATGCCCGCGGCGATGAAGACCCCGACATCAATTGGCGCGCGTTATCTGATCTGCGGCATACGTTGGTTATTTATATGGGGGTTAGTAAGGCCGATCGCATTGCCCATAATTTGGTCACCCACGGCACGGCGCCTGCAACGCCCGTGGCAATCATCGAAAACGGATCACGCCCTGATCAAATCCTAGCGCGCGGCACCCTCGCCACCCTAACCGACACGCTGGCGGCGGCAGGCATAAAAGGTCCGGCCATCCTTGTGGTTGGTTCGGTGGCATCTCTTGCCGATGGCGATATCCGCACCCTTGCCACACAACACGCCAGCAATCATATGCCCGAGCCAATGAGGTTATCCGCATGAAGATCATCACTGGTAACCATCTCCACCACGGTCGTGTCTTGTATCTTGGCGCTGATGATCATTGGGTCGAAGCGATTAACGAGGCGGCGGCGCTCGACGATGATCATGCGCTGGAAGCCCTAGCAGCAGCCCAAAGGCGGGTTACCGAAATTGCTGATCTCTATTTGATCGACGTGGCGGGCGGCGAGCCCAGCGGACGCGACGCGTTGAAAGAAACAATCCGCAGTGCCGGACCGACCATTCGCGACGACCTCGGCAAACAGGCCAATAATCCATAGACCGCCCCACCATCGTGCTGACGGACCCATGAAAGTAGCCTTGTATGTATCGATATGACGAATTTGACGCCCAGATGGTTCGCGAACGCGTGGCCCAATTTCGCGGTCAGGTGGCGCGGCGTCTGAATGGCGACCTCACCGAAGATCAATTCAAGCCGCTTCGTCTGATGAATGGCCTCTATCTGCAATTACATGCTTATATGCTGCGCGTTGCGATCCCCTATGGCACCTTGTCCGCCCGGCAAATGCGCACGCTGGCTGATCTGTCAGAAAAGTACGACAAAGGCTATTTGCATTTTACCACCCGCCAGAATGTTCAATTTAACTGGCCAGCGCTTGTCGATGTTCCTGATCTGCTCGACGACCTCGCTCAGGTGGAAATGCACGCCATACAAACGTCGGGCAACTGCATTCGTAATGTGACCACGGATCAATATGCGGGCGCCGCCGCTGATGAGGTTGATGACCCCCGCCATTGGTGTGAGCTTATTCGTCAGTGGTCGACTTTTCATCCGGAATTTTCGTTCCTACCGCGCAAATTCAAAATTGCCGTCACCGCCAGCGCCGATGATCGCGCGGCCATACGGGTCCATGATATTGGTCTTCAATTGATTGACGACCCCGACAAGGGCCTCGGTTTTACGGTTTTTGTTGGCGGCGGTCTTGGCCGCACCCCTTATGTGGGTCAACAGATTCGGCGGTTTCTGCCGACTGCGTCTTTACTGAGCTATCTGGAAGCGATCCTGCGGGTCTATAACCTCGCCGGACGCCGCGATAATAAATACAAAGCGCGGATCAAAATCCTCGTCAATGCCATGGGGATCGATGATTTTCGTGCGGCCGTGGAACGCGAATGGGATCAACAAAAGGGCGAGCGCCAAATTGACGTGCCAGCCGATGAAATCGCACGGATCAAAGCCTATTTCGCACCGCCGGCTTTTGACGATGAAACTAATTCTGCCGCCAATGAAGATAGCGTGCGCGCGAAGACTGATGACGCGACATTTGTTCAGTGGCGCAACACCAATGTGGCGGCCCACAAGACCCCCGGTCTTGCGATTGCCAATATCTCCCTAAAGCCCATCGGCGGGATACCGGGTGACGCAACCGCCGCCCAGATGAGAGCAATTGCAGACCTGGCCGAGCGTTATGGCCATGGGGAAATTCGTGTCACCCATGAGCAGAACCTGTGCTTGCCCCATGTGCGCGAAGCGGATTTGCCGGCAGTGTTCACCCAGTTGAAGGCAAATGATCTGGGCACGGCAAATCTCGGCCTGATCAGTGATATCATCGCATGCCCCGGTCTCGATTATTGCAGCCTTGCCAATGCGCGCTCCATCCCCGTTGCTCAGCGTCTTTCAGAACGGTTTGCCAGCCATAATCGCCAGTCCGACCTGGGCGCCCTAAAGGTCAAAATCTCCGGGTGTATCAATGCCTGCGGCCACCACCATGTGGGCCACATTGGCATTCTTGGTGTTGATAAAAAGGGTGAGGAATTTTACCAAATCACCCTTGGCGGGTCCGCCGCCGAAGACGCTGCCATCGGGGAAATTGTTGGCCGGGGTCTTTCCTCCGCCGCCGTCACGGACGCGGTGGAAAAGCTCGTTCTCTTCTACCAGGACCGTCGGCAGGCTGATGAACGGTTTATCGATACTTATCGCCGTCTTGGTGCCACACCCTTTAAGGAGGCGCTTTATGCCCCTGTTTAAGATGACCAATGCCAGTCTTGCGCCCATTGACCGTCACTGGACCGAAATTGAATTCACCGGCGCCGGGGACGGAACGCTCGACAATGTCACCGACCGCCATGCGCTCGTGGTCGGTAATGAGGTTGAAATTGCAGAGCTTCCCACCAACGGGCTATCGGCAGGGGCCATTATTTTATCATTCCCAAAATTTGCCGATGGGCGCGCCTATTCACAGGCACACATGCTGCGTCAGCGGCGCGGCTATCGCGGTACGCTGATTGCGCGCGGCGATGTTCTTGCCGACCAGGTCCTGTTTATGCGCCGTTGCGGCTTTGATGTGATTGAGCTTTCCCATTCGGATGCCACCCCGGAGGCGCTCACGAATTTTGACCATGCCTTGACGGCGTTCAGTCACTTTTATCAACCGGCCGCTGATGATCAGCCGCCCATCTGGTTAGATCGACACCGAACCAGACATAAAGCCGCGTGACCATATCATTATTGTCAATGACAGGGGATCAACCGCCATGTCATCTATGAGCTTGCGCCCACAGATCTATTGTGAGGCATCAGCGCTCGGCCAACCCTCTCTGGACGAGCAGGCCGACGCTTTATGTGTGCAGTATAAAGGTCAATCAGCCGAGGAAATTCTCACCGGGGCCGTGCGCGAGAGTTTCGCCGGGCGGATTGCCCTTGTCTCTTCCTTTGGGGCCGAGTCTGTGGTTCTGCTCCATCTTATTTCACAGATTGATCCGTATACCCCTGTAATCTTTCTTGATACGGAAAAACACTTTGCGCAAACGCTTAGCTATCGGAAAAAACTGGCGGCGCGTTTTGGCCTGAAATCAGTGATTGATATTCACCCTGAAGCAACCGAAAAAGAAGCCGAGGACCCCGATGGTACCTTATGGCGGCGCGATGCGGACGGATGTTGTTCTTTGCGGAAAGTCCGCCCCCTGAAAAATGCGCTCAGCGCATATGATGCGTGGATTACCGGGCGCAAACAATTTCACGGGGGCGAGCGCATACAGCTACCTATTTTTGATGCAGCTGAACCGCATATCAAGGTTAATCCGCTGGTCACCTGGACGCCTGATGATGTGGCAACCTACATAAAGCTGCATGATCTGCCGCCACATCCCCTTGTGGCGCAGGGGTATCCCTCCATCGGCTGCTGGCCGTGTACCCACCCGGTAACCGCGGGCGAGGATGCGCGGGCCGGGCGTTGGCGCGGGGCGGCAAAGACAGAATGCGGTATTCATGGGCGCGACTAGGGCCCGAGCCGATTGCCCGGGCATAATTGACCCTTGCTGGTTTTCTGGCCTTTGATCCGCTAGGACGAAACCATGTCGATGGATACCACGCCTCCCCCTGAACGCGCCGCCGCTGATCCGCAGCCGGCGAGCGATCTTGTGGTGGTGGGCGACAACCAAACCTTATGGCAGCGCATTCAGGCCGGCATTGATGAAGCGCGTCGCCGCACACTTGGCGTTTTTCTCGATGCCCTCGCCCAACGCAAAGCCCGCCGCGACGAGGCAGCTTTTTCCATCGCGCTAATCGCCCTATCGGCAAAAATGGCGAAAGCTGACGGTGTCGTTACCGATGATGAAGTTGCCGCGTTCCGCGATTTCTTTAGCTATCCCGCTGAGCAGGAAAGCAAAGTGCTGATGCTGTATCAATTGGCGCAGCAAGATGTTGCTGGCTACGAGCTTTATCTTACCCGGGTTGCCAAATTGTATGACGGTCAGTGCCCGGTTCTCGAAGATGTGCTCGATTGCCTGTTTTACGTGGCGATGGCGGACGGCGTCGCGCACCCTGCAGAAATTCAGTTTCTCGACCAAGCTGCCGCTATCTTTGATATGAAGCCCACGGCCTATCGCCGGCTAAAGGCGCTCCATCTGGGTATTGGGGATGATGACCCGTGGCTTGTCCTCGGCCTAAAACCGGGGCTTTCACCAACGGCGTTGAAAAAGGCCTACCACGCCCTGGTGAAAGAAAATCATCCGGATGCCCTGGTGGCTCGCGGCGTGCCCATCGACCTGATCAAAATTGCCGAAAGCCGCATGGCAGCGATCAATGCCGCCTATGAGAAAATACTCGTCGAAGGGGTCTGAGCGGTTTGAAAAGCCCTTGGTTCCACAGCGCAGCGGTGCGTACGCTCATGGCGTTGGCTCGCAAGCTGTGCTACGGATGACGGGTTGCGTAAAGGTCAAATCAATGAGGAAACACAAAGATGAAATATTTTGCCTTTGCCGCTGCGGGTCTTGCCGGCCTTGCCTTGTGGATGGTTAGCGCGAATGCCAATGAGGAATTTCTAGCCTCCTGTGAGGCGTATGTTGAGGCCCATGGTTCGGATGTAAATTGCGAATGCCTGAACGAGGCGGCTCAAGCCGATCCGTCGCTTTACGAGGAATTTGCAAAGGTGTCACAGCCCGAAGATGCAGCAAACATGTCGGAAGCCGCCCAGGAAGTTGTTGCCCAGTGCGCCGCTGAATAGGCTCCCAACACCGATAATCATTATAAGGAGCGCTACCTGTATCAGCGCTCCTTTTTTATAGGGCGTGAAGATCGATAGGTTTCAACCCAAATGACTTTTTCGGGGTATTGTAGTCGCCTTCTAAAACCTCAAAATGCAGATGCTTTGGTATTTTAAAGCCGGCCGTCTGACCCATGGGCCCCAAGGCAAAACCGATGGGCACCGCAGCACCCACCACAACCCCGTCAGAAAACTTGGCCAGATGCGCGTAGCGGGTAAACACCCCGTCCCCATGGTTTAGCAAGACCGTAAAGCCGTAATCATCGCGATAGTCAGCCTCAACAATCTGGCCATCGGCGGCAGCGAAAATGGTGCCACCATTTTTACTGAAATAATCGACCCCTTTATGCATTTTTCCATGCCGCCGACCAAACCCGGAGGAAAGACAAGCCGTCCGTACAGGCATCATTGCCATGGTGATGCCTTTATAACTCACCAACTGACGATAGGTTTTCACATGGGCGTGGCTATCCACCGGCGGGGCGTTAGAAATGCTCTTCATTTTGCAAAGCGTCAAAAAAGGCGCTAATCCGTTAGCGGATAATATTTCCTCTACGGGGGAAATGGGAGCGGGGGCCACGCGCCCTTTGGTTGCATTCAAGGTCACAAACTCACCGCCTGTTGCGGCGTCTTTGGCGATCTCAGCAACAACGCCGTCCACGGGCCGCTGATTGTCCACATGCCCGTCGGTTTCCAGATCATCCAGCACAAGCTCGCGCGCTCGTAAGGCATCGCGGATCATATCGCCTGACGCCAACACCAGCTTATCAGTGGTTTCAATGACAACCGTGGGGGCACGGTAGGTTGCCCCAATCGCCCAGCCAATCAATCCGCAGGTGAGCGTATATAAAATGCGAAATATCAATCCCATAGACACCGCCACGCTTTTCACCTAGAGCGTACACGGAAAAAGCCACCCAGGCAAAATGAGCGCAAAACGCGAGCAGACCAGGCGAAACCCAACCCAAAGGCGAGGCCATAGAGTGCTTCTTCATAAAGCTCAATTCACCGCTTTTACGGACATCATGCTTCAATGGTCAGGGTCATGTGCCGGGCGCGGGCGGCATGTTCTATGGCGGCGGCGCCATCGTCGGGCACATCCAGCTGATTACGGATCAATTCCAAAACACGAATTTCGGTCATGTCGAGATTTTCATCCGCAGTCACCACATCAACAACTGCCGCATAAGCCGTTTCGGCCAGGTGCGCCGGCAATGCCCCATGGGCAGCGGTCAGCACTTTATGGAGGCCATCTTCGGAGGCCATTAACTTACCGCACGCTTCTGCCGTTTCCACGAGCGTTTGCTCATCATTGCTATCAAAAAGCGGAAAGGAGCGCACGACTCTGCCGATTGTCCGCAACTCCTCCGAAGAGATTGCCCCGTCAGCGGCCGAGGTCATCACCATAAGATAGATAATGGCTTCCTGAGCCGTCAGTAAAGGAACGCTTTCTGCCATGGGCCTATCTCCTATTGATGCCCACGCACGCTAAGCCATCCAGTACAAAATCTGAATGCAAAAATGACGACCGGGCTGATCTTTCTTTGTGCACTTGCTTTGCGCTCTCGTGAGGGCATCAGCGTCTTTGACGCCTGCGCCGCGACGCCGTAGAACACGCCTCCTTGCCCACCGCTGCCTTGCCCCCCAAAGGCAGTGCCAACCTCACCCGGACTATTCCCATGAACCTGAATGCCCCCTTGCCCGCCGCCATCGCAGACAATGCCAAATCCTGGCCGTTCGCGGAGGCGCGGGCGCTGATCAAACGGCTCGACAAAATCAAGAAAACCGAGGGCCCGGTGGTTTTTGAAACAGGGTATGGTCCCTCCGGATTGCCGCATCTTGGTACCTTTGGGGAGGTTGCACGCACCACCATGGTCCGCCGCTCTTTTGAGGCGCTCACCGGCCGCCCCACCCGGTTGATCGCCTTTTCCGACGACCTTGATGGCATGCGCAAGGTGCCGCCAACGGTGCCCAACCCTGAAAAACTTGAGCCGTTCTTGCAGCGCCCGCTGACGGATGTGCCCGACCCGTTTGGCACCCATGATAGTTTCGCCGCACACAACAATGCGCTCTTGTGCAAATTTCTCGACCAGTTTGGCTTCGATTATGAATTCATGTCGTCTACTGATCAATATCGCAGCGGCGTCTTCAATGCCATGCTGGTGCGCATGCTGGAATGTTATGATGCGGTGATGGATATCATCCTGCCCACATTGGGCGAGGAACGCCGGGCCACCTACTCCCCATTCTTGCCCATCTCACCCACCACGGGGCAAGTGCTTTATGTGCCCGTTCTTGAACGCGATGCCAAAGCCGGCACCATTGTTTTTGAGGATAGCAATGGCGAAAAAGTCAAAACCACCGTGGCCGACGGCGCAGTAAAACTGCAATGGAAAGCCGACTGGGCCGGTCGGTGGTTTGCCCTGGGTGTTGACTACGAAATGTCAGGCGAAGACCTCACCGAATCCGTGCGTCTATCAAACCGCATCGTCAAAGCCCTTGGCACCGAGCCGCCGTCCGGTTTTAACTTCCAACTCTTCCTTGACGAGCAGGGACAGAAAATCTCCAAAACCAAGGGCAATGGCTTGTCCATCGACGAATGGCTGACCTATGCCTCGCCGGAAAGCCTGTCGCTTTATATGTTTTCCAATCCGAAAAAAGCAAAGAAACTCTATTTCGATATTATCCCGAAGACAGCTGATGAATATCTGGCCCATCTTGATCGGTATACGGACCAAGTGAATAGCGATACACCGGCAAAGGCGATGGACAATCCCGTGTGGCATATTCATGAGGGGTCGCCGCCGGCGGCGTTTCCGCCAGTTACCTTTGCCCTATTGCTCAATCTCGTGAGCGCGGCCAGCGCCTCCGACAAGGATCAACTCTGGGGTTATCTCAAGGTTTACCGACCGGGGGTGTCACCAGAAAATAATCCGCGTCTTGATGAAATGGTCGGCTATGCCATCAAATACTACGAGAGATTTGTTGCCCCCACAAAAGACTACCGCGCGCCAACCGAACAAGAACGCGCCGGGTTGGAAGACCTGGTAACGCGATTGCGCGCCATGCCGGAGACACAGGACGTCGATGCTCTGCAAACAACAGTGTTCGATGCGGGCAAGGCGGTGAGCTATGAGAACCTTCGCCAATGGTTCAAAGGCATTTACGAGGTCTGTTTTGGCCAGTCAGAGGGCCCGCGGATGGGCAACTTCATTGCCATTTACGGGGTCAAAAATACCGCAGATATGATCGAGACGACCCTTGCCAAGGCCTGAGCAGACCGCTCCGCACCACTCTGTGGAAAACAAAATTTATCGACTAAAAAGCATGGCTTACCGGCGAAAGGCGCAAATGGTGCACTGGCGCGAACAGGTTCCGCGCCCAGATTGCTTTCATTTTTATGACAGTCGGTTAGACAAGGCGTGCGCTATGGACCGGAAGTGACGTGCTCGGAACCGTTAAAAACCTATCGATCGTTCTTGCCGGTATTGCGTGCGGCGCGGGGTTTATGATGTTGGCGTGCGTGCTCACCGCTTCGTTGTAGACGATAAAGTCGAAAATCTCTGCGCGGGCCGCCCACCCTTAAAGACTAAAACGGAATAATTGCGCCAGGGCTAAGCGTCAGGATCATAATTCAAGTTCGGCTGCAGCCATTTCTCGGCTTCTGCAACTGCCATATCCTTGCGCCGTGCATAATCCTCCACCTGATCCTTTTCGATCTTGCCCACACCAAAATACAACGCGTCCGGGTGAGAAAAATATAATCCGCTCACCGATGAGGGCGGCGTCATAGCAAAACTTTCCGTGAGCCCCATACCGGCATTATCCGTTGCATTGAGCAAATGAAAAAGCGTCGCCTTTTCGGTATGATCCGGTTGGGCCGGATAGCCGGGCGCTGGGCGAATACCCTGATAATCCTCACTGATCAGTGTTTCAATATCGCTTATCTCACCCGCCTCAAAGGCCCAGAATTCCCGGCGCACCACTTCATGCAACTGTTCCGCAAACGCCTCGGCCAACCGGTCGGCCAGTGCCTTTGCCATAATGGATGAGTAATTATCCTCGGCCTTATCGTAGCGATTAGCCAACGCTTCCTCGCCAATACCGGCAGTAACGGCAAACGCCCCCACATAATCAGGGCATCCACTATCATGCGGGGCAACAAAGTCCGCAATGCACATATTGGCGGCACCCGATCGTTTCGACATCTGCTGGCGCAGTCCGAACAGGCGGGTTAGTTCGGTCGTACGGCTCTCATCTGTATAAAGAACAATATCGTCGCCATCACTTTGCGCTGGCCAGAACCCACAAACACCATGGGCGGTGAGTTGCCTTTCCTCGACAATGGTTTTGAGCATTGCTTGGGCATCGTCAAACAGCGGTCGTGCCGCCTCACCCACGACTTTATCGTCAAGGAGGGCGGGATATTTACCGTGCAAATCCCACGATGCAAAAAATGGCGTCCAATCAATATATCGCGCTAAGGTGGCCAAATCATAATCGCGGAGAACTTTCGTCCCTATAAATGTTGGCTTTGGCGGCACGTAGGATTGCCAGTCTATTTTCAGGCGGTTTTCACGCGCCTTTGCGATGGGAAGACGGGGGCTGCGGTCACGGCCGGCCTCGAATTTTGTTTTGATACCGGCATAGTCGCCTTTGATCTTATCCAGATAATCCGTTCGCTGTTCTTCTGAAATCAAGGTCGCAGCAACGCCAACCGCACGGCTGGCATCGGTCACATAAACAACACCATGGTCATAGTTAGGGGCAATCTTCACGGCCGTGTGGGCGATTGATGTTGTGGCCCCGCCGATGAGGAGCGGAACGGTAAACCCTTGGCGCTGCATCTCTGCGGCCACGTGGCGCATTTCATCAAGGCTTGGCGTGATCAGGCCCGATAAACCGATAATATCAACGTCATGTTTTTTTGCTTCTTCCAGGATGGTCGCCGTTGGCACCATGACACCAATATCGATCACCTCATAATTGTTACACTGAAGAACAACGCCAACGATATTTTTGCCAATATCATGGACATCGCCCTTCACAGTTGCCATCAGGATTTTGCCAGCAGGTTTGCCTTGCTCCAAGCCCTGTTCCTCTTTTTCCTTTTCCATAAAGGGGGTCAGGTGAGCCACAGCCTGTTTCATCACGCGGGCTGATTTCACCACTTGCGGCAGAAACATTTTCCCTGATCCAAACAGGTCACCAACGATGTTCATACCGTCCATCAACGGCCCTTCAATCACATGGAGCGGGCGCCCCAGTTTCTGGCGTGCTTCTTCAGTATCATCGATAATATAGTCCGTAATGCCCTTAATCAGCGCATGGGACAAGCGCTGTTCCACCGGATTTTCGCGCCAGCTTAAATCCTCGGTGCGTTTTTGTCCGGCTTCACCGCGATAACCCTCCGCAATATCAAGAAGGCGCTCAGTCGCATCAGCCCGGCGGTTCAGGATCACATCTTCGACCGGGTCACGCAGGGCCGGAGGGATCTCATCGTAAATCGCCAACTGGCCAGCATTGACGATACCCATATCCATACCGGCTTTGATGGCATGGTATAAAAAAACCGAATGCATCGCCTCGCGCACCGGCTCATTGCCCCGAAAGGAAAACGAGATGTTGGAAACACCGCCCGACACACGCGCATGGGGCAGGTTTTCCTTGATGAAAGCCGCCGCATTAATAAAATCCACCGCGTAATTATCATGCTCCTCAATTCCGGTTGCCACGGCGAAAATATTCGGATCAAAGATAATGTCTTCGGGGGGAAAGCCAATTTCCTCCGTGAGAAGACGATAGGAACGTGCGCAAATTTCGTTTTTGCGGGCGGCAGTATCAGCCTGACCATCCTCATCAAAAGCCATCACGACAGCTGCCGCACCGTAACGCATGATGGTCCGGGCCTGCGCCAGGAATGGCTCTTCGCCTTCTTTCAATGAGATGGAGTTTACAACTGCCTTGCCTTGCACATTTTTTAACCCCTCAACGATGACCTCCCACTTGGAGCTGTCGATCATGATCGGTACACGGCAGATATCGGGTTCACTGGCAATCAAGCGCAAGAAGGTGCGCATGGCGTAGACGCCATCAAGCATGCCCTCGTCCATATTCACGTCAATAATCTGGGCGCCATTTTCCACTTGCTGACGGGCCACCGCGAGGGCCTCATCGTAATTTTCACTTTTGATCAGCTTTCGGAACCGCGCGGAGCCGGTTACATTTGTCCGCTCTCCGATATTAATGAATGTCGTCTGCGTCACGCGGCCTGCTCCAGCTCAGACTTCCGTTTAACGCCAAGCATATGGCACAGGGCGCAAACAAGATCGGCCCGGTTTAGCGTATAAAAATGAAACGAATTGACGCCCTGGCCCGCAAGATCAAGGCATTGTTCAGCCGCCACGGTGGCCGCCACCAATTGCCGTGTTGCCGGATCATCATCAAGGTTTTCAAACAGACGCTGAAAACGCACCGGCACGCTGGCCCCGCACATTTGCGCCATCCGCATCAAGGATTTGAAGTTATTGATGGGCATAATGCCGGGCACAATCGGGATTGTGATGCCCGCCTTGCGCACGCGATCAACAAATCGGAAGTACACGTCATTATCGTAAAAAAACTGCGTGATGGCGCGGGTTGCACCATGATCTATTTTCGCCTTTAGGAGATCAATGTCAGCATCAAAATCAGCACTTTCAGGATGTTTTTCGGGATAGCATCCGACGCTGACCTCAAAGGGTGCAATCGCCCGGGCACCGCGCGCAAGATCAGCCGCATTTGCATACCCATTATCAAACGGCGTATAGCGCTCGCCAATCCCCTCCGGTGGATCACCGCGGAGCGCCACAAGATGGCGCACACCCACCCGCCAATAGTCCCGCAAAACTTCGTCAACTTCATCGGTTGTCGCGTTAACGCATGTTAAATGCGCCGCCACGTTGAGCGGTGTTTCGTTTTTTATGCGCGCCACGGTGTCATGGGTGCGTTCACGTGTTGATCCGCCAGCCCCATAGGTGACCGAAACAAAATCGGGACCAAACGGCATCAGCTTTTCAATGGACTGCCAGAGAGTATCGCTCATGGCGTCGGTTTTGGGCGGAAAGAACTCGAAAGAGATATGGAAGTCGCTCATCTTGGCTCTCACTTTTTATGCGGTTGATCGGGGGTGACGGGGGCTAGGGTCTTCGCCAACAAGAGTGCGGGCATCGGGCCGTATTGAAACCGCATCAGACGACTGCGGATTGGTACACAGCCAGATCTTTACGGTAAGCCGGTCATCCCCCGCGGCGGTTTTGGGGGATAGCGTCCGCCCCCGGATCAAATCCAACTGCGCCCGCCGGCACCAATCGCGCACTTCATCGTCGGCAAAACCAAGGCGGCGATGGGCGTGGTCATCCCGCAGGAATTCCAAATCATGGGGCGCAAAGTCGGAGATGAGCAGGCGCCCACCCGGTTTCAGCAGACGTGCAGCCTCTCGAATCGCTTTTAGGGGTTCGGTGAGAAAGTGCAAAACCTGGTGCACACAGATCAAGTCAACCGATGCCGGTGCAACCGGCAAGTTAAATAAATCACCGTACCGTACCTGTGCGTGGTTGATGCCGCTTGCGTCTAATTTTGCCCGGGCAAGCGCCAGCATTTCGCGTGAACTATCATAGCCAATCCCTTGTTCATAAAGATCGGAAAAAACCTCAAGCATGCGGCCCGTGCCCGTTCCAAGATCAACAAAAGTCTCAACCCGGTGGGGGCCGAGCGTTGCAAGCATCTCCGCCTCAATATCTGAATCAGGTAAATGCAATCGCCGAACCCTGTCCCACTCGGCAGCGTTCTTTTCGAAATAATCTGCTGCGATTGCCGCCCGGGCTTCCCGGCTTTGCACAAAACGCTCTCGGTCGCGCGCAAGTACCCGGTCGGCCGACGCGGCCAAAGCTTCAAAAGACGCCCGAATGGCGGACATTGAAGGTGCTGCCGGGGCAAGATCGTCTGCTACCTGCCCCTCGCCCGGCTCCTCCCATGGGTCACTGGCTATCCGGTAAAACATCCAGGCGCCTTCACGATATCGCTCAACAATATGGGCATCGGCGAGGATTTTCAGGTGGCGGCTCACCCGCGGCTGGCTTTGGCCCAGAATCTGGGTCAATTCGGTCACCGTCAACTCACCCCGCGCCAGTAGGACCGCAATGCGCAGGCGGGTCTCCTCCGCAATTGCTTTATAAATGTTCAGCGTCGTATCGAGCATGTGCGGCCCCATTGACACGACTATCTCAGGCTGCCGTGCGTGAAGGATATAAACATATCTTTATATGTTTAGCAAATCCTTTGCGGTTTTCATTTCCGTTTTCTGTGGGAGAACTGACACCGCCGAAACCGCGCCAATTTCGTGATCCGCCACCAGCCAATAAGCGGGTGACAGGGCGCGGTGGCTTTTGTAAGCCTTGAGGTGCTGACGGGTTATGGTTCGGGTCATCGGGAGAATGCTGTTGCTTGCGGGTTGGGATTGGTCTGGTGAGACGCTGTTGGTGCGATTGCTGTGCCGCGCCGTGACGCTTGGCGGCGGGAAGGCCATAGCCGCGCTCGCGGTTGGCCTGGCAGCCGCACTCTGCGTCATGCCAGCCCTCGCTTACCCCATCCCGGCGCTTCTCAAGATTAACACGGAGATTGACACCGCCCAGACACCGCGCGTGACCATGCCGTCCTTTGCGGCAAATCCCGTTGCCATGGCAGGGCTCGTTTCTAATCCTGAAACCCGGATGCCCAGTGCCCAGACCATCGCCGCAACGGCAAGCCCGGCGATGCTTACGGCCATGGTTGCGCAACCTGCCCACCGCACCGTGGCGCCCGACCCCTGGGAAAAGCTGAACCGGTTCAGTTTCAATCTGAACAACAGCTCCGACCGGTTATTCTTCAAACCCCTTGCCCGAGGGTACCGCCGCGTCACCTTTGGCAAGTTTCGAAAAGCCATGCGCAATTTGCTTAACCATCTCGATAGTGCGGGCACGTTTGTGAATGATATCCTACAGGGGCAATTCAAACGTGCCGCCAATACCGGCGGCCGGTTTATCATCAATAGCGCCATCGGCTTTGGCGGCGTTGCGGACCCTGCTGCGCGACTTGGCATCCCTGACCATTCTGAGGATTTCGGCCAAACACTCGCCGTTTGGGGCGTGCCGTCGGGGCCTTACTTGATATTACCATTTTTTGGGCCCAGCACCGCCCGCGACAGTTTCGGGCTCGGTATCGATAGCTTGTTCTTAAGCCCCCTAAACTATGTCCGCACGGGCGCAGCGCAAAAAGCCCGCCTCAGCCAGGCGGGTATGCGCCTTGTGGCCCTGCGCGAGCCCCTTTTGGAACCGTTAGAAGAAATTGAGCGCAATTCCCTCGACTATTATTCGTCATTCCGCAGCTTTTACCTCCAGGCCCGACGGCGCGATATTCTAAATGGTGAGACGGTCCTGGAAGACCTGCCCGACCTTGATGCGGGCGATGATTTTGACGACTTCGACGATTTTGATGACTTTGAGGGCTAGTGGCCCGCAGGCTGATCACTATTTTTAGCGCACCAGCCTGTCGTAGGATTGCCATGATTTAGCGATTAAACGACGGGAAAGAACTCTTGGTGATGTTTTTCTCGAACGCCGCCGACAGAGGGACGCGATAGTGACTCAACAATGCAAAAAGAGATGACAATGACGGGCACATCTTTGGTCATAGGAAATGACACACTGTTGCCAGCCCACGATCGCGGGCTCGGTAGGCGGCATTTTCTCATCGGCGGGGCGGCAACGATCCTCACCGGGGGCGCTGCCATCATGTACCCAGCCCATGGGCAGGACAGGGGCGCCGAAGACTTTATGCGCACTGTTCTAGTGGACGCCAACGCGGCCATGGGCGCCTCGGCCGACAAAAAAGAACAGTTCCGGCTCATCGACAGGCTTGTGGATCGCCACGTGGATATGCGCCGAACGGGCCGATTTGTGTTGGGCCGCTATGCCCGCCAGATGACGCAAGAACAAGCGGCGGACTATTATCCGCTGTTCCGGAAATTCGCGACCCTGATCTATCAGAACATCTTGAGCGAATATGATGGTGAGGCACTGGAGGTGACAGGCTCCGTCACCCGGTCAGCCCGCGATATCATCGTCAATTCGAAAGTCATCAATTCACGCCCCGGTGATCGCTTTGCCGATACCGTCTTTCAATGGCGCCTCTATCGCGCGCCAAAAGGCCTGAAAGTTGTTGATGCCGGCGCCAACAATATTTGGCTCGCCATCGAGCAACGCAGCCAATTCGAAAGCGTCATCGCCAATAATGGGGGCGGCACTAAGGGCATTGATGCGTTAATCAGCCAACTGAGAAAACGCGTAGGATAAGCGCACTTTAACCCCTCATCGAACAAAAAGCCCGGAACCACAAAAAAAGCCCCTTCAAAAATGAAGGGGCTTATTGATTTCGATTAGGTGCCGACTAGAGGTCGATCCGTGCACCAAGGAAGAAATATCTGCCCAGCGGGCTCACAGGAAAGGCTTGTTCGGTTACAAACGGCAACCGGTTGGTCACATTATTGATACCGCCATAGACCTGAATATTCTCTTTGATGTCATAACTTGCATTCAAGTCGTGGATAAACACGCGATCTGCAATACCGGCATCGCCGTAGATTTCCGCAAAGGTTTCAATCTCAACAGCACGCAGCGCTTGCTCGCCCTGATATTGAGTTTGCCAGTTAATCTGGAACGGACCGCGGCGATACCCCACAAAAGCATTCCCTGCGAGGCGTGGACGTTGAAGCTCACCAAGTTCTGGGTCAACGGCCTCCGGATCACCGGGATCAAAGAAGTTATCAAGCTTGTTCACCCAGGAACCGGAAAGACGGACAGAAAAGTCATTGTCCGCCAAATCAAAATTGTAGGCTGCCTGGAAATCAACGCCATTTGCCTCAAGAGCCGCAAAGTTCACCGTTGTTTGGCGCAGGAAATTGAACCCAAGGAACTGCGGCGAGGCAGTGTCCTGGTTCCGCGTGAACAGACCGCAAAACTGATTATTGGGGAAGTTTGCTGAGTCATAGCAATTATCAACGATATCCTGTGCACCCACAGCAGAGATCGCGTCTTCGATACGAATATCCCAATAATCCGCGGTGAGCGTGAAGCCTTCAAAGAAGGAAGGTTGGAAAACAAAGCCACCGGTGAAGGTTTTCGCTGTTTCTTCTTGGAGCTCGGGGTTGCCGCCGGTCACGCCGGAAAAACGCGCCGAGAGCGGATCCTGAAAGCCCGTGGGAATTCCGTCAGCGGCGCAATTTGCTGCCCGGATTGGTCCACGGGGGTCGCCAGCGTTAAGCAACGCATCGATTTGCGCCTGATCACATGGATCATCAGGTCGGAAGAAAGCACCCTGCTCGGGCGAGAAGAGCTCGGAAATGTTCGGCGCCCGGATCGGTACGGCGTAGCTGACGCGGAATCGTAAGTCATCGAATGGCGCATACGTTCCCGACACACCCCAGCTAAACACCGAACCAGCCGTGGAATATTCGGCAAACCGAACGCCGCCATTTACCGTCAACTCTTCAACAAAAGGCCTATCAACAAGAATGGGCAATTGGAATTCTGCAAAAACCTCCCAAACGTCGAATGACCCACCATCATTTCTGGTGAGAGAAGCGGGATCGAAGACCAGTGAATTTTGCCGGAAATCATCCAATTCACTCACCAAGTCACCGGCATTTGCATCCGGCGTGGTGACCGGCACGACACCGCGAACCAGCGGATCAAAATCCGACGTACTCGTCTCATTCCGATATTCAAAGCCTGTGGCGAAACCTATAGAGCCGCCCGGCAATTCAGTTAGCGCATCAAGATTGCCCGTGAGCGTGCCGCTGACAACGGTTTGTTCAAGTGTAAAATTGTTGACAACGGTCGTTGTAATAAAATCAACCGCCTCAGCGCTAATCGAGTTTGGGCCGCCTAGAATGTTCGCCGGACGGCACTGGCCATCGCCGGGATTAAAGGTGAAGTAGCCAAAGTCAAACAACGGAATATCGAAGGGCGTTGTTGGCGAAACTGTCGTAGTGTCAAGATCAGAACGACACACGGGATTGCCAGCCGCATCGGTTGTTACGTCGATAGCCGCGAAGAAACGATCCTGGATAACTCGGTTACGATCCGTAGACCGCCGGTCAAACCGGCCATAATTCCCGATCAGATCAAATGTGAAACCATTATCGGTTTCAACCTTGAAACCACCCACAAGTCGATATGTACGCCGTTCCTGCGTATTGATATTTGGGCCAAGGTCGGTGGGATCCCGGGTTACGAAAAGACCACCAGTATCAGTGGCCAGCTGCTGGAGTTCTTGCGGGATAAACGGGTTATCCGGCGCCACGGTCAGAAGGTCATAAAACGTATTCAGAGGACCACCGGAATCGGCGTGCGCATAGGAAATTTTACCGTCGAGGAAAAACTCAAGATTGTCCGTGAGATCATAAGAGAACAAAAGATTGGCGACGATATTCTCAAGTTCAGGTGTCAGGAAATCAGCATCAAAGTTGTTTTGGATGCCGTCACCGCCGAATTGGTTGAAGACACCGGAGACAAGACCGTCTTGGTACGGACGGACAGACCCATCATCATTGACGACCCAGCACCCACCGGCAAAACCGAAGGCTGATGAAAAGTCGAAAGAGCTGTTGAAACCAACCGATGAGTCAAGACAATCAGGTGTGCCGTTTCCGTCCAAATCAATATCCGGAGAAGACAAATCGAACGGCGCAATCACACCGCGGTTCGATGAAATTGAGAATACCGGTTGAGATAGGATCGCCCGTGCGGGGGCATTGGCCGCGCGGTCAATGAGGGCCAATTCGGCTTGTGTCAGGTTGCCCGCGCCAAACATATCCTGTGCATCTTCCAGCGAAGGAATGCTGAAACCGACGGGGAAGCGCCCTTCGTCGGGATTAAAGAATGATGCAAAATTCGGCGTCGATGCCGCGCTGATATCGCCTTGCTGGAAGCGCAGTGCCGGGTTCGGCAAATCATCGAAAATGCCATTATTCCGGGAGAAGTCGCGATCACCAAACTGGATTTCTTCACGGCGCGAATA
This sequence comes from Pseudomonadota bacterium, assembly GCA_038531745.1. Classification (GTDB taxonomy): domain Bacteria; phylum Pseudomonadota; class Alphaproteobacteria; order Caulobacterales; family Parvularculaceae; genus CALLPQ01. Next base: position 147,445 of record JBCBBJ010000002.1, read on the forward strand.
ATCAATGGCGAGCGTGATATTTGCTCGGCCATCGGCGAAATTTTTACCCGCTAGGCCAGATACTGCAAATCGCTCACCGTCACCCTCGCCAGAGATGCCGCCAGAAACATTGAGCGACAACCCTTCATAGTCTTCTTTCAGGATGAAGTTAACCACGCCGGTAACAGCGTCAGAACCGTAAACCTGTGAGGCCCCGCCGGTAAGGACTTCAACGCTGTCAATGAGAGCGTTGGGAATAGAATTCAGATCGACAATCGCCGATCCCGCAACACCAGCGACATGGCGCTGACCATTGACCAAAACAAGGGTCCGCGCTGCGCCAAGACCGCGCAAATTCAACCGTGATCCGCCGACGGCACCGCCAAATACGCCATCAATAGAGCCTTCAGCCGTGGTGGATGTTAAAAGCGCCGGGATGTCGTTGATCACATCGGTGATATCGGGTTCGCCAGAAAGCCTGATATCTTCCGCGCCAATCGATCTAATGGGCAACGGTTCCGTCAGGTTGGGGTCCCGCTTAATCCGCGAGCCGGTGACAACAATTTCCTGACTGGTGTCGTCTGTTTCTTGGGCGAAGCCCGGCGCGCTGACCATAACCGCAACCGCTGAAACGGTGCAGGAAAGCGCTCTCGTAATATTCTGGCGACGATAGTTCATGGTTTGCCCTCTTCTCATTTTTATCACAGTTCTGTGACCTTGCGACACAATCGCTGATCATTGAGATCGGCACCAGTGAAAAGATGCCAGTAGAGCGTTGCGTTTGGCATTATGTTGCAATGCAGCAACAAAATATGCCGTTTCCTGCCGATCGAGAAACTGGAGGATTTCAATGCAAAAACCCGCCGGGCGTTTTCTTGCGCAGCGGGTTTTTGCGATGATTCTTTGTGGCGGCTTACGAAGCGTAATATTCGACCACGAGATTGGGTTCCATAGTGCACGGATAAGGCACCTCGGCGAATTCAGGCACGCGCACATAGGTTGCGGTCATTTTCTTTGGATCAACATCCACATATTCGGGGATGTCCCGTTCGGCGCTTTGCAAGGCCTCCAGAACGAGGGCCATGTTTTTGGATTTCTCACGGACTTCAACAACGTCACCGGGCTTCAATTGGTAAGATGGAATGTTGGTGCGCACGCCATTGACCATCACATGGCCGTGGTTGACGAACTGGCGCGCGGCAAAAACCGTCGGCACGAATTTCGCGCGATAGACAACCGCATCCAGACGGCTTTCCAGAATACCGATCAGGTTTTCAGCGGTGTTGCCGCGGCGACGGTTCGCTTCATTATAAAGACGCTCAAAATGCTTTTCGGAAATACTGCCATAATAGCCTTTGAGTTTTTGCTTGGCCATCAATTGCAGACCGAAGTCAGACATTTTGCCCTTCCGGCGCTGGCCGTGCATGCCGGGGCCGTAGTCACGTTTATTAATGGGTGATTTGGGGCGACCCCAGACATTTTCCCCGACGCGGCGGTCGAGCTTATATTTGGCGCTGATGCGCTTTGACATGATAGCCTCTTATGTCACGCAAGCCGGCCAGGGGATCCCTTCCCCGGGCGATTTCAACGGCGGCGGTGCGCGGTCCCGTCCTTATGGAAGGCGGGTGATACAAAGGCGGTTTGTCCCTGTCAACGGGCGGGGCCGCAGGCTGCCTTCCAGGCCGGTTTTTGGCTCTTTTGGTCCTCGGTTTATCGATGATGAATTGCGCGGGCCACTTGCTCCGGCCTACAGCCAAGGCATGGTGGCGATAGATGCACTGTTTCGGTTTTCTGGCGTTGGTCTCTTGGCGCTTCTTGCGGTCTTGACGTGGCGAGACCATCGCCGTTGGGTGAGTGCACCCTATCTTATGCTCTCCTGCATCAGCGTGACGGCGCTTCATCTAGGATACACGCTTGATCCCTTACGCCTGCCGATGGCTGTTCACATCCCGGCGCGGTTTATCGATCTGCCAAACCTTGTTTTTGTATGGCTGTTTGCGCTGTCCCTTTTTGACGACAGGTTCCGGTTGCAGGCATAGCATATTTTTGTGGGGGTTGCCTACACGGCGCCAATCTTGTGGTCGCGCCTCGCCGATTTTGAAGTGGTCGCCAGGCCGCCCCTCTTGTTTTACATCTATGGCGCGTGTTCATCGCTCCTTCTCGTGGGGCATTTATGCGTCGCCACGTTGCGTGGGCGCGCCGACGATTTGCTCACGGCCCGGCGGGCTTCACGGCTTTATTTCGTTCTGCTGATCACCGCGGTGACCGCGCTGGCGGCGATTAGTGAAATTCTTCTGCCAGCGGACGGCATTTTTGGGCCACGAACAGCGAAAGTCCTTTCCATCTGGCCTGCCATCTTTTGGGGCTGTTTATGGATGCTGCGGTTCAAACCCGAAGCCGCCGCGTTCCAAGCCCGCCCCAGGTCGGGGCGTACACTCGACCAGCGTGACGCGGCACTTTGCCAATGCCTGACGGATCATATGCTTGCGGCAGCGCCGTTTCGCGATCCAGCGCTCACCATTTCGGCCCTCTCCCGGCAGATTGGGATCAGCGAAACCCGCCTGCGCAAGCTGATAAATAGCCAGCTTGGCCACCGCAATTTTAGCGCGTTCATCAATGGTTACCGCATCGACGCGGTGAAAGCGGCCTTTGCGGACCCAAACACATCTTCGCTGCCGATCCTTTCTATCGCCACAGACTGCGGCTTCAACTCGCTTTCCGTCTTCAACAAGGCTTTTCGCGAGAGCGAAGGGATGACGCCATCAGCCTATCGCAAGAGACGATGATAGCTGCTCCCCCCCTTTTATCCCATAGAATTAGGAATCCGTCAGCTTTTTCCCGAATTCCACCAGCTGCAAGGCGCGCTTGTGCCAATCGCTATCGCTAGTCTTGGGACCTCACCATCACCTCTTTTCCCAGGAACATGCATATGCCCAGCACAACAAAATTCACGCTGCTGATAATCGCCACCTTCATTGCGATGGTATTCATCGCCTGCACCCCATCCCGCGGGCAAGTGGACACAACCCCTTTCCAGCCGACGCCGCAAAGCGCTTCGCAAGGACAAAGCCCGGCCCCTACCCCCCTTGCAGCGACGTTAAGGCGTTTAACGGCGGCCTATGGCGGCCAGGCGCTCCTTAAACTGAAAACAGTCAGTATCCAAAGCGACCGGCGCCTGGCCTGGCCAGGCCAGGGTCACAGCGCGGCTTTTGTCAATTTTGTCCATGACCGTCAGATACGGCACATCGATCTCATCAACGAGGTGGGCCTTGTCGAGCGCTGGATCGACCAGAACGGCAACGCGTTTCACAGCTTTACCGAAATTACAGCACGCGGCGGGCGGGCGGGCGATCTTTTTGCAATGACTGCACAAGCCCAGCCCGAGGCAAGTTTTTTGGCCAGCTTCGCCCCCGATATACGCAGCGTTGATCTCCTAATGGCTCATCGGCTCGCCACGGGAAAAACCGCGGCAACCCATCAAGGGACGGCCTATGTCCACGATCAAGTGCATGATCTCCTCACTGCGACGCTCCTGGAGGGCAGTCCGGAAATGACCATCTATGTGGGTCGACAAAGCGGATTGATCTCCCAAATCACCTTAACCCGTTCCATTGGCGAAGTAGTTCTCGCCTTTGATCAACCGCGCACCGAAGGCGGCGTCACCTACGCCGCCGAAACCCATGTCTTTTTGAACCAAACCCTTGTGGAATTTGAACAAGAGACGCAAGTTTCCGTGAACACGGATATCAGTACCCTGACGACGATCACCCTCCCCCTGCGCACACCGCCCATGAGCGTTGACCACACTGCTATGACGGTCGATGAAATTGCGCCCGGGCTTTATCATGTGGGTCAGGATGACTATTCCCTCTTTGCACAGACGGATGCCGGTCTTGTGGTTGTTAACAGCGCTTCTGGTTTATTGGCGCGCTATGATGCATTGGCGGCGCATCTGGGCCGACGCCCGGCCTTAACCCACGCCATCGCAACCCATCACCATAGCGATCACATGGACGGGATCGAAGTTGCACTGGACCTTGGCGCAACGATCATGGTCACCGGTGCAGCGCGCGAAACGGTCACCACGCGCCAACAATTTACAGCATATAGTGATCGATTTGAAACCATGACCGATAGAATGGATCTTGGTCCGTTTACCATCCACCTTGCCGGAACCGAACACGCCAGCGAAAATGCGTTTGTCTATCACGGCGCGAGCGGCGCCCTATTTCAGGATGATCATTATCATGGGCTTTATACAGACGAACCAACCCGGGTACAGCGTTCAGCACTAACGCTTCGGTCAATACTTGGCGAACGCGGCGTTGAGGTGTCATTGCTGTTGTCCGGCCACGCGCGCAAGGCAGAACAATGGGCCCTGTTTGAAAAAAGCGCTACGCGGCCAGATGCCGGCGATCTTTGCCCCACGCGGCGGCCCATTTGCGCGGACCGGGCGCTCAAAAGGCAACAATGATCGCCGTTTATACTTACTCGCTGCGCAGGATTGGCCAGGGGCGGGTTTTGAGCGCCTGTCCCGCCGCCACTAAGCCGATTGCCATGGTTACGCTGGTCGCACCCACGACGATGCCAATGAGGACGCCGGGGCTTAGGGTCCAGCCAAGGTCCATCCGCTGAACAACAACAAACCAGGAAGCGACCGCACCAAGCCCAAGGGCCGCAACCGCAGGCACAAACCCGAGAATGCCATATTCCAGTGCAAAGGCGCGCAAAATACGCTCCCGGCTGGCACCCATCGCCTTCATAATCATCGCGTCTTTCAACTTACGCCGAAAATCCGCTGCCACCGCGCCCAGTAAGACAATCAGACCCGCCAGGATAGTCACAGCGCTAAGACAGCGAATAACAAGACCAATATTGTCGATAATCTCTGCGATACTCGCCGTAACCTGCCGGGTACGGATCATCCCCACATCGGGAAATTGCTCGGCGATCTGACGGGTGATCTTGTCCTCATAAAGCGCTTTATCGGCGGGGGCGCGGGCCAACCGGTCCGGCGAAAATCGAAGACTGCCGATGGCGGTGGGCCGGGCCGCCTCTAATGTGCCGGGCGCAAAGACCGCAATGAAATTGATCCCATTTCGGTTCCAATTCACGTCATGAAGGGAGGCAATGGTTGCCGTGACCGCTCGGCCCGCAATGGTCAGGGTCAAGGTTTCACCAACCGACAAACCAAACTCGTTTGCCTGCCACGCCGACAGCGATAGGAGCGGCGGCCCGGAATAATCCGTCGGCCAACGCTCACCCTCAACAATCTCGCCAAGGCTTTCAGGAATATATGAGAGCGTTGTTACGCCCCAGTCATTTTCACGGGCCCAGCTTGTGTCCTCGGCCCCGTCCACCGCGCTTAACGGTTGGCCGTTGAGATATTTTACGCCAGACCGCAGCATGTAATAGGTTTCTAGCGAAGCTTCCGGTGCGATCCTGGCAAGTCCCTCTTCAAAGGCGGTCAATTCGTCAAATTTGATATCGGAGAAAAAGAGTTGCGGCGCCTTATCGGGCACAGCGCTGCGCACCTCCCGGCTAAGATTGGCATCAATGAGAGAGATCATCGCCAACAGGGTCAAACCCAAGCCGATTGAGACAATGACGCTGGCACTCACCGCGCCCGGCCGCGTCAGGCTGGCAGCGGCCAGCCGGGCCACGGGGCCTGCAGGTCGCCAATATCGCCACCCAAGCCGGATCAATCCGTATGCGGCAAGTCGAAGAATACCATAAACAACAAGACCGCCGACGGCAAAGCCGATGGCAAACCGGATATCCTTTGAAAAAACAATCGCAAGCGTAACGAACAGCAGCGATAGCCCGGCAATGAGGGCAAGGTCTTTTCGGCCAGGCCGCGCTCTGTCACTTTCCACCAACGCGCGAAATAGCTGTGCAGGCCGCGTTTGGCGTGCTTTGGCAAGCGGCAGTAGCGCGAAGATCAATGCCGCGAGGAACCCGAACATTGCCGCGCGCGCCAGTGCGAGGGGATAAAGACCGGTCTCAGCCTCAAACGGTAACAGGCTTCCCACAAGGCCAACCACGGCAAAGGGTGTCGCCGCACCAAGAAGGCATCCCACCAAAACCGCAAGACTGGCCACGAGGACAATCTGCACCACATAGGTTTTCATGATGAACCCACCCGTTGCCCCAAGGCATTTCAAGGTCGCGATCACGGGCAGTTTTTGTTGCATATAGGCATTCACCGCGTTGGCCGCGCCAACGCCGCCAATGATCAGGGCCGATAGGCCCACCATGGTAAGAAAAATCTCAAGACTGTTCAGGGTACGGCCCAACCCGTTCGCCGCATCGGATGCGGACCGCACCCGCAATCCATTATCGGGAAATGCTGCGGCAAAAGCCGCCTTAAAGACACCGGGCTCGCGCAGGGTTTCATCCCGCAAAACAACACGGGTCGACCGGCGCACAAGCCCCGAACGGGCGATTAGGCCGGTGGCATCAGCCGCCTCGGCACTGATCATTAAACGGGGGCTGATCAAAAAGCCGGCGCTCGCCCGGTCAGGCTCTCGTTCCAGCCGGTCCCGCACTTCAAAGGTTGCCGCCCCAATGGTGATTTGTTCACCGGGTGCAATGCCTAAGCGATCAAACAAATCAGGATCGGCAAGGGCGCCCCAGACAACTGCCTGATTTTGCGCACCGGTAGCGGGATCAAAAAGACGGTCGCGGGTTAATCCCGATGCCGTCTCAATCTCACCCACCATTGGATAGGCAAGGTCCACAGCCTTGAGCTGCACGACGCTGCGTCGATCAGGGTTATTCTTTAGGCGGACCATCACCTGCGCACCGATAATATCGCTGGTCGCGCCCTGGCTTGAAAGCCAGCGATGCATCGCCTCACTGAGGGTGGCATCGACGGCGGTAATCTCAAAATCCCCATCGAGGAGGCGTTGTTGTTCGCGCTCTAGCCCGGCAAGAAATGCCTGTGACAGGGAGCCAACGGCAGCCACGGCGAAAACACCTAGGATCAACGCTGCAGCAAAAATGCGAAATCCGCGCAATCCCTCGCGCGCCTCACGCCGGGCAAGGCGGGCAGCGGCCATCCAGCTTTCAGTATGGGGTTGGTTGCGCGCCGCGCCAGACGCCGTCATCACAACACCTGTTGTTCGGCGAGACGCCCATCGACCATGGTCACAACGCGGTCACAACGCCGGGCAAGGTCAAGATCATGGGTCACCATCACAAGGGCTGCACCAGACGCGCTTTGCAGTGAAAAAAGGAGATCAGCAATCTGCGTGCCCACCGCCGCATCAAGATTGCCCGTGGGCTCATCGGCCAGAATAATCCGCGGCTCGCCGATCAGCGCGCGGGCAATGGCCACGCGCTGCTGCTCACCACCAGAAAGTTGATCCGGATAATGATCAAACCGCGCGCCGAGCCCCACATTTTCCAACAGTGCCCGCGCCCGTGTGGCCGAGCCTTCGGCGCCGGTGAGTTCTAAGGGCAGGGCAACATTTTCAAGGGCCGTCATGGTGGGAATTAAATGAAAGGACTGAAAGACGATGCCGACATGGTCACGCCGGTACCGGGCAAGATCGTCTTCATTCAGAATGTTGAGATCGAGACCCGCGCCAGTAACGGTGCCACCCGTGGGTTTTTCCAGCCCCGCCAACAGCGATAGCAAAGACGATTTTCCTGAGCCCGACCGCCCCACAACGCCAACGCTCTCACCCTCCCTGACGGAAAACGACACGTCAAACAAGATATCGACGGTGCCCGCACGCGAGCCCAGCGATAAACTGACCGCATCGGCATGCAATACCGGATCGACGGCATGGCTTGGCGCTAACGATGATGGGCGATCAATAAGTCCGGTATCGGGCATGGGCGTTCTTTCCGCAGATCATCTAGCTTTGTTTACGCAAGAGCTTATCTAGGGGGTCAATTCTTCGATAAAAGGACCGGGTTATGCGTTGGGATGCGGGTAGGCGATGGATTCTGATTTTTGCTGCCTTTTTTGCGCAAGGATGTGAACGCGCAGCAAGCCCGCCGGCACCACCACCGGCGCCGACATCGTCAATCGACAGCGCCGACCCTCAAGCGGCCGCGCCATCACTGCGCGGGGCAATCTCTGACCAGCCAGGCGAAAAATTTCGGCTAATCATGCTTGGCGATAGCATTACCGCTGGTTTTGGCCTGCCCGCGCCCGAAGCCCTGCCGGTAAAACTGCAAGCGGCCATCGACGCCAAAGACTGCGAAATCGCCATTATCAATGCAGGCGTTTCCGGGGACACAACCGCCGACGGGCTTAATAGGTTTGGCTGGTCTGTTGACGCCGATGCCAATGGGGTGCTGATCGCCCTCGGAGGTAATGATTTGCTCCAGGGGATTGCGCCCGCGCAAACCGAGGCCAATCTGGCCGCCATGATCGAAACGGCAAAATACCGGGGCCTCGCCGTTGTTCTTGCCGGTATGCGCGCACCGGGCAATTATGGCGCGCAATTTCAATCCCAATTTGATGCTTTGTATCCGGGTCTGGCGGACGCCTATGACGTGGCGCTTTATCCGTATCTGTTGGACGGGGTTGGCGGTGTACCGAAATTTAATCAAACCGACGGCATTCACCCCAACCCCGAAGGCATTGCCAAGATCACACAGCCGCTATCGACGTTTTTGTGCACAACCATTGTTCTGGACCGCTAAAGCGTGGTCGCTTCATTTGGACCCAGCACGACGCTTTGGCTTTTTACCTGTTTGCGGACCAATCGCTTTAGCGCAAATTTAACTCGCACGCAGGGCGATCGCGAAAAGCGCAGTTTCCTTCAAACGCAGGAGATAAAAAAGCCGCCCGCCCAAAAGCAGTGTTGCCGCCAGCAAGCTGATCAAGAGCCCCCAGAAAACACCGGGCGCGCTAAGGGGCGTCGCGAGCGCCAAATATGCCGCCAGCGGAAAGCCAATGATCCAATAGCAGATACCCGTAAAAATCATCGGTAGACGGACATCTTTCAGGCCGCGCAAAGCCTGGTTTGAGACAACCTGAAGACCATCAAAAACCATAAAAGCCGCCGCGATCGGCAGCATCGCCGCCACGAGGTTGATCACCGGGCGGTTATCAGGCTCAGCAATATTAAGGTAGGCCGCGGCAATGGTCAGTGGCATAAGACTTACCGACACGCCCCAGACCATCATGACACAGGCGGCAATGGTCAGGGTAATAATCACAGCACGGATGATACCATCACGATTACGCGCGCCCGCCGCCAAACCCACCCGCACACTGCCCGCCATGGCAAAGCCAAACGGGATCATAAAGGCAAGCGCCGCCACATTAAGCGCAACCTGATAGGCTGCCACTTCATCAACACCGATGCGGCCCGTCACCAGAAGGCAGGCATTGAACAACAACCCCTCAAAAAGGGTCATCAGGCTGATCGGCCAGGCGAGGCGCAACACCTCCAACAGCGCAGACCAATCAAGACTGAAAAAGCGCTGAAAAAGCGCAAAGCGACGACTGACCGCTTCACGCTCTATGTAAATGACAAGAAGCGCGAAGCCGATCATGTGAGACAGGGACGAGGCAATGCCAGCGCCCACAAGCTCCAGTCGGGGAAACCCAAGATTGCCGTAAATCAAGAGCCAGTTTAGTGCGGCATTGAAAAGCGTTGTCACCACAATCAGGAGGAGCGGCACCCGTGTGCGATCAAGCGCAGCAAGGAAATTGCGCAGCACCATAATGCCTAGGGCAAAAGGCAAGCCCGCACTCAACGCCAGAACATAAGGCCCCGCAAGCCGGGAGGCCGCCTCTGGCATTCCAAGCCCCAGGGCAAAGGGCGTCGTGAGCGCCATGAGAATGAACGCGAACGGGAAAGCGAAGATAATCACCCAAAGACCCATGCGCACAGAACGGCGTGCCTCACGCACATTGTTGGGGTCAGCGCCAAGCACCTGGCTGACCAGCGGCGACACCGCCATGGCAGGCCCGAACCCGAGCATGAACAGGGCAAAAAAGATCACAAGCCCCAAGGACGCGCCTGCCAGGGCTTCGGGGCCAAGGCGACCAATCATCAGCACATCAATCGTATTGATCGAAAATTGCACAAGTTGGGTCAGCGCCATCGGCACCCCCAACCGCCACATGGCCGCCCCCTCACCGCGCCAGTCGGCGAGGGAGGACCGCGTAAAAATAGACGATGCCGATGTCACAGAAGGCCTTTGCTCACGCTTAGGGCGCCCGCATCGCCGTGTCGGTGCCACTTTGCGAGAGGGCCGGGGTAGAGAAGAAAAACTGGTGCATGCGCCGGCCCGGCAAGAAAGTAAACAGACCGGCAATCACCATCGCCCCCAGAAACGTCATGATCATGCCCCGCGCATGGGTCTTCACCCGGCCTCGTTTGATGGCAATCAACGCCCCAGCCAGGCCAAAAGTTGTGAGAGGAATGAACAAATGAATCCATGAAAAGCCTGTGAGGCCGGGGGCAATCTCGATTCCTTCCGGATTGCGAATGAAGAAAGCCGCCACCATCGTTATGGTCATCAGTGTCACATAGGACCAGCCAAGAAACCGGTGCACGACCGTTCCTTTCTTCAGTCCAAAGATCAAAAGCCCGAGTAAAAATGCGATTGTCACCGTCGCCCAGTGAATTTGAATCTCCGGCGGCGACAGTTTTGTGAACACATCCCAGTTCATGGGCACAATCCCTCGGTAATCTCGTCGGCTCAAGCAGGGGTCAAAAGCACCTCAGCCGCGCTTATGGCCGTTGAAAATCATATTCACGCAAATCAACTGATCGCAGGTCTCGAAAATACGACCGAACCGAGCCCGGATAAAGCGTGAAGTTTCGGCCATGGTCATTCACATACCAGCTCTTACAGCCCCCGGCCCACACCCGGTCCTGTAACCGATGCTGAAGCTGATCGTCATATTGCTGTGCGACAAAACGGTTGGGGCGGACCTGTCTGATCCCGGTGCGCTGCATCTTGCTAAGCATCTCACCCACATAGCGGGTTTGTGCCTCAATCATCAGCACAACCGAATTGTGACCCAGAGCAGAATTGGGGCCAAGCAGAAAATAGAGATCAGGAAAATTCCCGACACTGAGCGTTTTATGCGCCGCCGGCCCCTGGGGCCAGCTGTCAATCAGATGCTGGCCATGCTGATTAGTCACAGTCACCATGTCGGTCAGATCAAAGGTACGAAAGCCGGTTGCATAAATAATGACATCCGCAGGGCGATGAACATCACCACCACTAACGACACCGCTTTTGTCAATTGACGCAATGGGATCGGTGATTAGGCACACATGATCCTGGGCCAGGGTCTTGTAGTAATCATCTGACACAAGGATACGCTTGCACCCCAATGGGTAATCAGGGGTGAGCTTGGCTCGTAATTCAGGGTCTGGAATTTCACGGGCCAGGAACTGTGAGAATTCCCGCAATGCCATTTGCTTCATGAAATTGTCGCCCGCATGGAAAACCGGGAACCGCACATCAAGAACGTTAAAAATAAATCCCCGATAAAGCGATTGAAGCGCGGGCACCCGCGCCAAAAGCGATTTGACAAAATTGGGGTAGGCATAATTGCCGCGCGGTAGGATATAATTAGGCGTACGCTGATAAATATCGAGACCAGCAACCTTGGAAGCTATCTCTGGTACAATTTGTATCGCGCTTGCTGCACTGCCGACAATTGCAACGCGCTTGCCCGTCAGGCTCACCTGGTGATCCCATTGCGCGGTGTGAAACGCGGCACCTGCAAACTCCTCCTGACCTTGAATATCTGGAAGACTGGGAAGATGAAGCCCCCCGGCGCCGCTGATCAAGACGGTGGCCGTGGCCTCGGTGCCATCCTCAAACGACAGGCGCCAAACATTGCCATCATGATGAGCGCCAACGGCCTTTTTGCCAAATCGAATATGCGGCATCAGGCCAAAGGCCTCAGCGCAGTCCTTCACATAGTCCTGAATCTCGCCGCCGCCAGCAAAGCGTTCACTCCAGTTTGGGTTGGGTTTGCCCTTAAAGCTATAAAGATGGGAGGGCACATCGCAGGCGACACCCGGATAGGTATTCTCCCGCCAGGTACCGCCAACCTCCTCAGCTTTTTCAAAAAGTGTGAAGTCGTCAAACCCACGGCGCCGCAATTCACGGCCCATGGCCAAACCGGAAAAACCGGCACCCACAATGGCAACGGAAAGATCAGTGGGCTCACTAAGCGCCATGCCTCAACTCCCTCAACATACGCGCAAGAGCCTAACGGTTGTAACCCGCGAGGCAACCCAAAGCTGCACCAGCCGCGCAGTGTTTAGCCTGCCGCCAACCGCTTTTTCATGTCTTTCAGATAGAGTTGATAGAGCCGCGGCTCGAAGATTGAATTGACAATCGGGCTTGATGTTTGCGCTATGTCAGCCGGAAAAACCATGGCGTTGGCGCCGAGTTCTTGCGTCCAATAGCGTGTTTCAACCCGTAAGGGCGCAGGGCTTTCCAAATCGTTCCGAACACCGGCCAGGTGAAAGCCCCAAATGCCAAAACTGGGAATGCTCACCTGATAAGCCTCGTGCGCGGGGAAAACCGCTTTCATGGTTTCGCCAACGCTCCAAAAGGTCCGGCGGGCAAAAAATGGCGATGAGCTTTGGGTCACAACCACACCGCCCTCGCGCAACGTGCTGCGGATCATGGCGTAAAACTCAACCGAATAAAGCTTTGACAGCGCCGCATCGTGAGGGTCCGGCATATCAATGATCACCCGGTCATAGGCCCGCGGCGGGGCTTTGATAAAGGTGAAAGCGTCCTGATTAAAAACCTGCACCCGCGCATCTGCAAAAGCATTTTTGTTTAACTGAACGAGCGGGGCAAAACTACGCGCCAGATCGGTGATCGCGGGGTCAATATCAACAAGATCGATATACTGAATGTCAGTGTACTTGAGAAGCTCGCGCACCGCCAAACCATCACCGCCACCGAGAATCAGAATATTCTCCCGGCGCCCGGCATAGGACATCACGGGATGAACCAATGCTTCATGATAGCGATGTTCATCTTCCTGGGCGAACTGCAGATGTCCATCAATATAGAGACGCAGATCGTTCTTTTTCCATGCCTTGGTCACCACCAGTGATTGATAGGGTGTCTGTTTTTGCCAGATGATATCGTCGAAATAGAGATGTTGTTGGGCAAAACCCGTAAGCCGCGCCCCGGCGCCAATCAAAACACCGAGCGCCACGAAGACGCCAAGCGCAATCACCGTCAATCGCCGTGGCCGGGGCACATGATCGCGCAAGCACACTAGTGTCACCAATGCGACGAGAATGTTTGCCAGACCAATGGCGAAAGACGCGCGAACGAGACCAAGGCTTGGCAAGAGGACCAGCGGAAAGGCCACAGACCCAATTAACGCGCCCACATAATCAAGCGACATGACGCTGGCGATGGACTTTCGGGTCCCACTTGACTGGGCCAAAATGCGGGTGAGGATTGGAATTTCAAGGCCCACCAAAAACCCGATGGACAGAATAAAAGCCATCATCACCGTGCTATAGGTTGCTGGTGAAAACGGGAATGTCAAAAATAATGCGATAGAGCAGACCCCGCCAATGACGGCCAGAATGATCTCCACAAGGATAAAATTATAAATCAACCGGGCACGAATATACTGGCTCACGAAGGATCCCGCCCCCATGGCAAACATGAAAAAACCAATCGTGATTGAAAATTGATAGACGCTATTGCCGAGAAGATAGCTAGAAACCGCGCCAATGATCAGTTCATAAACGATCCCGCATAGGGCAACAACGACGATTGATGCCAAAAGAGCGCCGCGGCCAAACCCGCTTAGATCGGAAAAATCGTCGGTTTCACCGTTAAGGTTAACCGCATTGGCCGCACCCGCCGATGGGAGCGATGGTGCCACAAAACCGCTTTCGCTCATTACTGGGTCCTTGGGTCGTCAACTGAGATAGAGGGCCGGTGCCGCTGGCCGCCGCGGGTTATTTCCCTGACCGTACACCGCCGCTACGCGCTTTTGATCGTGCAGTCGACGAACTGGCCTTTTTTGTCCGCGCAGATGATGATGTGCTGCCGCTGGCGCGCGCCTTATATTTCGGACCACCATAATCTTGTGTGTTGACCGCGGCATTGGCGAACCGGCCAGGTTTGACGCCCGACTGTTTTTGTTTCTCACCCATGCCGCCCCAGATGGCACCCAGGAAAAAACCAGAGCCCCGCATCCGATAACCGTGATGCTCGCCATTCTCCGCCGTATAAACCAGGGTTTCGTTTTCCACGTCCACTTCCATGGTGAACAGTTTTTTTTCACCGGGGTCTTGACGGTTATCGCTATTGGTATCGTCGAACCCTTTGAAACTGGCGTCGGCGTTCAGGGCAATGCCAATGTTTGAGCGATAGGGACGCGGAGATTGATTGATATAGGCGAACAAATCTCCGGTGAGGGTTTTAAGCATTTCATCATCAGTAAGCTGAATATCGTCAACCGCGAGGATTTCATCATATTTAAGGATCATCGCAATGGTGCGGTCCATGATCTTGTTATGGTCTGGCACATTCGCGTTACTTGACTGACCGCAGCCGGTCAGCACCAGCATCGAACCGGTGAACGCCAACAGCTGCCATTGAGAAGACTGAAAAAACCGCAGTCCCATTATGCCACCCCTTCTTCGTATGGTCCCAAAACCATAGTTGATTGGCTTTAAGAGGAGCTTAAGCGGTCGGTTTTAGTCATCGCTGAAGAGGATCGTTTCAAGATGACGGGCCATATTAATCTCCTGTTAGGGCTGAGCTACCGAGAGGCGTGTGATGGGGTTTTTTAAAAGTCTAAAGAATGAAGAAACCGGCTTTCGCCTGAAACCGATGCGCCAACACCATGTGGAGGCGGCGTTGACCATCATCTATGACCATGACGAGGATGATGGCGACGCAGCGGCGCAGACATTTCAAGGGGATTTATCCGCTTTCCATGTTGTGGAAATTGATCAGCAACTGGCCGGGCTAATGGGGTATGCCCGCATCATGGATGCGCCCACCTCTGCATGGTTGTCTTGGACTTATGTGGCAGAAGCGTTTCGCCAGCAGGGTGTGGGGACATATATGGTGACCAGCCTGTCGCAAATCCTCAAGCGCAAGAAGGTTGAACGGCTTTTTATCGCCACCAGCGATTATACCGAAGATGGGATTGATCAGTATGCATCGGCCCGCCGGTTTTACGAGCGGCTTGGCGCGCGATGCGATCTGAAAATTGATGATTTTTATCAGCCGGGTGAGGCCAAATACATCTATCGTTTATCGTTGGGTGGCGAGGGGTTTGGCGATGGCATGACAGCAATGGACGAGGCTGTGCGTTTTATTGACATTGAGCCAATCGATGAAACAGACGGTGCCTTCGCACTTATCTGGGAACCGGTGTCGCGAGAAACCCCGGAAGCCGACCCGCCATTGAGCCACCTCATTGACGCCGCCAAAAATGAGGGCGGTCACGCAGTTTTTGCCTCTCTGCCCTATGGGTATTCAAGCGGCACATCGACACCGTTGCAGTCGGCCGGGTTTCGCCAACTGGGATCTGTGACCGATTATTACGGCGTTGGTCAAAACGATATCTATTGGGGCTTGTCGCTTACCAGTGGGCGGTAACGACGCTTTTACCACCTTGGGGTACGATCACGAAAACGATCGGTTAATCCCATGGCGCTCTTATCATCCACCAAGAATGACAATGATGTCACCGGCCAAAATTCGGTTTATCATGGTACAGATTATTTCCAATCAGATGCGGGACAGACTTTTGCCGGCACGCATCTTCTGCTCGACTTTTGGGGCGCGCGCCGATTGACCGAACCCACATTCATTGACCAAACGTTGCGGGCCGCGGCCCACGCGGCGGGGGCCACAGTCTTGCACAGCCATATGCACCGGTTCAGCCCCTCAGACGGCGTCACCGGCGTTGTCGTCTTGTCCGAATCGCATATCACAATCCACACATGGCCAGAGCGCGATTTTGCCGCCATCGATATTTTTATGTGCGGCGGGTGCAAGGTGCGCGATGCCGTCCCCACACTGACGAACGCGTTTCAACCAGCGCGGATCGATGTGCAAACACAGCGGCGGGGGCTTGTTCCCACCGACAATGACGAGAGCGCCTAGCCGGATACCGGTTTAGAAGACCCGCATCCGGCTACCAACTCTGCGTCAGCTCATCGCTTTCTGGAAATTCTCATCGACCTTGTCGAGAAAGCCCGTCGTGGTTAGCCATTTTTGATCGGCCCCAATCAGAAGGGCCAAATCCTTTGTCATAAACCCGCTTTCCACCGTGTCGATCACGGTTTTTTCCAGGGTGGCGGCGAAGGTGACCAGCTGATCATTGCCGTCGAGCTTGCCGCGATGGCCCAACCCCCGCGTCCACGCAAAAATAGACGCAATCGAATTGGTTGAGGTTTCCTCGCCGCGTTGATGCTGGCGATAATGCCGGGTCACCGTGCCGTGGGCGGCCTCGGCCTCCATGATTTTGCCATCGGGTGTCAGCAGGGCCGACGACATCAGACCGAGCGAGCCGAACCCTTGCGCGACGGTATCAGATTGTACGTCCCCGTCATAATTTTTACACGCCCACACATAGCCGCCGGACCATTTCATACACGCCGCGACCATATCGTCGATCAAGCGGTGCTCATAGGTTGTGCCCAAGGCGTCAAATTTGTCTTTGAACTCGGAGTCAAAAATTTCCTGAAAAATATCCTTAAAGCGACCATCATATTTTTTCATGATCGTATTCTTCGTGGACAGATAAACCGGATATTTGCGGGACAAACCGTAATTCAAACACGCGCGCGCAAAATCACGGATTGATGCGTCGAGATTATACATCCCCATATAAACACCGGAGGATGGCGCCTCAAAAACTTCATGTTCAATGGTTTCGCCGTTCTCACCCTCCCATTTTAGAGAGAGTTTTCCCTGACCCGGGAACAGCATATCGGTTGCCCGGTACTGATCCCCGAAGGCATGACGCCCAATGACGATCGGCTGGGTCCAGCCCGGCACCAGGCGCGGTACCCGCTTGATAATGATCGGTTCACGGAAGACAACGCCGCCAAGAATGTTTCTGATCGTCCCGTTTGGCGAGCGCCACATCTGTTTGAGGTTGAACTCTTCAACCCGCGCCTCATCGGGGGTGATGGTCGCACATTTGACCGCAACGCCGTACTTCTTGGTGGCTTCGGCCGCATCAATGGTGATCTGATCGTCAGTATCGTCACGCGCCTCAATCCCCAGGTCGTAATATTTCAGATCAATGTCGAGATAGGGATGGATCAATTTATCTTTGATCATCTGCCAAATGATGCGGGTCATTTCATCCCCGTCCATCTCAACGACGGGGTTCTCGACTTTAATCTTATCCATGGGGTGCCTTCCTGATGGGTCTGCGCTGTGTTTGGTTTGGGTGATGCCTGCGGTCGCGGGGTTATTCCCATTCGCTTGGCTCGGGGCTATAGCATTGGCCCCTTGTTAAAAAAAGGGCCGGGCCTGCGCATCATGGGCGCTCGATCCTGGTCCCTGGTAGCCATGACCGATCCTGTTTCTCCTCCGAGCGCGTCACCGCGCGACCACGCCAATGTTCAGCGCCGGGGCCGGGATAAATCCGGCACTCAATCCCTGGGGCCGACACCGATTTTTGTCCTGGTGGAACCGCAGATGGGTGAAAATATCGGCGCGGCGGCGCGCGCCATGTTGAATTTTGGGGTACGGGCCATGCGCCTCGTCAAGCCGCGTGATGGCTGGCCGAACCCTGCGGCGGGCGCCACGGCCGCCGGCGCAGCGGCGGTTGTCGATAATATCCGCGTCTTTGATACCACCGCCGACGCCCTGGCCGATTGTGCTTTCGTTCTTGCCACCACCGCACGCAATCGTGAAATGCGCTTGCCGGTTTTTTCACCTGCTGAGGGCGCCGCGGCCATGGGCACACGGCTTCAGGGTGAGACGCCCCAACGGTGCGCCATTCTTTTTGGCGGGGAACGGGCGGGATTAACAAGCGAAGATGTGGCACGCGCCGACGGCATTTTGACGATCCCGGTTAATCCGGCCTTCGCATCATTAAATCTTGCCCAGGCGGTGCTGGTGATGGCCTATGAATGGGGTCAATTTTGCGCCCAGCGAGAAGAAGCCGCGATCACCGGTTTTGACAGCCCGCTTACCCGTGAACCGGCGGCGCCGGGGGCCAGTTTTGATCGCATGACCGATCATTTAATAGAAGAACTGGAAGCGGGCGGATTTTTCCATCCGCCAGAAAAAAAACGATTGATGGTGCGTAATCTGACGGTTGCGCTCAAACGCGCGCAACTAACAGACAATGAAGTACAAACCTTCCGCGGGGTGATCAAAGCCTTGGCCCACAGCCGGGGTAGCCGGGCGAACGGCAACAAATAAACAGCGCTTAACTCTGTTTGATCGTAAACGGATTAAAATCTGTTTCCGTATCAAAGACATCCACCCCTTCGGCCCGTTTGAGGGCGCCCACAACGCCATAGGTCACCGGTGTCAGCACAATCTCCCACAAAACCTTAAGAAGGTAATTTGTGATCAGAACGGTGATCACCTGCTGTGTTGTCCAAATCCCTAAAAACGCGACGGGGTAAAAAATCAGACTGTCAACGCCCTGCCCCACTACAGTGGAACCAATGGTGCGGGTCCAGAGCATTTTACCCTTGGTCAACAGTTTCATCCGCGCCATGACAAAGGCGTTTGAAATTTCTCCGGCCCAGAAGGCAACCATGGAAGCAAGAACAATCCGCGGTGTGACGCCAAACACGGCCTCATAGGCGGGCTGATTATCCCAACCGGGCGCGGGCGGCATGGCAACAACAACCAGTGACATGAAGGCCATAAAGCCAACCGCCGCAAAGCCCGCCCAGACGATCCGCCGGGCGCGGGCATAGCCATAAACCTCCGTCATCACATCGCCGAGGACATAAGAGAGCGGGAAAAACAGGATCCCCGCCCCGAAAATCCCCACCTCAAAGCCAAAAATCTTTGCCTCAAAAAACTGAACGAGCTTGGCCGCGCCGATCAAATTTGAACAAATGAGGATCGCCACAAAGGCGGCCATCACGAAATCATAATATCGAAACTGACGGACCGTTTTGGCGTCGGTGACGGCGGGCGCGGAATTTGCGGCTGGCGAAAGGGTCATGGCCCCTGGTACAGCGCGAAGAGGCCTATTTTGGCAAGGCCCCCTCGGCATAAACCGGCGCACTTCAGCCGTTTTTTCCGCCGTGATGGCACCGAAATTGCAAAACTTGCTTGCGGCGTCACCGCAATTGGTGGCCCCACAGACCAGACGGAGCGACGCTATGACCAGCGCCCTGATTAATGATCGGTTTTTTGTCAGGCTCATTTGGGCAAGCCTTGCGGTATCAAGTCTTTGCACCACGCTCTTGATCGTGTGTGTGGCACCCGCGATGGCGCAACCGGGCCCATCGGAAAGCCCACCGCTCTATCATATCGATTTGCAGGTTTGGCAGGACCGCGAACTTTTGACCAATCCCAAATTGCATCTGCCACAAAATGAGCCTGCGGAAATCACCGTTAATGATCCGCTTATCCATCCCGATAAAGTCAAAGTCGAGTTGCGTCTGGCCGCTGACCAAAATGCCGATCAGATTGTTGTTGAAACTGAGATTTTTCTTCCGCAAAATGAGCAATGGCAACGGGCAGCCGCGCCAAGAATGATTGTTGAGGCGGGACGGCGGAGCACTATTGAGGTACCCGTTGCCGGACTTGGCTTTCAGCATGCAGATGGATCACCGGTTCAGTCGTTGATCCTGTTTATTATTGTTGGCGCACCGGCGGCGCGGTAAGCTGGGCCTGTCTCTAGTCACCTACCGCGTGTTTGTGCCGGAGACCATGAATGCCTTTGATCAAAAACACATCCGTACCGGGTTGTAAATTTCTGGTGCACCGCATTGCCTTGGCCCTCATTGGCATATTGCTCACCGCCTGCACGGCGTCCCCCCTCAGCCAAGAGGCCGAAAACGCAAGTGCCAGCCCGCTCGTTCAGGGGGTTACGGCAAGCGCAGGCGACGGTCGGTATCAGTTCGTTGATGCCGAGATGGCTGGCACTATTCTGGCGCAAGCCGATGAGTACACGGCAGAACTCCAATCCACGGAAATTGGCATCAAAGTGCAAGACGCCAACAAAACCACGCTTGGCGATCTGCAAGCAACCTATACACAAGGCGCACTCAACTGGACCAATGTTGAACGCGCCGCCGTTGAAGCGGCAATTGCCGCTGTGGAAGCACCCTTGCGCGCCTATGATCGACATCTGCCGCGAACCGTTCTTTTGGCAAAAACGTCAAGCAAAGTTGAAGGCGGTCTGCCGCACACCCGCGCCAATCTGATCGCGTTTTCACAAAATGCCCTTGATGAATTGGTGGCCGGTGACGGGTCCCGCCTCCAATCTTTGTTTCTGCACGAACTCCACCATGTTCTTTCGCGCCATAATCGCGACCATCATGATGATTATTATCGCCTTATCGGCTTTGAGCCATGCGCGTTTACGGCCCCGCCAGGCTTGCGTGCGCGTCGCCTAACCAATCCGGACGCACCAACCTATCGCCATTATGCTAAGGTACCGGTGAAAACGTCGGCGATAAAAGCTGATGGGGTTATCCCCTACTTATCCGTAAGCGGACCTTATGAAGGGGGCCTTAAACCAACATTGGGTTTCTACTTTGATTTTGGCCTTTTGGCCGTCAATATCGTGGACGGGGTCTGCTCCGCTGTTGGCGAAGAACCGACACTGCTTGCGCCGCCTGACTTGCCAGCCTTCCTCCAATTGGTGGGCGGCAATACAGGCTATATTATCCACCCGGAAGAAACCTTGGCGGATAATTTTACCTTTCTGATTATGGACCGGCAGGATTTGCCAAACCCCGAAATTCCAGAAAAGATCGGTGCGTTCTGGTCAGGATTGGAATGATGCTGCACGCGCCGCTATTGAAGCGCCTTTGCAATATCGCTGGCAAACCGGGCAACATCAAACCGCGCCCCGCCATTATCGTCGAACCCACGGCGGATAATGATTAAATCCTTAGACGGAATAATCGTCAGGCTTTGTCCTCGATTGCCCAGTGCCGCATAGGTATCGGCGGGCAACCCCTCAAACCCGCCGAGCAACCACCACTGCGCGCCATAGCCAAAACGCTTTGATCCATCAGCACGCAAAGGTGGCTGCGCCGGGGCCGGTGTTGTCACATAGTCAGACCAACCTTCGGGCAACACGCGTTTGCCGTTCCACACACCATCCTGGAGATAGAGGAGCCCGAGGCGACCAAGGTCACGCGCAGTTGTATAAACCTGGCTCGAAAGAATGAAATCACCATTCCAGTCCGTCTCCGGAAAGGTGTGACGCATACCCAGCGGCGCCAAGACCGCCTGCATGGCAAACTGATGATACGCGGCATCATCGCCCATAGCCTCGCGCAGATACCGCATGGCCAGCATCGTATCATTGTTAGCGTAAAACCACCGCGTGCCCGGCGTCACCGCCAATCGCCGCGTGACCGCGTGATCAACAACGCGCCCGCCACCAAAATAGATATTGTCTGTGCGGTTACCCCGTGGCCCATTATCAAGACCACTTGCCATGTGGAGGAGATTTTCAAGCGTCATGGCCCGGCGCGGGTCACCATCCGGCCACTGATCAAGCGTAACGCGATCATCAGTACGGATCATGCCCTGATGCACCGCCGCGCCGACAATGGTTGCCGCCAGGGATTTGGCGACGGACCAGGTACGTTGCGGTGTGTAAAGATCAAATCCCTTGCGGTACCGCTCCCCAATGATGATCCCGTCTTTGATGACAAGAACAGCGGTGGTTTCTGTGCCGCTGCCATAGGTTTCGCGGTCAAAGGCTGTTGCCATGACGGGCTTTACGGTTGCGCGCATTGCCGATTGATCGCGGGTCAAACGCGGTGTGCGGTCGCCCACGGGCCAGACTGCGCGCCGCGCCATCCGCCGTGCACTGGATCTGGCTACTTTTGCAGAAGTGCCCGTGACCGGCACACCGGCCAATCCGATGCGATCACCCGATACCATATCACTATCCAGCGGCGTGCCCGCGGGCAGCTGTACGCAGCCCCAGGGGCCAGTCCACCGGGCAAGTCGCGGCGGAAAATCATCAAGATAGGCAACACGTACCAGGCCCGCATCCTTGTCGATTACGGCGTCAGAAACCTGCGCAAAGGCGGCGCGAAAATCAGGATAGATGCGGTTAAACTCGTCTCCCGCGATTTGGGTTGGGGTACGTCCGGCATTGAAAACCGAGGAGCAGGTGAATGTCGCTTTGTACCCGGCGGCAAGCGACAGGGTCACTGGATCAGTAATCACACCATCATCGTCGCCCAACGCAGCCGACGAAATCCCCAGCAGCACCGCAAAAAACATCGACCGACCTAACTTTTTACCGAATGCCATTCGAGATCCTTTCCATTATGCCCCAGCACTAACCCCGGCCCTGACCCTGGCGCTGGCTCTAGCCATATCAAATATCATCCACGGCACAAATCGAGCCCGGCCCCAATTGCTTCGATACGCGGGTGCAAGCGGTCAAACTGGCGACATTTTTATCGGTAATGGTTGAGCGCGGCCCGAATACCGGTAATTCTGACGGCTGTGTTGGAGGGACCCTATGCGCATCGCGCTGTTTTCAAAGTTGATGTTGCTTGCCGCGCTCGGCCCCATAAGCGCGATTGCTGGCGTTCAATCCACTGTAGGGCAGACGGGGTCTCAAGCGGGGGCGGATCAACCGCCTGCTGCTGATCCGACCTTCGCCCAATGGCGAGAGGGCTTTCGCCGGACAGCCCTTGATGCTGGCATTTCTGCGGCGACCATCGATGCGGCCCTGGCCGGCATCGCGCCCGTGCCACGGGTTTTCGCTTTGCAGGATAATCAACCGGAATTTGCCAAGGGCCCGTGGGCTTACATCGACAGTGCCCTCTCCGACCAACGCGTTAGTAATGGGAGACTGAAATATCAGGAAAATCGCATCGCCCTGGAGGTTATTGGCAATGCCTATGATGTTGCGCCATCGGTGATGACGGCGATCTGGGGGTTGGAAACCTCTTATGGCGCCGTCATGGGCAACTTTGATACGGTTGAGGTATTGGCAAATTTCGCCTGGAAAGGACGCCGAACCGCCTTTGGCAGATCACAACTACTTGGTGCCCTGAAAATTATTGATAATGGCTATGCCCCGCGCTCGAAATTGCGCGGCTCCTGGGCCGGGGCCATGGGCCATACCCAGTTTATTCCCACCACCTATCTTGCTTATGCCGTTGATCACGACCAGGACGGTCAGCGCGATATCTGGTCGACCCTCCCCGATGTGTTTGCCTCCACCGCGAATTATCTGGCCGCCTCAGGCTTTAACAAGGCGAACCCCGTTGGGGTGGAAGTGGTGCTGCCGGCGGGGTTTGATTATGCCCTGACCGGGACAACCCGCCGGGCGCTGGTGGAGTGGGCGGCCACTGGCATCGTTGCGGCAAACGCGGCGCCGCTGGTTGGTCGCTATGATCCCAATTTGCGTGGGCGTATCATTGTGCCGGCGGGCGCGCGTGGCCCCGCCTTTCTGGTCTTTGAGAATTTTGAGGCGATCCTCAAATATAATCGGTCCACGTCCTATGCGCTTGCCGTGATGCTTTTATCGCAAAAAATCGCCGGGGACGGCGGTGATGTCATCCAGCCTTGGCCACGCGATGACCGGCCCTTAAGCCTCGCCGAACGGAAGCAATTGCAACGTGCCCTTGCCGATCGCGGCTTTGACCCCGGTCCGGTCGACGGGATCATCGGTGCGGGAACCAAACGGGCACTGCGCCGGTGGCAGATCAGCGCTGGGTTACCAGCCGACGGTTATGCATCTGCCCGTTTGCTCAGCCTGTTACTGGCACAATAGCACTCTACAGCCAGCCATTTTCTCGGGCGCGGCGCGCCGCCTCAATGCGGTTTGATACACCGAGTTTCGCGGTAGCTTCAGCCAGATAATTGCGCACGGTGCCCGGCGATAATGCAAGACGCTGGGCAATGACTTTGTTGCTTTCTCCTTGCTCCACAAACCGCAGGATTTCCCGCTCCCGCGGGGTGAGAGGGTCCTGCGTTTGCCAGGCGGCTACGGCCAATTCCGTATCGATACATGTTTCATTGTCGGCAACCTTACGAATGGCAAAAGCCAATTCCTCTCCAGGCGTATCTTTCAGAAAATACCCCTTTGCCCCGGCGGCCATCGCCCGTTGGAGATAGCCGGGTCGGGCAAATGTTGTCACCATCAGAATTTTTGTATCAATATTCAGTTTACTGATGGTTTGAGAAAGCTCAATACCGGTAAGGCCCGGCATCTCAATATCCGTTAACAGAACATCTGGCTTATGGGTTTTGACGAGGGCCAACGCCTCGCGGCCATCGCCAGTATCGGCAACAATGTCGATATCTTTTTCCAAAGACAGAAGGGTCTTCAAAGCACTGCGCAAAAGTGACTGATCTTCGGCAAGCACCAGCCGGATCATGGTGTATGCTCCGTACTTTGATTATCCTGCAAGGCCCCAACCCCCGCTAGCGGGACATCAACGGTAACGCGAAAACCCGGTGACCGCGAAAAAGAAGCTGTGCCCTTAAGACTATCAACCCGCGCGCTCAGTCCGCTTAGCCCAGCCCCCGGCACCCAGCCATCATCGGACAGCCCTGCCCCATTATCTTGCACGGCAATCTTGAAAGTGTCGCCTGTCTGTTCAAACCGGAGCGTCACGCCGGTCGCCTCAGCATGGCGGATCACATTGGTGACCGCTTCGCGCAACACAAGGCCAAGCACAGTATCGGCTGTGGGCGTCAGCGGTGGCGGGTCGCCCGTAACGGTCAAAGAAACACCGCCGCTTTCCAAAAACCGGCGGGCCCTTTCAATTTCGGCGGTAATGGTGGTTGCCGTCATATCGCTAACCGCGGCGCGCACATCACTTAGCGCCGCGCGGGCCGCATCACGAATTTCCTGTAGCTCTCGTGTCGTCTGTGCCGGATCAGTGCCTAGCATGCGAGCGGCAATATCCGCCTTTAGGGCAACCATGGTGAGCGTTTGACCCAAAACATCGTGCACATCACGGGCGATCCGCGCCCGCTCGGCAATGGCGGCTTCCTCACGTTCCAGGGCGCGGGCATTCTCCGCAAGCTGCGATTCAGCAAGTTGCGCTGCGCCCGCCATACAGCTGAGGCCGGTAATCGTCCCCATAAAGACAACAAACCCGATTTCTATCAGGGTCCGATCAAGAGCAAAGGTTACGCCCACATAGACAATCGTCAGAATTGCGATGATCCACAATGCACGTTGGCCGGGACGCTGAAACCCGGCTTGTGTTGTTGCATAAATATGGAAAACACCGGGTGACCCCCAAAAGGGCGTTACGGCGTAGCCGATCAGCGCTGTCAGGGCGATCAACGGAACATACTCCGCAGACGACTTTTCGAATACTTTCAAATGAATGGGAATGAAGATCCCAATTGCAATGACGGCAACGGCAACATCAATCAGAGTCGGCGCTCGAAACAGCCACGGGGAGCCGTAGAACAGAAGATAGATCAGATAAAATTCCGGCCGGGACCCAAGATTGGGGCGCATATCATGCATAGCGCTTTTTGGTCCGGCAGGCTGCATCGCGTATTCGAATTTTGTGATCACGGTTCAAAGCGAATATTGTCCAGTTCGAAGTCGAATACACCCGGCCGGGGCCCTGAAACAAGGGCCAGACCTGTTGTCGATTTCGGTTGTAGACCAGGCACATCTGCGAGTCTGATCGTCACCGACGACCAATTTTCCGCCACCGGAAATTCAGCCGTCGGCGGAATACCGGCGCCGCCAACAGTGAACAGCATGGCCCGATAGGTTCCAGGTGTTCCCTTCACATCGAAATGCAGCTTGGTAAATCTGCTGATATTCTTACCCTCGGTAAAACTGCCCGAGAACCCGAGGAAAGCACCCGCCCAGGGGAACGGAAAGCCAGGTTTAATTTCCGTACGCACAGCCATGACACCAGATGACCCAGCCCCGGTCTCGGCAACAATTTGGCTAACACTTGCGGTTGACTGACCACCAGCGATCTGGTCGCTCGTGGTTGTCCACCCGGGCGATCCGGCTACGGAGAGGTCGGTCTCAAACATACCGATGTCGGTTGTTGTCCAGGCGTCGGACTCCGGCGTTTCCAGCGCTCGCTCAATGGCATAGCCGTTTTTATAGACGGCGGCGATCTCCCGCGTTGCCATAACATCTTCTAGGGGATTGGCGGTGAGCATAACGAAATCTGCGATAGATCCGGCGGCAAGGCTGCCGCGTCCTTCAAGGCCAAAGGCCTTGGCCGGACCATCAAGGGCGCCGCGTAGCGCCGCCTCAATGGGCATACCGGATGCCACAAGCAACGCCATTTCCTGATGCAAGGTCGCACCATACGTCGTGCCGGCATTGGGCGCGTCTGACCCGGCAAAAATAGGCACCCCCGCAGCATGAAGCGCTTTGACATTGGCCATGGCCACGTCGAGGTCGAAACCACGAATACCACCACGACCAAATTGCTGATCCAGCGAACTCTCCTGAAACGGGGACAGGTAAGGCGCAATTGCAGGGTCTTTCAACAATTCTCCACCCGGGTTCTTGCCATCGACCGATGCGATAACCGTCAGCGTAGGGATTATAAAAATATCTTTGTCCACGGCAAGCTGAATGAACTCAGGCGTAACCGGCGTATCGGCAAAGATGTGGACAAGACCGTCAATATCGTCCTCCACCAATTCCCGGGCTGCATCCAGCGTACCAATATGGGCAACCACAAGAACGCCGCGTTTATGGCCGGCCTCAATCAGAGCTTTTGCTGTCGCCCGATCAAGGCTGTTTATGGTTGAGGAGCTGGGGATATATGCAAGCTTGATATAGTCGGACCCTTCGGCAAGGCGTGCATCAACCCACGCTTGCGCCTCGTCAGGCTCGGTCAGGGTGGGGATATCAAAACCGAATTGTGTACCATGACCGCCGGGGACCGTTGCCATGACCCCGGAACTGAACATATCGGCTTCGGCGAGCTTACCGCGCACCGCCCGATTTTTGAGCATATCGGGAAGCATGAACGTGTTTGTAAACATATCAAGATGGGTGGTGACCCCAAGACGCACCGCATCGGCAAAGGCACTGGCGTAGGAATGGGTGTGGGCGTCAATGAGACCCGGGATCACATACTGACCTTGCCCATCGACCGTGGGCAAATCATTGGCCAGACTTTCGCCTATAGCGGCAATGTAGCCGTCCTTAACCTGAATATTTTGCGGCTGGGAGAAACGCAAACCCGTCGGTCCGTCGGTCAAGACGAGCGCATTGGTGAGCAAAAAGCTGTTTGCTGTCACCTCGCCAGAGCGATCTGGCGAAACGTTTGTACTGGCCTGATCAGCCAGCGGCGCCGGTGACGAGCTCCCATCCTCCCGGGGAGATGAAACGGGCAGGAAAAAGATAAGGGCCGCAATCAATACCGCGCTGCCAACCAGTGCACCCAAAAAAATCGATCTCAGCATTTTTCAGTCTCCCAAAGTCTTAGAGTCTTTATCTGTGTACGGCATTAAACAGCAATCAAAACAGGGTTCCTAGCGTTGACGCACCCACGCTATTAAGGAAACCCCGGCAAGGATTACGGTCATGATCGCGCTAATCACGAGGTGATCGCGCGGGATGACTGGTGCAGGGCCGTTCACCACCGACAAAGCTATTTCAGCCAGATGATAGGACGGCAGATAACTCGCAAAACCCTGCATCATGCTGGGAAAAACGGCGATGGGAATCCACAGCCCGCCTAATGCCGACAGGACAAGGAAAACGATATTGGATAACGCCACCGCGGCATTGGCACGAAACAGAAATCCAAAGGTAAGCCCGATAAAAACAAAAGGTGCGGCCGCGGCAAGATGAACTCCCATCAGGGTTGCCCAGGTCACCCGGTCAAGCCGCACACCGCCAAAATAGCGCGCCACCAGATACATAAGCGTCAAGGCAAGCAGCGAAAAGAAGAGCGTTGCGATCAGCTTTGCCGCCACATAGGTTGTCGCGGGTGCAGGTGACGCCCGCTTGACCTGTAACCAACCTTGCTCGCGCTCACTGGCAACACCGGCCCCAAAGCCAAAAATAGCAGGGCCCATCACCGCAAAGACACCGAAGGTTGCCAGAATGCGTGCGGCTGCTGTGCCCCCACCATTGGGTAGAATGACAGCAAAGAGGGTGTAAAACGCCACGGGCATGGCGAGCGTTGGGATAATAAATTCAGGGGCGCGCAGACTTTTGAGAAGTTCGGCGCCAGCCTCACTCATCAAGATAAGGAACGTTCTCATGACTGGGCCTCCGCCGATGGGGTTTTGGTAATATCGAGAAAAGCATCTTCCAAACTGGGTTTGGAAACTGTCAGATCACTGATTGCGGGGTCGGCCGGTAAAAGTGTTGTAAGGGTTTTTGGGGCATTCAGAGAAATAATCTCCGTATACCGACCAGATAGGCGAGCAGCCCGTACGGCGGGCATGCGGCTTATCGCATCAGCATCCAGCGTGGTCACACATTTGATCAGCGCATCACCAACCGCTTCACGAATTTCCGTGGGCGATCCATCGGCGATCACACGCCCCTTGTTAAAGACAAGAATACGGTCGGCGAGCGCGTCAGCTTCCTCCAGATAGTGGGTCGTCAGGACGATGGAACGCCCTTGGCCGGCAAGATTGTCGATGGTCGCCCACAGGCCGCGGCGCGCTTCAGCATCCAAACCGGTTGTGGGCTCATCAAGAAAAATCAGGTCTGGCTGACCGATCACCGCCAAGGCGAATTGCACCCGGCGTTTTTGTCCGCCCGATAATGACCCGTATCGTTTAGTGGCAAAATCAGACAGCGCACATAAATCCACAACTTCATCGACGCTAAGCGATTGACGGTAATAGCTGGCAAACAGATCAAGGTGCTCAACCGCCGACAATTGGTCGGGCAGATTGGCATCTTGCAGCATGACCCCGGTGCGTTGGCGATTGGCCCCACTGCCCGGTTTGCCGCCAAAAACCGATAAGTGCCCGCCGGATTTCGGCAACAGACCAAGGGCGCAGTTGATAAAGGTTGTTTTGCCGGCGCCATTGGCGCCCAGAATGGCGGTGATACCTGACCGCGGGATAGAAAGGTCAATCCCGTCGAGGGCCGTGGTTTTGCCAAAGGTGCGCGAGAGACCCGTCGCCTCGATGGCCGCATGGGTGGAGGTTGTCATGACAATCCCTGTCTTGTTTTTTCCATGATCACGATACGATGATCAGATCGCCTCATACATTGTCAGATGTCAGTTAAAGGGGGGTGACAGATGTCAGGGCCAACGCCGGCTTTACCGGCGCCAGAACCCGCGGGGTGCCGAGGGATTGGCAAAGTGGGCAAATTCATCTTCCATAGCGCGATGCCCTATTCTGAACTGCGGTCCGACGCCATTACCAAGACACTTCAGACCCTGACCTTGCGGGTGGAAGAGCGTTTCGCCCAATCGAGCTTGCTGGGGGTTTGCCGTGAGGTGGCCCGCGTGGCCGGAGAAACAGACGCGCGCTGTGCAGATTATCAGCGGCCCTATGTGTTGCTGCGGCTCTATTGGGTTGTGGGCGGGATCATCCTGATATCGCTGATTACGTTTCTGGGGATTTGGCTCACGGCAGAATTTACCGGGCTTGAAGAGGGCCACCTGCCCTTTGAAGAACGCCCCGGGCTTGCGCTGTTTGAAGGCCTTGAGCCCGCGATCAATGTGTTCCTCCTCATCGGCGCCGGGTTTTTCTTTATGACCCGGCAAGAAGAAAAGATAAAACGCGAGCGCATCCTCAAACACATCCATCAATTGCGCAGTCTCACCCACGTGGTTGATATGCACCAATTGACCAAAGACCCCACCGCCATCCTAGGTGATTTCAAACGCACCGCCCACTCACCAATCCGCGAGATGAGCCGCTATGAGCTAAGCCGGTATCTTGATTATTGCGCAGAGCTATTGGCGCTCATCGGCAAGATCGCGGCGCTTTACATGCGCGATGTTGAAGATATCGAGGTCATCACAGCGGCCAACGAGATTGAAAATCTGACCACGAACATTTCCCGAAAAATCTGGCAGAAAATCATGATCATGGACCAAATGGAATGTTGATGTCCGTTTGCTTGATTTTGCAGAATGGTTTTGGGGCCAACATTTTGACATTGTGCGCACGAGCGGACAGTCCACGACAATTTCCTGCTCGCCCGAGCCATTCCCATGTTGCAGCCACCTGATGGCGGGTCTAAGACCGACGAAATTGAAGTACTCTTCGCGAAAAGGCACCCAGTCTCATGGCTATTCTCGTCGACAAATCCACCAAGGTCATTTGCCAGGGGCTAACGGGCTCGCAAGGCACCTTTCACACAGAACAGGCGATTGCCTATGGCACCAATATGGTTGCCGGGGTCACGCCGGGCAAAGGCGGCCAAACCTGGGTTGGTGGTGACGATGCCAAGGGCGCCAAGCTACCCGTCTATGACACTGTCATTGAAGCGCGCGACACCTTTGGCGTTGACGCCAGCGTGATTTATGTGCCGCCAGCCTTTGCCGCTGATTCAATTCTTGAGGCCATCGCCGCAGAAATTCCCCTGGTGGTGTGCATCACCGAGGGCATCCCGGTGCAGGATATGGTGCGGGTCAAACGCGCGCTCGCCGGTTCTAAAACCCGGTTGGTGGGACCAAACTGTCCGGGCGTCATCACCCCAAACGAATGCAAGATCGGGATTATGCCGGGCCACATCCACCGCGACGGCCATGTGGGCATCGTCTCACGTTCCGGCACGCTTACCTATGAGGCCGTACACCAGACAACGATGGCCGGTTTGGGCCAGTCCACCTGCGTGGGTATTGGCGGTGACCCCGTCAAAGGAACCGACTTTATTGACGTCCTGGAAATGTTTCTGGCCGATGATGACACCCATTCCATCATCATGATTGGCGAGATTGGCGGCTCAGCGGAAGCTGACGCAGCGCGGTTTCTGGCCGATAATAACGTCAAAAAGCCCACCGTTGGCTTTATTGCCGGGGTAACAGCCCCGCCGGGCCGGCGCATGGGTCATGCGGGCGCCATCGTTTCCGGCGGCGACGACACCGCAGAGGCCAAAATCGAGGCCATGAAGTCAGCCGGGATTGCTGTTTCGCCAAC
This sequence comes from Pseudomonadota bacterium, assembly GCA_038531745.1. Classification (GTDB taxonomy): domain Bacteria; phylum Pseudomonadota; class Alphaproteobacteria; order Caulobacterales; family Parvularculaceae; genus CALLPQ01. The sequence goes on from JBCBBJ010000002.1 coordinate 178,636, forward strand.
CCCGGCGGCCATGGGCCGGACCCTGCTTGATATTTTGAAAAAATAAACACCTACAGCTTATAAATTGAGGGAAATTCGCCTTGCGCTTTGCCGATGCAAACCCAACACTCAACGGGGTAATGGTCGCCGAACCGGGCCGCGCGCACCTTAGCCGAGGCCATAATCCCCAACAGGCGGGGCACCGCCGCTAACGACTGCTGAACATCATGTCACAATCACCCGATAAGACCGCCACCACCGCTCTGGAACAAGATACACTTTTATCGGGGGTCAGTAGCGTCTGGCTCGATAATCTTTACGCGGATTATAAGGCAGACCCGCAATCTGTCCCGCCAAGCTGGCGAAGCTACTTCTCAACTCTCAGTTCGGCTGATGCTGATGCTCCCCACGCCAATGCCCAGGAAGCGCGCACGGTTGTTTCAGGCCCCAGCTGGCAACGCAAAGACTGGCCACCGAAAGTCAATGGTGAGACCACCGCCCTCCTCGACGGCGACTGGTCAACCCTGGAAACAACGATTGCGAAGAAGATCGATGCCCGGGCAACTGAAAATGGTGAGGCCCTGGATCAGGGCGCTGTTCACGCCGCCACGAAGGATTCCATCCGTGCCCTGATGCTTATTCGGGCTTACCGTATCCGGGGGCACCTGAAGGCCAATCTTGATCCCCTGGGCCTGCGCCCGGAAAACGACCATCCAGAGTTGGACCCGGCAACCTATGGGTTCGGGCCAGATGATTATGACCGGCCGATCTTTATCGATCATGTTCTGGGCCTCGAGACCGCAACCTTATCGAATATTCTTGAGATTCTGGAGCGGACCTATTGCGGCACCTTTGCCGTTGAGTTCATGCACATGTCGGACCCCGAACAAAAAGCGTGGATCCAGCAACGCATTGAAGGGCCCGACAAAGACATCTCCTTCACCCGCACCGGTAAAAAAGCCATCCTGAAAAAATTGATTGAGGCCGAAGGCTTCGAGAATTTTTTGCAGACGAAATATACAGGCACCAAACGCTTTGGCCTTGATGGTGGGGAAAGCATGGTGCCCGCGCTTGAACAAATCATCAAACGCGGCGGCGCCATGGGCGTTACCGATATTATCATGGGCATGCCCCATCGCGGGCGCTTGAATGTGCTCGCCGCCGTCATGGGCAAACCCTATCATCATATCTTTCACGAATTTCAGGGCGGCTCGGTCACGCCCGAAGATGTGGCCGGTTCCGGTGATGTGAAATACCATCTTGGCGCCTCCTCCGACCGAAGTTTTGACGGCAATGATGTACATCTGTCGCTGACGGCCAACCCCTCGCACCTGGAGGCGGTGAACCCCGTTGTGGTGGGAAAAGCCCGGGCAAAGCAGGATCTTAAAAAACGTCGTACGGAGGGCGAACACGAGGAGCCAAAGCGCGCCACAGTTCTGCCACTCTTACTCCATGGCGATGCGGCCTTTGCCGGTCAGGGTGTTGTTGCTGAATGTCTCGGTTTTTCCGGGCTGCGCGGATATCAGGCTGGCGGCACTGTCCATTTTATTGTCAATAATCAGATCGGCTTTACTACGGCCCCGAAATTCGCCCGTTCATCGCCTTATCCATCCGACGTGGCAAAAATGATTGGGTCACCGATCTTTCACGTCAATGGTGATGACCCGGAGGCGGTTGTGTATGCGGCCAAGGTTGCCGCAGAATATCGCCAGCAATTTGGCAATGATGTTGTCATCGATATGTTCTGCTATCGCCGGTTTGGCCATAATGAAGGGGATGAGCCGAGCTTTACGCAGCCCTTGATGTACAAAAAGATCAAAGGCCAACCAAGCACCTGTACGCTGTATGCGGATCGATTGGTCAATGAAGGCGTGATCGAGGACAATTGGCTGGACACAGAACGCCAAACCTTTCGCGATTTTCTGGCCAGCGAATTTGAAGCCGGTAGCAATTTCAAACCCAACAAAGCTGACTGGCTTGACGGGCGCTGGTCGGGCTATGGCCCCGCCGCCGAGGGCGACCGGCGCGGTAACACCGCCGTGGAGACACAAGCGCTCAACGCCATCGGCAAGACCCTGACCACCGTGCCGGCAAACGTTGACGTGCACCGCACGCTCAAACGCATCCTAAAGCAAAAAACCAAAATGTTCGATGATGGCGCGGGCTTTGACTGGGCAACGGCGGAAGCGTTAGCCCTGGGCAGTCTGTTGCAGGATGGTTTTGATGTGCGCTTGTCGGGTCAGGACTCCCGGCGCGGTACTTTTTCCCAACGCCATGCGGTCTTTATTGATCAGAATACGGAGACACCCTATATCCCACTCGACAATCTGGACGGTGCGAAAGGAACCTTTGAGGTCCATGATTCGCACCTGTCTGAATTTGGGGTGATGGGATTTGAATATGGCTATTCCCTCGCCAACCCACGGGCGCTGGTCTTGTGGGAGGGTCAGTTTGGTGACTTTGCCAATGGCGCCCAGGTGATTATCGATCAGTTTATCTCGTCGGGTGAGCGCAAATGGTTGCGGATGTCCGGGCTCGTTCTTCTGCTCCCCCATGGCTATGAAGGTCAGGGGCCGGAGCATTCGTCGGCCCGTCTGGAGCGGTTTTTACAACTTTGCGCCCATGACAATATGCAGGTTGCAAATTGCACGACGCCATCGAATTACTTTCATATCTTACGTCGGCAGATGCACCGCGATTTTCGCAAACCACTGATCCTGATGACGCCGAAATCCCTGTTGCGCCACAAGCGCTGTGTCTCCTCCCTTGAGGAAATGGGGCCGGGTTCATCATTCCACCGGGTCCTGTGGGATGATGCAGAGTTCAAGCCGGGATCAACGGTCAAACTGGCTGCCGATAGCAAGATCAAACGGGTCCTGATTTGTTCGGGCAAGGTCTATTATGATCTTCTGGAAGAGCGGGAAAAACGCGACATCAAAGATATCTATCTGTTGCGGGTTGAGCAGTTTTATCCCTACCCGCAGCATTCCATGGCGACCGAATTGAAACGCTTCAAAAATGCGGAAATGGTCTGGTGTCAGGAAGAGCCGAAAAATATGGGTGCATGGTTCTTTATGGAACCCAATATCGAATGGACGCTGGACCAGATTGGCGCCAAGCATAAACGTGCCGTTTATGTGGGGCGTCCATCGGCGGCCTCCCCGGCAACGGGTCTGGCCAGTCGGCATGCGGACGAATTAGCCTTGTTTCTTGATGAGGCCCTGACCCTTGGCGCAAAATCGAAATAGTTGACCGGACACTAACCGGATGGATCGGCCCGCCGTTAGGGCAATGGAGAAAAATCATGGCTACTGAAATCAGGGTTCCAGCGCTTGGCGAATCCGTTACCGAGGCGACTGTTGCCCGTTGGCTGAAGCAGGAAGGCGATGCGGTGAAAGCCGATGAGCCGCTGGTTGAGCTGGAAACCGATAAAGTCTCGGTTGAGGTCCCGGCGCCCGGCAATGGCGTCTTGGGGGGAATATCGGTTCAGGAAGGTGATACCGTCGAAGTAAACAGCCTGCTCGGTACCCTTGATGAAAGTGCCAAGGCGAGCACCACCCCCAAATCGGCCCCTAAATCATCCGGTAAAACATCGGCCAAGAAAACCGCAAACGCCCCGGCAGCCACGGCGGCAGCAGCGCCTGCCAGCAATGGCAAAACCACCCCTGTGAACGTCACGGTGCCCCAGGCAGGTGAAAGCGTTAGTGAAGCGGAAGTGGGCGAAATCTTCAAGAAAGTTGGCGATGGCGTTTCGCTTGATGAGCCGATCATCAGTCTGGAAACGGATAAGGCGGCCATGGATGTGTCAGCCCCCGCCGCCGGTGTGATCACCAACATCGCGGTGTCGCAAGGTGATGTTGTTGAGGTGGGTGCCCTGCTCGCAGTTATTGCTGCGGGCGAGGATGGCGCCCAGCCCGCGACGATACCCGCCCTGCAAGCATCAGCCACCGACAGTGCAACCGACACACCGGGAACGGACACCCTCTCGCCTGCACCGCGCCGGATTGCTGCGGAACACGGCCTTGACGCCAGTACCATCAATGGCACCGGGCCCGGTGGCCGCGTCACTAAAGCTGACGCGTTGAATGCGGCAAAAGCGGTGCCAGCTGCCGCAAAGGCACCTGCCCCGGCCCCGCCGCGCGATCTTGGCGAGCGTGAGGAACGTGTACGGATGACCCGTCTGCGCCAGACCATTGCCCGGCGGTTGAAAACCGCGCAGGAAACCGCGGCCATGCTCACCACATTCAACGATGTGGATATGACCGCCATCATGGCCACGCGTAAACAATACAAAGAATTGTTTGAGAAAAAGCACGGGATCAAGCTTGGCTTTATGTCGTTCTTTGTCAAAGCGTGCGTTCACGCCTTGAAAGAAGTGCCCGATGTGAATGCCGAAATCGATGGCACTGATATCATCTATAAAAACCATTATGATGTGGGCGTTGCCGTGGGCTCAGACCGCGGTCTTGTGGTGCCGGTCCTGCGTGATGCAGATCACATGTCATTGGCCGATGTGGAACTCTCCATCGCCAATTACGGCCGCAAGGCGCGCAATGGCGATCTTACCATCGAGGAAATGCAAGGCGGCACGTTCACGATTTCCAATGGCGGGATCTATGGCTCGCTCCTTTCCACGCCGATCCTAAACACACCGCAATCGGGTATTCTGGGCATGCACCGGATCGAGGAGCGACCGGTCGTCCGCAATGGGGAGGTGGTGGTCCGTCCGATGATGTATCTAGCGCTCTCCTATGACCACCGCATCGTTGACGGCAAAGGCGCGGTGACATTCCTCGTGCGTGTCAAAGAAAACCTCGAAGACCCACAGCGCCTGCTGCTTGATCTGTAAAAGGGTCGCCCTGCAGTTAAACCTGTTCATAATTTTAGCGGGATGGGGGTGACCGGGGGTGTCCTGATGTGACATCATTTTTAACGAAATCGCTAACGGCCCGGGAGCATTTTTTGTTTAGCCCCTAGGGTTTGACGCAGGCGACGTGGAAGCCAGCTGCCCTTTGGCAGGTACTTCCTGGGGCGTCCGGGGCAACGGGACGAGGCATGAGCGAAACGACACCGGTTTTTCAGCTATCGGGGCCGCGCACATTTTCAGGCATCACGGGCGACTATCTGGACGCAGGCGACCCGGCCCCCTTGGCGCTTTCCGCTGGTACAATCTCTCTTCAATTTACCGCCGATAATGTCAGCGGTTTCAATAGCTTGTTCTCAAAAGATGGCGCCGGTTTCGGCGCCGGTGACCTGACGGTCTTTATTCATAATGGCGCGCTGCGTGTGCGTCAGGAGACCGAGACCGGCGCCCTCGTGTTGCGCGTTGATGGCGTCACGATCACGGAGGGGCAACCCCACCACCTCGCGGTTAGCTTTGGGGAGGATGGCCTCTCGGTTTTTCTTGATGGGCATCTTGTCGTCACAGAGCCGACCTTCAAACAGGACTGGACGCTGAACGATCGGTCACTTCTGATCGGCGCGACGGGGGCCAACCGCGTTTCAGAGATGGATGCACCGGCACAGCTGTTTGAAGGCACCATCAGTGATTTTGAGATTTATAGCCAAGCTCTGACGCCCCCAGCCATCGCAACACTGGCCGCGCCGGTAAACCCCGATGCCCTTGCGCAAGTGGAAGCGGCCACGGCGATTTATGAGGTCGCAACCGTGTTCTCCCAATTGCACGGGGCCTCAGATACGCTGCTTGACCAGGCAAGTACTTTTGGCTTTGGCCATGGGGGGCATAATCTTCGCCAGATATCGATTTTCGAGGGTGGCGACGGAAATAATGATTTGACTGGCACTCATGGGGGCGATGCCCTCAATGGCCAGCGTGGTGATGATACGCTCTTTGGCGGCGGCGGTAGCGATACGCTGCAGGGTGGTTACGGCAACGACATTGTGCGCGGGGGCAGCGGCAATGACGTCATCGATGGTGGCCATGGCGAAGATCAGCTGTTCGGTAATGATGGTGATGATTTTATCGTTTCACGCTCCGACGCGCGCGAGCCCGAAAGCGCGATCATTCCGGGCCGCGAAGAAGGTGACCCTCTGGACGAGTTGGTTGATGGTAAGCTCTACCCCGATCAACCCCTTAACGCCGATGATGTCCTGACGGGCGGCGCCGGGGCGGACACGTTTTATTTCCAAACGCTAATCAATGCCAAAGCGCGCTATCTCGAAAAACACACCAACAATGATGGCACAATCCGCTGGCACGGTGTTGCAGGGGAAAATGACAATCTCCATGACCATTGGGTCGAGGGTATTGGCAACGACGTCATCACCGATTTTTCCTTTGCCGAGGGTGATCGTATCGTCGTTGATGGGCACACCACACAGATTAGCCATGTGTCCTACGGTGATGCCAATGGCGATGGTATTTTCGATTTTTCGGTCATTCATCTGTATTCTGACCAAGGGCCCAATGGCGGCGCCCACCATCTCGATCAGCTGGGCACGATTACCGTTTATGGCGACCTCGTTACCAAAGATGATATCCTGTCCACTGCGGCGCCCGCTTATGGCATCATCCGCACCATCGACCAGCTGAACGAAGCGCTGGCTCCAGCCGCCATCGCCGAGGATCGAGGACCCATTGCCCCGCCAGCCACGTTGAGCCCAGTCGACAATTTTGGAGAAATAAACGGCAACAGTGCCGTTCTCGCCCTTGCCGGGGACCATCATTTAAGCGGCGAACGCGGCGATTACCTTAATCTTGGCGAGGCCAGTGCGCTCAGTATTCCCAACGGGACCATCGCCTTCTCCTTTGTTGCCGATGCTGTCACGAGCAGCTTCCAGACGCTATTTTCAAAAATCGACAGCGTGAATACTGGCGCGCCTGTAATTTCTGCGTGGACGATTGATGGGACATTGAGGGTTCGCTACACCTCCGGCACCCAGGACAAAATTTTCAAGTTCACAAATTTCTATTTGACACCAGGTGATGAGTACCACGTGGCTGTCACCTTCGGTGACAGCGGTTTTGGTATTTATGTTGATGGGCACCTTGTTGCCTCAAACCCGGAATTTACCGGCGGTCTTGTGGGCAACGACCATGATCTGATCATCGGGGCTTCCGGCCTGTCACGGGTCAATGGCGTGGGTGAGCCGGGCCAGCGGCTTGGCGGTACCATCTCAAACTTTACTGTCTATGACGAAGCCTTGACGGGCGCGGACATCGAAACCCTTGCCGCCCGGGCGGTTTCCCTGCGCACCAGCTTGAAAGACGGTAATGACCGGGTTCTTGGCCTTGCAACCGACGATTTTATCGATGGCGGCCTCGGCAATGATGCCCTATTTGGCAACGCCGGTAACGACACGTTAGCGGGCAGTGGTGGCATCGATACGCTACGCGGTGAAGACGGCAATGATGTTCTCGATGGCGGCGCCGGTAACGATATCCTTGAAGGTGATCTGGGCAATGATAGCCTCCTTGGCGGCAGCGGTAATGACCGTCTGAACGGCGATGTGGGTGATGATACCCTGATCGGCGATAGCGGTGTCGACACGCTGATCGGCGGGGCGGGGCGCGATAGCCTGTCCGGGGGGGCCGACAATGATATCCTCAATGGGGGCAGCGGCGTTGATCAGTTGGCGGGTGGCGACGGCAACGATCTCATCAATGGCGGCCACCAGAGTGACACACTGTTCGGTGACGGCGGGAATGACACCTTGCGCGGCAGTACCGGAAACGATTTGATTTTTGGCGGCGAAGGCCATGATATCATTGGCGGTGATCTCGACCATGACACCCTCCATGGTGGCGGGGGGAACGATTCGCTCATTGGCTCCTTCGGTCATGATGTTCTGTATGGAAATAATGGCAATGACACCCTCATTGGTGGCGGTCAAAACGATTATCTCTCGGGCGGGGGTGGTCACGACTCGCTTGTTGGCGAGAACGGGTTTGACACCCTCCATGGCGGCGACGGGGACGACTCGTTGCGCGGCGGTGAGAATGCCGATCTGCTGAACGGTGATGCTGGCGACGACACGCTTGACGGCGGCAACGGGCTTGATGTGTTGCGCGGCGGCGCAGGCGATGACGCTCTGATCGGGGCGTCAGGCGATGACCGGCTGTTTGGTGGGGATGGTCAAGATCGTCTCTTCGGCAATATTGGCGATGATAGCCTTAGCGGTGACGGGGGTCATGATACGCTTGACGGTTCGTTTGGCGCGGACAGTCTTTCTGGCGGCGCTGGCAACGACCTTCTTTTTGGCGGCAGTCAGGATGATTTAATCAATGGCGGCGCCGGAAACGACACGTTATTTGGCGACAATGGCAACGACCACCTGACCGGCGGGATTGGCAGTGATCAATTCGTTTTCGCCAATAGTTTTGGCACGGACACGATCACCGATTTCGATCCACTGTCGGGAACGGAAAAAATCGATCTTTCTGCCGTTTCGGCCATTGTGAGCTTTAACGATCTTGCAGCTAATCATCTGTCTACAAATCAAAATGGTGATAGCGTCATCAGTGTCGGGTTCAATACCATTACGCTCACCGGTGTTGCGGCGGCAAACCTCGACGCATCAGATTTTATTTTCTGAGGCAATGTTAAGCCCGTATCACCGGGTGATAACTCAAGGGCTTGGTGCAATGCTCCAATAAATATAAAAAGGATCGTGCCTGAGCGCTGTGAAGATAGTAAATATTGATCTGTACTTACACTGATTTGTTGTAAGCCTTGAAATAAGGCCTATCCACGGTCTATCAGGCATGAGCGAGCGGAATTTTGGCGCGCTATTCGGCGCGATCGACGCGTTGTTGGATCTAAATCCGCGCTAGCTCTTGTTCGAAGACTGTACGGGTCAGCTCGAAAAGCTCGGCAATGGCTTCCACATCAGCCGCGTTGGCGAGTTCCTGGGTCCGGCAAAAAGTTTCAAACAGCTGCGCTTTCTCGTGGAGAGACTGGGCCCCCACATTGGCGGCAGACCCCTTGATCGCATGGGCCGTGGACGCGGCGCTCTGTGTATCCGAGTTGCTCACATGCAGGCGCATCAGATCGATCAAGCCTTCTGTTGACTCCCAAAACGCCTCCAAAATCTCCCGTGTGCCGTCCTTGCCGGCAACCCGAACAAGGTCATGCAATTGGTTTTCGTTCAAAAGTGTCGTTCCGCTACCGCTCAAGCTGCGCTCCATTCGCCTCTCCCTCCAAGCCCGTATGCGTCAAAACCCTGAAAAACCAGTGAAAAGCGGCGCACACCGTCTTGCATCCCCGACATCATTTGCCAACAATGTAAAAAAATCGTCTAGATCACAAAAAGAGGGCTGTGGCCGCCAGACAGGGCGCGGAACAACAGCGGGAAGAGGGTAAAAAATGGTAGGCCAAATCAACGACAATGCGGGCGAAAATGGTGGCGGCGACGTCTGGTCTTCCCGGGCTGCCTTTATTCTGGCGGCAATCGGCTCGGCGGTTGGCCTTGGCAATTTGTGGCGGTTTCCCTATGTGGCCGGCGAAAATGGCGGCGGCGCCTTTGTTATCTTCTATCTGATTTGCGTCATCCTGATCGGCTTGCCGGTGCTGGCGGCAGAGCTTTTCATCGGTCGGCGCGGCGGGCGCTCTGCTGTGGGCAGCGTGGTGAAACTGGCCAATGCCGAAGGGCGCTCATCGCTCTGGTCCCTCCAATCGTGGATCGGGATGTTTGGCTCCTTTGTGATCCTGACCTTTTATTCCGTCATCGCCGGTTGGGTTTTGGCCTTTTCCCTGGAAATTGGCGGGAACCTGATCAGCGCGGTGGCATCGAACGGCGTTGGCGCCCTTGCCGGCGGCGCGTTTGCCGGTGAAACCCCCGATGAGGTGTCGGCCCGGTTTGTGGCGCTGTTGCGTGATCCTAACCGGATGATCCTGTTTCATGGGATCTTTATTATCATCACCGTCCTGATCGTTGCGGCCGGTAAAAGCGGCATTGAAAAAACCGTTACCATCCTGATGCCCGCCTTTTTTATCATGCTGGTAATTCTCATGGGCTTTGCCATGGTCGAGGGCGATGCGGGCGCTGGGATCAATTTCCTGTTGGGCATCCGGCTTGGGGATTTGGGCGCCGGCCTTTCCGACGGGTCGGTAATCTCCGCCGCGCTTGGCCAGGCCTTCTTTTCCATTGGTCTTGGCTCCGCCCTGATGGCGACCTATGCCGCTTATATGAATAAAAGCACTGACATCCCGGATTCCACGCGGGTGATCGGTCTTGCGGATACGGCGGTGGGCGTGCTGGCCGGTCTTGCGCTTTTCCCCATCGTATTCTCGGCCGGTTTGGCCCCCGGTTCAGGCCCCACACTCATGTTTCAAACCTTGCCCTTAGCCTTCCAGGGCATGCCATTCGGGGCCCTCTTTGGTCTGATCTTTTTTGTGCTTGGGTTCTTTGCTGCGATTACATCATCCATTGCATTGTTGGAATCTTCCACAAAATGGGTGGATGAACAGTCAACCGGTAATCATCGCCTGGGCTCAGCCATTGCCATTGGCATTGTCATCTTCATCATTGGCGTCGCCAACGCCCTATCGCAGGTGCCCACGACTGCCGCCGATGGCAGCGCCGTGGATAACGGGTTCAACACGTTTTATCCGGGTGGAAACTTTCCTCTATTTTTGAATGGCGACGGCACACCCATGAACCTGCTCGACTTCCTGTCGAAGACAACCGATATTATCCTACCCATTGCTGGCCTGATTACCGCGATCTTCGCCGGCTGGGTTGTCTCTAGCGCCGCCTCACGGGAGGAGCTCGGCTTCAAAACAGAAGCCTGGTACCAGCGCTGGCGGTTCCTGATCCGCTGGGTCTGCCCCGTCGGCATCGGCGCGGTCGTGTTCTACTCAACAATCTTCGCGCCATTCATCCTGCCCAAATTGGGCGGGTAAGGCGGCTTTTTAAGGCATAGCGGCACGCTCGACGACCGATTAGAAAATAAGCGTAGAGCACAAGTGGAATTCGCCGCGATCGGACAAGTGCGCTCATCGTACCGGGCGTATTGGCTGTGCTTAGACGATGGTGTTCTATGCCCTATCGACATTTCAATATCATGTGATGACCTTAACTATCATTATTATGCTTTGAAATTGAGCGAGCACAAAATGTTTCTAAAAACTCTTTCTTATTTCGTCATGATTTTAATGATCTGCAGCTGTGACAACCGTTTTCTTGATCGAGGCCTCAAAGTAGAAAACGCTGGGGCCAACAAAGATCAGTCTAATGCAATACCCTCTTCTCATTCCAATGCACAAGAAGAGGAACCGAAAGCGCGATTGAGCTTTGCGAATAAAAATGTGCTTACCTGCGTGCCCGGATGCAGGCTTGACGCAGATTCAGAAAACAAACCGATCGTACCAAATTGGTGTGTGACCTGGCAGCCAGAGTCCCCCGCCTGTAATCGTACAGCAGATGGACAGATATCATGTAGAGGATCCTGGGCAGGTGTGGATCGTAGACTTTATGGGTTCTCTAAAAACAGAGATACGCGATTTCACTTACCTGAATATAAATCCGAACTTCCCCGAAACAGAAACAAAACAAGTTCGGATTTTGTTTGGTCACAGTGGCAGATTGAGAACGTTTCGACGTGAGGAAAAGTGGTTCTTTTTCAAAACTGAATGGCAAATGTCTGAAGATCAAAAAATGAGTGGGGCTCGAATAATTTCGAAACCAACGACCACTGGAGATGGGTGTGGTTCGGTAGAAATCGAATTTCCAGACGGTACGGTTTCTACGTTTCACATTCACGCAGAAATTAATGAATTTATCAGCGAGTTGAGAACCACGGCCAATTTGATTCCTCCACCAAGTTAGATTTTTTATGATTATGGTTTCGCCTCGATAACACTATGATCAATACGGTCTCATCCCTGCACTCGGTAACAGACGTAGGAAAGTGTCTCCTCCGCAGATATTGCGATAACCCGATGGTTTGAACCATCGGGTCGAGGCTGGCCAGAAAAGCTCGCACATCAGGATCATTGATGTCGCCCGCAATAATGAGATCATCACCGGCTCCGCCATCTATGATCCTGACATTCGCAACCGTGATCTAAGCCCCGAAAACGTTGACGATGTGCCGTTGCGTAAATCGGTTGTTTTCTCGACAAATGAAATTGTTGTGGTAATGAATGAGGCCCCCAGCTGCTGGAACAGCTGGGGGCCGGACATGCAAGAATATCAGGCTCGAGTCGCTTTGGACACGCCTCGAGTGGTTACCATCAATTTCTTGCTACGGTGATGTGGTGGAGTTCATCGCCGCGTCTTTCGGGTTGTGGGCGACCGCGTTTTGCGCGTTCAACTGCCCACGAATTTCGTTCTCCATGGCTCTGGAGCTTGTCGTGAAGCCCGCTCTCATCGATGTAAATTTGGCGCATGATAGGGCTATGAGGGCTCAGAATCGGATTGTTATTTCAATTTGATCTGTATGAAGATTAAGAAGTTCCGCCAGTCGTCGCTTTTCTTTATCTAGCGACAGGGTGGATTTCCCGGCAGGGCTATCTGACTGAGAAGAAAATTCTCCGACTTCGTCTTGAAATTGTTCCTCATCAATATCGCCTTTAATCAGCTTGCCGATTTTACTAATCGGATATGCCCATTCAATGTATGATTCCTCCTTCGGGCGAGCCAAGTGAAGAGTGCCTGCTTTCAAGGCCCCCATTTTTTCCATGAAGGCTATAGCACCTTGGGTTTCGCTCCTCCCGATGAGCTGGAGCAGGCGCTGTACTTTCATAGTGTTGGCGTTCCGTTTGAACGTAGCAACTTTGTCTACGAACAAACGCATCTGGTCATCTTCTCGGTAGGCTTTTCGTGCCGCTTCTATGTCCATCGCTGTTCTCCGTTCTGGCGGACGGATCGCGTAAAACATCAGGATGTCATTGCCAATGTCATCCTATAAAAATATGCTTAAAATTTTTTTATATACCCTTACGGGCGGCTTCAATGCGGACACCTTTGTCTTCGATAATGAATTTGGGCTCGATGTGATCGCCGACTTTGACGCCCTTAATAATTTTGAAAAGATTGACCTAAGCGGTGTTAATGCAATCTCGGATTTTGCTGATCTTGTTCAATCGCATTTGTCTGACGATACCGCTGGAAACGCGGTGATCAGTGTCGGGGTTCACCAGATCACTCTTTCCGGTGTCAATATGAATGATCTTGATGCGAATGACTTTATATTTGGGTAGGAAAATGCGCGCCGGCTGTACCAGATCGGCTCGGACCACAGACGGTACCCTTTGCCACTAAACCCGGCGGGCAAACCGGTTGGTGGCGCGCACGAGGGCATCGACGATCCCGGGCTCGCTTGCAGCATGGCCCGCGTCAAGAACCAACTCAAAGGTTGCTTCGGGCCAAACCTTTGCCAAATCCCAGGCCGTTTTCATGGGCGTAACCACGTCATACCGCCCCTGGACGATCACCGCCGGAATATCCCGCAAAACTGGGGCATTGCGGATTAACTGATCATCGCTTTCAAAAAAGCCGCCATTGACGAAGTAATGACATTCGATCCGCGCGAAGGCGAGGGCAAAGGCCTCGTTGGAAAAACTCTCCACCCGTTCTGGCGCTGGCAGCAGAGAAACCGTGCCGCCTTCCCACCGGCTCCAGGCTTGCGCGGCGCGCACCTGCTCGGCCCGGTCGGGCCCGGTTAACCGCCTATAATAAGCGGCGATCATATCGCCGCGTTCCGCCTCCGGGATGACCGCCAGATATCGCTCCCACGCATCGGGAAACAGCCAGCTTGCTCCCTCCTGGTAAAACCATTCAAGCTCGCGCCGTCTCAAGGTAAAAATCCCGCGCAAAACGAACTCGCTCACCCGCTCGGTATGGGTTTGCCCATAGGCAAGCGCCAATGTTGATCCCCAGGACCCACCAAAAACCTGCCAGCGCTCAACCCCCAGATGGGTGCGCAGCTTTTCCATATCCGCCACGAGGTCCCAGGTTGTATTGTCCACCAGATCCGCATGCGGCTTCGACCGGCCACACCCGCGCTGGTCAAACACGATGATACGATAGAGCCCGGGGTCAAAATATCGCCGCATAGAGGGCGTACTGCCGCCCCCTGGGCCGCCATGGCACACAACAACTGGCTTGCCGTGGGGATTGCCCGAAACCTCGTAGTAAATCTCATGGCGATCGGACACGCGGAGCATGCCAGCATCATGGGGCGATAAGGGCGGAAACAGCGGATGACTTTTTTTCATTTGGTTACTGAAATTTACAGAGAGTTATTGTATAACGTCTGTGGGGGGTTACGATAAGGGCCTCGTTTACTCTCAGGCCTTTTGATCGACCGGGTGTGATGGTCATTGAAACAATAGAAAATCGTGGCCGGACAGGGTGTTAAGGCTAAGATTTTTGAGAACGTCTGACGAGATAAGAGAGTGCCAGGCAGAGGCGCACGGGAACCAGGCCGTTGGGAGCCGGGTTGCGCGTCTCAAAAGTGGGTAAAGGGTACGATGAAGGGCAAGCAGTTGGTACGTCGCGTTCGTGTTAAGGCCGGGTCTCCTGCTATCTGCCGTATTCTGGCGATGATGGCCATTGTTTTTACCGCAACCGGCTGTGTAACGGTCATAGATGGTGGGGCTCAGTCGGTGCACTCCGCAGCCCAGTCGCTTGAAACCTACGCCAAACGCGCGACCATCCTTGATGCCGTTGACAAATTAGCCCAAACGCCGTGGCCCGCCGGTGATAAGACGGTCTTTTCCGATCGCATGTCGGCAATCATTCTTGGCGGTGAGAAAAAAGCCACCGATAGCGCCTCGCCCGTGCAGTATTATGTGGCGTCGCTCAACCAGTTGCCAGCGGGCGAACAGCTTGGCCAGCTGACGCAAGATGCGCAAACGCACCTTACGTCCGCCCGGGACGTGGAAATCGCCATTGATCGCGCTCTGCCGGATTTTTCCGCATCGCGCGAAGATATTGTGGCCGTGGAAAGCGCCATCGCCAGCTTGCGCGATGCGCGCAACATCTACGTGGCCAGTCTCAAAATGCTTAGCCAAGACAATCCTGAGATTACGGCGCGCTCCATTGCTGGTCTCAAACACGACTTTACTCTGGCAAGCCGCGGCTTGAGCGAACGCGCTGATCTGCTCGCTGCGATTGTTGATGCCCGCGATATTTCTACGCCGCCTGACCCAGTGGCAAGAACAAATTTCGTCGGTACACGGTAGGCCGGTAATCCTGATCCTTTCGCTTGTGACAATCCTCGTGACGCTGCATTCAAGTCTCACGCTGCTTAAGCCTTTATGGTAGTGGTAAGAGGAGGCGGAATAATACTCCCCATTGTAGGCAAGCGGAAAAGGCTGACCCCATGGCAACGTCAAAAGCAATGCAATCCCACGCAGTGGGCGGACCGGAGAGCCTGACGCTTGATGAGATTGACATCGCCCCGCCCAGCCCAGGCCACGTGCAAATCGCAGTCAAAGCGGCAGGTGTAAACTTTCCCGATACATTGATCATTCGCGATCTTTATCAGTTCAAGCCCCCGCGCCCCTTTGCCCCCGGCGGCGAGGTTGCCGGGGAGGTCGTAAATGTTGGCGAAGGCGTCAACGGGATCAAAACGGGCGACCGTGTCTTGGCCCTGTGTGGGCATGGTGGATTTTCAACCTTGGTAAATGTTCCGTACCCGGCCATTGTAAAGATACCTGATGCTATGCCGTTTGAGGATGCCGCTGGGTTTGTCATGACCTATGGCACATCTTATTACGCCCTAAAGGATCGCGCGGCGTTGCAAGCTGGCGAAAGCCTGTTCATTCTTGGCGCAGCAGGCGGCGTTGGTACGGCCGCCATTGAACTGGCCAAAGCCATGGGCGCGCGAGTGATCGCTGGCGTTTCCGGTAAAACAAAAGCGCAATTGGCCACTGATCTCGGCGCTGATGATACGCTTATCTATCCCAAGGGCGCCCTTGACCGCGCCGCCCAAAAAGCACTGTCCAGCGCTATAAAGCAAGCCGCTGGCGGCGAAGGTGTTAATGTGATTTATGATGCCGTGGGCGGCGACTATGCCGAACCGGCACTGCGCGCCATGGCGTGGGCTGGACGTTATCTTGTGGTGGGCTTTCCCGCCGGCATCCCGGCGTTACCCCTAAATCTGACCTTATTGAAAAGCTGCCAAATCATGGGTGTCTTTTGGGGGGCTGCAACCATGCGCGACCCGGCCGGGCACCAACAGAATATGAAAGATCTGTTTGCGCTTTATGCGGACAAAAAGATTAAGCCCGTGGTGACCAAGACGCTCCCCCTCGCCGAAGCGGGGAAGGCACTGCGCATGCTCGAAGCGCGGGAGGCGACAGGCAAGATTGTACTGCACGTTGCGTAAAGCTTAGCACCCCCTTTCACCCCCAGAAAGGTGGGGGCAGATCACCATCAATCGCTTGTGCAGCCACCTGGCGAAGGGAAGTGAGCGCTGACGTCATAATTGATGACGTCGAAAAGTTCGCCTGATAGACGAGATAAGCCGGGTACGCATAGTCCGGATACCCCTTAATTTGGGTGAGATGACCGGCTTCAAGATGGGGCTGCACCACCCGCTCCGGAAAGTAACCGGCTCCCTGCTGATTAATCAGCATCTGCACGCCAAGGGCGCCAAGATCAAGCGTTAGTCCCGGATTATGGAGCGCCGAAAAATCCTCAGCATGGGCGTTTCGAAACGCCTCTCCCCCAATCAATAAAGATGTAATTATCCGTCAGCGGTATATCTGGCCATGTGGCGGTCCGCCACCGAACAGGAAAGGAATTTCGCATGAAAACGCGCCTTGGATATCTTGCCGGTCTTTTTGCCTCCGCTACCCTTTTGCGGGGTGCCGCTCTCCTCTGCCCAGGAAGGTGACCCGGTAACGCGCAGCGATACCGTTCACGCACAACAGGCCGATACGCTTGAGCTTGGTAAAACCTGGAGCGAAGGCGACGCCATGGAAGAAAAGGGCGCCAAAATTATCGAGCGCGGCGAAAAGCTGGTCCTCAATGGTGAAAAGAAAATCGCCAAGGGTAAAGGACTAGTGCGCAGCGGGACCGCCGAAGCCGAAGTGCAAGAAGCCAATTATATGCGAATGGTCCGCACTATGGGTGTCGCGAACACCCCCAAGCAACTCAAAAAGGAACTCAAAACCTTGAGCGCTATCACCGAGAAGTGGGATAATGGAGTCGATCAATCCAAGCGCGGCGAAAAACTGATCAAGGACGGCGAAAAAGAGATTACCGAGGGGCGGGCAAAACTCCGTAAGGGCAACAGTATGGTCTTGCGCGGCCAGGGGCAGAAAAACGCCGTGGAAACCCAAATCCGGTCGGAAGACGCAAAAACCCGGGTTGAGATCGAGGACCTGGACCCGGCGGTCAAAACCCAAGGCGGACGATAGCGTGCAAGAACGCCCAATCGTCTTCCCCTGCTCAACTACGTTGTGCATGTGGCTATAGGCGTGCGGCCGTCTACTTCATAAAGCTCTTGTCGACGGTTTGCGGCTGGTATAGCGCCCAACTGTTGATCGCCGAGAGGAGCCTACATACCCTCACTGAACATTTTTGGACGCAATTGCGAGCGCCCATCAGGCCAAACTTCTTCGCATACGGAGGGCTCGGTTGTGTAGTGGACTGAATTGATTTTCCATGACCCGCTCTGTCGCGTTAGATTGAATACATCAACCCCGCAATGGGAAAGCGTTTCATCAACCCAAACCTCATACGGTGTCCAAACCATCGCGAGCGATTTGCGCTGTAACACGATGGGGTTCCAATAGGGCTCTTCAATCTTTGGTAGGGTACCGGCCCTCATGGCCGCCACGGACTCACTGATTTTGTAATACCGAACGGGCGAGCCGGGACGCTCCGGATAGGAAGAAACACCAATTGCCCAGGGGGTAATTGTTGCCTCCACCATATCGGCATCTTTCACGGCCAAACCCTCAAAAAACTGATCAACGGTCGCGAGGATTGCGGCCCGGTCAGGCGCATTGGGAATTGTGGTCGTTGGGGGTGAAGCCGCGGCGCCGGGCTCGGCTGATACGGAAATGGGAGGTTGTGCACTTTGGGGGCTGGCGGTTGGCGTTGATGTTACCGCGCACCCGGTAAGCACCACCGAGAAAAAAAGGCCCGTTGCGAGCCCTCGAAAGGGCCGGCCCAAACCTGTTGCCGTCGCTTCATTCATCATGGATCGGATCATGGAAAGTCTCCTGCAGCCTTGCCGGCTGATACCTATTTGCCGAAAGTCTACCGCAAAGAGCCATCAGATCATATCGGGCTGGTCCCGATAATCAGCCCACCATCATAAGATTTAGCCATTCCGCCACAAGGGCCGGCTTTTCATCGCCCTCTATCTCCACCTTGACCGCATATTTGAATGACCATTGGCCGGGTAGCTTTTCGGTGGCTGCCATCAAGGTAAAGTGCCCCCTCACGCGTTCACCAGCCCGCACAGGGTTCATGAGGCGTACTTTATCGAACCCATAATTGACACCCATTTTGATATCTTTGAGGACCAGCATGCCGCCGGTTTCTGCAAAACGCGACAAGAGTGACAAGGTCAAAAAGCCGTGGGCGATTGTGCCCCCAAAAGGGGTTTCACGGGCACGCGCCGGGTCCACATGGATAAACTGGTGATCCTCGGTAACATCTGCAAACTGATCAATACGATCCTGGCTCATGGTGAGCCAATCGGACACGCCGGTCGATTTACCAACCCAGCCCGGAATTTCATCAGCGGTAATAATCTGCATTTTGATCTCTCTAATAGCCCCGGACTTTTGCCAGGCGGTCAGCATGGAAAGCAAAATCCCCAAACATCTCCTGGGCCACGCGGATACGTTTGAGAAAAAAACCGATGTCATATTCGTCGGTCATGCCGATACCGCCATGCATTTGCACAGCCTCAAGGGCGGCCAGTTTTGCCACTTCGCCAGTTTTTGCCTTGGCAAGGGAACAGGTGAGACCCGCCATGCCAAAGTTTTCGTCCAGATCCTGCAACGCCTTCAGAACAACCGACTGAACCAGTTCCAGCTCGCTATAAAGATGGGCTGCGCGATGTTGCAAGGCTTGGAAAGCGCCGATGGTTTGGCCAAACTGTTTACGCTCTTTCAGGTAGTCAACGGTGGTCGTGAATGCCTGTTGCGCCGCACCTGACATTTCCGCAGCGAGCCCAGCACGGCCTGCATTCAAAATACCGTCAAGGACCGCAAACCCCTCATCGACCGTACCCAGAATATCGTCACCTGTAACCTCAACACCGTCAAAACGCAGACGCGCGGCCCCGCGGCTATCAACCATGACCGTGCGTTCGCGGTGAAGGTCCGCTGCGTTTGCGTCCACAAGAAATAGCGAAAGCCCTACTTCTTCCCCGGCGGCACCCGCCGTCCGCGCCGCCACGATGATTTTATCCGCCACATGACCATCAGCCACAAAGGTCTTATCACCCGACAGCTTAAAGCCATTACCGGATTTTTCCGCTTGCAAACTGGTATGCGCGGGTCGATGTTTTTGACCCTCATCAACCGCCACAGCCATCACAAGATCACCTGATGCGATTGCCGGCAACAGGGCATCCTGCTGGTCTTTTGTACCCGCTTTTTGCAAGGCCGTTGACGCCATCACGGATGTGGACAGAAATGGTGAGGCCGTCAGGGTACGCCCCATCTCCTCCGCAATCACACCGGCGCCCACGAACCCGAAACCGGCGCCGCCATGATCCTCATCAACAAGGATACCGGCCCAGCCCATTTCAGCCATCTCTTTCCAGAGACCACGATCAAATCCCGTGGTGTCATCAGCATCGCGCAACGCGCGCAGGGCCGAAACAGGCGCTTTTTCCTGGAGAAAACCAGCAGCCGCTTCGCGCAGCATATCCTGTTCTTCCGTGTGTACCAGTGGCATCCAACGCCCTTTCTTTGCAGGCTCCGTACCGTTTGAGGTTAGCTGCTGGGCAGCTGCAGCACATGCTTGGCAATAATATTCAGCTGCACCTCGGAGGTGCCGCCTTCAATCGAGTTTGCCTTTGTGCGCAGCCAGGTTTTGGCAAGCTTTCCGTCCTCGGAGCGGTCGCCGGACCATTCGAGGGCGTCTGATCCGCCCACATCCATCAACACCTCATATCGGCGCTTGTTGAACTCCGTGCCGTAATATTTGAGAAATGACGCTTTTGCCCCCATTTCCTGACCAGCACGCGCTTCGTCTTTCAACCGCTCCATGGTCAACAAAAAAGCCCAGCCATCGATTTCCGTTTGCGCGATTTTTCCGCGTAGGATCGGATCGGTTAGCCGCCCCTCCCCGTCCAAACCAAGGTCGCTGGCTGCCACTTCGCCCGGGCTACGCCCTCCAAACAAGCCGCCGCCACCAGCGCCAATCATTTCGCGTTCATGGGTGAGCAGGTATTTCGCCACGTCCCAGCCGCGGTCCTGCTCCCCGACAATGGCATTGACGCCGGGTGCATGGTCCTTGGGCACATCAACATCATCAAAAAAGGTTTCGCAAAACGGTGATTTGCCGGAGATCAATTTGATGGGTTTCGTTGAAACACCTTCGCTTTGCATATCCACCAGCAGAAAGCTGATACCGTGATGCTTTGTTGAGGTATTATCTGTCCGGACCAGGACGAATATCCAGTCGCTTTTGTCCGCGTAAGACGTCCACACTTTTTGACCATTGACCCGCCAATGATCGCCATGGTCCTCGCATTTGGTGGCAAGCGAGGCGAGATCAGAACCAGCGCCCGGCTCTGAATAGCCCTGGCACCAGCGCGTTTCGCCGCGGGCGATGGGGGGCAGAAAAAACGCTTTTTGTTCGGGCGTGCCGTATTTCAACAAGGCGGGAGCCAGCATCCAGATGCCAAAACTCTCCAAGGGCGAGCGAGCGTTAATGCGCCGCATCTCTGCCTTCAGAATTTTGACTTCATCCTTGGTGAGACCAGCGCCCCCATATTCCTTTGGCCAGGTAGGGACGGTCCATCCCTTCGCGGCCATGCGCTCCAGCCAGGTTTTTTGGGCGTCGGACTGAAACGTCCAATGACGCCCACCCCAACAGATATCGTCTTCCCCGCGGGTGGGCGCGCGCATGTCTTCAGGGCAGTTTTCTTCCAGCCATTGCCGGGTTTCCAGGCGAAAGGTCTCAAGATCAGCCATCAGGCGTCTCCTATCATTGTCAATTTACACTGAGGGCCGGTGGATGCTGCAGCGCAATCATCCGAACCGTGATTTTATCAAATTTCTCCGTACCAAGACGGGGGAGTGGTGATGGCGAAATCCAGATGCGCTCGGGCACCTTAAAATTGGCCATATGATCCTGCATAAAAGAGCGCAATTCCGCCGCATCAAGGCTCTTCCCCTCTTTGGGATAGACAACAAGACCCACCCGTTCACCAAGGGTCTCATCGGGCACCGAAAACGCGGCGGCTTGTGCAACGCCCGCGTGTTCATAGGCCTGATTTTCCACATCGAGACAGGAGATGTTTTCCCCGCCACGGATGATCAGGTCTTTTTTGCGGTCGACGATGAAAACAAAGCCCTCTTCGTCAAGACGACCAAGGTCGCCGGTGCGAAACCATCCATCGGGGCGCAATACTTCCGCAGTTGCTTCTGGCATATTCAGATAGCCCCGAAAATTTGCCGGTGACCGTATCCAAACCTCACCAACCTCCCCCACGGGTACGTCCGTTAGCTGATCATCATCACTAACGATTTTCAAATCAGTGATGGGCGGTACAACCTTGCCGGTGGAATCTGGACGCGCTTGATAATCATCAAGCGAGATGACGCAACCCACCGCATTGGTTTCCGACAATCCGTACCCCGATGATGGCCGCGCCGCCGGAAACCTATCGGTGAGAAGCCGCACATGTTCCGGCGGGCGTTTCGCACCGCCCGACCCGATATCAACGAGTGTTGGTACCGCGCGGGACCCAACTTTTTGAGCCATCTCGTAAGACTGGCTCGGTACACCGACAAAATTGGTGATTTTCTCTTGATTGATCAGGTCAATAGCTTTGTCAGGGTCCCAACGATAGGTCATGACAATTTTCCGGCCCACAACAAGAGAAAGGAGGAAGATCGAATGGGACCCCGTCACGTGGAACAAAGGGATGCCTAACAAGATTGCCGGGTCATCACCAAACATGCTGACCCCGCCGCGCGCCTCTTTCAACGCGGCGGCAAACAGGGCCCAGGAGAGGATGGTCGAGATACACCCCCGGTGGGTGAGGATCACCCCTTTAGGCCGCCCGGTTGAGCCCGAGGTGTAAATAACGCAAAAATCATCATCGGGCTGGATCGCCGCCATGGGCATGGTCACGTCTGGCTCGCCCTCAAGCAAGCTTTCATAGCGATAATCGGCCCCGTCCCCATCCTCGCGGGCAAGAATGAGTGTCAAACCCAGTTCTTCTTTCATTGGGAGGAGATAGGACAACCGCTTGGCGTCAACGATAACGGTTTTGGCGCCGCAATCGGTGAGCCCGTAATGGAGTTCTTCTTCCTTCCACCAGGAATTGAGCGGGACCACCACCGCGCCGAGGGCAACGATGGCCATATAGCTGATGCACCATTCGGGATAGTTGCGCATGGCAATCGCCACGCGGTCCCCCTGCTTGATCCCCACTTCGTTCTGAAGCGCGCTCGCAAATCGACATGTTAGCGCCCAAGTCTCGGCAAAGGTGATGCGGGTGTCGTCATAAACCAGAAAGTCTTTGTCCCCGTGCGACGCCCCATGCATGAAAAGCCCCGTGAGGCTTGGCGGCGCATTTTTGAAAACGCGATAGGTGTTGCCGCGAATTTCCGCCTCCCCCACTTGAAAGAGGGGATTTTCCTGGATCAATTTGCTGCGCTCAACCTCCAGGCGATCATAATCAATGGTCGGCGGGGCGGCTGTCGCGGAAGGTGCAGTCGTCATAGATGATTGTCCTGGGATGAGGCGTTCACACCGTCGTACCTTATCGCACCTTCACGCGCCGGAAAATATAAGGATGCAGTTAACCGGTTCGTGCGGACCCGGTGAGCTACGTGTCTATGGTTCGTCCGGCTTTTTTCGCCAATGACCCGCGCCCCTGCCACATCGTCGCCACCAGCTGCGCCTCCACCCCGTCAGGGCACCCCTCTATTTTCCAGAGGGTGGCGTGGGCCGCGATGTAGAAGAGGGCGCCCATGGGCACATTGATGAGGAGCCGAATGACCGGCGCGAGGCCGCTCATGTCACGAAAGGCAGGCACGGCCAAAAACCATAATGCCATCACAGCCACTGCCCCAATACTGCGCCGCGCCGCCCAAAGGGGATCCGTCAGACGGCCGCCAGATATTTGTCGATAGAGGATCAGTTGAAGCACGGTGTAAATCAGGCACGTGCCCGCCGCCATATACACCGCGCCTAAAAAGCCATGGGTGGCGGCAGCCCAGATAAAAAGCGGCGTCTTGATCAACAAAAACGCAAGCTCCCTGAAAAAAGCCAGCCGCACCCGCCCGCGGGCCATGGCGTAATAATAGGTCGACAGCATCAAGGCCTGCACCCCGAAGGCCGGGGTGAGATAGGTCAGGACCGGCACCGTTTGCGCCCATTTCGGCCCAAAGACCACGGCCACCAGATCGCCCGCCACAAAGGCGACCCCGAACGCGGTGGGCAACGCGATCGCCGCCACCGCGGCCACACCGCCCAGAAAGGCGCGGCGCATTCGGTCCCCATCGCGTTCCAATTGTGACAAGCCAGGATAGATCGCCCGGGCGAGCGGCTCTGCCATTTCAGAGGTGACAAGCCCGGCAAGCTGACTGCCGAGATAGTAAATCCCCGTGGCGGGCAACCCGATCAGCCGTGCCAGAAAAAAGCTATCGAGCTTGTTGTTCAGCGACACAACAAAACTGACCCCGGCAAGCCATCCGGAAAACCCAATCATCCGCTTAAAAGAGGCCAGCGACAAGCGTGGCAAAAACGGGCGCGCGCCATAGGACATAATCATTTGGGTCAACGCCCCGGCGATCATTCCAATGATCAGCGCCCAATAGGACCGCAAGATCAGAGCAATACTGATCGTTACAAGGACACTGACCGTCTTTTCACTGACGGTCACCAAAAACTCACGCGAAAAATCAAGATCGCGTTCAAACTCATAGAAGCGCGGGTTCATCAGTCCCAGGAGGAAAGAGGTCAGAGCAACGCCGAGAAAGACACCGATAAAGCGCGGATCGGCAAAAACCCGCGCCGCAACGACACCCGATACCGCTAGGATCAATGCCGTGAGCAATCCGCGCAGGGCCGACAGCGTAAAGAGCGTGTTGAAATCATCGCGGGTGGCATCGCGGAATTTCACCACCGCCTGCGACAAGCCAATATTGGAAAAACCCTGCACCAACTGCATGGCCGCAACACCAACGGCGATGAGGCCAAAATCCTCCGGTACCAGCAATTTGGCGACAATGATCGTGTTCACAAACCCGATCACCCGCATGATAAATCGTGCCGCGACAATCCACGCGGTGCCGCGCATGACCCGGCGCGACAGCGTATGATCGTCAGGCGCGGTTTCATCGCGCTCGCCGGCTACCCGATTGGCCATACCGACGGGGTCATCCCGGCTTGCATTGGCCGGTGTTGGCTTAGGGTTTGCGATTTTTTCCATGGCCGGTGCAGGCTCTACCTTTGTTGCCGCGTTGCACAGTTTACGCCATGCCGTACCAGACCGACCGCCTCGCTGTCATGCTGCTCAACGCGCGGGGTCCTGGCCCAGGGCAAGCGAGGGGTTTTGCTTGCTATCGGCTCGCCGGACAGTATGGTCCGCCACTCTTTATTACCCCTTGGCTGAATATCCCAACCACGTCGGTCCCCATGCCCCACCATTCTGCCCTGATTACCGTTATGATCACCGCCGCGCGCAAGGCCGCTCGCAGTCTTGCCCGCGACTTTGGAGAGGTCGAGCACCTGCAAGTGTCCCGAAAAGGCACAGCCGATTTCGTCAGTGCCGCCGATTTGCGCGCCGAAGAAACGATCTTTGAGACCCTCACCCAGGCGCGGCCAAAATTCGGGCTGATCATGGAAGAGCGCGGGATTATCGAGGGCGTTGATAATTCTAACCGCTGGATTGTTGATCCCCTGGACGGCACAACAAATTTTCTCCACGGGCTTGGCCAGTTTGCCATTTCAATTGGCCTGGAGCGCGATCGCCAACCCCATGCGGGTGTGATTTTTAATCCAATTACGGATGAGTTGTTCTGGGCCGAGAAAGGCGCTGGCGCCTGGCTTAACGATAATCGGATCCGGGTTTCCAACCGTGGTGATCTGGAAGACTGCCTGTTCGCAACGGGGCTTCCGTTTTCGGGCCGCCCGGGCCGCGCCGAAGCTCTCGCCCAAACTGAACGGGTACTGAGCAAGACAGCCGGCATTAGACGCATGGGCGCTGCCGCGCTTGATCTTGCCTTCACCGCGGCCGGCCGATTTGACGCCTACTGGGAGCGGGGGTTGAACTCGTGGGATGTTGCCGCAGGAATCATCCTTGTGCGGGAGGCAGGCGGCTTTGTGGGGCCCGTCGGCACGGCAGAAAAAGATAGTGCCGATCCCTTGCATGACGGCACAATCTTGGCGGGTAATGCAAATCTGTTTGAAAAAGCCCGTGCCCTGATTAACGGATAGGGCAGCAGGTTTGGCCGCGCTAAGCGGCTAAACGCAATTATAATGGCGATAGCGCCAACGCACCGATTGCTCATCAATGGTCTCATCAACAAACCGAGCGAAGAGATTGTAAGCATCGCAATGGGCCTGCGCCTCGCGGTCCAAGGCATCGGGATCATAATTATAAGGATCATACGGAATTGAGACCGAAAGATCGGCATTCGGATCATAAGGCTCGCGGCTAGCGCATGAGAGGGTTAGGCCTGCGCACAAACATAGCCAAAGACCCAAGACAAGACCGCGCTTGGACACTCTGCTGACCATCTCGTTTTCTCTCGACATCATAACACTCATCGCCGCCAATTTTTCTCCGTAGTACTTTATCTAACCGGCAGCGCGTTGACAAAAGCCCCCTATCTGCGCGCATCGG
Organism: Pseudomonadota bacterium; assembly: GCA_038531745.1. Taxonomy (GTDB): domain Bacteria; phylum Pseudomonadota; class Alphaproteobacteria; order Caulobacterales; family Parvularculaceae; genus CALLPQ01. The sequence continues at coordinate 204,587 of JBCBBJ010000002.1, forward strand.
TACCCTAGCCAATCATCATCTCCCCCAAAGCGCCAACAGGCCCGCGCCGCCAGCCACAATGGTAAAGACAGGGACACGCCGGGGGTTTTGGTTCAAAAACACCATCCCCTGGACCCCCAGAATGAGGCTGACGAGACTGGTCAGGGCGCCATAGAGCTGGAAGGCCAGCAGGGCCATCCCGTCAGGGCCGGAAAAAACGTCGCCAAGAACGCCGCCGATCGTTAAGCCCACCGTGAATAACGCCAATAGCGCCGCCAAGCCGGTGAGAAGAATAAAAACAAACCGCATGCTTTTAAGCCCCTTGCCGCAACCCCTCAGGAAAATTGGCCCCCAGACGAAATTTGGGGCCATCTCGCGTTGATAGAACGCTAACCCACAAATTTGGCAGATACCAGCGTACGCCCTTGCAAACGGACGACGGGCCCATATACGGCACAAAAAAGCCCACCCCGCGCGAAAGGGGTGGGCCGGCTTATCGGTTTGGGAGAAAAGCGTCAGCGTTAGGCTGCGTCGGTTGCTTTGCTCACGTTCAATTGGCTCACATTCTGGCCATTGATCGCGATCCGGCGCGGCTTTTTCGCCTCGGGAATCTCGCGCCGCAAATCAAGGTTGAGGAGGCCATTTTCCAGGGAGGCACCCGCCACATGGACGTGTTCTGCCAATTGGAAGCGCCGTTCAAAGGCGCGGCCCGCAATGCCTTGATGCAGGAACTCGCGGCCCTCATCGGCGCCGGGCTTGGTTCCGGTCACCTTGAGCTCATTTTCATGCACTTCGATATCGATATCGCCTTCCCCAAAGCCGGCAACGGCAAGGGTAATCCGATAATCATTTTCGGCAACACGCTCGATATTATAGGGTGGATAACCACCGCTCTCGACTTTCGCGTTGCTCATGCTTTCAAGCAGATCAAAAACGCGGTCAAAACCGACGGTGGAACGGTAAAGGGGGGTAAGGTCGTAGTTGCGCATGGTCATTTCCTTCTTTCAAAAGCAAGGGTTTAACGAACACGGCGCTGTCGCTGCTGGCTCCGCCCGAAGGCCAAAACGCGATGCAGTCTCTGCACCGTTATCTGTGGAGCCATTTGGCCTCCACAAAACTTGATATGGTTGCGTTCACCCGGTTTTCAAGGGTTCGGCGGCTGGACGGCTCGCGGGAACATGCTATGCCTGCGCCTTCAGCATGAACCGGAGTCCTATTATGATCGTCTCTCGCTTTTTCACCAATTCGCCTGCCCTTCTAGGGTTGATCACCGGGACCGTTCTTTTAACGGCTTGCGGCGGTGAAAGCCCCGGCGCTCCCCAGGGGCAAGATAGCGAGACAGTGGTAAGCACACCGGAAAGTCAGTCAGCCCTGGCATCAAGTCCAGTGGCCACGAGCGCAATCACGCTCGACACCGTCATCGCCGGCCCCCAACGCGGTGAAGGCCATAAAGCGCGCGATCAATATCGCCATCCAAAAGAAACCTTGAGCTTTTTTGGCCTGAAGCCAGACATGACCGTGGTTGAAATGTCCCCGGGCGGTGGTTGGTACACCCGCATCATCGCGCCTTATCTCGCCAGCGGCGGGGGCAGCTATATCGCATTACAACCGAACCCCGGCGATAACCAACGCCGCATCGACCGCATCGATGCGTTCAAAAACACGTTTGGCGGCACCGAAACGTTTGGAGATGTGCGTGTTGCCCTTCTCGGCACAGACGACGCAAACCTTGCACCCGGCAGCGCCGACATGGTGCTGACGTTTCGTAATGTCCATAACTGGATGGGTGGCCAGACCACCGATGCGGTATTTGCCAGCTTTTACGACGCGTTAAAACCGGGCGGTATTCTTGGCCTCGTGGAACATCGCGGCGACCCGGAAAAAGACCAGAACCCGCGCGGGCGCACCGGCTATGTGCGTCAGGATGTGGTGATCGCGATGGCAGAAAAAGCGGGCTTTGAAGTGGACGCCACATCCGAAATCAATGCCAATCCCGCCGATGATCGCGATCATCCTTTTGGTGTTTGGACCCTTAAACCCGTGCGCCGGTCCTCACAAACAGGCGCACCCGACCCGGAATTTGACCGTGCCGCCTATGACGCCATCGGCGAGAGTGATCGCATGACCATCCGCTTCCGCAAACCCCTCGGCGATGATGGGGCGCTGTTAGAATAGGTCACTGGCGACAGGGCCCCGGATCATGACAAATGGTGAGCCGTACACCGAAGAACCGCACCAAGCCGCGCTTAAAAGCGAGGCGGCACAGTGCTTTCAGGCGGCTTTTGACGGTGTTTTGACCATCATATGTCATGATGAAAAGCCGTTCCGCCAAAGCGGCACACCGGAACCAGACGCGTCAATCTGTACCCTGAGAATCGATGGGCACACGACACCACCGGCGGTCATAATTGCCGATAATGGGCACACAGATGAAGCCGCACCAAAGCACGGCCATCTGACTTGGCGCGCGAGCCGTGACGTCCTCCAGCGCATCTTTCTTGGTGATCGCCAACTTAGCGGTGCCTATATTGCGGGACGCCTCTTGATCAGTGGGGATATGGCCGTGATGGCGCGCCTGCGCCCCAGCGAACATGTTTCATCATGAGCAGGCTTAACAAACGAGCGGGAATGACGGCAACCGGTTAGGAACACCCCATGACGCGCACGCCAGCAGACTTTATCTCCATACCGGAAAACCCGGTGCCGAGCGGCGCCAACTGTTTCACCCTTGACCGCGGTGATGACCACTTTGTTCGCGTCGCTGTTTTTCCGTGTCCGGACACTATTCCGGTGCGCGGCGCGATTACCCTGGTCACCGGGCGCTCCGAATTTATAGAAAAATATTTTGAGGTTGTTGGCGATCTTCATCAACGCGGGTTTCATGTAGTGATGATGGATTGGCGGGGCCAGGGCCTGTCATCGCGCTATCTTGAGGACCGTTATAAAGGCCATGTGGCAAGCTTTGACGATTTTGTGGGCGATCTTCGACATGTTATGCACACGGTTACAAAACCAACATTTGATGGCCCTTATTTCTTGATGGGCCATTCCATGGGCGGTGTCCCTACGCTCCAGCTTCTTGGACATACATCCGGCGCCACACCAAATGGTGATGGTGAAGCACGCGATCCGGTCATTGATGAAATTTTAGGAGCAATCCTCGTCGCACCAATGACCCAGTTTTTCCCCGGGGAAATGAAACGCAACTATGTGTACTGGCTCACCAAGGCAGCTGTTGCCATGGGTTTTACCAATCGGCGCATTCTGGGCATTAGAGAATATTCGCTTGCCTTTGCAGGTAATGCTCTGACCTCGGATCAAAAGCGCCACGCACGGTTCAAAGCGCTACAGGACGCAGAACCCACCGCAATGATTTTCTCGCCGACCTATGGCTGGTTGAACGCAGCAACAACGGCAATTCAGCAAATTCACCACGACAACTTCAAAACCACCATGCGCACACCCGTGCTGATCATATCAGCGGAGAACGACATGCTGATTGATGCCACAGACCACAAGGCGCTAGCCCAATGGCACCCCGCAATTTCCTACATCACCATCAAAGGCGCCTTACATGAAGTTCTTATGGAAGATGATCACTACCGGGATCAATTCTGGGTCGCTTTTGACACTTTCATCAATGAGCGCCTCTCGGCGAGAGGGTGACGGAAATATCCCGCACATTTAATGGCCTAATTTATAAACCAGCGAGTGCGGAATCTACCGGGCTAAGCGCTGCCGCCCAACTATGATGCGCTTCCACATACCGGCGCGCCGCGCCGCCTATCGCCACGCCTTCATCGGGATTTGTCAGTAGGCGGTCAATTGCCGCGGCCATGGCTTGCGCGTCGACAGCTTTGACAAAATGGGTTTGGTCGTCAGCATCAATGCCTTCGGCCGCCGCAGACGACACGACAACCGGGCGCGCCATGGCCATGGCCTCAAGGACTTTGTTCTGTAGTCCCCTGCCGATTTGCAACGGCGCGACAACCACACGCGCCTGGGCGAGCCAGGGCCTAACATCGGCGACGCGGCCCGTGACGGTAATCGCCTCCTCATCCGCCAGTTGGCGCACCGTTGGTGCCGGGTTTGCGCCAACAATGGCAAATTCCACGTCCCTGTGATGCAACTTGATCGAAGGCCACACCCGTTTGGTAAACCATGAAACAGCCTCCACATTGGGCAAGTAATCCATCGCGCCCACAAAAACGATTGACGGTCTCGCCGCAGGACCATCAAGCGGGACAAAGGTAGCAGCGGGATCAAAATAGGCCGTATCAACACCATTTTTGAAAACGCAGACAGGCCGTTTGAGCCTGCCGTCGCGGTTAAAAAGTGCCGCTTCACTTTTTGTGATGGCAAAGACATGGGCGGCCTCGTTAATGATCGCGGTTTCCGCCTTGCGTAATGCGTGTGCCTCCCGCGCATAAATCCCCGCCATCACGCGGTTGGGGTGGGTACGCCCATAGGCCTCCCACTTTTCCGAATCACAATCACAAAAATCAATCAGTGTCGGGATTGAGGCCGCCTCTGGCATCAAAAAAGGGGCCATGGCTGACGAAAATGCCAACTGGGCCGCTGGTTTGTGATCCCGGTAAACCCCGCGCACAAAATGCTCCAACCGCCTACTCTCATAATAGGCAAAGGAAAGTGGTTGCCCGGTGAAAAACCCTTTTGCCGAAAGAAGACGCCGCCAACGCGGATCAATCGATATACAACATTGACTGGCCGTTACCGCCGCCAGCTGATCAATATAGTGTTCATCATAAGGATCATCCACAAAACACCCCAGATGCACATCCCAAGACTGACTAAGGTGCCGCAGCAAATGCCACGACCGGATCTTGTCGCCTTTGTTAGGCGGATAAGGTATCCGGTGGGCAAGAAACAAAAGATCGCCGCGTTTGGTCATGCAAAATGCCGAGCGAGGATTGCGCCACCCATGGTCGCGATCGGTAAGGGCAAATGCCGCCACACGCGCGACGCCAGTGCGTATTTCGGATTGTTCACATTAATTTGTGGCACCGTCGCGGCACGCACCAGACCATAACAGTAGGTCAGCGGTGTTGGCGTCAGTCCCCAAGTTTTTTTGTAGCCGAATGAGCCGCTATCAATCTTGCTGCGACCGAAATCAAAAATTGCCAGACCATTTTCCTGAGCGCGTTGCAGTTGATGCCAATACACCAGATCAAACGCACGCAAGGCGCGCGCTTCGCGCACTGCGCCCACATAATAGGGCAAAACCTGATCCCGATGGAAAAAGCTCAAGAGTGAAACAACAGGCTTTTGCCCGTGAAGAATGGTGGTAAAGCCAATATCGTCGCCGAATTGCACAACCAGAGCCTCAAGATAGCGGGCCGGAAAAACTGGCGTACCAAGAGCATGGAGGGACGCCCGATAAAGCTGCAGAAACCGGCTTACTTCCGGCTTTTCGCAAATTGTCAGCGCCCCATCCCCGGCTAAGCCAAGCGATTTTCGTATTTCGGCCCGGCGCTTTCGGGGGATTGCCGTCAATATATCCGTACCCTGAGGAGGGATAGAGAGCGTAAAGCCCGCATGCAGACCGGCGCGCGCGTGCCACAGGTCGCCCCCCGCCGGCACAACAGAGCCGGTATCACTACGCAATTCCACATAATTGACCCCCAGCGCCTTACCACGTGCCATAGCGGCAGCGGCAAGAGCGTTGGCCGTTTCTCCATCATCGGCAACAATACCGCCCCCAACCGTAAAGGCCGTGGAGATAAGCGCTTTACCAGTGAGGGGGCTATTCACAAAAATCAACGGCAGGACACCAACAATATCCCCACCCTGCCGGGCGACGAGATAGACGCTCGCATAGCCGTAAGCGGCCTTGATCAGGCGCGCCCAGCCATAGCGATGAAAAAATGATGCCAATGGGTTTGCCAGGACGTAGTCATCCCACGCCGCGGCATCGTCGTCACTTGCGAGGTCAATGGTCAGGGTCACGATGAAACCGTCCAGACAGGGCGCGCCAGCATGGGGGCCACCAACCCTAGGCCGCAACCGTAGAAGATTGCGGCTGGATGATCTGATCAATCCGATCCCAGGAAAAATCAGTGAGCAGACGGTGTAATTTACCCTTCATCGTGGACAGATTAAGATAGTGCCTCAGACGCGATTTTAAGGGTGCATTGGCCACCCGTGGCTGGTCCTGATCAATTTCCCACGGGTGGAAGTAAAAAATGAGCTGACCGCCATGTTGATCAGCCGCCTGGGCGAAAAGCTTCTTCGAGGCGGCATAAGGCATGGCACGAAACCAACCGCCGCCGGCGCAGCTCACGCGCCGCCCCAGGACCGTTGCCGTTGCCACCGGCGCCTCCAAGAAGGGATCGCCCGCCAGCGGATGAAAAGGCACCTGCGGCGCATTCGGATCGCCATAATGATCATGGGCAATGGGATGCGTACTGGATGAATAACGATATCCCGCTGCCGCAAGCTCCTCATAGGCAAAGGGCGTACGCTGATCAATGGAAAAACCAGCGGCACGATAGCCGCCTATGGGCGCACCGCTTACATCTTCCAAAATAGCTTTGGTTCTGGTGATATCCTCGCGAAACGCTGATGCCGTCTGATCAAAAACCTTCGTGTGATCATAGCCATGGCTGGCGAGTTCGTGCCCGCGCGCAACAATCTCCCGGATCAGTTGCGGGTCCCGTTCGGCAACCCAGCCAAGGGTAAAGAATGTGCCCTTAACGCCCGCCCCATCAAAGAGATCGAGCACTTCGCGGGTGCTCTCGCCGACGCGGGGGTCATAATCATCCCATGTGGTCCGGTCGACAACGCTGGAAAAACCCCAAACCTGAAAATAGTCTTCCACATCAACCGACAAGCCATGGCGTACCGGTAACGCTGCAGACGCCGAGGGGGTGTCCGGCGCCGCGGGAGACAATGTGGGATTCGACGTTTCCAGCATCATTTTTGCTCAGTATGCTGCCCATGGCGTCTGATGGCCCGCAAGAGCCCATCGGCGCGGTCAAGATGTTCCGTCAATTGAATGACATTATCGCTCTGTTGATCTTCAAGCGTGGCAATGGCGTCATAAATCTCCCGGTTTCCCTGATGGGCCTTTCGCAAATCCTGACGCAAGGCGAGAATATGATCCATGACCGTGGCCCCGCGCTGGCGTTCGGTACCGGGCGGTTGCGCCGCGCGGATGGGCGGGGTTTGGGTTTGAGTCTGGGTTTGCGGTTGCGCTTCAGACAATGGCGTTTTTTCCGCCTGGTTCTGTGTTGACGCGGCCTCTTCGCGACCATTCGGCTGCACCAGCCCATCTGACTTTTCTGCGGCAAGGACAGACAAGGCCGTCGCCACCTCGGTTAGGGAGGCCGATATTTGCCCGTCATGGGATGCCGCGTTCGGTGCAGGGTCCGCCGGCGGGGCCGCAACACCGCTGCCATCATTTGCGGGGCGCGCGGCAAGGACATCACTGTTCACACTGGAGACACTTGGCAACGATAAGGCGCCGGCGTCAGAGACCTCGTGGGCGAGCTCGGCAGCAACACTTGCCACCACGCGGCTATTGATCAAAGTACGGTCTTCCAGAGCACAAAAGAGAAGAAGACGGGTGCACAAAGCGTTGATCCGCCGGGGGACCCCGTCCGTGTGCCGGTGAATTGCGTCAAACGCTTCCTCAGTGAAGGCCGGATGGTCTGTCCGCCCCACAACCGAGAGCCGGTAATCGATATAATCGCGCGTCTCGTCGCGGTCGAGCGCTTGGAGGTGATAGGACGCAATCACACGCTGGCGCAATTGCTCCATGTCCGCACGCGCGAGGGTTTGGCGAAATTCCGGCTGTCCCACGAGGAACACTTGAAATAACGGCGTTCCGCGATGATTGATATTGGTGAGCATCCGTAGCTCTTCAATCGTCCGTGAGGGAAGGTTCTGTGCCTCATCAACAACCAGAAGAACCCGTCGTCCCCGGTTCACATGGTCAAACAGAAAATCCTCAAAAGCTTCCAGCTCAGCGGTGCGGCCCGTACCCGCCGGTTCAATCTGAAAGGCAGACAATACCTGCGCCAGCAACTGATCGGGTTCAACACTGGAGGTGACGATATGCGCCGCCGAAACACTACTGGCGTTGATCTGATCAAACATATGCTCAATCAGCAGCGATTTGCCCGCGCCGATTTCACCCGTGATAACGATAAATCCTTCGGCTTGCCGCAAGCCATAGTGAAGATACGCCATCGCCTTGGTGTGGCTGGCCGAGGAGAAGAAAAATTTTGTGTCCGGGCTCAGTTTGAACGGCTGTGCCGAGAACCCAAAATAGTCCTCAATCATGCCTAGAAATCCACAATGATGCCGGCGGTAACGGCGTTTTCGTTAAACTCGAGTTGTTCAATCGGTGAAAAACGGTCCGTACGCGAATATTGCCCAAAGGCCCTCAATCGCGACGAGAACGCATAATTCATCCCCATGGTGCCCGACAGGGTATGGCTTACCCCTTCCTGATTGGCGAGGGCGGTACATTCGGTCAACGGATCAGAATTGATCAGGAAGGTGGGGATACCAAAATTCTGCGGATTGACCACACAGTCATTCACATCAAATCCGGTATCGGAATATCGGTAGAGCGCATTGCCATAGATTGAGACCCGGCGCGACAGATTGCGGGTATAATTCAGGGTACTGGTGATATTCTCAAATTGACGAAAGCCAAAATCAGACGCCTGGTAGATCGTGTTGAACGACACAATCGATTTATCAAAGGTACCGGTCAGACTGGCAAAGGCTGTGTTGGTTGGACCAATACCAGAGACTTGGGCATTGATACCCCCGCCTTGGGAGGTCAATTGGGTCGCCTGCTGAATAATATTGCGCGGTGATCCCTCACCGCCTTCGCGCAATTGATCGGCAAAATCGAGCGTCGAGCGGCCGATTTGAGTTATGCGTTGAGAATTGGCAAGCGCCCTGGTCTGAAAGGTTCGCGTCGCACCCGCGGTAAACACAAAGCGGCGGGAAATTTCATACCGCGCATCAGCTTGAATAAAATCATCGCCAAACCGGCGTCCATATTCCAATTGAAGGCGCGAGCGGCGACCAGGCCGGGCAATGAAACCTGCCCGCCAGAAGACTCCGGAGAGATCTTCATCATCAAAAAAGTTTGTGCTGTCATTGGTATCGATCTCGTCATACCCAATGGCACCGCTTAACGCGAACTTTGATGTCAATCCATATTGCGCCTGAAGCGACACCGTACCCTGATCAAATGAAAACTCAGGGATAATGTCGGACCCGCTTTCTTCGGTAAGATTGCCATAGGCCGTGGCAATAAAGCGAAACCGGTCAAACAAATTGCCGCTTTCATATTGCAAAAGCGCTTCGTGGCTGGTGGCGTCGTTCAAAAATTCCAATCCGTCCCCTGGTAAGGCCGCGCCCGTGGGGATTACCGCCGGATTAATACCGCTGTCATTGATGAAGACCTGGGAGTATCGATAGCGCGCCTCAACGGTCGATTGGTTAGGCAATTGATGGAAGAGATAGGGGCTAAGGGCATAGGAGTTCACCGTTGCCCGGTCACCGCGCGCTGCGCTGGCGTTGGCAGAAAACGCCGCATTATCACCCACAAGCTGGCGCGAAGACCCGCCGGCCACATCAAAATAAAGATAATTGTCAACAATTGTCGCGGTGCCAGCGGCGCCAACACTTTGGTTCAGCACCAGATCGCCATTTTCCACCAGATAGGAAAAATCAAGATCACCGCTAAACAGGGCGGTAAACCGCGGTAGGCTGATGATCGCATTCGCCGTGACAAGATTGGAGAGGATCGTTTGGCCCTCGCGGAACGGATTATCCTCGCTGGTCACGTTGCCATCGGCATCAAACTGGCGACCGGAAACAAGATTGATATTATCCGTGTACCCAACACGCGGGCTTAAGCTTATTGCGTAACCAAGAAAATCAGACTTCAGACTAAGGGGCGGCTGCGGCGCCACCGCTTGGGCAAGGGCCGTATGCGAATAAACCGCCCCGCCCAGAAGCATAAGGGCACCAGCCAGCCCAGCGATCAGCGTCGCAAGGCCACGCTTTTCGATCGTGAGGACCGAGGCAAGGGCTTTTTCCAACATGGATCCGAGCATGGCTTAATCCCTTTGACCATCACGGGCGGCCGCACGGGCGCCGCGTGGGTAATAATCTGAATAAGAGCCATAGTGTGATCCGCCCGCGCCGATAAGTGTTTTATTGAGCACGAGACTGATATTCGGGTTCATATCGAGCAATTCTTCGATTGCCGACGCGATGGCGGGTTCCGGTGTGGCATCGGCTTCAACAACAAAAATGATCTCATCGACAAGGGAGCCGAGTACAACAGCCTCCGTGGTGGCGAGCACTGGCGGTGCATCGATGATCACAATTTGCTCACTGCGCCATTGCGACAGCATGCTAAAGGCCCGGTGCCCCGCATTGGACCCAAACAATTCTGCGGCGTGGTCAACGGGTCCGCCCTCCGGCAGGACAGTCAGGCTGGTGCCCCTGGCCCGGTAGGATAATTCGGCCGGATGAAGCTGGGGCTGGCGGATCAAATCGGACAGCCCGCGCGGATCATTTAGACCCAAATGGGTCTGCACTTTGGGACGCGGTGCATCCCCATCAACCAACAGGACCGGCACTTCATCCTCCAGCGCCAGACTCAGGGCAAGATTGATGGCGGTGAAGGTTTTGCCCTCCGCCGGACGAGTAGAAGTTACCATGATGGTATTGCGCTGGCGGGCCTGACGCCGATTTCCAGCGTCCAGCGGCGCCGATGTGCGCAGATAGCCGATGCGGCGTAAAAGCCGGCGTTTTAACAACCGCAATTCCAGGGCAAGCCGCGAGGATTTGCGCTGCGGCATATAAAAACCAGCCGCTGCTAAGTGCCGGACCGGCAGCTCAAATTCTTTTTCGGCAGTGTGAGCGCCCTGACCTTGGCCTTGGCCGCCTACGGCCGATAGCGATGCCCCACCGGGGGCCAATTGCGCGCCGGGCAAAGCCGCAATGATTTCGGCACGCGGCTGCATCCCGGCCTGTTCCGCTCCGGCATCTACGGACTTAGCTGGCCTGGCGTTGACCTGGAACGCTTTTTCAATAAGGCCCATCAGCGTAATCCCCGCACAGGGCGCTGAGCCGGCTCAAGGCTGGCGCCCGCCACCGTGCTTTCGCCCCGTTTCAACACAGCTGCCTGCGGATGCAGGACAGCCGCATAAATATAGCCAAAGCACAGCAAGAATAGCGCCGAACACACGGCGAAAAGACGCAAGAAATCAAATCGTACTCGCCGGCGCTCCTTTGGTGTGTGCACCTGACCCACCGCGCCCAGCACAGGTAGACCAAACGCTTCCTCCAAATCGGAAAGCTGGGTGTAGGTTTTTTCCAGAAACGTCATCACCAATGCAATGAAACCGGCAACCCCAAACGCGATAATGGTGGCACCGAGAATTAACAGCATGCGCGGCGGATCAGTGGGGACAAGCGCTTTGCGTGGCGGTTCAAAAATACGATATTCAAGACCCCGCCCGCCGCTATCGAGGGTTTTGCGCAAGGCAAGTGAATCGCGGCTTGCGGTCAGGCGTTGGTAAATTTCTTTGGTTTCCTGATTATTGCGCTCAAGTCTTTGCAACTGCGCCACAACGGTGGGCGCCTGGCCCAGTGTTACCGCTTCGGTTTCAATGCGGGCGCGAATACGGTTCTCACGAACCTCCAGCGCCCGAAGCGTGTCCCGGGCACTTTGCAGTTCTGCGGATATGCGCTGGTAATCCGGGTTATCCGGCAAGGCATCATCGGATTCAAGCCGTGCAATCTGGCTCAAAAGGTTCTGAATGTCCGGATAATTGTCATTATACTGACTACGCAGTTGGGAGAGTTGTACCTTGAGGTCTTCCAACTCCCCGCCAGTGGAGACCCGCGGCGTTACGGCAAGGCGGGCGCGCAGGGTTTCCACCCTCAAGCGCACTTGTGATTTATTATCCACAATATCGGTGAGCCTTGCCTCGCGGCGCAGTTTTGATTGCTCGTCGCCCAGCGTTGCCGCCAGCTCTTCGGCATGGACCCGGCGATATTCAGCAATCTCGCGCTCCTGTTCGGAAAGGAGGGCATCATACCGGGCTATTGTTGTTTTTAACCGGCGTTCCGACGCCTCCTGATCGCGGAGGCTCGCACCGAGGTCTTGTTCAATCAGAATATTAAGGGCCGCATCAACAACATCGCGCGCTACAGCCGGATTGGAGTGGACCGCCTTGATAACGAAATACATATCGCGCGGGCTTTCGATCCGAATGGTCCCGGCGATATCCTTGACGAGACGCTCCAGCTGCGCCTGGCGATCAAGTGGTGTCGTTGCTTCAATCGTTCTATCAAGCCCGATGCGGTAGACCATTTCCTCAACATTGGGAAAGGTCAGGAGCGACAGGCGCAAAACCTCAACCCGTTGGGCATAGTCGGGGCGTACCGCATCATCCTTAAGCAAGGGATCAAGCAGCGGTTCCTGGATATTGACGTGGGCTTGGCTCTCATACTGGTCAGGCAACAACCAGATTGCGGCCCAGCCAATGAGCGCTGTTAGCCATGCCAATCCGGCAATCAGCCAACGGCGCCGCCACAGGCCAGCCGCATAGCGGATGACGGGTCTCGGCAATTCCGACAGATCAAACACAACTGTCCCCAACTCGGTCCCACATCGACATGTTTATCCCCACACGGATAAACACTCCACCAAAGTTCAGACGCCGAACCGGTATGTACCGCGGTGCAGCGCCCACCATCATTTACAAAATACTTTCGGGGATCAAAATCACATCCCCGGGCAGAACGGGCACATTAGCGCCAATGCGCCCTTTGCGCAGCAGATCGTCCAATTTCAGGCGATAGGCTTTGCGGTCCTGGCCATCGGTCCGATAAAGCGTCGCCCGGTTACCAGCGGCAAATTCGGTCAGGCCGCCCACAGCAACCATCACATCAAGGATGGTCATGCCCGATTGATACGGTAGAGCAATAGGCTGTTGCGCTTCACCGATAACGCGCACTTGCTGTTTGAAATCACCGGAAAATTCGCTGACGATCACGGTCACTTGCGGACTTTTCACATATTCACGCAGCACCCGCTCCAGATCACTGGCAAGCAGCGATGGTGATTTGCCCGCAGCGACCATATCTTCAACCAGCGGCGTGGAAATCCGGCCATCGGGGCGGACCGTCACTTCGGTGGACAATTCCGGGGCCCGCCAGACGAAAATCTCAAGCTCATCATTGGGGCCGATCAGATAGTCGGGCGAACGCGACGCATCTGTTTCGGCGGCAGTTGGCGCATTTGGCAGTTTTTCGCCAGTATTCAACGTCTCGCAGGCGGACAAGGCAACGGCACACAGGGCCAGAACGATGCCTTTTACCAGGGGTAAACGTGTCATTTTGAACTCTCTTTTATTGTCAATTACGGGGAGTGCGGGGTGATTACCCATTAGTTTTGCCTTAACCCCTTGTTATCAAACCATATTCCCAGTGGTACCAGCCCGTATCAGAAAGGTCTAGCGCACACGATACCTCCTAAAGCGACCCAGAAGAAGTCGCAAATTCTTTGCCAGCTTTCCGCAAATGGCCCCCACAGCGAGAGCGGCCATTGTCGTTACGAAAATTGTTTTTCTTCATGCGCCCTTGGGCCCTCCCTTTGGTTGGGGCAATTGGCCTCGCAATTGCGTGGCCGCGCCAACAAACCCGCTGCGCTCAAGCGCATCGGCGTAGTCGGCAACCGTTTTGGCTGTTTTTGGGCTGGAGAAAAACGCGCGGCGCGCATGTCGCAGACGGGCAGCCGGAGAGCCGGGCTGCTCATTGCTAGCATCCTCGCGCGCCGTTTCCAGTGCCGCATCAATGAACGCAAGAGCGCGCCGACGCACCCAGTCAGGCTGATGCCTCCGGTGTGCCAGCATCGCCAACGCGTTCTTTGGCGCATCCGCCGCCCCAGTGCCCAGTAAAGCACCGCGAATTTCCGCTGGGGTATGGTTCGCCATCAAGACCTGCACCAGGTGAACGCCATCCATATCGGCCGTAGTGAAATCTACACCCGCTGATAGCCCGCGCATCAGCGCCTCCCTGTAGGTTTTTTGCAGACCTCGCGTGATGCCATTTTGGGACAGCGTCTGAACGATTGCGGCCAGGGCTGCTGGATGGTCGGGAAAGGCCGCAAGAGCCTTTGAGAAATTGGGAACGCGGCGACGCCGACGCGCGTTTAGGCTTTCCTCTAACAACAGTCCGAATAGGGCTTCATCTTCTGTATAAGTGCTCCCGGCGTTGCGCTTGAGGGCTAACACAAACCGGCGGGCTTCGCGCCAGCGCCTGGCCTTGGCTACCAGCGCCACAAAACGCTCACGCCCCGGAATTGTTCGTCCGTGCGCATCATAAAAAGCACGATATAAGCCCCAATCGGGCTGCGTTGGTACCAACGCTTCTTTCAGCATGATCAGAGTTGCGTCACCGGCGGCTGTACCGGTGTAGGTGCCAGAAACTTGCAAAAAGCCGGCGATCATTTGTGTCTGCGCGGCTTTGCTATTTTCGGCCAAACACGCCGTGCCGCGCGGCAGACACCAGCGGACAAGCGCTGCGAATCCCTCAGCGCCAAAATCATCGGGTGATGCCATACGAAAAAGGGTAAGCGCCTTTGCCCCCTCCCCCATGGTCACAAGCGTTTTTAAAACTTGATCCTTCGCCTGCGGACCAAATTGATCAGCCGCCCGCAACAAAAAGGCGATACGCCCGGCATGATCGCCAGCGCCCCCCAATATGCGCGCCCGCAAGAGCGCGCCCAACAATGTTTGGCCAGTCTGCGCCTCAGCCGCCTTGAGATGGTGCTTGGCTTCACCGGGTCGGAAGAGATCGAGCGCAAACTCCGCTGCCAGAAAGGAATACAAGGGTGTCAGTGTTGGTGTTGTATCCACCATTGCCGCGGTCACAGTCGCATAAGCCTTTTCCAAATGGCCCGACCGACGCAAGCGTAAGGCGTGTTGTAGTGTTGCCATTGCAGCACGCTGATGTTTGAGCTTATCAAAAAGCGGGCTATACGGACCAAAGAGAACCTGATCAGCCGCGAGAACATCCTCAATTGGCTGCATGCCAAAATCAGACAAGGCGACGATCGCCTCATGGGCGGTCTTCCAGTTCCCATCTTGTACCGCTAAGGCAAGGCTTGCCATCAGAGCCTGTTCCGGCCCCGGCGCGGCGGCATCAAGCGTAGTGACTGTATCAGTCATTGATGGCTGAACGGTCTGGCCCGTGGCAAGGTCATCATCGCCAACCGGCCGCAGTACCTGAAAATCAATGGCTAGCGCCTCGGCAATCCAATTGCCCGGCGTTGCCGCCCTGGCCTTTTGTAACAAAAGATCAGCCTGCGCATAATCACCTTGGGCAAAGCGCGCCGCCGCCAGGCGTAGAGTTCTCAAACCCCCGGCTGGCAGCACCGAGACCGCACGACCATAAGCCTCCACCGCATCGCCAGGGTTCGCCTGCGCCATGGCAACATCACCCCGCATCGCCGCCATGATCGGGGCCTTGGGGTAGCGCGCCTCAAGCGCGGTAAAGACGATTTGCGCATCGCTCACCCGCCCTTCGCGCAGGGCGATGGCAATATCAACAAGATCAGCGCGCAGTTGATAACGCGCTGACCGGCGCATGGCGTTAGCGGCCCGCGATGCCAGCGCCACATCCTGCTGATCAAGGGCAATTCCGGCAAGCAATGCCCAATACCGTGCGTCCTGCGGTGACATATTGAGAAGGTTGGCGGTGCGTGCCCGCGCGTCGTCAAGCTTGCCAGCGCTGTGGGCCAGACGCGCCCGGATATAGAGGCGCGCCGGATTGTCAGGGCCGGTTTGGAGGATCTCCTGAGCTGCCCGGGCGTCGCCTGCTCTGGCAAAATTCTCCGCCCGGTGGGTCAAAACGAGCGCGCCCAGTTGGGGGTCATCTTTAATTTGAGAAAACTGGTCTTCTGCAGCTGGATAATCCGCCAGCCGCATAAAAAGCCGCCCCAGCTTATAATGGTCCGAGGCGCTTTGCGCGCCCACGCCCATGGCCCGCGCCGACACGCGGGCATTTTCCACGTCACCCAGATCAATAAGTTGATTGGCCCGGCGCAATCGCGAGGCGAAATTACCGGGCTGCCCCGACAAAGCGCGCTCTGTTTGCGCCAATTCGCTAACCACCGAGACCTGCGCCGTACCGGATTTCTTGATCATTATCCAACCGAAGATCACCCCGGCACCAGTGAGGGCGGCAACAGCAATAATAATCGCTGTGCGCATCATCCCTAACGACTGCCCAAACCGAAAAGGGTTACCCGGACGGTTTTTAACAGGATGATGAAATCGAGAACGAGGCTGAAATTTTTGATATAGTAAAGATCATAGGTATGTTTGGTCCGGGCATCCTCCACCGACGCGCCATATTCAAATTCCACCTGCGCCCATCCCGTAATGCCCGGCTTGACCGAATGGCGCTCTTGGTAGAACGGCACTTTTTCTTCCAAGAGCGCAACAAATTCCGGGCGCTCCGGGCGTGGGCCCACAAAGCTCATTTTACCGGTGAGCACATTGAGCGCTTGGGGTATTTCATCGATACGGGTCTTCCGGATGAATTTGCCCATGCGCGTAACGCGCGTATCATTTTTCTGTGCCCAGATCGCGCCCGCACGCTCCGCATCGGTTACCATGGACCTAAATTTAATCACGTGGAAGCGGCGGCCATAAAGCCCCACACGTTCCTGACGATAAAAAATAGGCCCGGGCGAATCAAGTTTAATTAGTACAGCTACCAATACCAAAAGCGGGGCAAGACCCACAAGCAATGTGGTGCTCAGAATGATATCCATCACCCGCTTGGGGATGCGGCCACGTTTGCGATTTTTGTAGGTGAGCGCGGGTTCAATCTGTGTCCTGTCAAAGTTGCTTAGGTCGATCCGGCGGCTTACCTTGGGCCCCCAAAGTGCCGCTGCCGCCGTCTCAAGACGTCGGCCCACGGAGCTTTCGATTGTGCTGCGCGTAAATCTTTGCAGATTGAGTAGAGAAGACGGTGTTTCACCAACATTGCGGGCAGATAATCGGTCCGCCATAGGCGTAGTCGCCCTAACCGTGGCGGGAGACCGCGGTGGGCGGCCACCAAAAAGACAGACAAGCGCGATAAAAGCGCCCGATAGAAACAACCACATACCCGTCCCCAAGCTCTCTCCCGTGGCAATCCCAACCCCTTGGGAATACACCACAGGTGAATAACGGACGTGTGTCCCGGTGACACACTACACCCCCGCTGCAGGCACAAATTATGCCTTACAAATTGTTAATGTGTGAGGTTTGGCCTAAGAAAACCGCTTGTGCAAGCAATTTTCCGGCAATTGATAGGGGTAAGGCTTGAGGCCAGCCCGCGAAAAACGCCGGACCGCTAGGCGAGGAGTTCTATGACAACCATCCAAAGAAGGGCGCTGACCGCCGCCCAAATGATCCAGCAGACCACGAGCGGCAATCGTTCATCGTCAGCCGATTTTGCGGGCCGTGCGCCTTTCACGTCAGCAATCGTGGCCGGATTTACCAGTTTTGAACGCACAATCAGTTTTGCCTTTTGCCCTCAATATTCCTTCTAAATGTCTGGCGGGATCCTGAATGAACGGTTAACCGCGCATCAGTTTTGCACCGTCCACCGCTGTCTTGCTTTTTACCCGGGCAAATTGGTGCAGTTTTTGAAGATTGCCGGGGCATCCAGACACTCGCTGAGCCCGTTGAGTTATGAAACTTCTTGTCCTCACCACGCTATTTCCCAACGCGGCCATGCCGGCCCACGGTATTTTCGTGGAAAATCGGCTGCGGGCGCTTCGGGCAGAAACTGGCGCGGAGGTGCGGGTTATTGCGCCCGTGCCATGGTTCCCGGCGCGCAATGACAGTTTCGGGCATTGGGCCCGCTGGGCGCAGGTTGCGCCGCGCGAAATGCGCGACGGCGTCGAAATTATCCATCCCCGGTATTTTCTGCCCCCCAAGGTTGGGATGACCTATGCGGCAACAGCTCTGACCCGGTGTTTTGACCGGGCCGTGCGCCAGCAACAGGCTGCCGGCTTTGATCCCGATTTGATCGATGCCCATTATTACTATCCGGACGGTGTAGGGGCGGTGCGGGTTGCGCGCGCAATTGAAAAACCTGTGGTGGTAACTGCCCGCGGGACCGATATCAATTTGATCCCCAATTACGCACGCCAGCGCCGCATGATCCTTGAGGCGGCCCGTGCGGCCGATCACACAGTAACCGTTGCCGAAGCCTTGCGTCAGGAGATGATCCGTCTTGGGGCCGTCGGCGAAAAAATCACGACCCTGAGGAATGGCGTCGATCTAACAACATTTCGCGAAACCGATCCGGTCACGGCCCGGACAGCAATCAGGGCAAGTCACGGTTTGCCCGTTGACCTCAACACTCTGGGTGAAGATGGCTTTTTGCTCGCCAGCGTCGGTCACTTAATTGAGCGCAAAGGTCATGACCGTGTGATCAAGGCGCTAACCCAGTTGCCGACAGCACATCTTATTATCGCGGGCGACGGGCCAGCCAAGGGCTCTCTCATCGCCGAGGTTAAGCGACTTGGCGTCACCGACCGCGTACATTTTTTAGGCCGTATACCCCATGATAGTCTTTCCCTCGTTTATGGGGCAGCCGATATCACGGTCCTTGCGTCTTCGCGCGAGGGCTGGCCGAATGTGCTGCTAGAATCAATGGCAAGCGGCACGCCTTGCGTGGCAACACCCGTATGGGGATCGGGCGAAGTTATCCGCGCGCCGGAAGCCGGTGCGCTTAGCAAAGACCGCAGTCCCGAAGCCATCGCCGAGGCCATTCACACGGTTCGCCGCCGGAACGCGTCGGACCCCCAATTCGGGCGCAGCGCAACCCGCGCCTATGCTGCCCAACATGGCTGGGAGGAGATCGCAGACCGAACCGCACAGCTCTATGAAGATATTATCCGTATCCACCGTAACCAGCGATCCATGACCGCAAGACCGGCCCTCAAGAGCCCCGCCATTCTCAAAGCCCCCTATCGCCCGCATATGCTGGTCACCGTCGATACCGAAGAGGCCTTTGACTGGTCAAGTTTTACGGGAAAAGATCATTCCGTATGCCATCCAAAGACGTTGGACAGGTTTCAGACCGTTTGCCGGCGCCACGCCATCACGCCGCTCTACTTCCTCACATGGCCCGTTATCACCAATAATCTTAGCGCCCAGTATTTCCGTCGCCTGGTGAGGGATGAGATGGCCGATCTTGGCTTACATCTTCATCAATGGGTGACACCGCCCCTTGATGAGTTCACAAGCCGGTATTATTCGTATCAGAACAATCTTCCTCAGGATTGTTTACGCCAAAAGCTCGCCATGTTGGCAACCCGTTTTCAGGATGTCTTCGGCTTCAATACCGATCTTCACCGCGCTGGTCGATATGGTATTGATCCGCAATCCTACCGCGTCCTGTCTGATCTCAATCTTCTTTATGATTTCAGCCCCAGTGCCGGATTTGATTTTTCGGCGGAGGGGGGACCGAATTTCAGCACCATGGGCAATCAACCATTCTCCATGACTGACGAAACCGCGCCAGCGCACCGGCCTGTTCACGTGACGCCGGTTTGCGGCGCCCATGCCGTCAAATATACCCGCACCTTTAACACCCATAGCCATGCGCTTGGCTTTCATCAGACACCCCGCACGGAAAAATCAGCCCGCGGCGTTAGCCCCCTCTCACGCGCCGGACAGCCGACAATCCCCATGCGTCTTTCTCCAGAAGGCGCGAGCCTTGAGGATTTGCGCGCACTCACCCGCCATCTTGTGCGCGAGCGGGTCCCGATCCTGACATTTACCCTTCATTCAACAAGCTTAACGCCCGGCGCCACAGATTACACCGAGACCGACCGGGATGTTGATGCCTTTCTTGATCTGTGTACCCAGTATTTTGATCTATTTACCCAGCAATTTGACGGCGCGTTTATTGGCGCCGCTGACGTGCGTGCTCGTTTTGCGGATGGCACGCTCAATGGCGTTGAACAAGCGAGCGTTTAACCCCCCATTAAGCATACTCTGTCACGTTTTGGCACAGCGATAAGCTACGCCAGGGTTTGTTATGGGCGCGCCTGATTACTTTCGAATTGTATTTTCGTTTATTGCCGTCATCGGTTTGATAGGCGCGTTTGCCATTCTGGCGCCGCGTCTGGGGGCTCGCTTGCGGGTGCTGTCTCGCCAGGTGAGTATTCGCCGCCCTGCAAGCCGCCTTGCGCTCATTGAAACCCTATCGATTGATCCAAAGCGGCGCATCGCAATTATTCAGTGTGATGATCAAGAGCATCTGATCCTGATCGGTGCCACCAGTGAAACACTGATCGCAAGCCCGGTGAAACATCCAACTTCGCCGACCAAAAGTGATGCGTCCGATGATAACGATGATGACCTATTGCGTCCTTGCGATGACAATCCTGCACCGCACGCGACGTTTGCCCCCCTTCTTTCAAAGTCGGCGGCGTAGTTCCTATGCGTTCTCTACGTTTTTTCTCGCTTCTAGCCCTTGGCATTGGTGCAGCGATAACCCTTGGGATTGAGCCTGTCACCGCACAGTCGATATCGGTCTCCCTCGATTCGGCACAAGACGGTACCGAAACAGGCGAAACCGGCTTTGCTTCACGCATTGTACAACTGGTTCTTTTGTTGACGGTACTATCGCTAGCGCCGTCCATTTTGATCATGATGACGAGCTTTATCCGGATTGTTGTTGTCCTGTCGCTGTTGCGTACTGCCCTTGGCGTTCAGCAAAGCCCGCCCAACCCGGTGATCATTTCCCTTGCCTTGTTCTTAACCGCCTTTGTAATGGCGCCAACACTGTCTGTTGCGTATACGGATGGTGTTGCGCCGTTTATGAATGAGGAACTGACCCTTGAGGAGGCGTTCCCCAAGGCCACGGCGCCGTTAAAGACATTCATGCTCACCCAGACGCGCGAAAATGATCTTGCGCTCTTTTTTGACCTTGCCGAGGTAGAACCAGAAACGCCTGAGGCAACGCCTTTGCATATTCTGACCCCCGCCTTTGTCATCTCCGAATTGCGGCGTGCTTTTGAAATCGGCTTTTTGATTTTTATTCCGTTCCTTGTGATCGATATGGTGATCTCCTCCATTTTGATGGCTATGGGGATGCTGATGCTCCCCCCCATTGTGATCTCCTTACCATTCAAACTGATTTTCTTTGTACTGATTGATGGCTGGCATATGGTGGCGGGCTCCCTTGTGGAGAGCTTTGTGGCGCGGTAAAATGCACCCATGTTGCTCAATCAGATCACACTGAAAGTCACCAACCTGAAACGATCTATCGCCTTTTATGAGACGCTTGGCCTGCGCCTGATCGTCAATAGCGGTAATCCTTATGCGCGGCTGGAATGCCCGGGCGGGGGCACCACCCTATCCTTAAGCGAAGTGGCGACCGTAAACCCGGGCGAAACCGGGCTCTATTTTGAGGTGGAAAATGTTGATACCGCCGTCACACGCCTGCGCCAGCGCGGCGTAAAGATTACCGATCAGCCAACAATGCAAAGCTGGAAGTGGGAGGAATGCTGGCTCGATGATCCCGATGGGCACAAGCTTTGCCTATACCATGCGGGGGTAAATCGACGGTTCCCCCCTTGGCGGGTCAGTGAATAGACTAAGGCGCGTTGCAACGCCCTAATTATAGCTACGGGTGTAGCGCGACGGATCATCCTGATACAGAATATGACTTACCACGCGGCGCACACCTGACGTTGAGGTGGCAAGATTGAGGACGCGGCCCAGTTCCACTTCATCGCGGGCAACCCCCAACAAATAGATTACGCCATTGGAGACCGCGACTTTATAATTGCGGCTCGTTACACCGCGGTCGGTCAGGAGTTTTGTTTTCAGCGCCCGATCAATACGCGAATCTTCGAGGCCTTGGCCGATGGATGTTCGTTCGGCCAGGACAGTTTCATCGATGACTTGCACAACATTGGATGCCTTGAAGGCATTTTCCACCAACCGCGACTGCCCATCCGGTGAGCGCATGGTGCCGGTCAGCATGACCCGCCCTTCAAAGACGGTGATATCCACATCGCCATAATCGTGCTGGCGATCAAAAAGCAGGACGCGTTTTAAGGTGCTGTTTGCCCCCACATCGTCGATATTCGCGCCCGCCGATCGGCTGGAGCCGCAAGCGGCAAGCGCAGCAATGCCGATCAAGAAGCAAAGACCGGTGACCGCGCGGTGCAAAGACGGATGTAAACGAGCACTCATGGGGGGCCTTTCACAAGGGGCAAAGCGACAAGCAATGCCTGATATATGCCCCGCTTCGCGCAGATCGCCAAGCCATCACACGGCAAATCGCCCGGCCATTAGAGCCCAACCGAAAAATCCATTTTCGTCGTCTGCAAATGCGTTTTTCTGCGCTTCCAGTGCTCACGTACCAATGTACGCTGCGCGCCGGTTCTCAAAAAACACGTTTTCGACAGACGAAACCGATTTTCCGGTTAGACCCTTAGAGACGCCGCAAGGTGGCCTCGATCCTCGCGAGCAAATCATCGCGGTGGATGCCTTCTTCCCCGCGGGCAATGGCAAATCCGGCCCCGTTCACCGCCCCCTGGATCATGATCACAAGCGCCTTGGTGGGCGGCGTGCGGATGGCCCCGTGCTCATAAAGATTGTTCAGGCCGGTCTCTATCGTGTGAAACGCCATGGCCGAATCAACCCGCCGCCACTCATATTCGCCAATCACCGCCGCCCCATCCATCATCACGATCCGGCGATAGTCAGGGCGCTCAGCAAACTCAAAATAGACCCGGCACCCAGTAATAAAACCCGCATAGGGATTGTCTTTGCCAAAGGAGCGATTGCTGTGGCTGGCGGCGCGGTTTGCCTCCTCATTCATTTCTTTTTCAAGGGACAGCCAGACCTCCCGAAAAAGATCAGCCTTATCGCGGAAATGATGAAACAACGCCCCCTTTGTGACGCCCGCTGTGGTGACAATCGTATCAATGCTGGTTTTTGAAAATCCATCTTCGGTGAAGGCCGTGCGCGCCGCCTGCAACAGGGCGGCCCGTGTCGCCAGGGCACGCTGTTGTTGAGGCTGCGACTGCGCTTTTGATGACATAATAAACGATATTTCCGAAAAGGCCGTTGACAGCATACTGGCGGTATGTAATTGTCACCATACCGTTGGTATGGAAGTTATGCTTATCATTTGAGGGCTGCGCGTCAACCGGGGTGGGAGGACGCAACAGTCAAGGCACCAAGTCGATCAAAACGATGCATGGAGAGCGGCCGCAAGGCTGGTGAAATGGGGGATCGCTGAGATGTTTGGAACTTAGCGCTCGCAAGCCTTTCTTCTTTGCCACGACGGTTTTTGAAGCCTTCTGGCCACCAATTCCGGGGGGACCCTTTTTTGGGAGGGTGGTGGCCGGAAGGGACTTCGAAAACGCCTAAGTCAAAGTTGCGACGGTAAAATGCCGGGGTATCAACAAATCCCGGGCATTTTGGGGGAGAAGGCAAAATCAGCGCGATTGGGCGCCGTGGGGGCACCAGAACGGAATGGGGAGAGTAACGGCGGTCCACGCGGATCGCCGTTTTTTGTTGTTCAATTATTGCCAGCGAGCCCCGGCGCTAATCCCAAGGGCGCCAGGCGTCGGGCAGATGGTGGGGGCGCCAGCCGATCATAGCGATGATATCAAAGCGCAAGCCCGCATTTTCGAAGCTGCCATGGCGAGCCATATAAAAATCCATAGCGCGTTCAATGCGCTGGCGCGTGCGCGGCGTGACCGCATTGATGGCGTCGTCACGATTGGTGCGGCGAGCCTTGACCTCCACACCAATCAGGATGCCGCCTTTCCAGGCGATGATGTCAACTTCCCCCGCCGGGCACCGCCAGCGCCGGGTAAGAATGCGATACCCTTTTGCCCGCAGATACAATGCGGCAAGCATCTCCGCATAGTGGCCCCAGCGCTGGGCACGCACGCGTTTGGGCCGCGGTGCGCCGGTCACTGATCGGGCTCGCTTTCGTCTGTCATCTGTGAACGGAGCATTAATGCGCGTTGGTAGGCGCGTTGACGCGGGATATCAAATTGCGCCGCGGCGCGTTTCGCCGCTTCCTTGACCGGATGATCTGCCAGCGCAGCCAATAGAAAGGCGTCAATCGCCTTAGCCGAGGGGGCAGTCACGGTCGCTGGGCCCAACAGAATAACGAGCTCCCCCTTCACTGGTTGGGCCTCTAGCCGGTCGGCGAGGCTAGCCGCATCACCCGACATCATCTCCTCAAATCGTTTTGTTAGCTCGCGTGCCACAACCGCCTCGCGCGGGCCCAAGGCCTGGATCATATCGCGCAGACTGGCCGCCACACGCGGCGCGGTTTCATAAAAAACCAACGTACCCGGAACAGAACCAAGCGCTGCCAGAGCCTTTTGCCGGGCGCTTGTCTTTGGGGGTAAAAACCCGGCAAAGAAAAACTGATCAGACGGTAAACCTGCCGCCGACAGGCCCGTCACCGCCGCACAAGCCCCCGGCACCGGCACAACAGTATGCCCCGCCTCGCGCGCGGCGCGCACCAGCTTAAAGCCCGGATCGGCGACTAAGGGCGTGCCGGCGTCACTGACGAGCGCAATCATCTGACCCGCCGCCAACCGGTCCAGAATAGCGGGGCGCATCTGCGCCCCGTTGTGATCGTGATAGGGCTCGCGCGGGGTTGTGATTTCATAAGCCGTGCACAGGCGCGCAGTATGGCGGGTATCCTCGCAATAAATAATGTCCGCCGCCTTCAGGGTTTCCACCGCCCGAAAGGTCATATCGCCCAAATTGCCGATCGGGGTAGCGACAACAAAGAGACTGGGGACTTTATCCATGTATTTGGCGTGTCATAGGCACAGAACAAAGACAAGGCCGCAGGCAGCTGACTGCGCGCATGCAAATCGCGGTCAACCATGATCATGGATGCGGTTTACGACCTTACCCAATTGCCACTATTCTGAAATCCCAAGATTGCCGTATTCGGCAAGCATTTACGTCTGGCACATGCCCTTGAGCATCTACGTGCCCGGACAGCGCGGGGCCCACTGGCCGCGCCATCAGGAGAGTTTTATGGTTGCGCCCCTTTCGCCCGCTCGCGGGACCCGTTTCATGCCCGGCGGTGTTCTGTATCTGGCCGTTGCAGCGGCGATGGTTCTGATTGCCGGGTGCACTACCACCGAGCCCACACGCGGCCCCGTTACGCAAGTGCCGCCGCGCACCAGTACAACCCCCGACACTGAACCCACCGCGCCCATAGACCGGGCCCCGGCGGAGAATTTTATCAAGCCCCGTCATTTTGACGGGACCGAGCCCGTTCGCGTGGCGCTGTTGCTGCCCTTTTCCGCCACGAATGACAGCGCGCGGGCGATTGCCTCCGCCATGTTTGATGCCGCCCAATTGGCGGTTTTTGATGCCGGTGATCAAAACTTTCTGCTGATCCCCAAAGACACCAAAGGCACACCCGACGGGGCGCGTATCGCCGCGCGGTCCGCTGTGCAGGACGGCGCCGAGATGATTTTGGGCCCCCTTTTCTCAGAATCGGTTGAGGCCGCCGCAGAGGTCACCCGGATTGCGCAAATTCCCATGGTGGCGTTTTCATCGGATCTGAAATCACGTGGGCGCGGTGTCTATCTCCTGTCGTTTCCACCGGAGTTGGAAGTGAGCCGGATTACCGATTTTGCCGTTCTGAACGGCTATAACCGGTTTGGCGTCCTGGCCCCGCGCAACGATTATGGGGACCGGGTGAGCGGATCATTTGCCGAGGAGGTTTTTGTCCGCGGCGGGGTCATCGTCCATGAGGAACGCTATCTTCAGGACCCTGACGAAATGTTGGAGCCCGCCAAACGCCTTGCCAAATATTCAAAAGAGGTTGTACCGCTTGAGTTCCGCCATGAGTTCGATCCCAACGATCCCCAGCCCGTCAATGCCGATGATGCTGACCAGGGCTACACGCGCGGCTATCAGGCGGTCATGATGCCCGAACAAGGCACGTTGTTGCGCGCGCTTGCGCCACTGCTCCCTTATTACAATGTGGATATCACAAATATCAAATTGTTGGGCGTATCGGGGTGGAATAATCCGCGCTTGACCCGTGAGCCCGCCTTGCGCGGTGGCTGGTTTGCCGCTCCGGACCCAACCATCAGCGGAAATTTTGAAACGCGGTATATGAACAGTTTTGGGGCCAAGCCACCGAGACTCTCGTCGCTCGCCTATGATGCAACCTTGCTAGCGGCGCGTCTGGCCACCCGGCCCGACCCCTTTACCCGGTTTTCAGCCGACGCCATCGCCGACCCCAATGGCTATTTCGGGGCCGATGGTCTTTTCCGTTTGAACCCGGACGGTTCCATTGAACGCGGCCTTGCCATTCTGGAAATTCAACCCGGTGGTATTCAGGTGATCGATCCGGCACCGCGCAGCTTTGCTGATCCGCAAGCCTCTGCGTTTTAAGCGGCCACCGACCCGCGGGAGACCCACATCATGGCCGGTCTAAAAATTGCCATTCAGATGGACCCCATCGAAGCGGTCAATGTCCACGCCGACACAAGTTTCGACCTAGCGCTGGAGGCCCATGGGCGCGGTCACGAGATTTGGGTCTATGGCCCGGACCATTTAAGCTTTGACAGCGGCACCGTTCTGGCTCGCGCGCAAAAAGTAACGCATCTTGCCCGGGACGAGGGTGCGCACGTTGCGCTGGACGCACCAACGCCGCTTAATCTGCATAAGGTCGACGTGGTGTTGATCCGGCAGGACCCGCCTTTTGACATGGCTTATATTACTACGGCGCAAATCCTTGAGCGGTTACAGCCAGACGTCATGGTCCTGAATGATCCGCAAGGCATTCGCGACGCGCCGGAAAAACTGTTCGTCACGGATTTCGCCGACCTGACCCCGCCAACCCTGATCACGCGCGATGTGCCCGCCATAGAGAGGTTCCGCGAAAGTCATGGGGATATCATCCTGAAGCCGCTCTATGGCAATGGCGGGGCCGGCGTGTTTCTGGTGCGCCGCGACGATGGCAATTATAACACGGTCATAGAGCAGTTCCTGCAATTTTACCGCGAGCCCATGATTGCGCAGCAATTTTTGCCGGCGGTTTCGCAAGGGGATAAACGCATCATCCTCCTAGATGGGGAGCCCGTGGGCGCCATCAACCGCGTACCCGCGAAGGGGGAGACTCGGTCCAATATGCATGTGGGCGGACGAGCCGAGAAAATTGACCTTACCGAACGGGACCGTGAGATTTGCGCGCGCATCGGCCCGGCGTTGAAAGAACGTGGGCTTTTGCTCACCGGCATCGACGTGATCGGCCCCTGGATGACCGAGATTAATGTGACCTCCCCCACCGGCGTTCAGGAGGTTCGCCGGTTTGGTGGCAATGATATCTCCGCCCTGTTGTGGGACTGGGTTGAGGCGCGGCGCTAACACCAATCTCGTGCTTGCATTCGTCATTTGCTACGCTATAACCCGCGCTCTTCGACAAGGTGATCGGGCCATATGGGTATGCCCTGGTAACCTTCCTGCAGGACTTCAAACCGGCGCTTCACCGGTGAGGAGCCCACCGATTGGCCCTTTCGCGGCCGGAGAAAAGGAACGCAAAATGCCCAAAATGAAGACCAAGTCAGGCGCCAAAAAGCGCTTCAAGATGACCGCCACCGGCAAGGTAAAAGCCGGTCAGGCGGGCAAACGCCACGGCATGATTAAACGCACGCCCAAGCAGATCCGGCAAAAGCGCGGCACCGATGTGCTCGCCGCCGCCGATGCGAAGATCGTGAAAAAATACATGCCGTACGCCCGTTAAGGCGTCCCCGTTTACCCTTCTTGAGGAGCTTATCCCATGCCACGCGTCACCTCTGGTCCGTCGACCGCGAACCGTCACAAGAAAATTATCAAATCCGCCAAGGGCTATTATGGCCGCCGGAAAAATACATTCCGCGTTGCCAACCAGGCGGTGGAAAAAGCCGGCCAATACGCCTATCGCGACCGCCGCGCGCGCAAGCGCAATTTTCGCGCCCTGTGGATCCAACGGATCAACGCCGCCGCCCGCGAACACGGCCTGACCTACGGCCGCTTTATCGACGGGCTCAACAAGGCCGGCATCGAGGTGGACCGCAAAGTCCTGTCCGACATCGCCATCCGCGAGCCCGACGCCTTCAAGGCAATCGTCGAGCAAGCGAAAGCAGCGCTGGCGTAGGTCTTCTGATTTTTACTTTTGCAAAAGCCTCCGCATTCTGTGTACGGAGGCTTTTTTGTATCTGTGGTGCGTCTTGGATATCGCGGTCAAGCCGCGGTCGGGCGGGAGGGGGTAAAAGTGAAGGCAGCAACACCGCCTCCCCGCGACTTAATCGCGGGGTCCATGGCGATCCGCCTACTGAGTACCCCTAATAGTCATCTGGGCTCCAAACGATACAACACCCCGCGCCCCAAGTGGCACCCCCTCGACCCCGAGGCCAAGCCACGGGGAGGCGATGGGGTTGGGGTTCAGACGGTTTTTAAGGAACCGAAGGCGGCGTTACTTACTTTCCATCGACACAACAATCGTAAAGCCGATAATCATAAAGAGGGCGAGCGGGAAAAACGCGCCAAGGCTGGCGGGTAAGACGCCCAGTTTGCCAAGCGCCAGGGAAATGTTTTCCACAACGAAGTAACCGAAACCGAGGATTGATCCATTAATTGCCCGCGAGAGCATAACGCCGGATCGGTGCGCCCCAAACCCCGCCATGGCGCCCAAGAGCGGCATGATGAGCGTTGCCAGGGGCCGGGAAAACCGGCTCAAAAATGAGGTCATTTCAGAGCGATAGTCGGCATTATCACGTTTGAGCTGATCGATCTTTGCCCATAATTCCGACAGGCTAGTCCGGTCTGGCTCCAGCGAGAGGGCAAAGAGAAAATCGGGGCTTAAATCTGCATCCCAGCGCAAGCTGTTCGAGAAAACAACACTCTGATCGCGGGCACTACCGCGATTAACCTCATTGAACGTCCACCGACCATTTTCAAACGTGGCGGAGCGCGCGCGAAATACCTCCCGCGTCAGGGCGCCCACCCGCTCATAAACCGTCACATCGTTTAGGGTTGTCACCGCGTTGTCTCGATTGGCCGAAACGGCCTCGATAATATCATCTTCAAATGTTAAGCGAATATCCGTACGCACACTATCGCTCGGCGGTAGACTGATGGCGTAATTATTGGCCCGCCAATAGTTGAGCCGGTCAGCCGCCTCAACCGCAATTAACTCCTGAAAGGCAAAATGGAACAGCGCGATGGCGCCGCACACAAGTCCAACCGGAAAAAGCACCTTGTTCACGGACATCCCCGCCGCCCGCATCACCGTAATTTCACTGGTGAGCGCAAGACTGGTCAGGGAAAAAACAATCGCAAGCAACGCCGCAAACGGGATAAACTGACTGATGATCTGCGGCAGCGCATAACCCAAATAGCGCAATAAAGAGAGCGGCGTTGCCCCCGGCGCGGCAAGGACGTCATCGGAGTAATTTAAAAGATCAAGCATCTGCCAGATCAGGGAAATCAGAACGAGCAGGAGGGCGAACCGCGAAAAAACGATCTTGCCCACATAGGCGGTAAAAACACCATCAACAGTGCGCACGGGAAAGCCGTTCATGGGCGGGGTCCCCGGCCACTATTGGCCCGGTTCAGATTTGGGCCCGATGGTGTTGCCACCGGCGATGTGGCCGGTGTGGGCGCACGCGCCTGGACACTCTCGCCAAGCAACACCTCCAACCCGGAGCGCGGACGGGCAGCACTGGCCAAACGAATGGGGGCATTTTGCACCCGCGCCATCAATCGTGCGTTCCGAGCGCTATCAATCGCATTATTATAGAGCATAAAGCTAATGATCGCAAATATAATCAGTACGCCCCATATAGTGACATAAGGAGAGGCATTGCCTTCGGCAACCACGACCTGGCCCCATTCTTCAACAACCTCATGATAGGCAATCAAAAGCGCAATACCGATCAAGGGTTTGGTGTTTGAGGCGCGCCGCCGCCCCGTCACTCCCGTGGCCAAGGCGAGAATGGGTAACACCAAAAACGCAATGGGCTGCATGATCCGCCAATGAAAGTCAGCACGGAAAGCATCATAAGTGACCGGATGGGCCGACCGCCCCTCCCGCACGACACGCCATAATTCGGTGAATGTTGCCTCTGACGCATCAACACCGCGCGCCCGAAACTTGGCAATGGCCGGGAGATCAAGCGTCAAATCAAAGGTGTCAAAAGCTAGAGCCTCTATGCGCTCCCCATTGGGGGCAACGCGCACATTCATGCCGTCTTTGAGTTCCAGGTTTAGAACCGACAGATCGGTTGACGCCGACAGGGACCCGGTTTGCGCGGTGATGGTTTCCTTACGGCCGTTTTGCGCGGTGCGTTCCAGAAAAATGTCGGTCGCTTTGCGCGTTTCTTTATTGATCGCGCCGAGGCGGATAACGACACCGTCATCAAGCTCAATGAACTCCCCCGGCTGAATGCGGATACCAAAGGCACCGCTCGTCACATCAAACCGGATCTGGTCATATTTGTAACTGCCATAGGGCTGAATATAGCCCACCAGCAAAAAGTCGAAGATCAGGAGCAAGATCACCAACCCGTAAATCGGGCGCAACAACCGCGCAAAGGAGATTCCGCTGGAGCTAAGCGCATCAAGCTCGCTCGACAAGGAAAGATTACGAAAGGCAAGCATGATGCCGAGGAACACACCCAAGGGCAGGGCAAGGCCGAGATAATGCGGCACCAGATTGGCCATCATGCGCCAGACCACATCAACGGGCCCTTGCTCGGCAAGAACAAAGTCAAACAGCCGCAGCATCTGTTCCAGCAGCAGCAGCATAGCCGCCACGCACAGAGCCAGCAGGAGCGGCGTCATCACGGCACGCAGGATGTAGCGATCGATCAGGCTCATCGGTGGTTCGTTCTGATGCCTACAAATATGCCCGTTCAGGGCCTTTAGTTGTGCCGGGAAGGCGCGCGCAATTCAAGGGTTGCAAAAGCCGCGCCGCCCCTCCCCCAGCAGTGGCAAAACTGCGCCGGGTGGGGTGGGTGCTGCGAAACTATTCCAGCGCTGATCGTGCATAAGCCGCAATGGCGGCCCGGTAATTCTCCACAAGACCGCCCAGAATTTCGTCCCAGTCAAAGCCATCGGCCACCTGGCGCGCCGCCGCGCCATAGGTTCGGCGCGTGTCGCTATTCAGCGCCAAGGTGCGCAAGGGCCCCGTCAACCCGTCAACGGTGGGCGGACCAAGAAGCCCGGTTTTTGCCTCTTCAATCAACGACACACTACCCGATGCGCGCGCGCATACCGTGGGCACGCCGGAGGCCATGGCCTCCAAAGTCACATTGCCAAACGTTTCGGTTATGGAAGGGTTGAGGAAAATGTCCGCATTTGCATAGCCGCGGGCCAAATCCTCCCCGCCCTGATAGCCAAGGAAAACGCTATCACCCGGCAACATCCCCTCAAACCGGCTGCGCTCCGGCCCATCGCCAATGATCAAGGCCCGCAAACCGGGAACCGTTTCGCGCACCGCCGCAAAGGTTTCGGCGAACATTTCGAGACCTTTTTCCAGAACGATGCGGCCCACAAACAAAACCGCCACATGATCGGGGGCCAAACCGTGGTGCGCGCGCCAGTCATCGTCGCGTTTATCGGATGTGAAAAGCGCGCCATCAACCCCGCGCGTCCACAGGCGGATATCCTCACCAATCCGATCCGCCCGCAGGGCATCGCCCATGGACATGGACGGCACATAGACATGCTCACACCGGCCATAAAAACTGCGCATCAGGTTAAGAAATACCGGCTGCAGAAAACCGACCCCATAATATTGGAGATAGGTATCAAACCGCGTGTGGAAGGAGGCAACAGCCGGGACGCCATGTTGGTTGGCATATTTCAGTGCAGAAAAGCCAAGCCGGTCGGGCGCAGACAAATGGATGAGATCGGGCTTGAACGCGTTCAACACGTCGCGGGCGCTACCCACCGGATTACCGTCAGCCAATAGCCCCTCTGTAGGCGGATTTGTTACCCGTTCAATGGGCGCATCAATAGTGCGGGCGAGGCGATATTCCCCGCGCCCCGGGATGGCAATAGACGGAACCGCCACGAGGGTGCCCGTGGGCGCGATGGCTGGCGCTGGTATTTCCGGGGCAAAGACACGCACCTCATGGCCCTGTGCGAGGAGATAGCCAACGAGCCGATTGAGCGCCTTCACCGGGCCATCAACCACATTGTTATAATTGCCGGAAAAAAGGGCAATACGGAGGGGTTTCGTTGATCGTTCGGCAGAAACAGACAAGGGGAACCTGTTATTTGTGTTTTGTGAGGAGAAAATATAATGTCTTTATAGTGATCATTATTAAGTATCTTTGCCGAAATCCTTATCGAACATGGCGAGAGCCATGGCATCGACAATAATTTCAATCTGACGCCAAACCTCATCCACGGGTTGCATCAAGAAGCCATCGGCCACCGCCATGGTCACGATCCCATGGACAGAGGCCCACAAAGCGCGGGTTGCGGTATCGCGCACTTGCCGATCATGCGTACCCGGAAAGACCGAGATTGCATCTTCGATCACATCAAACAGGGCCTGTTCCTTGGCCGTATACCATGGCGGCGGCGCAGTCTTTCGACTGCGATTAAAGGCAAGCGTTGCAAGCCAGATTCCCTGGTGCTCAACAACAAATTCCAGATAGGCCCGCGCCAGTGCCAGCATCTGGTCAATCGGCTCTTCACCGGCGGCACGCGCGCCGTCAAGCGCGGTGCGTTCACTGGCCAACAACCGGTCATAGGTCTCGCCATTGACGATCCGCACCAACTCATCAAGGTCATCAAACAAATTGTAGATTGAGCCGACAGAGATTCCGGCTTCATTGGCGATATAGCGGGCCTTGACGCTATCAATGCCGCCGCTTTCCATGGCGCGGCGGGCCGCGGCGATCACCTTTTCACGCACTTTTGGGTCAAACCCTTTGCGGCCCGACCTGTTGGCCGCAACGCCGACCGGTGATGATGATGCGCCCTTCCGCACAGGGTGTTTGGCCAGTTCCGGTTCGGCCGTTTGCGCCGGCATTAGCGTTTCAGCACTCATAAGGGCTCTGCTCACTCTATGTTTCCGCTACCGAAATGACCGTCATCGGTCATTCAGTGGAAGAGATAGCATATATCGCCCTTCGACGGAAATATGAACATTGTTCAAAATATATATTGAACAATGTTCATTAATGCGTATAAGAAGCACTGAACGTTGTTCATCGGTGCTGTCACTGCGATCAGTGTTTTGGCCGACCCGGCCATATCAACCGTCGATAAGGAGAAGATTATGTGGAAAACCTTGCGCACCATCATGCTCGGCCGCTCGGCCCGGGCAGAGGAAAAACTTGAAATTGATCATGCGCCAATCATCTTGGAACAGAAAATCCGCGAGGCCGAAACCGGACAAAATGAAGCCAAGCGCGCCCTCGCCCACGCCATTGCCCAGGCCAAACGCGAGCGCGCCACCCTAACAGGTCTGAAAAAACGGATTACCGATCTGACCGATCGGATTCGAACGGCCCTCGCCCAGCAAAAGGAAAATCTGGCTGAGGATGCAGCGCGCTTGCTCGCAGATCTGGAAAATGAACAATCCGTCCGCACCCGGACCCTGAAAGGTGCCGAGGAGCGGGCCGAGCGTTTGCGTCTTGCCATAGAAAAAACCGACCGCCGACTGATTGATTTACGCCAAGGCTTATTGACCGCAACATCTATCGACACCGAGCGCCGGGCCACCAACACGATCAAAGGGACCCTCACGGCCAACACCGCCATCGCCGAGGGGGAGGCGGTTCTCAATCGGCTTATGAACAGCGAAGACCCCGTTGCCGAGATTGAGGCATTGGAAGCAATCGAAAATGATCTATCGGGCGCGTCGGTTATCGACGCAATGGCCAAGGCCGGTATTGGCGAAGGCAATCAGACCCGGCCCGAAGATGTCCTGACCCGGATTAAAGCGTCCATGTCAGTGCAGGTGGCAGACATGATCGACAAAGCCGACACAGCCTTTCATCAGTCAATTGATAAAGCAGTGGAGACAGCTTTTGACCACGCCGCCAGCGCGGTCGCACCAAAACCGCACTCGTCTTAATAACTAACCTCCTCCCTCAACCGTATAAGGAGCATCATCATGCTAGATCATTCAAAAACCTGGATTAATTTCAACTATCTGTGTGTGGCGTTGGCCTATGGCATGCTTGGGGCCTCACTTTTTCTGATGCCAGTTAATCTCGCCACCAAAGGCTACCTTGGTATGGGGATCATCTTTTTGTCGGGTTCGCTCGTCACCCTGGTGAAAACCCTCCATGATCTGCGCATTCAAACCGATGTGACAACCAAAATTGAACGGGCCAAGCAGGATAAATTGCTGCAGGAATTTGTGGCACAAAACTAAGGCATGTTCGTTTTGATCGCAGTTGACTTTCATCCTTCGAGACGCCCGCTAACGCGCGTTCCGCAGTATAAGGAAATTATTATTTTTACTGGAAAAACCTCATCCTGAGGAACCCGAAGGGCGTTCCGAAGGACGAGGGTTTTCTACTCGAAATGAAACGGAAGTGCGATAATACAAAAAGTTGGGCCCACAGCGCGATCCCGCTGATTGCCCCCAAAATGGCCTAAGCGGCCGCAATCGCCATACGGTCAAGGACGATCATGTTTTCTGCTTTGGCCACGAAGAGCCGAACCGTATCCTTGATCACTGCGCCCTTAATGGCCAGGGTCCAGAGCCAGGCGTGGCCCCCTTCCTCGTCGGCTTTGGCTGCATCGGCGCCAAAAAAATCTGTAGTCCACTCAAACAAATCGCGTTCGGGCACGCCAAGCATCGGCACACGCCGATTCACGATAATTACCGACCGGTCCGGGTCTTGGCGCACGGCGCCTTGTGCCCGTGTACTGATCAAATACGGGGCCTGGTCAAAATCGGAATAGCACACAGCTACGTCTTTGTTAGGCAACTCACCCACAGGGATCAGCGTTGCCGCTTCCCCGTGGTCGTCGAGCAGTTCATAGTCATAAGCCTCAACCATTCCGGCCAGGCCATCATAGTGATGACCCGGATGGCACAAAAAATCACTTAGCATTGCCGTAAAGGCATCAAGGTCGAGGGGCTGTGTATCGTCCATGGGAGGCTATGCCACCGCCTTGACGATTTTCTCCGCAGCGTCTTCCAAATCATCGGCGGCGATAACGTTTAAGCCGCTTTCATTGATGATTTTCTTGCCTTCTGCGACATTGGTCCCTTCGAGGCGGACAACGAGGGGTACGGACAAACCTACTTCATTCACTGCCGCAATCACGCCGTCGGCAATCACATCACAGCGCATGATCCCGCCAAAGATGTTTACCAAAATGCCCTGCACGCCGGGGTCCGAGGTGATGATCTTGAACGCTTCGGTTACTTTTTCCTTTGTGGCGCCGCCACCAACATCGAGGAAATTTGCCGGCTCTGCTCCGTAATGTTTGATGATGTCCATAGTGGACATGGCAAGCCCCGCGCCATTGACCATACAGCCAATGGTGCCATCAAGCTTGATATAGGAAAGATCGAATTCCGAGGCCTTCAGCTCCAACGGGTCTTCCTCACTCTCATCGCGCAGATCAAGAATATCGCTATGGCGAAAGAGTGCGTTGCCATCGAATGACACTTTGGCGTCAAGCACGCGCAAATTACCATCTTTCATGACGATCAGGGGATTGATCTCCAGCATGTCCATGTCTTTGTCCGTAAACGCCGTATATAGCGTTTTGCACAGGCCAGCGCATTGTTTGGCTTGCGCCCCCGACAGGCCCAACCCTTTGGCGATGGCGCGGCCATGGTGGGGCATAAAGCCGGTGGCCGCATCAACCTGAATGGTGTGGATTTTGTCCGGCGTCTCTTCGGCCACTTCCTCGATATTCATGCCGCCCTCCGTTGATGCCACAAAGGCGAGCCCACCCGTGGCCCGGTCCACGAGGAGCGAGAGGTAAAGCTCGGTGTCGATATCCGCGCCATCCTCAATATAAATGCGATTGACAACCTTGCCCTCGGGCCCGGTTTGCTTTGTCACCAGCGTATTGCCCAACATCTGGCGTGTGAACTCGGCCGCTTCCTCCGGCGACTTGGCCAATCGAACGCCGCCTTTTTCGCCAGCCTCAGCTTCCTTAAATGTGCCTTTACCGCGCCCGCCCGCATGGATTTGCGCTTTGACCACATAGAGCGGCCCGGGAAGAGACGCCGCCGCGGCCTGCGCCGTGTCAGCACTCAACACCGCAACCCCGTCGGCAACCGGCGCACCGAAAGATTTAAGGACCTGTTTGGCTTGATATTCGTGAATGTTCATGGGGGCTCCGACAAGGGTTTGATCATCGTCCCGGTTATAGCCAGTGAAGACATGGGCGCAACCATATAGAACGCCCTGTGATCAGCCGACAATGAGGCTGGCAAATCCGGGAAAATGGCTTAGATATCAACGAAAGAATTCTGCCAACGATGAGAGGCCTTATGACAGACTCTACAACCGCAACCGCCAATGCCACCAGCCTTGCCAAAACCGCCAAGCGGCCAACGGCGCTGCAATATCTCGATCGGGCTTTGGGGGAATTAAAGTCGCTGGGCTTTGCGCGTGAAGGGGACGCTGGCACCGCGCCGATCATTGGCCTCCTCAACCAGATTTCTGACCTTGACGAAGACCGCGTGGCGGCCATCGCCCGGACGCTGGATCAAGCCTCCCATTTTAATGAGGTGGTGCGCGAGCAAGTGGCCGGCATGAATGTGGGTCAACGTTATGAGGGGATCACCGCCGGGTTCGATTCCATTCGCGATGACGCCAAAATGCTGGTGGACCAATATGCCGACGGCAAGATTGGAACCATTGAGCGGGTACAGAATGTCTGGATGAAGATGACCCGCGGCGATATCGCCAGCCGATTCGAAAAAATCCGGGACTTGTACCTCGAAGTGGCCGAAGAAACCCGCAACCAAGTGGAGCGCGAGACCCGCATCCTTGAAGCCTATCGCGATTTTCGTGGCGCGCTGAAAAATTCCGAAGTCCTGGCACTGGAAGTGTTGAACACGGCCGAATCCCATCTAGAGGGGGCAAAAGCCGATCTCAACGCCAAGATGGACGCGGTCAATGCCTATACCAGCGATGACCCAGCGGAACGCGCCAGCCTGGAACTCGACCGCGACGAGGCGTTGCGTTCCACCCAGAAGGAAGAAAAGCGTTATCAAATCGCTAAAGACCTCTCCGACAATATCACCGTGGGCTACAACACCTCCGAAGTGATCATGACACGCCTGGTGCAAACTACGAACGCAAAGGAGCGCATTTACGCGCAATCCATCTCCTTCTTCGGAACCAATGAAACCGTGCTAACCGCGTTGACCGCAACCTTTACCGGTATGCACGGCTTGCACGAATCCACACAAACGCTGGAGGCCATGAAAGACGGCATCAACAAATCGCTGGAAACCCTATCGGAAATTGGCGGGCAGGTGCACGAGGCCGCCGTAAAGGCAGGGTACGGACCAACCATTGCGTCGGCAGCGGTTAAGCAATTGGTTGATAGCGTTATCACCTATCAGGAACGCAGCCAGGAAATCATCAATGAGATGCGAGTGCTTTCCACCCAAAATGCCGATGAAATTCGCGTCGCCGTTGAAGATGGCAAAAAGCGTCTTGCCCGATTGGTGGAATCTGGTGCAGCAGCGGCGCTTGAAAAGGCATAGTTGACAGCCTTGTCTTTTCTGATGCCACGCGGACACCTCTGAATGACTGACACCTCCACTGCCGAACCCCAGAAACTCGACGATGTCATGCTTGCCATGGATATCGTCGACACACTGCGTCATCGCACACAAATTGTTGAGCGAGAACTGGGCGGTGATGCACGTGAAGAAAACATGCTCCGCCGTCTGAAGGAAATCTATGCTGCCCAAGGTATTCAGGTGCCCGAACGGATCCTGAAGGATGGGGTCAAGGCGCTGGAGGAAAATCGCTTTACCTACGCGCCGCCGAAAAATAGTTTTTCCGTCAAGCTGGCAAAATTTTATATTGGCCGCGACCGCTGGCTCAAACCGTTCGTCGCGATCTTTGGGGTCGGTGCGCTTGGCGCCGGGTCTTATCAGGTGGGTGTTGCCGGTCCCGCCTATGCGGCGTTCAACCGGGCCGCCAGCAATCTTGAGGCCTATTACCGTGACGCGGGCGATCTGGCGCAAACAGATTTTGCCCGTCTACGGATTGATGACGCCTATGCAAGCGGGCGAGCGGCAAAAGAGCAGGAAAAACTCTCCCCCCTGCAAGCGGCAACCGCCCGCCTGAAACAAACGCGCGACACGTTAGATAAAGACCTCACCATCCGCATTGTCTCGCGGCCCGGTGAGCAAAGTGTCATCTGGCGCTATCCGGACAATAATCCTGACCAGCAAAATTACTATCTGATCGTTGAAGCCGTGGACAGTTCGGGTACGGCTTATCCGCTGGAAATTACCAGCGAAGAAGACCAGTCAACACGGCGGGTTGCCAAATGGGGCGTACGCGTACCGGAGTCGGTCTATGACCGGGTGAGGGCCGACAAGATTGACGATGAGATCGTGCAAGCGGCCAATGTGGGCACCAAAGCCAAAGGCAGCCTGAAACCTGACTATGCCGTGCGCACCAGTGGGGGGCAAATCCTTGACTGGTGATCCTTTCAATATACCGCGCAAATCAAGTGTAAAGGCTACCCCATGACTGTTTCCGGGCGCGATGCCTTGCACCAGATTGATAAAGCCATCCGCACCACCCGCACCGATGTGGAGGGGATGGCGCGTGAGACCACGACCCTGAACCAGCAATTGATTGATGTGCGGCGCGAAGAAGCCAGGCTCTATGGTCAGATTGCAGCGATCCGACTGAAAAGCCTCGGCGCAAAGGAAACCGGTGTCGATGCGCTTGCCGGGGTTGATGACCAGGCCCAGCGCCTTCTTGCTCAGCATGAGGATCATCTGAAGGATGCGCAACAAACCTTGGCAACGGCACGCGACCACCTGACCGCGTTGGAGGATGCCCGCCTTGCCCAAGGAAATACGCTGCAAACGGCAATCACCGAACATGAAGAAGCCGCAGAGGCTACCCGTTTGCGCCTGGAGAACGATGCCGATTATCAGGTGCAAGCTACCGCCCTGGAAAAAGCCAATGCCATTGTTGACCACGCCGCCAGCAAGCAACAGGTTGCCGCCAAGGACCGCCAAAACAAGGGCAAGCCCTATGAGAATGATCCATTATTCTCCTATTTGTGGGAGCGTAAATTTGCCACGAAGGCGTATCGGGCGTTTCCCCTATTCGCGATGCTTGACCGCTGGGTGGCCGGTCTCATCCGGTACCGGGATGCGCGGTTAAATTATGAGCGGTTGCTCGATTTGCCTCAACGCCTGGATGAACATTTGGCTTATGTGAATGAGAAGGCGAGCGCACTGGCCGATCAGATTGAGGCCTATGAACGCAAAGCGCTGGAGGCGGACGGCGTTACAGCCCTGCGCGATGCAGTTACGCGCGAACGCGAAGCGCTGGACAATCTTGATACGGAGATTACGCAGGCCGAAGACGCCCACGAAGCAGCCATTGCCGCGTTAAGTGATATGTCAGCGGGTACGCGCGGGCCCATGGCCGAGGCACGCAATCTGCTGACCAACACCTTGCAAAGCAAATCCATCCCCGATCTGAAATTGCTTGCGGCTGAAACCCTGACCGAGGAAGATGACGCGCTGGTTGATCAATTGGGTTCCATCCGTCTGGAGCGATATGGCGTTGAAGACACGATAAAGGCCGCCGAACGCAGTCGTAAGGCGCGACGCGGTACCCTAAGCGAATTGGAAAAACTGCGCCGCCGGTTCAAACAGATGCGTTTTGATAGCCATCAGTCGCAATTCCACAGTGCAGAGATGATCTCGTTACTGCTGACCGATTTTGCACGCGGCACTCTGGGCCCCACAGAGGTCTGGCGGCAGTTGGAAAAATCGCACCGGGTCAAGCGGCGCGATTGGCAAGATGATCTGGGCGGAGATGATTGGCGCGGCGGCTTTGGCTTACCGCAACGCCGCGCACGCACCAGCTATAATCCCGGGCGGAACTGGTCCCGCGTGGGCCGCCAGATTGGCCGCGAAATCGAACGCGAATTGGGCCGTGAATTGGGCCGAACCCTCGGCAGGTCCGGCGGCGGTTCTGTGGGCTCTGGCCGGGGCCGTCGGTCGAGCGGGCCCAATTGGGGTGGGCTCAGCGGTACCCGCCGACAAACGCGCCGGCGCCCGCGATCTATTTCCCTGCCGCGGCGTGGCCCGCGCATCCGCGTCCCTCGCGGGCCCAGGGGTGGCGGCGGTTTTTCAACCGGCGGCGGCGCGTAACCCGCTGCGCTTTGCCCGGTCGTGATATTGGGTCGTTTGATAGTTGAACCGTGCCATGGTTGGCCGTGACAGCTTGCCAACGAAGCGATAGGCTTTCGTCTTCGATATATAAAAGACGAGCACCCCATGGTCACCATCCCTTCCCGCCCCTCGCTTTCTAGCGCGCCACAAGCCGCCAAAGCATGGCTTGTGTTGGTGATCGTCGCTGCGGCCTTTGCTGTTATTACGTTTGCGGGCACGGTCGTCGAACCACAAACGGTGCGCGCCACCAATGCGGCTGATGAGTTTGATACCACACGCGCCTTTGACCGGATCGCCACCATTATGGGCGAGGAGAACCCGCATCCGGTGGATCATCCGGAAACTGCCCGCGTGCGCGACCGTCTGGCGGCGATGATCACGGCCATGGGGTTCGATCCGCAACTTACCCAACATCATGTGTGCGACGGTGTGGGATCAGGGCGCTATCTGGGCTGTGCCAAGGTCACCAATGTGAGTTTTGCGCTTGGCCCGGCGCCATCTCCGTCTCCATCTTCGTCGGGGGCGCGTGATACGCTGTTATTGCTGGCCCATTATGACAGTGTGCCCGCCGGGCCCGGGGCAGGTGATGATATGATCGGTGTAGCAACAATTTTGGAAATTGCCCATCACCTCCAGCGTGAGCAACCGCAGAAACCCATCCTGGCAATGTTTACCGATGGTGAGGAGTTTGGGCTGTTCGGGGCAAAGGCCTTTGTGGAACAGGACCCGCGATTTGACCGTATCGAGACAATTTTGAATTTTGAAGCGCGCGGTGTGGGCGGGCCCGTCTTTATGTTTGAGACGAGCCAGCCAAATTCATTTGTCATTCGACAATTCGCCCGTGGCACAAAACGACCGGTGACAAATTCAACCATGGCGGCGGTCTATGAGGCCATGCCCAATGGCACCGATATGACGGAGTTTCTACGCTACGATATCAATGCCCTGAATTTCTCCCCGATCCGCAATGAACGCTATTATCACACGCCGCAGGATAATCTCACCAATCTATCGAAGCCCAGTTTGCAACATATGGGCGATCAAGGGCTTGGCACGGCACGCGCGTTCCTGAACGCGGATGCAGTGCCAGCGAAAAGCCGCGTCCTGTATACGGACATTCTTGGGCAATATTTACTGGTGATACCGGCTGCCCTGGCGCTGCCCATTCTGGGGGCCAGCCTGATGTTTGCTCTCTTTCTGTTGGTGACCACCAACCGCCATGGACTAGTTGGGGTACGGATTATCACCGCCTTCTTACCCGTGATGTCGGTGATTATTGGCGGCGGCTTAAGCTTTATGGTGCAACTGACCATCAAGCTGGTGCGCGGTGACCCGCTCTATTGGATTGCCCATGGTTGGGCAACGCAGGGCTTTGCCGTGCTCAGCGCGCTGTGGGCGATTACGATCTTGGCGGGGTTTGCCAGGCGGCTTGGTACCGGCCGCCAATTGGCCGTCGCCGCTTGGGCATGGTTTCTTGTGCTCGGTCTTGTGTGTACGGTCTATCTGCCCGGCGGGGCGATCATGTTTGTTGCCCCGGCTTGTGTGTTTGCCGTGGCCGCGATCATTTCACTGCTCGAGCCAAGATTCGCCATTTGGGGTTATGCGCTCGCGGCCCTGGTAAGCCTGATGGTTTGGGCGCCGTCTTTGGGATTGATCGGCAGCGCCCTTGGCTTTGGGATCAGCGCAGCGATCACCGCCGCCACGGTTTTTGCGGCTTGGCCGGTGATGGCGCTCATGGGGCTTGTGCAAACCGGCGACGTGGCGGGAGATAAACCGCGCAAATCACTGCCGCTTGCAACCTTGGCAACGGCTGGCGGGCTATTCACCTTCGCCATCCTCGCGGTCAGCCTGCCAAAATATTCCGTATGGGGCCCGCGTCATCTGAATATTAATCACTATACCGATCATATGACCGGTGACAGCTATATTGCATTCCTGACACCCGAGGCCAGTAGCCCAGCGCCGCCCAAAAATGTGTTAACAAACACCGATGGCACCGTTACGCCGGTCGACTATGGACCCGTGCTTACGGACATCGCATTTTCCTATTGGTCGCACCCGGCCGCGCCATTTGCCAGTACACCAACACCCGTCATCGCGACCGTCGAGACAAACCCCGCCCAACCGCAGACCCACACGGTTACCCTCAAGGCGCAAGGCACCCCGAACGCAGAGATCACGCCCGTGGACAGGGTGACAATCCTGACCCCGGCAACTCTTCGCGTTATCGGGGCAACCTATGGGCCAACCACCGAAGAAATCAACGCAGACGTGGGCGCCGCAACTTTGCGGTGTTTTGGCCAATCCTGTCTCGCAGAAGGGCTGACGCTGACCCTCGCCGGGTCCGCAGAAGATATGGGTGCGGCAACTCTCACCCTCCTCCTCGACCGATATGGCACCACCGAGGCGACTAGCGTATACGCGGCGCGGCGGGATGAAAAAACTGTCCCGCGTCAATT
This sequence comes from Pseudomonadota bacterium, assembly GCA_038531745.1. Classification (GTDB taxonomy): domain Bacteria; phylum Pseudomonadota; class Alphaproteobacteria; order Caulobacterales; family Parvularculaceae; genus CALLPQ01. Next base: position 247,489 of record JBCBBJ010000002.1, read on the forward strand.
GGGCGACCGGCATACCGAACTCCTGAAGGTGCGACTTGATACCCGCCAACGCACCACCAATTAGGGAAACGTTTTCCTAAGGCCCGTGTTGTACGTTATGGGTCTCCCGACACGGTCAACCCAATAACAAATGCCCTTTTCACACAATTAGCCGGAACATCAGTATCATGAGCGTTTGGAAGGGCATCAGGTTTTTTATCGGCAAGCTGCCGTCATTCACCAATATCGGTTTCCAGCTGCGCCAATTCAAATGGCATGAGCCGAGGCTCGATTTTGCGGGCCAGACCTGGGTTGTCACCGGCGCGTCGGAGGGGATTGGCGCGGCAATTGCCCGGACCGCGGCGCTCGCCGGGGCAACGGTTATAGTTGTCGCGCGGTCGGCCGATAAGATGAATGCCCTACAAGCGGATGTGACAACCAGTTTGGCCAAGGGTGAAGGATTGACCGCCAAAGCAAAAAGCCTGGGGAAGATTGTTCCCGCTATTTGCGATCTTTCGGACCTGCAGGCGATTAGCGAACTCGCCGACAATCTAAAACGAAAACTGCTGATTGATGTACTGATGAATAATGTTGGTATCTTGAACAATGAGCACAAAAAAAGCCCCGACGGGTTCGAAATGTCCTATGCGGTCAATCTGCTGGGGCAGCATTTATTGAGTGAACGCCTCCTCGCCGACGGTCTTTTCAACCGGGGGGGATTAATCGTTAATATGGCGTCGGGGGGGCTTTATAACCAACCGTTGAACACTGCCCTGCTTGATCAAGAGGCGGAGGGTTTTGATGGTCTTATGGCCTATGCGGCGCATAAGCGCGCGCAAATTGCCCTTGGCGACTATTGGCGACGCCACGGCGCGGCGGCGGAGCTTTTTGCCTACACCATGCATCCGGGATGGGTGCGCACAAGCGGTGTTGAGGCAAGCCTGCCCGCGTTTAACAAGGTGCTGAAGCCACTGCTGCGCACCGCCGATCAGGCGGCGGATACAGCCCTATGGCTGGCACAAAAACGCCCACCAACCCGCGACAATGTCGTCTGGTTTGATCGCAAACAACGCTCCCCCTATTTGTTTGACGATACCCGCACACCGCATGTCACAACACTGGAACTCCTTGCCCGGTTGGACAGCGATCTTGCGTCGGCGGGCATCACCCCGCCGGACTTTGCGCAGAACAAAACCTGAGCCCTACCGGCCGGGATCGGCATCCCCGTCGGGAACGGAGAGAACCTGGCCCGGGAAAATCAGATCGGGGTCGCGGATTTGATCAACATTGGCCTCATAAATAATCGTATACTGAGCACCGCTGCCATAAGCACGCCGGGCAATGCGCCACAGGCTGTTACCGGGCTGAACAACAACCTGACCATCGCGCAAGGCAATCTGTTCTGATGTGGCCCGTTCAAAAGGCAATTCAATCACATATTCGGCCCGGCCATCATCGCTATACTGAATGATCAGGAGTGAATAAACGCCCGGCGCCATGGCGGCGGTTGCTGTCCAGCGCCCGGTGGCCCCGGCGGTGACCGAAGCAAGCAATTGGCGGTTCACCAGAATGTCCACCCGTTTGTTGGGCTCTGCGCGGCCAGAAAAGATCACGCTTTCAGAATCGTCATAGTCAATCGTATCGAGGCTTAATGGACCATAGCCGGCATCCGCCGGGCGCACGGTCTGGATCACTTCAGTGGCCCCGCCCGGTGTTGTGCGCACAATCAGGGGGCGCTCCCCCTCCTCTGGCACGTGGATCACCACGGTTTCCGCCGACCGCAATTCCAGCCCATCAGGTGTTGTCATCGTCAGGGATAGTTCTGTGGTCCCGCCGCCCAATGGCGCATCGGTCACAACGATCCAGGAGCCACTGCCATCTACGGTTGTGGTGGCCAACACCTCCCCATTGGCAACGATGCTGATCTCGGAGCCGGGCTCGCCAATACCCGCAATGACGGCATTGCCGCCCGCATCAACCCGCACGATGTCAAAGCTTGGTGGTGTGGGGCCAAGCGCCCCCGGGGCGGGCGCCGGGTCGCTGTCGGGCCCGGTATCACCATCAATCGTTTCCTGCTCATTTTTCGGCAGGTCCAGAAGGTGAAACCGTTCAACCGCTTTCCATGCAATAAAGCCGAGCATAATAAGCAGCAAAAAAAGAACAACAAATCGCATGTGACCAACCCACCTGTCCGCCAAGAAGCCTCCGAGGGCATTATTCTATGCGCTCCCCGGGGTTGGTGCAAATCGTCTGCACAGGGCGCCTCTTGAGGGCACAAAAACCGGTTCCCACTTCCCTCGGCACCCCTTATTGTAAAGACATTCGTGATAACAAGAAGCGGCGCACCCGAAACCGCCCCTATCCCCGGAAAGAGTAATCAACCCATGAAATCGATTTGTGTCTATTGCGGCTCCAGCCCAGGTGATGATCCCGCATTTTCAAAAACTGCCAAAGACATCGGTCAATTGGCCGCCGAACGCGGCTGGCGGGTTGTTTATGGCGGCGGGCGCATGGGGTTGATGGGCGATACAGCCTCCAGCGCCCGCGACCATGGCGGCAAGGTTTTTGGCGTCATCCCAAAATTCCTCACCGAAATTGAGGGCATTCTGGAGGGAGTTGAACATAAGATCGTTGAGACCATGCATGAGCGCAAAATGCTGATGTTTGAGGAAGCCGATGTGTTCTGCACCTTGCCGGGGGGTATCGGCACGTTAGAGGAAATTATCGAAACCTTATCCTGGGCGCGGTTATCGCTTCACCACAAACCGATCATCGTGGCCAATATCAATGATTTCTGGTCACCGCTGGAAGAATTGCTGAACCATATTGTTGATCGCCAATTCGCCCCCGATTTTATGTTGAAGAGCATCCAGTTTGTGAACAGCGCCGAAGCTGTTTTCGATGCGGCAGACGATGCGCTCTTACGCAATAAAGCCTGAGCGATCTTTCGGGATGTGATAGCAAGGCCGAAGGCGTCGTCCATGAAAAAACGGTCCGTTACCCTGAATGGCCACCGCACAAGCTTGCTACTAGAACCGATTTTCTGGGAGATGTTGGAAGCGATTGCGGCCCATAATGAACAATCGCTGGCCCGGCTGATCCAGGATATTGATGCTGCACGCACGCCTCTTGCTGAGGACCAGGCGGGACACGATCACGCGGCAACCATGCCCAATCTCGCCTCCGCTTTACGCGTGCATGTGGTTATGTGGCTTAAATCACGAAGCCACGGAGAAATGATCGTCCCGGCCCTGAACAATTAACGCATAGAGACGCGCGCCATCATCGGCATACCCGCGCAGGATAGGCCCGGTTTGTTCAAACCGGCTTACCCCGCAAGCTCTCGCGAGCAAGACCCCAAACCGCTTGCGGATGGGCGAGGCGTCAGGCGACTGCCACGCAGAGAATGCCTTCACCACATTAATCTGGCGCCAGAAATCGCGCGCATGGATAAGCGAATGGGCCGTTTCTGCCTCAATGAGTCCGGCATCGGCCATGGCCAGGAGGGCTTCACGTGGTGCAGCGGCGGATAAAAATGGATGGCTCGCCGCATGACGGAAAAACAGGATACTGATCATCAGGTCGATGTCCTGCGCGGTGCCATCACGCTGATCCACCGCCCACAAATTACCATCAGATTGCGCTGACGCCGGTCGAAGGCGCCGCTGGGCGCGCACACGGTCGAGGTCACGCACGGTAAAGTGCGCCCGGCGCACATTCTCCCCGGCATCCCGCAATATTTCCGCTGCGCTATGTCGCGCCTTATCGTTACCGGCAAAAACCACGGCGCGAGCAAGGGCAATCTGATCGTGGCATTTCGCATCATTACGCACAAATTGCTGCCATGCGCTTGCGCCCGCCACCAGTGTGCCCGTGGGGCCACCCGGGCGAATGGTGAGGTCGGGCCGGATGCCGAAGAACCCGTCCTCAAAAGCTGCCAGATGCGCGGTAAAATCCTGCGCAAATCGGTTGGCTTTTTCCATGATGCCTTTGGCGGGCGAACGGCTGGTCAAGATAAAGCCGAGCCCCATGCGTTGACCGGCAAGGCTGTTGGCGTCCTGCGCCATGGCAAACAGCGCCAAATTTTGCAGACCCTTGCGATCGCCCGCAGGCATATGCGCCATGGTCAGACGATATAACGCGGAGAGAAGAATGCCGTGCACCGCTTCGGCGGCGTCTGCGATCCGCGCAAAATCAGCCCCGGGGTCAGTGGCGCAAAAGGCAAGATGAGCCATAACCCGCCCCTGCCATTGGCGCAGGGCAATGAGGGTTTTTTGACAAGCCTTCTCATCGCCCCCGTCCTCAATCGGGGGGAGCGGATAAAGCTGCACAAAAAAGTCAGGGTTCGCCAGCTGTAGGCGCAGAGTTTCATCTGTACAAAGCGCAATCAGGTCTTCGGGTGTTTGGTCAATCAGCGCATCCAGCGCATCGGGAAAGCACCCCAAACCATCGACCAGCTGCGCGCGTGGCACATCATCCGTTGCCAGAATATCGTTGAAATTGGCCCCGGCTCGGGCGGCCGTGAGCAGGCGATCAAACTGTGCCACGGCCCGGTTCGGATATTGGGTTTCCCCAAACGCAGTAAGCAGCCCCGGGGCCCGTTCGGCAAAACGCGTACTGTCATCGCTGGCCGTTCCATCGGCGCGCTGACGCCAGGTTTCGATCATGACGCTGGTGCCACTGCCATCGGCGAAGCCCAAATCTTCCAGCTTTGACGCGTCCCCCGACGGGGCGGGCGCAGTCATATATCGACCGAACGCCTGGCGCGGGCCGAGCAGCAATTGCTGGTGACAACTTTGAGCATCAGCATAAAACCCAGCCACCAACGATTGCAAAGATGCCGCCTGATCAAAACCACTCAGGATCGCGTGGCCGTCATGGAGCGCCCCCGATAGGGGGCCCACGGACGAATGGGGTCCATCAACCCAATAGGCGGCATCGCGCACAGCCGCCAGTGAGTTGACCCCTGCCACAAAACGCTCCGCCATCAGGGCTGGCACAAGCCCGGCCGTTTGTGCTGCCTTCATCAATTCGGCGGTTGGCGCAATGCGAAACACCGGCCGATGGTGGCCCAGCGTTGCCCGGCAAATCGTCCCGATGGCGCGGTAATGCTCAAATGCCAATTTCAATTGGCCCAGCGGTTGCGCGGCGAGCGGACCCTGATCCGAGGGTGTGTGATCAGCGCGCAGGAAGGGCCGCGCCGCCCAGATTGGTGCCTCCGCCGCCTCCAGAAACGCCCCGCCGCAATGGCGATCACCGGCAATAACACGGGCCGATGCCAGCCATGCGCGTTCACTATCAGCGCCTTGGGTGGCGATCATCCGCAAGACCTGATCAGTTCGTTCAATCAGGCCCGCGCCGTTAATCTTTGACCCAAAGGGCGTATGCAGATGATAAAGCGCCCGTTCCCCGGATTTGCCTTCGAGAACATCGCGCAGTTCCACACTGATGCGCACCAACACCCGCTCCATATGGCTAATGGCATCGCGCTGAAAGCGGTCGGGGTCGTAAAGGATTGCGACATCAAGAGGGCCGGTCCAGTCAGTGTCCTGATGGGAAAAATCACCGCCAGCGAGGAGGAACAATCCATTAAGCGGTACACTGCCGAATTTTTCTTCAGCTTCTTCTGATGGTGAGGGCGTGTCTTCCTGATACCCCGCCAGGGCAAATTCACCGCGCTTCATGGCGCTACGCACCAGCCAGGCAAGCGCCGCCTCACAAAGGCGTTCGGCAAGATCCGTCCGCGTTTGGGCCGCCGTCTGGGTATCAAGGCTGCCGGCGATCAATCCCATGGACAAGGCAAGATCAGCCCGCTCCTTAATGGGCACCAAAACCTGGCGCAGCACCGCGATACCGCCCGCCCCCCAATCGAGGGAGGAAAGTTGCTTGGAAAGACCGGCAATCTCCTCGCCTGCCCCGCCGGCAAGAGCGCGGGCAGCGGTTGCGGGATATTTGAACGACAGATCGCTCAGAAAAGGGGCCTCCCCGAACACTTTGAGCAATTGCAACCGATGGTGGGGATGGTCGAGGGTTGTGGTGAGCGCCGTGTCGGCGGGCGTGACCGCGCTGTCTCCCACGCTGGCCGATGACGGGCTGCGCCCCTCTGCGGCCAGTGCGTCACCCAATCTTGACCGCCAACGCGTGAGGCGAGCCAGCGCCTCGCCGGGTGCCGGGTCGATAAGGGATGAGGATGAGTGCTGCGCGGTTGAAACGCCGCCGGGTTGGCTAATTGTTTGCGGAGCACTCACCGAGCCAGCCGTGGACGCGTCCTGAGAATACGTCTCGCCAGTTACTGAGCCTGTCTCTGGGCCCGTCTCTGAGCCCATAGCGTGGTCCTGAACCTGACCGGCAGGTGGGCGATGGAGAACAGAGCGCTTTGGCCGTGGTCCATGGCCCCCAATGGCGGATGGTGTGTCGGTTTTTCCTCGGTGCATTTGACCCGCTTCCCCTTTCAGCATATGCCCGAAAGGGTTGCACGGCTGGCATGAAAAGCCCGTTAAAACCGGGTAGGTTTTTAGTGAAAAGACACACGCCAGTCTTTACAAAACCGTAAGGCTTACCATCGGGCCATACCGCGCCAACCCACCATTGCAGATCGCCTCAAGCTTGCTTTGGTGTCATCTGTACAAAGACATAAACACGACGCCGGGGAGGGCAAACTGGCACAGACGGGTGATCCATTATCAGGTGATGCGGCAATACCTGGCTCGCTCAGCCGATTTGCGCGGCGGCTAAAGACACAGTTTCATACGATACAGGTTTGGCTTTTTGCGGTTCTGATCGGGGCGGCGGTTGGCTATGCGGTGATCGGGTTTCGCATGGCCATTGATGGTATTTCGATCCTTGCCTTCGGCGAAACCGAGGAGACTCTGGCGAGTGCGGCGGAATCCTTAAGCTTCTGGCGAGCCTGGATGGCGCCGGTGATTGGTGGCTTTGCCGTTTCCGGCTTAATGGTGCTTGCTGATCGCTTTGACTGGCTAAAAAACGGTCGTGGGCAGAGCGTTTCCGACGTGATTGAGGCGCGCGCCGTCACCGGCGGTTTGATCTCCGTACGCGCTGGCCTGGCCGCGGCGGCGATTTCCACTCTTTCCTTAGGCTCGGGCGCCAGCGCCGGGCGCGAGGGACCCGCCGTTCATCTGGGCGCAACCATTGCTTCTTTTCTTGATCGCTATTTCGATTTCTCCGTAAACGAACGACGCACGCTGCTGGGCTGCGGCGCGGCGGCGGCAGTTGCCACCAGTTTTAACGCGCCGATTGCGGGCGTTTTATTCGCGCTGGAGGTTATTCTTGGCAATTATGCGCTGTCTATTTTTGGCCCCATCTCACTGGCGAGCGTCACCGCGGCCATCATCGGGCGGCTCCACTATGGCGATTTTCCCGCCTTTCAGGCACCGTCCTATGGCGCAGCGGGCACTATCGAGGTGCCACTATCGGCGCTTCTTGGTCTGCTTTGCGGCATCACAGCGATTATCTTTTTGTGGCTGACGCGGTTTTTAACCGAACGCATCCGCGAAATTGCCACCAAGCGTCAAATTTCCTTTATGGTCTTACCGCCCTTGGGCGGTGCCCTGATCGGTTTGATGGGCGCCTTTCATCCAGAGATTTTTGGTGTTGGCTATGAGGCGATTACCCGGGCTTTTAACGGTAATTATACGCTGCAAGGCCTTTTGATCCTCCTTATCCTGAAGTTTCTGGCGACCGCCATTACCTTGTCTTGCCGCTTTGGCGGCGGGGTTTTTTCACCGGGCTTGTTTTTGGGGGTTTTTGCCGGTGCCGCCTTTGGCCTTGTGATCAATGATCTTGTGCCCGGTGCCAATGCCGATCCTGGCTATTATGCCATGGTGGGTATGGGCGCTGTGGCGGGCGCCATCATGGGGGCACCAATATCCACCACGCTGATCGCCTTTGAACTGACCGGCGATTATGGTATCACTATTTCCTTGATGGTTGCGGTATCAGTTGCCACACTGATCACCCAGACCGTCTTTCGAAAATCCTTTTTTCACTGGCAATTGTCACGGCGCGGCTATGACCTATCGGACGGCCCGCAAGGCGTCCTACTCCAAACCATCCGTGTACGCGAGGTTATGGAGCGTATGCCGCCCCAAAACCCGCTGGACAAAGACGCACCGCGCCTGATCGATAGCAACTCCCTTGGCAAGGCGCTCGCAACCCTTGAAGAGCATGATGAAACCGGCCTGCCCGTGGTGACCAATAAAGCGCCCGATGATCCCATTGGCTATCTGACCCGGGTGCGGGCTTTGGGCGCCTATAACCGTGCCCTCATTGAAAGCCATGTGGAGCACCACCGATAGGCATTCATGACGCGCGCCCGCCGCGCTTATTGCAAAGGCGATGGCACACGCCTATCCCTGCGCCTATGTGGCAACGCCTGACGACCTTTCACCAGCAAATGATGCACCCGCCAGCGGCCAACCCCGCAGGCGGCGGCGTGAGCATTGGCACGCGCGAACTTGTTTTGATCATTGCGGGGCTATGGGCGCTGAATGCCTTTGCCATTGACATGATGCTGCCGGCGCTTGGCCTGATCAGTGCAGACCTTGGCGCCCAGAACGCGAATGATCGCCAATTGATGATCATTGTCTATTTGATCTTCAACGGCACCGCGCAAATTCCTTTTGGCCCCATCGTCGACCGGTTTGGGCGCCGGCCCGTCCTGTTGTGGGCCTTGATTGCATATGTGGTTGCCTCGCTCTTTAGCGTGCTTGCGCCCGATTTCGGGTTGATGCTGGCCGCGCGCGCCATGCAAGGCATGGCAACCGCCGCCACCCGGGTGGCCGGCCTCGCCCTTATCCGTGATGGTTTTGCCGGACGCGCCATGGCCCAGGTGATGTCGCTTATCATGACGATTTTTATGGCAGCACCCATCATTGCACCGGCGATTGGTCAAGCGATTTTGTTTGCCGGCTCCTGGCGGTGGATCTTTGCTGCGCTGCTGCTGTACGGGTTCGCCCTTGGCGGGCTTGTGTTTTTCCGGATTGCCGAAACCATGCCCGCGGCGGCCGCGAAACCACTTCAGATGCACGCCATCATTGGTAATTACGGGCATTTCTTCCGTAATCGGATCAGCCTTGGCTACACTTTTGGGAACGCATTCGTCTTTGCCAGCCTGTTTGCTTATATCAGCGCGTCGGAACAGATTTTCCTGGAAACCTTCAATCTGGGCAATCTGTTTGCGGTGGCGTTTGCGTTTGTGGCCCTGCCCCTTGGCGTTGCAACCATAACGAATTCCTGGCTGGTGAAATCGCTGGGCATGCGCCGCCTAAGCCATACAGCGCTGATTGTTTTTGTCTTAAGCGCGCTCGCCCATTGGGGAGTTAACGCCCTCGGCCATGAGAATATCTATTCCTTTCTTGGCCTGATGGCCGTCTCGTTTTTTGCGCTCGGCTTGATTGGCCCAAACTTTACCGCCATCGCCATGGAGCCCATGGGTCATATCGCCGGGTCGGCTGGCGCCGCCAATGGCTTTGTGAACACCGCTTTATCGGGCGTGTTGGGCGGGGCCATCGCTCGGGGCTATGACGGCACGGTGGGGCCGATCCTCACCGGTATGGTGGCTCTGAGTGTTCTCGCCTTGATCCTGACACTGATTACCGAGCGAGGACGCTTGTTCGAACCAATTGCCCGCAACGAGCCCACAGCCCCATGAGCCGTAAACCCGTCACCAAGAGGCCGGAAAAAACGTCTTCGCAAACAACGCCCCTTCAAAAAAGCACGCGGATTTGCCTCGGTGCGTTTGCCGGTGCCCACGGCGTGCGCGGTGAGGCAAAAATCAAGAGCTTTACCGCCGAGCCCGCCGATGTCGCCAGTTATGGTGCCGTCGAAAGCGAAGATGGCCACCAGCAATTTACCCTGACAATCATCCGTCCCCTGAAGGGCGATCTCCTGCTTGTGCGTGCTCCGCAAATCCATACCCGGGAGATGGCGCAGGCCCTGGCCGGCACGCGGGTCTATGTGGATCGCAGCGCACTCACTTCTCCCCATGACCACGATGATGATGTTTATTACGCAGACCTCATCGCACTGGAGGCACGCGACCGTATCGGTACCGTGATCGGGGTCATCCGTGCGGTGCATAATTTTGGGGCTGGCGATATTTTGGAGATCGGCAATATGTCAAACCAGAAAGGCGTGCATCTGGTGCCCTTCCTGCGCGCTGCGGTGCCGACGCTCGCCATTTCCGATGGCTTTGTGGTGATTGATGACGACTTTCTGCCCGATGGCAAAGAGCCGATAAATGACGAAGCGGGCACCGACGAACAGAGCGCCAACAAGGGCGACACGGTGTGATTGATAGCCTGACCCTTGCTGCCTTTGCTGGAACTGCTGTCTTTGCGGCGAGCGGTGCGCTCCTCGGTTTGCGCAAGGGCATGGATAGTGTCGGTGTTAGCTTTGTGGCGACGGTCACTGGTATTGGTGGGGGCACCATTCGCGATCTGTTGCTGGGCGATACCCCCGTGGGCTGGGTGCAGAACCCGACTGATATCCTAATTTGTGTCGGTGTGGCCATGGGCTTGTGTCTTATCCACCGGCATCTTGTGGGCCGGCGTATGGATGGATTGCTCTATGCTGACGCTGCCGGGCTTGCCCTTTTTTGCGTTCTCGGTGCGCAAAAAGCCGAAAGCCTTGGCGCCCATCCGGTGAGCATTATTATTTTTGGCGCCATGACCGCAACCTTTGGCGGCATCATCCGCGATGTGATGTGTAACGAGACGCCTGTTTTATTCCGTAAGGAAATCTATGTCTCATCGGCTCTGCTTGGCAGTAGCCTTTACACCTTTTTGCCTGACGCCATGGGTTTTAGTGGGCGGGCCCTGTTTGGCATGATTGGGGCGTTTTCATTGCGCTTGGCGGCGATGCACTGGCAATGGGCTATTCCATTTCCCCGCTACCGCGCCAGCGACGAGCGATAACAGGACGGGTGCGACCCGGTGGTCAGCTTAGCGCAGCCAGCCGCGCCTGGCGCCATGGCGGGCAAAGAAGATGAGCGCAATGGCAATTGTGATGACCGCAGCGATTAGAGCCAACCCCCATACCGGGGTCACTGCAAACCCACCGCGCCCAAATAGCCAGTACCCATCATAAATAACAATAGCGACGAAAGACGCGATAAAAATCGGCAAAGCCCCCCGCTGGCGCATCAGTAAAAAAACGGAGCCTAATACGCCCGCCCCGACGCCCACGCCAAAAAGTACCAATGACCATAGCGGCCGGTTAGCGTAAAGTGCACGCTGCCCATCGGGTAATGCCGCGATCTGTTCCGCGGTCATCATTACCTCACTGGCAAATGCCATAACCCCCATCAGATTCCACAACAACGCCAGTACACTGATGATCCAAAAACCGCTTGGTACCTTTTCCTCAGATGATGACATGACCCAGTTCCTTTTTTCGCCCCGTTAATCGTCCCAGACAATCTTGTGGTTTGCAAGCTGCACCCGCGCCAAATTCTTGGCCTTCACGAGGTCGCCGCCGCCGCACATGGCCATAAGGCGATCAACCCGCCCACGGGCAGCCTCATCCATATCGGCAAGGTGATCCAGCGCCCGCTGGGCCATCCATTGGGTATAGGGCAAAATCATCCGTGAGCCAGTTTTTCCGGCCATTGTGAACGGATGCATGCCAATCATGCGCGGGATTGGCGCGCCAGGATTATCCCGTTTGAACACAGCCACATGGTCAAAAAGATCAAGGAGACAGGGGCCCTGCTCAGCCATCATCCGTGTAAGAAGCGCCGTGAGCGTTGCGGGGATCTCGTCCCCCTCCAAAAATTTCCCCGGTGCCACAAAGGGCTGCGCAATCATCCGCTCCACCCAGGCCGCAACCCTTGGTGCCGCGCGTTTCATGATCTGACCCGAGGCAGGATCGCGATAAAGATGCGCATAAAGAGGACCGATCAAGCCGAAATCGCCCTGACACGGGCGGCCCCCCAGTAAGAAATCATGGTCCGAAAGGTGAATATCAAAATCATGCAGGAACGCCAGATAAGACGCCTCAACCGCGTCGGCCATGTCCGGCGTTGCGCCCAAAAGCGGGACAGCCCCCTGAAACATGGCGGAGGATTTTTCCGCCGCGGCACGCTGGATAGCCTCGCTTTCCCCTGGCGCGGCGATTTTGCCAAACTCACCAAGCGCGAAATCGCGATTGTAAACCCAGCGATAATGCATCGCCGGGATCACCAACCATTCATCGCCATAGAGTTCGAAAAGACTGGCCACAAAATTCTGCACGGGCCCTACCGGACGCACCGCGGGTTCGGGGGCACGCCGCTCAAACTCATCCATCAGGGCGCTGGTATCCTGAATGGCTTTGTCATCGTCGGTGATTGTCACCGGCATAACGGGGTAGCCGATACGCGGCAGGATCATCTCCCGGTACACATCGCGATCGGCAAAGTGCTCCTCCACCGGGACTTGCTTATAGGTGAGGTAAGAGCGCGCTTTGCCGCTGAACAACGATAAAGGCGCCGCATAAAGATTATGGGTCATGGCCCACTCCATTTTCTTCTAGAGGGATAGGCTTTATACAGAGGATATATCAAGATGCTGGTAATGGCCGCTCGCCACCGGCCATCCCCCGATGAAAAACCCGGTCCCCCACAACGTGCGCATGGTCCGCGCGGTGCATCGTGCGCCGGTTATCCCACAACACAAGATCACCGCGTTGCCAGCGATGGACGTAGAGCGTATGCGCCCGGGTGGACCATCGATAGAGGGTTTTTATGAGCCGCGCCGAACGGTCCGCCGACAGTCCTTCAATCTGCACGCAGCGTTTGGGCGTTGATAGATAGAGCGCTAGGTCATGGGTTAGGGGATGACGGCGCACAAGCGGGTGCCGCGCGGCGTGCTCTTGCGCGCTGCCAGGATCGACTCCGGTGACCCGGTGCACCACAACCGCGCGGTTCACCGCCTGTTGAAGAGACCGGGGAAGACGCGAGAGCGCAGCAACCTGATCAGAAAAGAGGGTCTGGCCACCGCGCTGGGGCACAGTCTTTGCCATGAGCGCGGTAAAATTTGGTGGGTCCGACACATAGCTCGTGTCGGTGTGGAAGACAGATCGCGGGGGCCGCGACCGCCCCACATTACTCACAATGTTGAGCGCCGGCGCACCCGGCACCGGCGTTTCACCGGCGGTAAACATCAAAGGCCCAAGGCTTTCCAGAAATGCCGTGAAAATTTCATCGCTGATATCCACGTCCCGAATAACAGCAACACCGTGCGTCGCCACTGTGTGGCAGAGAGCCGGCGGATCAGCCGCAGGACCGGTAATCGCCAGGGGCCCAAGGTCAATGCCGAACGGATGTAACGGCGTGCCCGGTACCATACGCGGCACTGACTGAAGATCATTGACCATGGTAAAATCGTTCGCGAAACGGTGCTTTGCGGTCAAGCGGAAATGTCAGCCCCTGACCAACTCCACGCCCCGGGCTTTTGTTGACGCGGCCCGGTGAAGCCCGCATATCTCGGCCCTCACACCCTCAACAAGAATAAAGGTTTCGCCCATGCCCTCCTTTGATGTTGTCTCCGAAGTGGATATTGCCGAGGCCGAGAACGCCGTGGCCAATGTGATGCGCGAAGTGGGCACCCGGTATGATTTCAAAGGGTCAACATCATCGGTTGAGATCAAGGAAGGCGTCATCACCATAAATGCTGATGATGATCTGAAATTGCGCCAGCTTCACGAGATCATTCAAGGCAATATGCAAAAACGCGGTATTGAAGCAGGCTCCCTCGATTATCAAAAAGTTGAGCAAGCCGCTGGCCAATCGGTGCGCCAGACGGTGCTGATGAAACAGGGCCTCGATAAGGAATTGGCCAAAAAAATCACCAAGGCCATCAAAGGCGAAAAGCTGAAAGTCCAAGTTGCTATTCAGGGTGAGGAGCTTCGCGTCACCGGCAAGAAACGTGATGATCTGCAAACCGCGATCGCATTTATTAAGGGTATGGGCCTTGAACAGCCTTTGCAATTCAAGAATTTCCGGGATTAGCAATGGCGACGCGGTTGGTGGTCGAGCCGGTTCATCTTGAAAACGAACTCATCCGCCTTGTTCCCCTGTGCGAAGACCATCGTGCGCCGTTAAAGGCAGTCGGTAATGACCCAAACCTCTGGCGGTTTGCCGTCATCAATCAGTATGCCACTGATTTTGATGCCTGGTTCGATGATCGACTTCAGGCCATGGCAACGAAGGGTGATGTTACCTTTGCGCTTCATGATCGCCAAGCGGACCGATGGGTGGGCTCGTCAAGCTATCTGATGGTCAGTCCCGCCCACCGGCGTCTGGAAATCGGCTGGACATGGTATGATCAACATTCATGGGGAACACAGATCAATCCGGCCTGTAAACACCTGCTATTGACCCATGGGTTTGACGTCCTTCGCCTGAACCGCGTCGAATTCAAAGTGGACAGCACCAATGCTCGCTCCCTCGCCGCCATGGAGAAACTGGGCGCGGTGCGCGAGGGGACCTTTCGCAACCATGTGATTATGCCGGACGGACGCCTGCGCCACTCGGTCTATTTCAGCATTCTACCGGCGGAATGGCCCAACATAAGACGGGGGCTGGCCGCGCGGCTTCAGGGCCAGGCCGAACGCAGCTAACCACCGGCTAATGGCGGGCCGGGTCTCATTTACTCGCGCCGAGACAAGGTTTACGGTGGCTGAAAGCAACTTTTGAGGGATTTTGCCATGATGAGACGTTTTTGCTTCCCCCGCTTGCGCGCCCTGACACTATCCTTCGTAGTTCCGGCGCTGTCACTGATGGCGGGCCAGGCCCATGGCGAAGAGAGCGCAGCGGAGGAGGCGGGGGCCAGCGCCCCGGCCCTGCGCCGTGCCATTGCCGCCGATTATGAAACCAATCTCGGCCCTTTGTTCCGGCATTTTCACGCCAACCCGGAACTTTCCTTCCGCGAAACCAAAACCGCCGCCCGGCTGGCCACGGAGTTGGAGGCCTTTGGCTTTGACGTCACAACCGGCGTTGGCAAAACCGGCATCGTTGCGGTCATGCGCAATGGGCAGGGGCCGACAACGCTGATCCGGGCGGATATGGACGGCTTACCCGTCAAGGAGAATTCAGGCCTGACCTACGCCTCCACCGCTATGCAAACCGACATCGACGGTATCGAAAAGCCGGTGATGCATGCCTGTGGTCATGATGTGCATATCACCTCGCTGGTGGGTACCGCGCGTCAGCTTACCCAGCGCAAAGACGACTGGGCCGGCACCCTTATCCTGATTGGTCAGCCTGCGGAGGAGCGAATTTCAGGCGCCAGAGCCATGCTGGAAGACGGTCTTTATGAACGCTTCCCAAAACCTGACTATGCGCTTGCCTTCCATGTGTCCGCTGACACCCCAACGGGCCGCATTGAGATGCCACTCAACACTGTGGCGTCCTCCTCCGATAGTGTTGATATCATTGTCCACGGTGTCGGGGCCCACGGCGCGTCACCCCACAAGGGTATAGACCCGGTATTAGTGGGTGCACAGATTGTTGTGGGCTTGCAATCGGTGGTCAGTCGCACCATTGCGCCGCTTGACGCTGGCGTGATCACCGTGGGGTCATTCCATAGCGGGTTCAAACACAATATCATCTCTGACCGCGCAGAATTACAACTGACCGTTCGTTCGGACGATCCGGCAGTGCGCGAACAGCTGCTCGACGGAATTGACCGGGTTGTTGACGGGGTTGCCCGAGCCAATGGCCTGCCCGACGATAAAATGCCAGAGGTTATCCGCTCGAAAACCGAAACAACCCCGCCAACCATCAATGACCGCCCCCTTGCCACCCGGTTACGCGCCGTCGTCACGGACAAGATGGGCGACGATATCCTCCTCGATAAGCCGCGCGATGGGATGGGTGCTGAGGATTTTGCTTATTTTGTTGCCCCCGAAACCGGGGTGAAGGGCGTTTATTTCTCCGTAGGCGGCACACCGCCTGGCGAGGTTGACAATGCCCCCTCCCACCATTCTCCCCTGTTCAAGATTGACCCCGAACCCGCCATCACGCTGGGGACGGAAGCCATGGTCTGGGCAACGCTGGACCTCATGAAAAAATAAACGTCGCCGACTGCACCGCGGACGGTCAAACAGGATGCCAAAAAGGAACAGTGGACCGATGAGTGAGATGGAGAAAACCCTGCTTGATGTGATCAAGTCGCATGCGGTGGGGATGACGCAAGAGCCAACCCGCGAGACCCTGATCACCGATCTTGGCATCGATAGCTTTTCGGTTGTGGAAATCATTTATGAGATTGAGGAGCGCCTGAATGTTGAGGTGCCGTTTAACGCCAATGAAAATCCATTCGGCAACATGAAAACCGTGGGCGATCTGATCGACGCCTTGCAATCCCTCGTCACCGAGAAAAAATGACCCGCCGTGTTGTTGTCACTGGCATGGGGGTTTTCAGCCCCCTGGGAACCGATCTTAAGACGTTTACTGACAATCTCTTTAATGGTCAGTGCGCGATTAAACCGCAAACCTATGCCTATGAGGATGCGCTATCGCTGACCCTGCCCGCCGCCGCCATTGAGGGCGCCGATGAGGCCCTAGCCGCCCTCGGCCGGGATATGACCCGCGCCGACCCCTATAGCCAATATGGGGTTGCCGCCGCCGAAATGGCAATTGCCCATAGCGGTATTGTCTTGGATGATGCGCTTCGTAAACGGACGGCTACCCTATTAGGTACAGGTATTGGCGGTCAGCAATCAAGTGACGACACCCATTATCAGATGCTCAAAAAAGGGCGTCGCCCGCACCCGCTGACCATTTTGCGGATCATCCCAAACGCGCTGGCCAGCCATATTTCGATCCGCCACGGTCTGACCGGGCCTTCCTTTGCGATTGCATCGGCCTGTGCGTCGGGCGCGCACGCCATTGGCATGGCTGCTGACATGATCCGCAATGGTCACGCCGATGTGGCCATCACCGGCGCAAGCGAAAAAGTGCTAACCTATGGCGCGTTGGAGGCATGGCGCGCCATGCACATTCTGAGCGCCGATACCTGCCGGCCGTTTTCAAAGAACCGCGATGGCCTCGTCATTGGCGAAGGTGCGGCGGTGCTGGTGCTGGAGGATTATGAAAACGCCCGGGCCCGCGGCGCGACTATCCATGCGGAGCTCACGGGCTTTGGCCTTAACGCCGATGGCAATGATATGATTAATCCGTCAGCGGAGGGTGCAGCGGGCGCAATCCGGCTTGCCTTGCGCGATGTTACGATTACCGACCCGGCACAGGTTTATATCAATGCCCATGGCACGGGTACCTTGTTGAATGATCCCACGGAGACCGAGGCGATCCGTACCGTCTTCGGCGCCGATGCCGACAAGCTGATTGTTTCCTCAACCAAGTCCATGCATGGGCATCTGTTGGGCGCGGCGGGTAGCCTTGAAGCAGTGGCAGCAATCTGTGCCCTGAAGGCGGGACAAGTACCCCCCACACTCAACCTCGATGATCCGGACCCCGCATGCGATCTCGACTATGCGGCGAGCGGCACCGTCACCCGGCCCCTCAAGCTGGCGTTGTCCAATTCATTTGCGTTTGGCGGCCAGAATGCCGTGCTGGCATTTGCGCCTGTTTAGGCTGGAGAGGCAGGTATCATTCGCGTTGCGCCGGGCCGGGCAGACGAGCGGTCCAAAGGCGGAACTCGTTTAGGGATGATCCGTCCACAGGACGGTTAGACGGAAAAACGATCTGATCCGTATGCGGGATGATAGAAGCAGCCAGCTCGTCATAAGGGGAATTGATTGCGCATCCAAGATTGCGCGGTACGGACCAACGCGACTGCATCTTGTAGGCGATGAACACATCACTACCGCCGCATCCCCCGCGATCAGCATACGTGATCAACATGGTTCGACCGTTAGGGGAAATCCACATGCCGTCATCACTTCCGGCTGAGTTAATCGGGGCCGGCAACGGAATTGGGACCTCATATCCACCTTTTCCATCACTGGCAGCCCGATACACATCGCGGTCCCCCAAACCATCAAGGCGCTCTGTCCAGAAATAAAGGTCCCCGTCCCGGGTCAGGAAGGGTGCGGTCTCATTATTGACAAATCGCAAGGTGCGCACAGCGCCGGCTCTCACCCTGTTCAAATCCGGTCCCTTAAGGGGCAAAGGATTGCCCTCATGCTCCGTCAGATCAATTTGCCAGAGATCGAAATTCTCATCCGGCTTTTCCTCGTTTGTACCCGGATGACTTTTTTGCCAGGAGAATAAAAGACGGTGCCCATCCGGTGTCACACTTGGATAATCAGCGCGCCGACGGTCAGGCAACGGCACAAGTTCCGGTGTACTCCAGCCGGTCTTTGTGCGGTGTGATCGCTTAAGATATTGGGGGCACTCCCAGATGGGCGCACACGATGATTGTGCGAAATAAATGGTCTCGCCATCGGGCGCAAAGCCGGGCGTAAGCGTGATACCCCCACCCGGGTGAAGATCATTGGGGAAATACTGCTTTGCCACTGACGGTCCAGCAGGCGAAGGTTCGGTGGGATTATCGCGATGCACGCCATCGTCAAGGCCAGGCATCAGGCTCGCCATCATTGCCCAGAGCACACCGAAAATCTGATTGATCCACATTGACACTCTCCTTTTTGGCTACGCCGCCCATCGGGCGTGAGCAAACCATAGCGCCCCAGCTAGACCACTGGTGATTGATTTTCGCCATCTAGTGACGAATAGTGATCAAAATTTTGGGTTTGGAGACGAAAAGAGATATCATCATGCTCGATACGTTCGACCGACGGATACTTGCGGCGCTGCAGCGCAACAACCGCCAATCAATGGCCAGTATCGGACGTGATGTTGGCTTATCTGAACCATCCGTACGCAGACGCATCAGTGCGTTGAGGGCGGAAGGCTACGTCATCGCGGATGTGAGCCTGATCAATCCCGACAAACTGGGTGTCAGCGTGATCGTTTCCATTCGCTTTGAAAAGGAAAGCCACAATACGTACACGGCATTCAAGAAACAGATTTTAGCCGATGATCATATTACGCAATGCTATACGGTAACAGGCGACGAAGATTTTATCCTAATCGGCTATTTTTCAACCATGGCACACTATGACGACTGGGTAAGTGCGCATCTATTGAGCAATCCGGCGATCTCACGATCAACAACACATGTTGTGTATCAGCGGGTTAAGTATGAAACCGCCGTGCCGTTAGACGCAAGCAATTGACCCTATTCGCTAAACACGTGTTCACGCGTGGGCCGGTTTCATTTTGGCTTTTGCTTTATCCGTACGCGGTTTATGTATCCGGCGGCGCAGATGGGCAAAGGCGCCAATCATCACAAGCAGCCCGGCATAGCGCACAAGATAAAGACCCAGATCGAGATTGAGCGATTGCATCATGCCCGACACCGTGTCGGTCATGATGACACTATCGGCCCCGGCCAACCACATGCCGGTCAGCGGCCAGATCAGCCGGTCAACCAACAACGCCCAGGCCCCCATAATGGCCACGGGCCGGGTTTTGCTCACCAGCATGGCGGCAAAAAATGCGATGATAATCGCCCGCCAGAGATCGCTGCCAGAAAAGCCGAGATTGAGAATGTAAACGAGATCATCCATGGTCACTTCCTTTCCG
The DNA here is from genome assembly GCA_038531745.1 of Pseudomonadota bacterium. Lineage (GTDB taxonomy): Bacteria > Pseudomonadota > Alphaproteobacteria > Caulobacterales > Parvularculaceae > CALLPQ01. Next base: position 267,080 of record JBCBBJ010000002.1, read on the forward strand.
CACACCAGAAATCATTATGGTTAATGGGGGGTAAAGACCGCAAAAATCGGGTGGCCCGCTATCGGTGACTTGATTACCGTTCACGCCAAAATGCCCAACACAAACAACAAGCCAGGCCCTGACGAGCGGAGACCCTTCCCAATGACGGCATCGATTTCCCCACAAAACCCCTTGGACCCCGTGGCCGCGGCCATTGAGTTTTTGGTCGCTAACGCAAAGGACCAGCCAAGCCTCGACGAGCTGGCGGCGCAGGTCGATCTTTCCCCTGCGCATTTTCAGCGCCAGTTCAAAGCTGGTGCGGGTGTGTCGCCGAAAAAGTTTCTGCAATATCTCACCGCAGGCTGCGCGCGTGATGCCCTCCACAAAGGTCAATCGGTAATGATGGCAGCCTATGGGGCGGGCTTGTCCGGACCATCGCGGCTGCACGATCTGACCCTGGTGAGCGATGCCATGACGCCGGGGAGCGTGCGCCAACGCGGCGAGGGGGTGCACATCCGCTATGGGCGGGTGGCCGGCCCGTTTGGCATGGCGATGATTGGCGTCACCGATAAGGGGATTTGCTGGCTAAGCTTTGACGATTTGAACACCGAGACACCCAGTGACCGCGAAGTGGCGGAGCTGCGCAGCGAATGGCCGCGCGCGCAAATGAGCCATGATCGCGGCGCCATTGAGCCCGTTGCCGCGCAGATCGCTGACTATTTAATCAGTGTTCGTACCAATGATGATAATACAAAAAAATCCCCGACGCCGCTTCGATTGCATGTGAACGGCACGAACTTTCAATTGAAGGTGTGGGAGGCCTTGTTGCGGATTCCGTTTGGCGGCTGTGTGACCTATGGCGATGTTGCCAAAGCGCTAGGCAAACCATCGGCATCGCGGGCCGTGGGCTCCGCCGTGGGGGCAAACCCCATTTCGGTGCTCATCCCCTGTCACCGGGTCATCCGGGCGTCGGGGGCGCTTCAGAATTACCGGTGGGGAGCAGCGCGCAAAGATACCCTCCTCGCGCTGGAAGCGGCGGCGATTGTGTCTTGAGGGGCGGTGCACATACGTTCGAAAAGTCGGAGATCGCCAGAAGCGGATATTAAGCTTCAACCAAATAGATAGAAAAAATACGAAATGGTCCCGGTTCGCAGTTATCAAACCTACCTGATTCCAGCATTTCTTTGGCTTCCGAAAAAGTACTGAAGAGGCAATGGCTGTTCACCGGAAATTCATCCGCGAGAGAGTTGCACGAAAGCGGACTGCACTCGGGGTTTGTGCCGACGGAGTAAGATACAACATCGACGCCCTGCAGCGTTGCCGAATTGGGTTTCACCACATTGGTTTCAAATGATTTTTCAATATCAAATCTCGTCCACACCCTCTCATCTTCATCGAATTGGTATTCGTAGATCTCATAATAGAATAACGTGAGTTTGGAACGATCTACGCCTTCACGAAAAATGATTTGATCCATATCGGCTGGTTTATTAAACAGCCAGTATCCATTGTGTCGCCAATATTTGATGTAATCTGCAAAATCCTTCGAGCAGCACGAGCTGATGGCGAAGATGTCATTGACGTCTTGATTGTTAATCCAAGATGGGCGAGGAAGCACCGTTTTGAGCATGTAGCCAGCTGGAGTCATTGGGACACGCTAGTCTCACTATTACTAATCGACAAATATCTGGAAAGGACCAATCCAGTCATTCTAACTGGAAATCGCGCCTACTCTTCACGCGGAAAATACCATACGGCGGCGATTTTTCTGTCGCGGAACTGATAGACGCCCAGCGCTTTGCTGGTTATGGGGTCGCTCGCGCCGGTTGGTGTCCAGGTCACTTGTTCGGTGATGGCGACAGTATCTCCAGTTGCCATCATACTCACGATTTCGCTGGTCACCGTGGGGACGGCAGCAAAATAGCCGCGTAATTCATCGCGGAGGGCCGCCTTGCCCATCCCTGCCTCCGAATAGGCTGAACCCTCCACATGCCCCCACCGGATATCCTCCGTACACAGCGAAAGCATGGTATCAACCTCCCGCGCTGAGAACGCCTCCACATAGGCTCGGGTTATCCGTTCTTGCGGCGATACGGCCTCAACCCGCGCCACACCGGGCGGCAATCCGCCCCCATCGGTGCACGCACCAAGGGCCGGCATGAGCAGCATGGTCAGGGAAATGACATACACATGATGGTGTGGGCGCATGATGGTGACGATCCCCTATCCGTTGGCGGGTGAGAGTGTGAGATATGCACTGGTTGCAACAATCAGGGCAATGATAATATTGAGAACGAACCCCTCGCGCACCATCCGGCCAATGGTGACCTTGCCCGTGCCGTAAACAATAGCGTTGGGCGCCGTGGCCACAGGCAACATGAAGGCGCATGAGGCGGAGATGACCGCCGGGATCATGATCAAGGCCGGGGCAATCTGCGCCTCCACCGCCACCGCCGCCAGCACGGGCATTAACAGATTGGCGGTGGCGGTATTGGAGGTCATCTCGGTGAGGAAGGTTACCGACAGGCAAAGCCCGATAATCATCAAGAAAGGGGGCAAACTGGCCAGACCGGCAAGGGAGCGGCCGATGACGCCATCAAGCCCGCTGGCGCGGAAACCGGCGGCGATACAAATCCCCCCAGCAAACAACAATAAGAGGCCCCAGGGGATATTGCTGGCGCTTTCCCAATCAAGCAGCCCACTTGTTCGCCCATCGCCTGCCCGGTTGCCACTGGGCACCAGAAACATCAAGACAACAGCAAAGACCGCCACAGTTGAATCGCCCGCGCCCGTGATCCCAAACACGCCAGACCATCCGCCAAACGGTTCCGCCCGTGTGATCCAAAGAATGATCGCCAAGCCGAACACCAACATGGTGCGCACCTCCGCTGAGCGCCAGGGCCCGGGTTCCGGCAAGACGGGCACACGCACACCGCCGAGCGACCGGGTCAACCACAACGCCATGACCGGCACGCCAATCACCACACCCGGCAGGCCCGTGACCATAAAGCGCGCAAAGGAATATTCCGCCTGCGTCACTTGTTCAAACGCATCAGCGAAAATCAGATTTGGCGGTGTACCGATTAATGTTGCCGTCCCGCCCAGAGAGGCCGCATAGGCAATGCCCAGCAAAAGCGGCACACTCAATCGCGGATTATCGTCGCGGGCAATGATCGCAAGTGCCAAGGTTGCCAGCATCAAGGTTGTGGCAGAATTTGATATCCACATGGACAAGACAGCCGCCGCCACCATAAAGCCCAAGACCAGCCGCCGCCCCGAAACGCCAACGAGACGGATCATGTAGAGCGCTAACCGTTCATGGAGGGCTGACTTCTCCAACGCTTTGGAGAGCATAAACGAAGCCATCAAAAGGATGATCACATGGGAGCCGAGCGCGGATGCCGCCTCTTTGTGGGTCAGGATGCCCGCAAGCGGAAACAGCGCAAAGGGCACAAGGGAGGTTGCCGGGATCGGCATCGCCTCCGTCACCCACCAGCTCGCCGTCAATAAGGTGATGAAGATCGTTGTCACAATCGCCCGGTCAAAACCGGCAGAATTTGCCCAGACGCCGCCCATCACAGCAAGGACAAAACCGGCAAGCAAAGAGAGCGGCTTCATATCAGGTGAATGCCTTTTGCATTGTGTACGGAGGATTAATCGCGAAGATCAGGCGCGGTCGCGCGGCATTATCGCGCGCCATCACCATCAATATTTTCGCTTGCGTCGTCGCTTTTAATGTCGCCGGCGTCCGCACCTTCATCGGCGCGGGTCCAAATAAAGGTCTTACAAACTGGGCCCACGCACCCCTGCACTTTCAGGTTCTGTGCCGTCAGGCGGGTAAGTTTTGATTTGTATGTTTCCCCAGATTCGGGGTCATAAATACGCCCCTTGCGCCAGCCTTTGCGCTTTTTTTCAAAGCCATAGATAATCTGCATACCCTTAATTTCACGCGTGCGCAGGGTTTCATCGTCATTGTTTGTGTCCAGCACAACCCCGTCGGCGGTTTCCAACGCCGGGAACCAAATGACCGTTCCGCACACACTTTCACCGCACGGATCGATTGCCACCAGCACATTATCGGGGGTGCGCCATAAACCGCTCACGGTGTGGGGATCAATTGCGGCTTGATCGCTTATGTCGCTCACTTCGGCTGAAACAATCGCGCTGACAGCGGCTTCGGCTTGACTGTCGGTTTGCGCCGATGCCGACGAGACAAATCCGGCAACCACACTCAACCACAGGGTAAGTGCCAGTGCCCCGCACGGGTGCCTTGGGCTTTTTGTGGACCATTCAGGGCGCATGACGCATTCTCCGTATACAAAATTATTGGGACCGATACCGAAAGTCCGAAAGCTGACGCGGGGCTTTACGGCGATCCCAATTGCAGCCCAATAGTATGAAGGCTACACTGGTGCTGTAAAGGAGGTTTCCATGGAGCCCACACGGCAAGTGCCTTCCCCCGATCATGGTCATTGGGCGCCCGGTCATACCCACGCCCTGTCCCAGCGATCCTTGATGATTGCCCTAATAATCACCATGACATCAATAGCGCTGATTTGCTGGCGTGTGCCTGCCACCGCCCGGGACAAGACCGAAGATGCAAAGCAGGTGTCAGCCCTTGAGACCCCCATGGCCAAGGCCGAACGGGCCTTTAATGGCGGGCGCTATGACGATGTGCTGGCCCTGGCCAAAGCGCAAGAGCCGGGACGCGGGCGCGGGCCTGACCCCGCACCCTCGTCGGCGAACCTGCTGGCGCTTGCTGCGCGTAGCGAGAACACGCGCGCCTATTTGGGGAACCAACCCAAAGACGCAGAACGCCGCGTAAAGGCCGCCCGCCGCTTGGCCCGGCGCGCCCTTGACCTTGATCCGGCCCATGTGGAAGCGAATTTACAATTGGCCATCAGTGACGCCGTGCGCGGTGGTCAGGTGGGCCCGGTCCGCGCCCTGTTTGGCGGCTATGCCAGCCGCGCCCGGCGCCACCTTGACCGTGCCCTTGAAATCGCGCCCGACAATATCTGGGCTTTATCAACATCCGGTACGTGGCATCTTGAGGTGGCACGGGCCGGGGGCGGTGCGGTATACGGCGCGGACCGGACGCTTGGCCATGACCAGATGATCCGCGCACGCATCCTCGCACCGGAGAATGTGACGATCGCCTATGAGACAGCCCTGAGGCTGTTGGCGAGCAATAATCCGGAATGGCGGGAGGCAGCCTTGCAAGCCCTAACCGTGGCAACGCAAACCGGTACACCGGCAGCCGCCCATGAATTCCGCTTGCGCACACGTGCGATCGCCCTTGCCGAGGCGGTTGAAACCGGCCCCGGGGCCGTGCGCGACTTTGTCAAAATCTATGGCTAAGTCGGTATCGTGCTGCGGTCATCCGGCCCCTCTTGCGCGGCCTGGGGGCTGGCGCTAAGCGATTATTATGACATCACCGTCCCCCACTGCGCTGCCAGCGTTGCCCGACCATGTGGTCAAACTGATCCCCGCTGATCAATGGCCCGCCTTTTGCGACGCACAGACCATTGCCTATAGCGCGCTCGATACCACAGATGGCTTCATGCATCTTTCGACACCAGAACAGATGGTAGGTACGGCTAATCGTCATTATACGGAATACTCTTTTATTATTGGCCTTGCCATCCCTACCCGGCATCTTGTAGACAGTCTGAAATGGGAGCCCGCGGCAAAACGCAATAATGCGCTGTTTCCGCATCTTTACGCGCAATGCCCCACGGCATGGATTAGCCATGCGCTTGTTCTGCGCCGGTCTACAGACAAGACTTTTATGGTGACGGCGCGGATTGACCCACCTTTTGATCCCGCTACGGATTTTTCCCTGTTTTGATATGGTCAACGTCCCTCCTTTTCTTGCCGCCTTTGCCACCCGCGCACTTGCCTTTCTTGATCCGGAGGATGCCCACGATCTGACGATCCGTATGCTGGAAACCGGTGCTTTGCCCGCTGCGCCCGCTGTTGCACCAACATTGAAAACCACCGTGGCGGGCATGACCTTCGACAATCCGTTAGGGCTCGCGGCAGGGTTTGACAAAAATGCGCGGGTGCCAAATCAGTTGTTGCAGCTTGGGTTTGGCTTTGTGGAGGTGGGGGCCGTTACCCCCGAACCGCAAGCGGGTAATGACAAGCCACGGGTCTTTCGCCTGCGCCATGATCAGGCCGTGATCAATCGCTATGGCTTTAACAATGATGGTCTTGAGGTAATTGCCGACCGATTGGCCAACCGCGAACGCACGGGCTGTGTGGGGATCAATCTTGGTGCGAATAAAACCGCATCGGACCGAACGGCCGATTATGTGGCGGGCCTTAGCCGTTTGGCTGGCCTCGTTGATTTTTATACGGTCAATATCTCCTCACCAAACACCCCGGGCTTACGCGCGCTTCAGGATAAAGCGGCATTGGAGGACCTTCTGCACCGCGTTCTGGTGGAGCGGGCACGAGTGGCCGCCACTACCCCCGTATTTCTAAAACTTTCTCCCGACCTGACCGACAATGACCAGGCCGATATCGTCACTATCTTGATGGAAATGAAAAAAGACGGCCCGTCGCTAGACGGTCTGATCATTTCCAACACAACACTTGACCGGCCGGACGATTTGACCGGTGACCATCGCGGACAAACGGGTGGGCTCTCCGGTGTGCCCTTGTTTGAACAATCAACGCGCCTGCTCGGCGACTTTTACCAGGCGCTGGGCACCGATTACGCCCTAATCGGCGTTGGCGGTATTACCAGTGCGCGCGATGCCTATGTAAAAATTCTCCATGGTGCACAATTGGTTCAGCTTTATACCGCGCTGATTTATCAGGGCCCGGGTCTGGTGCGGTCCATCCTTGAAGAGCTGCCGGACTTTCTGCGGGCTGACGGTTTTTCATCCGTGACCCAAGCGGTCGGGGCGCAGTGGCGTTAACGTGAAGGTGCTTGCGGTGTTAGGGGTACGCCGTCCACCAGAATTTCTCCGTTCTCGAGTGTAAAAATGCTCTTGATGTTGCCGCCGCCCGCAAGGCTTGCCACCGCAAGACCACCCATGGCGGCGGCGCGCGCATCGGCGTCAAGCGCACCCAGCGCCCCAAGCGAGACAATAAAATTACCGGGCTTCTGCAACAGCGTTTCGATGCGCCCTGTCGGTTGGCCCGACGGATCAAGGCTGAGATCACCGGTGGCGGTTAGCTGCGCCGGATTATCGGCAACCAACAGGCGCTCAATTCGCACCGTCCCGCCCGTATCAGCCCACCCTTGCGGGGTCTCCGGATTAAGCGTGATATAATCGCTGACTACTGCGACCAGTTCAAGCGCGGTTAAACCGGCCCGCGCCTCACCGTCTGCCCATTGGGCAGAACCGGCAAGGGCACTCACCAAAAGATCCTCCCCATCAAGATCATCAGGATGGATATTGACGATCAGGTCCCCCAGCGAAAGCCGGGCCGGGCCGGCATCGGCAGCGAGCAATAACGTTTTCACATCCAGAATAAATGCCCAGCCTTTTTGACGATCGCGGCCAATACTTGCCCGGATTGTTTCCCCACTGCCTCTCCAATCCCGGTAGGGTGGGGGGAGCGCGGCAACCCGGAGTACCTGCTTGCCCTGGGGCGAAAAGATCACCCTGTCAAACGCATAAGGCAGCGCGTCGATATAGAGCCCATCAGCCCGCCAATGTCCCATTTGCGGCGCCTGCCAGTCGATGTCGGTAATGCGGATACGGAGTAAAAAAGGAAACCCTTCCGATTTAATCGCCCCGTGGGTAAGATTGACACCTGCCGCGCGCTGCTCATCAACAAAGGTCAGCACCGCGTTCTTTACAGTGCGTGCGCCCATCATCCAAAACGCTGTATAAAGAACGAAAGCGAGGGCGGTAAAGACCGTCAACCCGATGACAAAGCGGGAGGGACCTTTGCGGGCTTGTTCCGCGCGCGGGCCCACTATTGCTCCGGGGTCCCGAAAGATACTTGGTCGTGGAGCGCGGCATGGGAGGAGTTGGGGGGCGGCGTGTGGGCCGTCACATCGGGGCGCATATCGAGCAAGCGATCATCAAGCTGCGCCAGAAAACCTTCGCGCTCCAGACCCGGTTCGATCGCCGGGGCAATCCGCATCTGCACGGGGCCTGCCCGTTTTCGCCATCCCGGATAAAGCCATCGGCGACCACTATCATGGCCAACCACATGCACAGGCGCGCCGCAGGCCTGATAGATGCCCGCAATCCCCGGTTTAAGGGCCGCGGTTTCGCCCGGTTGCAAGCGTGTACCCTCGGGAAAAATAACAATCTGTGCCCCGCTTTTAAGCGCCTGGCGCGTATTACGGATCAGGGTACGGATCGATTTGGGACCTGACTCGCGGTCGATGGCGATGGCGCCCGATTTACGCAACCAAAAGCCAAAAACCGGTACCTGGGTCAGTTCCTGTTTGATCACAAAAATCGGATGGCGCAGATGCGCATAGAGCCACACCGTTTCCCACATCGATTGGTGATTGGCCGCAATAATCGCCGGCCCCGTGGGCAGGTTTTCACGCCCGGTGATGGCCGCCCTGATGCCGCAAATATGGGTAAGACCAAACAACACCGTGCGGGCCCATTGGCGGCAAAACCAGCGGATGGCGGGCCCATCGCTGAGCAAAAAAGCAATACCGATCACCCCGCCAATGGCGGTGATGCTGGTAATCCAGACCCGGAAAATCAGGGCACGGATGTTATCGAGCGGACCCGGCGGTGATGCCAGATCGCTTTGCGCCACATCTTGTGCATAGCCCGTTTCTTCCACTGTCATGGGCGTCATGTGGGGGCCCCTTCCACCAGCGCAAACATGCGCGCGGCAAGAAATTTCGAATATTCACCCGCCACCCGGCGCCAGGCGGGCCCATTCACCGGCCATCCAGCCTTCGCCAGGCCAGCTGACGGTGTTGGCATGGCGAGCAAGGCCGCCCCGATCTTAAGCTGTTTCAATTCATGCATGGCGCGGGGCAAGTGATAATCCGATGTGACAATAACCAGAGCCGCAAATCGGTGCGTGCGCGCCCATTGGGCAATCTCCAGCGCATTGCCCCGGGTCGATTTTGCGGCTCGCCCAAGGTCTACGCAACAGGTGAACCGGGCGGACGCCCCCGGCCAGAATTTTTTGAGGTCTGCGGCGGTTATCGCCTCGTGAACACCTGAGATCAGCAACCGGTCGCCAGTCCCGCTTGCAAAAATGGCCATGCCGTCGGCAATCCGCAAACCGCCCCCACCCGTCAGAACAGCAATACCAAGACGCGGTTCCCGGGCAATCTCGGCAAGCGCCCGGTCAGCTTCGGCCCGGCCGGGCAAAGCGTGCACAAACACCGCGAGCCCCGCGGCCCACAAAGCCGCCAGCCCCAACGCCAGAATGAGGACAAAGCGTAACAAACGCGCCGCAGGGTTATTGCCAATGCTCATTGGGGGTAACTATTACGGTTGCAACTGATCGTGGCAAGCCGCTGTCAAAAGGTTGCTTGTAAGGCACGCATCACCGCCAGCCGGGCGGTCAAAGCGGTCACGAGGCAGGTGAGCACCGGGACAATCAACAGCGTCAGCACAAGCCCAAGCGTCAGGGTGAAACCCGGAATAAACAGCGCCGCCGCCGCACTGGCGCGCGTGGCCACCGACATCAGCCCGAGCACCACCAGCGCCAGCACAACCCCGAACAGCGCCCCGCGCAACCCCAGCAGTAGGAACCGTCTTTGCACTTGCCCGGCGATGAACTGATCGCTCGCCCCCACAAGATGGAGGAGGGAGACAACCTCATGATTGGCAGCAAGGCCCGCGCGCGCGGCAAACATGGCAATGGCGCAAGCGGCCAGCATGACGAGCGCAAAAACCGCGAACGCCAGCACCTGGATGGAGCGGACGCTGGCGCCCAGCCGGGCTTTCCATGTGCCATGGTCATTGATCAGAACGCCGGGGACCGCCGCGGCCATGCGCGCGCGTAATCGCTCTACCGAGCCCGTGAGCACGGGGCTGGCCTCAACTTCGATGATGGCGGGCACAGCAAAATAGGTGTCAACCGCCGCCTCCCCCAGCCAGGGCAAGAGCAACGCCCTGGCCTCGTCGTTTGGCATCACGGTAACCGCGCTAATGCCTTCGGTATTTTCCAGAACCCTAACGGCAACACCGGTACGGTCGGCGATCGCCTCGGCGGTGTCGCCTGTCACCTGTACGGTCAGGGCCGCTTGTAAGTCGCGGGTCCAGCGATCGGATGCCGTGGAAACGAGAAGAAAGCCCGCCAGCGCCAGGCTCGCCAGAAACGAAATCACTGCAATGACCGCCATTAGGGCGGGTCCACCGGCCCCCGCCTCGGGCAGGATAGGTCGGCGCGCACGCGCGGCCCCGTTTGGGCTTGCCATGACCGGGGACACCATCAGCGGCTGATCCCCGCGTCGCGGTCTGTTTCATCAACGCCGCCTGCAACTTCCTCCACACCGGTCATTCGCATACGGCCCGGCGCCTCATCATCGCGCAAGCCCTGGGGTTCAGCCCCCGGCGTTACCGCGTGCAAACGCCCCTGTTTCAGGCTGAGGGTGGGTTTGTTTAACCGGCGCACAAGATCAAGGTCGTGGGTCGCCACAATGACCGCGGAGCCAAGCTTATTCAGCTCCACAATCAGCTTCATGATGCGTTCAGCCATGACGGGATCAACATTGCCCGTGGGCTCGTCCGCGAGGATCAATTCCGGCTTCGCCACCAGCGCCCGGGCCAGCGCAACCCGCTGTTTTTCCCCGCCCGACAAGGTCGGCGGCAGCGCCCCCATCCGGTCGCCAAGACCGACCCAGTTTAACAGTTCGCTTACGTCTTCGCGGTACTGATTATGGTTAACGCCCGCGACCTTCATGGGCAGGGCAACATTCTCAAAGGCGCTGAGATGATCGAGCAGGCGAAACTCCTGGAAAACAACGCCGATACGTCGGCGCAGCGGGGGCAATTCATGCCGGGCGAGCCCTGCAACATCCTGATCGAACAGGGTCAGGCGACCGCGGGTGGGCCGCAAGGCGAGATACATCAATTTCAACAACGAGGTTTTACCCGCCCCGGACGGCCCGGTGAGGAAGCGAAACTCACCTTCCTCCAGGCTGAACGACACATCCTGCAACGCTGCGTGGCCGTCGGTGGTCACCGCCTCATCGGAGGTTGCGTCAAGCCGGGCCGCGTCGCCCGTCTCCCCGTAAATCAATCCGACCTTGTCAAACTCAACGATCATCCCGTTGGACCATCTCTTTCATCGCGCGCCCCCATCTTGATAGCCGGTAACGCCGTGCGGTCAAAGGTTGCCAGCGCCACGCTAACCGGTGCGCACCGGCATGAGAGCGCCGCGCCATGAGCAGCATGATTATCGCCTGCCCCCATTGCCAGACTCGGTTTCAGGTGGCCGAGGACAGGTTCCTGCCATCGGGGCGATCTGTGCGGTGTTCCGAATGTGCCACCAGCTGGTTTGTGCCTGCGCCCCAGGCGATTGAAACCTTGTCCCCGCAAACCCGGCTGAAAGATCGTGCCGATGCGCCCGGCGCCGCCCACCCCCCCGAAAGCCGGACCGATCGCGTTGATCAGTTCGTCCATAATCAGCATAACCCGCATCTGAACCCAGCCGGCCCGCGCACTGCGCAACCAGCACGCGGCGACCGGGTTGTGGATACCGACTGGCAGGAAGTTGGCGGCGCAAAACGCTGGACCGGTGAGGAGCGGCGCGGTGTCGAGCAAGCCTCCCTGCGCCCCACCATCAAACGGGTTGAGGAGGATGCAGGCGAGCGCTCAACAATCGACCGGATACAAAAAGCCCGTCAGCAAGGCCTGAAAGACGCACCCGGCGAGGTCTTCACCGCCATTAAGGTGCAACCACGCGAATTGGAACGTGCCCTGAAGAAAGTGCGCCGCAAAGCCGAAGCGCGGGAGAAAAACCGTCTGACGCCCTTACGGGTGCTGGGCTGGATGGCATTGGGATGTGTAACCGCCGGTTTCCTGTTTGGCGGGTACCATTATCGTGACGATATCATGCGACAATTTCCGGGTACGGCCAAAGCCTATGCCCGTTTGGGAATTGATGCCAAACCCTTTGGCTTGAGCCTGGAGAATATCTCCCACAAGGTTGCACTTTCCACCAGCGGGCCGGTACTGATGATCCAAGGGGAGTTGCACAATGACGGCACAAAACTGATTGTTACACCGCTCTTACAAGCCGAAGCGCTGGATGGGCGCGGGCGGCTCCTGGCAAGCTGGACCTTTGCCCCGGAACAATCCTCCGTACCCAGCCGAAGTTTTGCCGCCTTCGCCACCCGTAATCCGGCGCCAGAAGGGGTAACCGAAGTCATCTTATCCTTTGCGCCCAAAAAGAGTCGGACAGAACCGTTTTCCGGACGGGATTCCGCTCCCAAATAATTGGGCCAAAACAGCCTTTTTATTGACCGAAGCTTTCGATTGCGCTGAAAAGCTGTTGTACCTTTTGATGTTCGCCGGGTGTCAGGAGCGGGTTGGGCGTATCAAAAATCAAGACATACCGGTCCGCACGGCTCGTGTTCCACGCCTCATGCTCAATCGTGTCATCAAAGATCATCGCTGTGCCGAGGGTCCACGGGCGCGTTTGTGCGCCCACCCGCAAGGCGCACCCCTCCGGCACGATTAGGGGCAAATGCCCGATAAGCCGTGTATTGATTAACCCCGTGTGCGGCGGGATCTTGGTACCCGCCTTCAGCAACGAAAAAAGCACCGTGGGCGAATGACCTGGGATATCTGCCTTCGTCACTTTTTCCATGATCGCCGTGGTTTCGGGAAACTGCGCCTGCAGCGCGGGATCGGCCTTCCCGTCGCGCCACAAAAACAACGCACTCCAGCCCGCATTGTCCATCATGCCCGAATGGTCCGACCGCGCACTATCGGTATTGCGCGTCACATAGGGCTGAAACGCGTCTGCGGTTTGCAGATAGGCCGTCAATTCATTGCGGATGGTGTCGGTTGCCGCTTCAAGGCCTGGGCACCAATCAAATAGCGCCGCGTCATAAAAGGGCTGCGCCGGCAGGCCGGGGAAGTAATATTGCGTTGGTGTTTGGGCAAAAACCGGTTTGCGCCCGAACATGATATCAAGGGAATGGTCAAACCGTTCGGTCATCTCGTCTGTACCCGGATCACCCTGTGACGTCGAACCGTTTAGGGCCCTATTTAGATGCGCCTCATAAGCTTTCGCGTAGTCGGTGCATTTCGTTTGGGCCCGTTGCAAGGCCGCCATGAGGGGGCGCGCCTGGGCCGGATTTTGCTGCGATGCGGCAAGTGCCTGGCTAAAAAATGTACCGGCCAGCCGGGGATTTTTTGCATGATCGTAAAACTCCCCCTTGGCGAGGAGAACCCGAATGTCCTGACCGTTGAGGGCCTGGGCCGCGTCGAGCGCTGCAAATTGCGCGTTGGTATCCCCGGCTCGCTTTTCAATTTCGCTGAGGAGAAGCCATCCCTCTACGGAGGGTTTTGCGGCTGACAACGTGGTAATCAGGCCCCGGGCCTCGTCGAGACGCCCGGCCTGGAGGGCAGCGTGGGCTGCAGAAAGGGTCATAGCCGCCCCATTTTAGTCCTCAGGCCCAAGCGTCAGGTATAAGAGACCAGCAACAAACCATGTCGCGGCGGGAAAAAAACGATGGCCCGTCTTTTTGCCCGCCTGACGCGCCCCTTAGCGTTCCACCGTCGCCGCTTGAGCAAGGGCCTGTTTATATTGCGCATTATCGGCAAGGATTTCGAGGGCTTTTTCAAGCTGGCAATCGCGGAACTCCGCGTCTTCCTCTTCCGGCTGCTCGCACAGGAACGGCTCCACCGGCAACGGCGTATCACCGGCAATCTCATCGCCTTCGGGAATAGTGTCGCCCGATGGCGTCGCCGCTTCTTCATCAGAAGTGTCTGTCTCTGCCGCTACATTGGGCACATCAAGAGCACCCGGAAGGTCCGCTTCGCTGCGCCGCTCTGCCGGTGCATCCTGACCCGGATAAATGACCGGGAATGCAATATCAGGATCAATCCCCTGGGCCTGAATGGAGCGCCCTGACGGGGTATAATAACGTGCTGTTGTGAGCCTCAGGGCGCCTTGCTGCCCATTTTGCAGCGGGATAACCGTCTGTACACTGCCCTTACCAAAACTCTTTGTACCGAGGATGAGCGCGCGATTGCGGTCTTGCAAGGCACCAGCAACAATTTCCGAGGCGGAGGCGGAGCCCCCATTGATCAGCACCACAACCGGGCGACCGTCGAGCAATTCGCCCTGCTTGCCCATCTCGCGCAACGTATCCTTTGGGCGGCGCCCGCGGGTTGAGACAATTTCGCCGCCACTCAAAAAGACATCGCTGATATCAACCGCCTGATCGAGAAGACCGCCCGGATTGGAGCGCAGGTCCAAGACGACGCCTTTCATGCCGCCGGCGATCGTGTCATCCAATTCCTTGACCGCATCGCGAACATTTTCGCCAGCCCGCTGGGAGAATGTTGACACACGGATATAGCCGAAATTGCCTTCGGCCCGCGACGACACCGGATTGATCCGGACAATGTCGCGCACCAGGGGCACCTTAAAGGTAGGCGCATCGCGGTCGCGCAAGATGGTTAATTCAACGGCGGTACCGCGCTCACCTTTCATCTGGGCGATGGCTTCATCAATGGTCTTGCCCTGTACCGGGTCGCCATCGATCTCGGTGATCAGGTCATTGGTTTGCAGACCAGCGCGGGCGGCGGGTGTATCATCAATGGGCGCGACAATCAGCACATAGCCCTTATCGGGCCCTTCATTGGGCATTTGCACCTGGATACCGAGCCCGGCAAAGCTGCCCTGGGTCTGTTCCTGCATGGTTTTGTAATCATCGGCGGGCAAATAGCTTGAATGGGGGTCCAAGGTTGAAAGCATGCCATCGATTGACCCTTTGATCAGGTCCTTATCGTTCGGCACGGTCACATAATTTTGATGAACCTCTTCATAGATGCGGCCAAAGAGATTGATATTGGTGAAATATTCAGCCGTGAATTTTGGGCGGGCAAACCCGCCGCTGACGATGGCACCGGCAATTAATGCTGCCCCCATCAAAAGCGCCGTCTGGCCGCGGGTGAAGACGGCCTTTGCGCGCGGTTTGCCGTCTGCAGCCATGGTGGGCGCTGACCCTGAACCGGGCTTCGGTGCTGATGGTTGGGGGGAGTGTGCCATGAAAATGCCTCTCACGTCGCTGAACCTGGTGTGGTGTCTGGCAAAATATGCGCCAGAAATCTTAAAGGATTACGGGCCCGAGCGATCAGAAGACCACAGGTCCCGCCTAGCTTCAAGGGAGGCTTTGCGATCCGACGGCTTGGGGGGACGGCGTGAGGGAGACCCGGTTCACAGCACTGTCGGTACCCGAAATTGACCGGTTTGAAGCTGACCCAAGAAAAAGACCGGGAAAGGCCACGCGGCGACTGTTTCCGAGATAAGTCTTTCGATTTTTCGACGATCGCATGGGCTCGGTGCTCGGCGGTTTTACAACAGGTTCGGTTGCCCTAGGCCTGTGACCAAGCCCCCAAGCCAAGATCAACACCGCATCGGGGAGAAAACGAACGCCTTTTCTTTTCCATACTATAAGGTATGGTATGGGATATTTGCGAAGGAGGCATTCGATGAACGCTTGGTTTTTGGGGGCAGGCATTGCTGCGGCCCTCGTGGCGCTGATCCATTTGGTCCTAGGGGGGCGAGAGATTGCGCGCCCCACGCTGACCCTCAGCGAGATGCCCTCGGTTGTCAGGTACACAAACTATTTCTGCTGGCATTTGGTCACCCTTGCGCTCACCCTTATGAGCACGGGGTTTTTCTATTCGGTTCATCCCGGACACCCTCCGGAGCCAGCTGCGGCGGCGCTCCTGTTTTCTTGCGGGTCTGCGCTTTTATGTTTTGGCGTGAATTTCAGGTTTGGTCTGAACCATGCCCACCACCCGCAATGGGCTCTTTTTCTCCCCGTTGCTGCTCTGGGCGCGATTGGCTTTTTGCCATGAGAAACCTCGCGCCCCGCATGAAGCGAGCCCAGTGGATCGAGCTCGGTTTTGAGGCCGTGAAAGCGGAGCAGCCTGACGCGCTCACAATCGAAAGCCTGTGCACCGCCGCTGGGCGCACGAAGGGGTCCTTCTATCACCATTTCGACGGCATCGAGGCTTTTGTGGAGGCCCTCTTCGATGCGTGGGAAAGGACGTTCACAGACAAAATCATTGAACAGTCGTCGGGCGAACCGGGCCCGAAAAATCAACTCATGGCGCTGGACACCCTTGCCGGGATGCTCGACCGCGATACCGAACAGGGAATGCGCCGTCTTGCCAGCCGGTGGCCCCACGCGGCGGCGCGCGTCGCGCATGTGGATGACAAGCGCATCGCCTTCCTTGAGGCGCTCTATTCAGACCTCAACCTGCCAAACCTCGACGCGGCAGCGCTGGCACGGGTTGAGTACGCAGCCTTTCTGGGGTTTCAACAGCTTGCCCCACAAACAGTCGGGACAAACCAAACAGACCTCTATGCGCGGTATCTGAAGGTGATTTTGAAGCGAGGAACGGGTTAGCGAGCGTTGACGGTACATTGCGCCCTCATCAACTCTGTTGTATATTGGCTTCATCCCTATTTTCCTGCCACAGCCGTATCACCGAAGAAGGGGGATCAAACTTCAAGTCCAATAACGATGGTGACCTCAACCGATCGACGCAACGCTTAATATATACTCTTACTCAGGCCCGGATTGGCGTCATAACCCAATAAGATGTTGAATGCGTCTGCGCTTGCTAAACCGGTTAGTATAAGCACTAGTGGCCAACCCGCAATTAGCCAAACGAGAAACCCCTTAAGCAGTACTGCCAAAAGTCTTTGAACAAATGGATTTCGGGGATCGTTCATCCAGAATAGGCCGCGCTTGTTCTTCCAAGCGTCTCTTAGGCCAGAAATCCAAGCTTTTGCGGCCAAGAACCAATAGAACAGGAAGCCAATCGCACCAATGAGAAACATGAGAAAGAATAGATAACGCAGATACTCCACGTGCTCCCAATTCGAAAGCGCCAAGATATATGGATTCAATGGATTGTTCATCAATCTCCCAGTAGATTTGGAAAAACACCGATACCTAAATTTCGGCGGTCAGTATGGCATCAAACTTCTCGGCAGGCGAATGAAGTTGAGCGTCTTTCTGGGACGCTCATTTATCTCCCTGGCAACCGCATCAAATACTGCTTGCGAATGAACTGATAAATCTGTTCGTTTCGGAAAATACTGCCTCAACAATCGATTTGTGTTCTCGTTTGAGCCTCGCTGCCACGGGCTTTGCGGGTCACAGAAATAGACATCGACATCTGTTTCGTCAGAGAACCGACGATGATCGGCCATCTCTAACCCTCGATCCCAAGTCAGCGATTTGAGCAAGTGGGATGGCATCTTTTGGGCTTGCCGAATAAGAGCCGAAATCACTTCGTTCGTGTTCTTGCTACTGACCTTCAACAGAATGCAGTATCGCGAATGCCGTTCGACTAAAGTGGCCATATAACTTCCTCCTGCGCCTACAATCAGATCACCTTCCCAGTGGCCCGGAACGGCCCGATCTTCTACGGAGGGAGGCCGATCGCGAATGGAAACTGCATCAACGATCTGTCCGCAAGAATCGCCTTTGCTGGTTGCATGGCGTGATCTTCGGATTGTCCGCCTCGACCGCAAGTTTGCCATGAGTTCTTTCTTCAATACACCGCGCGCCTGAATGAATAGGCTCTTGTAGATCGTCTCATGAGACACCCATTTGTCCCTGTCGTAGACAAACTCCCGTTTTAGCAAGCCCGCTATCTGTTCAGGTGACCAATTGATCTTCAACTTCTCGGTCACCACGCGGCGCAGCCATTTATTGCCCGCCAGCTTACAGGCCTTTGGCCGCCTTGACGCGTCCCAAGCCCGCTGTTCTGCATTTGCGGCCCGATAAGCAGTTCGCCCTCCGTTGCGGCGTATTTCACGGCTGATTGTCGAAGCAGCTCGCCCGACATACTCAGCAATCGCGCGGATACTCAAGCCCTGCGCAAGCCCGCGCGAAATCTCCTCACGCTCGCAAAGCGTCAAGGATTTTAGATGTCTTTTTCGTTCAGGCGGTCGTATTCCGCCGGTACGCGAAAGAACCAGATAAATGGCGGATGATGTCTTATCGAAAGCTCTGCCGATTGCTTTCAGCGACTCCCCACGGCTCCAACGAGCCCAAAGCTCTTCCGTTTGATCAATTGTCAAATGTTGACGCGGCTTCCTTGCCATGCTGACAACGCTCCTTCTTTGCGATCAAAGAACTTGCGTTGCATCGACCCTTTGAGTCTGCCTTCATTATCGGAAGGCTTGAACGATGAATATCCACGGAAAGCGGACATTCGCAATGAAGTCAATTACAACCGCTTCGGGCAATATCGGGTCATTTTCATTGTGCATGACACCTAAAGCATGAGCACTCCCGGGCTCAATCATTCACCCTCTCAAAACCCCCTCAAAAATTCGCTTCGGCTACCGCTTTGGAGGAGAACCATTGGGCCGGGTTTACCGGTTCGCCGTTGCGCCGCACCTGCACATCCAGGGTTGCCTGCGCCCCGGTCATTTCGGCGAGGGGCTCGCCCGCTTTGACGATTTGGCCCTCATCGACGAGGAACCGCCCGACGCCCAGCATCAGCATGTGGTAGCCGCCGCCCACATCGAGGACGATCATGTTACCGGTCAGCTCCCACGGCTGGGCGAAGACAACTTTTGCCTCATAGGGCGCGGTCACGATGGCTTGGTCGCGCACAGCAATGCGGATGCCATCGGCCCGGTCCCCCAGCTTATCGCGCTGGCCGAATTTTGTGGTGATGCGGCCCACAACGGGCATTTTGAGGGCGCCGCGCGCCTGAACAAAGGAGATGGCTGGCTTGAAAACCGTGGCCACATCCTCGCGCCTCAATGTTGGTCGCCTGGCCTGACCGCGCTGATTACTGCCACGCCGACCCGGGGATGCGTTGTCCCGCGCACCCTCGGCAATAATCTGGATGCCATCGGGTTCATCGGTGGTGTCAATGGCCGGGTCACCGGCCCCGGGTGCACCGGCCCCGTCGATGGCCAGCGCATTGGCGGGTTGCACCCTCGGGGGTTTCGGGCGCGGCGTAATGGAATGGGCAACCGCCCGCAACCGCGCCACCACATCCTTGATTGAGGTTGCCCGCGCAGCCAATGTTGCGGTTTCGCGCTGCGCTGCAGCGGCAAGCCGGTCGGCCACATCGCGTTCAGCCTCCTTAACCTTGAGATCATCGGCAAGGAACCGCCGCCGGGAGGCCAGCGAAATGGCCGTGCGTTCATAAGCAACCCGTTGATCGGCAAGGGCGGTGCGCGCGGCGGTCAATTGATCGACCAACCCCCGCAAGTCTTCGGCCCGCGTCGCTAGCGCCGGGGCGGCTTCGGACAGGAGCAATGCTGCGCGGGCCGCCCGGTTGGCATCATCGGGCGAGACCAGAAGTGCAGGCGGCTGAGACATCTCAAAAGCCTGTAACGCGGCAAGCACAGCGGACAGATTGCTTTGCTCGGCGGCGAGTTTTTCCGCCATCTCTTTTTCTTCAGCCTCCAACCGCACAAGCTCGCGCTCTATCCGGGCGATTTCACGTTCGGAGTCCTGAATGGAATCCGCCGTCTCAATCAACCGGTAGCGCAGCTTGCGGATTTCCTGGGCCCGCGCTTCTGCCTCTTTCTTCAACTGGGCTTCTTCGGCGGCCTTGCTGCGCAGGGCGTCTTCAATTTCCTGCAGGGCCGTGTCTTCCGGCAATGCGGTGCCCTGCGCCTTTTTTTGCGCGGCTTCAGCCTGCCAGGCGTGGGCGGGCGCGAGCGTGAAGGTGAGACCCAGAAGCACACCGGCACACACCAGCGCCAACCCCGATGCGCACCGTTCTGGTGCGTGAGGGTGCCGGTCACGGGTAAAGAAGGGGCAGGGGTCCATTAGCAAAGGGTAAAGCGCCCTGCGGGCCCTCGCAAGGTCAGACACGGTGATAGGGGTGGCCCGCCAGGATCGTCATGGCACGGTATATCTGCTCACAAAGCATCACACGCACCAGCATATGGGGCCAGGTCGCCTTGCCAAACCGCCAAACCGCGTTCGCCCGCGCGCTAATTTCTGGGCCATGACCATCGGCGCCGCCCACGAGGAACACCAACCGCGGCGCCCCGTCATCGCGCTGGCGCGCCAGATGGTTGGCGATGCTGGCGCTTTCCATATCCTTGCCCCGCTCATCAAGGGCAATCACATGGTCGCGCTCGGTCACGCGGGAGAGGAGCCATTGTCCCTCTCTATTTTTAAGCGCGGTACCAACAAAATTGCCGCTGACCTCATGACTTTCCACCGTTGACGCCCGAAAGCCCAGATTGGGGGCCAGGCGGTTGGTACGATCAAGATAGTCAGCAATCACATGGGATTTTGGATCGGTCGATTTTAATCGACCAAGGGCCCGAATGCACAATTCCATGGCACCTTGATGCTCCGATTACTGAACGCCGGACCGCGTCGTGACCGCCAGGCCGTTTCGCCGCGCTAACCGTCGCCCGGTGTCTCGGTTCGAGTTTGGCCTGATAGCGCAGCACCATCTCCCTCTTGAGCGCTCTCAGGGGCGCCCTCTGGGGATGGTGCAACACTCGCGCGGGCTGCTTCGGACCAGATGCGTTCAAGGTTGTAGAACGCACGCACCTCTGGCCGGAAAAGATGCAAGATCACGTCACCCGCATCAATCAGCACCCAGTCGCATGCGGGCTTGCCCTCAACCTTGACCTCTTTCATCCCCGCCTCTTTAAGCGACCGCAAAATCTTGTCGGCGGTTGCGCTCACGTGACGGGCGGAGCGCCCCGAGGCAATAATCATCGTATCGGCAATCTCTGATTTACCGTCGAGGCTGATGGCG
The DNA here is from genome assembly GCA_038531745.1 of Pseudomonadota bacterium. Classification (GTDB taxonomy): domain Bacteria; phylum Pseudomonadota; class Alphaproteobacteria; order Caulobacterales; family Parvularculaceae; genus CALLPQ01. Next base: position 287,965 of record JBCBBJ010000002.1, read on the forward strand.
GTGATGTCGGCGGTTTTTTCTTCGTCCAGCCGGGCGAGGAGATAATCGCGCAAGGTTTTTACATGGACGTCAGCGTCAACACCGGAAAGATCGGGGACCGGCAATTGGGAAACAGGCGCAGCCGCGGTTTGTGCCGCGTTTGCCGGTGTGTTGGTTGCCACGGTTGCCAATGGTGTCGTTGGCGAAGACCCGGCGGGTCCGGAACCTGTGTGAGGGGTCAGAATGGTCTCCATAAAAGCTGCGGGCCCTACCACGCCGCGACTCCAGCATAAAAGGCTTTTGCGTCATCAACAATAGCCCGGCCGGACCCGCGTCAAAATTGAAATGGGGGCCACCGGGCGCATGGTGAGCGTGCGTCAAGAGGTGAGCAAGCACACCGCAAAATACCCCTGATCATCGGTCCATTGCGCCGCGAGGGTCCACGGCGTCTCCGCCAGGAGCGCGCCGAGACGGTCGCTATTATACTTATAGGAGAATTCGGTGAGTAGCGTTTCGCCTTCCTCAAACCAGAATTCCCGGGTTTCCAGCACGATGGCGGTTTTACGTTGCGCCACAAGATGCATTTCAATGCGGTTTTCGTCAGCGTTGTAAAGCGCGTGATGGGCAAAGTCCTCCACGGCAACCCGCGCGCCCAATTCGCGTTGCATCCGGGTTAACAGGTTCAGATTAAACTGCGCCGTGATGCCATCCGCGTCATTATAAGCGCGGGTTAGAACGGCTTCATCCTTGATCTGATCAATACCAATCAGAAATTGGGCCCCGTCGCCCAAGGTTGCATGCGCGCGGGTCAAGAAATCTGCCGCCAGGTCGGGCGTATAATTGCCAAGCGTTGACCCAGGGAAATAGCCCGTCCAATTGTCAATTTCCGGATAAAAATCATCCGGCAGGGCAAGCGGGGTATTAAAATCTGCACACACCGCAGAAACCGACAAAGCCGGATAGCGGTTAGCAATCGTCTGTGCACTGTCCACAAGATAGTCTTTTGAGATATCCATGGCCACATAGGCTTGCATTTGGGCCAAACCCTCAATCAGGGTCGTGATCTTTTCGCTGGCCCCCGACCCATATTCAAAAATACTCGCGCCCTGCCCGATGGCCTTTGCCATCTCGGGCATATGGGCCGACATAATCGAAAGCTCCGTCCGCGTTGGATAATAGTCTTCGGTTTGCGTAATCCGGGTAAAGAGCTTTGAGCCGGCTTCATCGTAGAAATATTTTGGGGAAAGCCGTTTTTGACCCCCATTCGGTTGGCCAAGACCGTCAATCACATCCTTGCGGAAATCGCTTAAGGCGGGATGATAGTCGAGGAAATGGGTCAGATGATCGACACTGTCTCGCTGTTTGGGCGCCTTGGTGGCCATAAATTCCTGTCCTGTGGCGCCAGCGGTTTCCTGGCGCGCTCTAATTTGTGTTGAAGATAATGGGTTGTTGGTCTGATCGATAAACACCCAAACGGGTGGATCATTCTGCCACCACGCGTGCGCGTGTGTCTGATCAAGCTGATGATCCGTGAACGCCGTTGCCGCCGGGCCAGATAGCGCCTGCGCGCCATAGCCCGGACGGTTCAGTACACCCAAGGGGATCAGATCGCCAAGCGCGCGCCAATCCCGCCAGCGATGGAAATCGGCAAAACTATCGGCGCCCATCAGCCAGAGAAACGACGTGGACGAATAATCACTTTTCAGGGCACGAATGGTATCAATGGTATAGCGGGTGCCGCGGGCCTGTTCGAACCGGCTGAGAAAAATACGCTCGTGACCCGCAACCGGCAAAGCGGCCTGCCAGCGGGTGTCATAGCTTTCGTAAAGCGCCGGGTCTTTGAGCGGGTTACCCGGACTGACCAGCCACCAGACAGCATCAAGCCCGAAGGCCGTGAGCGCGGCCAGCGAAATTTCCCGGTGGCCGCTATGGGCCGGATTGAACGACCCCCCAAGGAGACCAATCTTTTGCCCAGCGATCAGCGCAGACGCCCCTTGCCCCGCTGTTGGCGCGAGATGATCTAAGCCTCGCCCGGTACTTTGGCGCATTGCCATTCAGGGTGTCCAGGCCGGTTGCCCGGCGGGGCCAGCATCAGCACTGTCGCCAGCGTCGGCATCATTGCCCCCATGGCCCCCATGACTTAAAGCGCGAGATTGCGAAGCGGCCAGGCGCGCAGCCGCACCATCGCTGACCAATGTGCTCAGCATACCAAGGAGGTTTTGCGTGCCATTTTGGGCTACAGCAGAAATCACATGGACGGGACGGCCCACATGCTGGGACAGGGCGTTACGCGCTTTTTCAATATCGTCAGGGGTAAGAATATCCGCTTTGGTGATGGCGATGCTTTCGGCCTTGGTTTCCAGGCCCTGGCCGTACGCGTCCAGTTCACCGCGGACCGTTTCATAATCGGCAACGATATCCGCGCTTGACCCATCAACAAGATGCAAGATTGCGGCGCAGCGCTCAATATGGCCAAGGAAGCGATCACCAATCCCGGCCCCTTCATGGGCGCCCTCAATCAGGCCCGGAATATCGGCGAGTACAAAACTTTCCCCCTCCCCCACACGCACAACACCCAAACCCGGATGCAACGTCGTGAACGGATAATCGGCAATTTTGGGCCGCGCGGCCGTTGCCGCGGAGAGGAATGTTGACTTACCCGCATTGGGCAAGCCCACAAGACCAATATCAGCAATCAGCTTCAAGCGGAGCCAGATCGTCCGATGCTCCGCCGGTTGACCCGGATTGGCCTTGCGCGGGGCCTGGTTAATTGACGTCTTAAAGCGCTGGTTACCGAACCCGCCATTGCCGCCCTTGGCCAGCAACACCCTGTCCCCCACCGCATCAAGATCGGCGATCAGCGTTTCCTCATCTTCTTCAAAGATTTGGGTGCCAATGGGCACTTTAACCACCAGATCAGGGCCCGATGCGCCGGTTCGGTTTGACCCCTCCCCGGGACGTCCGTTCTTGGCTTTGTAATGCTGCTGATACCGAAAATCGATCAGAGTGTTAAGATTATCAACCGCCTCGGCAAACACATGCCCGCCACGCCCACCATCGCCGCCATTGGGCCCGCCAAACTCAACGAACTTTTCCCGGCGAAAGGACAGGCAGCCCGCACCGCCCGGCCCGCTCTGAATATAGATTTTAGCGCGATCAAGAAACTTCATGGCCCCGACATAGAGGGTGTAACTGCGATGTACCACCCCGCCGCAAACTGCTAGCGGTTTGGGGCCTGAAAACGCATTCCTATTATTCATTTGGAGAAAGAAACAAGCGTTGAATTTGTTTGCCTTTCGCCGAGCGACCGCCGGTCATGCCTGCTGCTGTCGCATCGCTGTTCCTCGCGAGCGTCGCCTGGATGAGCGGTTTGTGCAGCGCGGAACTAACCCACGGAGCCCAGAGCGGCGTAAACCTCATAGACAAAAAGGAGCGCAGCTATGATTGTCGTCCACCATCTCGAACAGTCCCGCTCGCAACGGATTTTGTGGTTATTGGAAGAATTGGGGCTCGACTATACCGTTGAGCATTACAGCCGTGATCCGGAAACCAATCTTGCACCGGCGAGCCTGCGCGCCGTTCACCCCCTGGGAAAGGCACCGGTGATTGTTGATACGGGCACCAGCCCCGCCACGACCGTGTCAGAGACGGGCACGATCGTGGAATATCTCATTGATCGGTACGGACAAGGGCAGTTAAAGCCCGCCGATGACGGGCCGGAGGCGCTGCGCTATCGCCATTGGCTCCACTATGCCGAGGGCTCATTGATGCTGCCTCTCTTGCTTAAATTGGTAATGACCCGGATTGCCACGGCGCCGATGCCGTTTTTTGCCAAGCCCATCGCGAAATCCCTGGCCGCAAAAGTCAATGAGAGCTTTGTCGATCCCAATATCAAACTCCATTTTGATTATGTGGAGGCCGAACTTGCCCACGGCGATTTCTTCGCCGGTAATGAGCTGACAGGTGCCGATATTATGATGAGCTTTCCCCTGGAGGCCGCGGCCATGCGCAGCGGCGCCGCCGACGCGCGCCCGCGCCTAAAAGCGTATTTGCAGAAAATCCACGCGCGCCCGGCCTATCAGGCCGCCCTTGCCAAGGGGGGACCCTATGAATATGCCCATTTGACGCAAAACGCGGCCTGAGGTCCTTTCGGCGCGGTAACGCCCTTGTGCGGGGTGGGTGCGGCCAAAAACGGTCACGCCAAGGCCGTGCTTCCACCTTTCTTTCACCATCGCCAACCGTTATCTCCCATCCTGTAACAACGTGGCAGGAGATTAGGTTTATGGACGTGCTCACCGGTTTTTCCGTGGCCATCGCCCTGATGCTGGCCAACCCTGTGCTCGCCGCCGATAGCATCGCGCAACCCCAGGCGAGCGGGTCGCAAGCCAGCGCCCAGCCGCCAGCAAGCAATCAGCCAGCAGCGCAACCAGACGCCGGACTAGCCCTTGATCCAATCCCGGCTGAGGATATTTCGATAGCGGAACAGGCACCGGCTAAACTAGCTTTTGCCGACAAATCTGATGAAGAACTGATCGCTATGGGCCGCGAATGGCTAGAGTCCGTGGAAACGCTTTCGGGCCGGTTTATCCAACAGGCACCATCGGGCACGGTCTCATCGGGGACGTTTTATATCCGTCGCCCGGGGCTGTTGCGGTTTGCCTATGAGCCGCCGAGCCAATTATTGATCGTTGCCAACGGGGGCACGGTTTTTGTGCGCGATGAAGCCTTGAAAACAACCGATTCCTATCCGGTAGGTCGCACACCCCTGAAATTTCTTCTGCGCCGGAAAATCGATCTCGATGCCGCCACCATTTTGGGGGTGGAGCGTGGGCCCGATGCCTTCGCCATCGCCATTGCTGCCACCGATGAGGATACCGATGGGGAATTGAGCCTTGTCTTTTCCGCCGTGGACACAGCACTTGTGCGCTGGGTCGTCAAAGACGTCCGCAATGGATTGACCATCGTTGATCTCTTCGAGGTGGAAAAAGACAAGCGCCTAAGGAATGATCTATTCCGTATTCCGGAAACCGACTCGCCATTTCTGAAAAATTGAGGGCCGGGAGGGGTCATTGCGACGCGCATCCGACCCTGCGCACGCGAATGTTACCAAAAATCCATAAGAAACTTTGCAACACGCAAGGGATTTGTTGGCCTTACCTATTGAAAATGGGTTCAATGATGCGTTAATGTAACAGTGCAAGGCGAAGACTTTTTGGACCGGCGTTGCCCCCCCGCTTGCAGGTCCGGATTTTTATCTTCCCTTGCCGCCGGAACATCCCCTCCCGGCGGGCGCTTCTGCGCACATCCCTGGCGTCCAACTCGCCCCTGCCCAGGCTCGAGTTGGACGCCTTTTTTATGTCTCCTGTCATGTGTTTGCGTATGCTACCGGATCAACGAGCGCAAATGCCCCCGTAACCCGTAATTGGCCCTATGAGTGAAATTGATCTGGAAGATCTGGAACGCGAAATTCCCAGCCTGGCCGTTGTCAGCCGGTTTGCCCGTAATCTGGAAAATGTGCCCTGGTTCGCCAATCTGGGGGAGCCCATGACCCCCGGCGCGCGCCATACCGCGCGGCGTTACATAGACGGCCTCGGCTTTCCCGATGCGGATGTGGCCATCCTGGTTGATTGGGAGGATGCCGCAGACGCCGCCGAGAGCCTTGATTGGCAAAGCCCCGCCTGGGAGGCTGAGGAGCTTTTGCGGGCTGATCTGACCGGCCGGGCGATGGAGAGCCTTTCCGAGGAAGCGCTGAACATTGGTATGACCCTGATTGGCGACAAGATCAGCACACCGGCGACTGAAGCCATGCAGCAGGCGTCGTTTCTGTGGGATATGGAAGATGAGGCTGCCCAGCGGCTCGCCGTGGGCGCAGCGGTTCAGGCCGCCCATGGCGCCGCGTTGGCCCTATTGGCCGCCAGTGACCCCGATTTTGAGGTTGACACCCATGCCCTTACCGCAAAGTTTCAACTGTTCGAATTCGGCCGCTGGCCCGTGGGGTTGGTGGGCAGATCGTTCAATGTATTCTGAGGCTCAAAGCGTCATCATTTCAATGAGCATCACGATGACGCTTTAAGGTCATGCTTTTACGTGCCTCCCGAACGGCGAGCCGCCCACACTTCGCCTGAAGACACCTTAGGGCGCGGTAAGACCGGCCATACCAGCACTGACCAACAACCAGAACGCAATCGCCGTCAGGGCAATTTTGAACCCGGCGCGAAAGCGATGCTCGGGCAAAGAGATTAAAATACGCGTGCCGATCCACGTGCCCATAAATCCGCTTAGAACAATCGCCACAATAAATCCGGCCCACGGCCCATAGGCAAAGCCGAGCGCGCCAAACGCCACTACTTTTAGCAGATGCTGCACCAGCATACAGGCGCCGTGGGTGCCCGTGGTGGCAAACCGGTCAAGCCCAGCCCTACCGATAACGCTAGCCGCTATGGGGCCGGTGGCCCCAAAAAACAGGGTCAGAAAACTGCCCACAACCCCGGTGGCAAAGAACGCCCCTCGCCCCGGTTTCGGCACGTTCAGCGCCGGGCCCCAAACCGACCACAGAACAAACAAGCCAACCCCCGCCTTTAACAGGGCTGCCGGTATGGCCACCAAAACCTGGCTGCCAAACGCCGTGCCAATCACGCCGCCAATGGCGAACCACGCCACAATTGGCCAAACAACATTGCGCCATTGCAGGATTGACCGCCCGGCATTGGAGCCCAATTGCGCAACCCCGTGCACCGGTATGACCGCCGCAATGGGCATCAACGCCGTCATGATCGCCAGCAGGATCAACCCGCCGCCAAGCCCCAACGCCGCCGTCAGCCCGGCCGCCACCATGGCCGTCGCCAAGACGGCAAACGCGCTGACCAGGGTCATACCGTCCGGTGTTAAAAAGGCGTCCATTCTCCCTCCCATCATCCAACAACCGGGCAGCAGTAAAAGCTGCTGGAAAAGGCGTCTGCCCGCGGTGATCGTCAAGGCCCCGCTGGCAAAAATCGATAATGCCACGCTCGGCTTTTCAAGCGGGGTCGAACAGGCCATACCCGGCACCCGATCAGAAAGAGTACTTCTCCCATGAAAATCACCACCTGGAATATCAATTCGGTCCGGCTACGCATTGATCAGGTGACGGCGTTTTTGCAGGCGGAGCAGCCTGATGTGCTTTGTCTGCAGGAGATTAAATGCACCGATGATCAGTTCCCGGCCAAAGCGCTCGCCAAAATCGGGTATGACCAGATCGCGGTCCACGGTCAAAAATCCTACCACGGTGTGGCGATCGTGGCGCGTGTTCCCCTAAGCGATGTGACCCGTACGGATTTTTGCGCAATGGGCGATGCCCGCCATATTCAGGCGCGTGCCGGCGGCATCGATATCCATAATTTTTATGTGCCCGCCGGCGGTGATGAGCCTGATCCCGCCGGCAATGAAAAATTTGCTCACAAGCTGTCTTTTCTTGAGGAAATGGCTGAATGGTCAACGGCCTTGCGCGCAACGCCGCGCCGCAAAAAGGTGCTGGTGGGCGATTTGAATGTGGCACCGGACCCGGACGATGTGTGGTCCCATAAACAGCTTTTGAAAGTTGTCTCCCACACGCCCATTGAGGTGGCCAAATTGAACGCTGCACGCGATGCCGGGGGGTGGACCGATGTGGCCCGGGCGCTGATCCCTGGGCCAGAAAAACTCTATAGCTGGTGGTCATACCGGGCCCGCGACTGGCGCGCGAGCAATCGCGGTCGCCGTCTCGATCATATCTGGGTCAATGGCGCCCTGAAAAAAGCGGCTCTTGCCGGGGGGCGGGCGGCCTATAAAATCCATGGGGAAGTGCGCGGCTGGGAAAAACCGTCAGACCACGCCCCAATAAGCCTGACATTCGATGTGTGACGACCCGTCCCGCGCGTATTCCGCAGCTTGATCAACGATCTTTGAAAAGAATATTTGGCGCAGTCTTTTGGAAACCCTCCCGTCAAGTCCGAGGTTCGGCCTCGATGTCAACGCCGCTGCGTCCGCCTCACCCGGCCATGGCGATGATATCTTCTTTGGAAAGCGAGCCGGGCACCACTGTTACGGGAACGGGACGATCCCCGAAATAGCTAGGGCTTTGGGCAAGCGCGGTGACAAGGGGACCCGGGCCGTCCGGATTGATCGATGCGCCCAGAAAAAGAACCGCAATGGCGGCATCACCTTCAATCATCTGGCGGATTTCATCGATCAGGCGCCCTTCGCGGATATGCAATTCCGGCCGATGGCCCCATTGCTCCTCAACCTCGCGCGCGAATATGGCCAAAAGTTCTTCCGCATGGTCATAGGCTTCGGCGCGCATGGCCTCCGCCACGGTTTGCCAATGGGCATATTCGCCCGGCTCAATAATATGCAGCAGAACCACCTGAGCGTTGGAATAGCGCGCACGCCGGGCGGCAAAATAGGCCGCCAAATGCGCCTCGGCGCAATCTTGCGCGATCACCAGAAACTTGACCGCCGGGCCGCCATGGTCAAACCGGGCAATCAGGCCAGGCTTGGCGTCCTCGGTGGTTGGTGGGTCAGGTTCTTGTTCCATGGGCGAAGTATGCCCCCAAGCCCCTATGGGCAACAAGGGCGCAACCAACAAACAAACCCGAGAACGAATCGCATGCCGGCTTTAGACGGTCTCAAGCCATGGGCTTGCTTTGTTTTTGCGCTCAACACCCCGTAAAAGAACCCAACAAAGTGGGCGAACACAGGGGTTTCGCCGCAACCACCAAACGGGAAACACACCGCATGCGGGGGTATTTCGGGATCGGATGCGAGCGCATCTCCAAAGCCATGAATCTGGGTGCACTTTTGCGCACGGGCCATGCATTCGGGGCAAGTTTCGCGTTCACCATCAATGCCCATCACCGTGCGCGGATGATTGACCGCGCCGATACGGCAAAAAGCGATCAGCATGTGCCGCTCTACGAATGGGACAGTCTTGATGATATGCGCCTGCCCAAGGGATGTGCGCTGGTGGGGGTGGAATTGGATGAAACGGCCATTGACCTGCCGTCTTTTCGGCACCCCTTGAATGTTGCGTATATTCTGGGCCCGGAAAAAGGCAGTCTGTCGCCGGCGGCAACCGCGCGCTGTGCACATCTTGTGAAAATCCCGACGCGGTTCTGCATCAATGTTTCGCTAGCGGCGGCCCTGGTGATGTATGACCGGGTACTGACGCTGGGCCACTATCCACCGCGACCGCTCACGGCGCTGGGCGAAACGGTGGCGGTACCCGTGCCGGATCGATCACGCCTTCGGTGACAAGTGCCACAAAAAAACAGCGCCGCGGCCCCTGCAACAGGGACGCCGGGCGCTGTCTTGATGCTGATGATGGCAGGCACACAGATCCCGTGTACGTGCCATCAAAAAAGGCCGTTAGCGACGCTTGGTGCGTTTTTTGGCAGCTTTTTTCTTGGCTGGAGCCTTTTTCTTGGCTGCTTTCTTTTTAGCCGGGGCTTTTTTCTTTTTGGCTGTTGCCCGTTTTTTCGGGGCGGCAGCGGCGGCATCCATCTCGTCAAGCGCCGCAGCAAAAGACTCAAGCGCCTTCATAAACGCCGACTGTTGCGTTTTCGGCAGAACCTTCAGCGTTTCCGCCTCGGCCTTTTCCACTTTTGACAAGGCCGATGCCAGCATCCGCTTACCAGCAGCGGTGATGGATACGGAGTTTGCCCGCGCGTCGGCTTTTGTCCGTTGACGTGACAACAGGCCTTTTTTGATCATCCGCGCGATCATGTCGGCGAGGGTTGACCGGTCGATGCCGGTATGGCGCACAAGATCGGTCTGGCTCAGACCTTCATTGTTGGCCACCGTGTGCAACACCTCAAACTGGCGTGGTGTGGGGCCGCTTGACCCAACGCTTTTTGAGTACAGGTCGTGGGAATATTGCTGGGCGCGGCGCAACAGATGGCCGGGTGATTTTTTCAGGGTGAACTTTGCCATTTTCTGGTCTCCATAGGTCGAAATTAGATCACTTGGTATCCGGTGAGATAGTGCCATGCCGGTGGTCAAAGAGTGAGATGATCAGTCTTTATCCCGTACGGAATATCTGTGGACAGCATACCAAGATCGGCGTTTATCGCTAGTCGGATCAATTGTCAAAACATCCGATACGGACCAATGGCCAAATAACTCTTAAAAATTCGTGTTTATTATCCGATTGCACCCTATTTTGAGCCGTATACGATGGTTTATAGGGCGGCGTTGGCCGAGGCAGGTTCGGTTTGGGCCGATTTGTGATAGAATGCGGGCAGCGCGGATAATCCGATCACGATTTATCATTTTTGTGACACATCGTGGTGAGGTCGGCCATCATCATCCGCTATGATAACAGGAAATGCTCCGATCAAGGCGCCAGGCGATGCCGGAACCCATCCGCCGAGTGCGGAGCGCGCGCCACATGAAATCGAAAGGAAGGCCCATGGGTACACAAAACGGGACAGAAGATTTTGACCGTACCCCGCTTTTCCGGACACAGATTCCGGCCGGCGATGACCGCGAGCGCAGCCAATGTGGCCATTGCGGCTTTATCGACTATCAAAACCCGAAAATCGTCACCGGGGTCGTGGCCACGTGGGAGGAGAAGATCCTGCTCTGTAAACGGGCCATTGACCCGCGCAAGGGCTATTGGACCCTGCCCGCGGGGTATATGGAGCTGGGCGAGAGTGTGGAAGACGGCGCCGCGCGCGAAGCGTGGGAAGAAGCCCGCGCAGACCTCACCCTTGATCAGGTGCTGGCAATCTATTCGATCCCGCGCATCAGCCAGGTGCAGATTTTGTACCGCGCGCGTCTGAACAATCCGGACGTGAGCGCCGGACCCGAAAGCGAGGCCGTGGCGCTCTATAACTGGGCTGACATCCCCTGGGCCCACATCGCCTTCCCCACCGTCGGCTGGGCCCTACGCCACTATGCGGAAACAAAAGACCAGACGAGCTTCGTGCCGTTCGGCAACCCGGTGGACGGGGTTTAGAGGGGGGTAGTGGGGGCGGTTAAGCAGGATGATGACCCGTGGGTGATCGGTCAAGAACGGATGATGAAAAGTGGCTTAGAAACGCTGCGTGGCTGACTGTTCGTTATTGCGGGCAGGCGGGAGGACTGGGATTGTAAAAGTCTCAATGACCGGCATTGGTACTTTCATAAAATTTGGAGATCCACCAAAGATGTCAGTTTATCTCCAAAGGCGGGCAGAGAGAAATCGTAGTACCTTTGTGAAAAAAGAAGGCCCATGCTCCAATCATCGTCAGGAGACGGCGTTCTCCTCGCCCTCGCTTTCATTTACCTCCTCCACCACGCCAGATAAGTACTTGTCATAGGTCTGCTGAAGATATTTCAATGACGCCTCCTTATCGATATTGGCCTTCAGATGATCTTCGACGAACTTCATCCGGGACTTAGCTTCCTCGAGCACCTCACCCCACGTCTTGCACCAAACCTCGATTTTTCCGTCCTTGTAAACCTGCCCCTTCGGACGATCACTCTGCCTCGCCTCACGCTTTCCCGTTTGCTTGAATGCGTTCGAGATAACCCAGAAGCTCCACCGGGTCTTGAGGGCCTCGAAGCGCTCGTCCTCAGCTACGGCGAAGGCATAGTTCTTAACCTGAGTGATTTCCGCGCTGCCGATCTTCACAGTGGGCCGCTTGAGCTCAACGATCAGGTGCTCGCGCTCCTCAGCCCGGTTCTGCGGCACCGAGCGGGAAAGCATCAGGTCAACGATGCCCCTCTTGCCGTCGATCCTGGTCACGGGCCGATCGATTGCAGTGTCCTCGCCGATCAACTTGAGGTGCTTTCGTAGCACCTCGGTCAGTGACTGGTCGTCAACCGTGAGGCTGAATTCTTCGCCGAAAAGCCATGTGTTGTTGTCCGCGAGGATACGGTGGAGCTGGCTGCGTTCCTTTAACCGAGAATTGCACTCGGGGTCGAAAAGGAGAGCCTCGAGACCAGTGAGGAACTTCAGCCTGTCAGCTACGAGCTTCGAGGCGCTTATCACGTTCGCCAGCGAAGCCTCCTCGAGCAGCTTGGAAAGCTCCTTCTGCTTGCGCTCTGGGAGGTCAAGCACCTCGTTCAGAATAAGCTGCAGCTCCTCTGGCCCGCTCTCAATTGCCTGCCGGAGCATCCTTAGCTGAAATGCCTTGGTCTTCCTGTTGCTTTCGGAGAACTCGGGCAAGTGTTGTTTTACATTGAGCGCCACGATGTCAAAGACCTTGCGCTCGGCCCTCTCGACGCTGGTCTGCGGCTCGGCGGCATAGGGGTAGACCCGCTCGGTCTTCCACTGCTCGATCTCGGTCCGTGCGGCGTCGGCCTCGCGGGCTCGAAAGTACTCTTTTATGCGCTCCTGCGCCGACTCGTAGGCGGCCTGAAGGGAGGGGTTCATCTCCGCAAGCTCCAGCGCGCCGGCCTCGTGTAGTCGAGAGATGTATAGCGACTTGAGGTAGGCGGAAAATTGGAAGCCCTGGGTGTGGAACCTTGGCTGCCGGCGCTGAAGCGGAAATCCATCCTCCGTACACAGATAGACGACGCGATCAGTCGAGGTCTTCCACACGATCAGTTCGAGATCGAGCGCGTGTTCCTTCTCGTCCTCCGCGATGGGGTCGAGCGAAAACTTCTCGCGGGTCGCGATGGCTTTGTTGGGGTCGAGCCTCTCGGAGTTGAGGGAAATGGAGACGTCGGGATAGTCGCTCAGGTAAAGCGCGAAAATCTCGGAAAGTTCCTGGACCGCGGTATCGCTCTCTAGCGAGCGGAAGTCACGGTGGAGCTCAGTAATGCGGACTTCTACCCCTGTTGTCGTGTTTTCCACAGCGACGGGCTCCGTCACCCGCACGTCGATGAGGTTTTCGCGGATAAGGCTGATCGTATATCGGACACGCTTGTCCCTGTCGCCATGGACAACCCTCCAGTCTGCGACACGGCCGAGCGCGAGCGCCTTCAACCGCCCCCTACCTTCTTTGCCGTGGAGCATACGCGACTTGGTCTTGGAGCGGCTTCCACTTGCCTTCCACGAGCCGCCGAGCTTACCGAACAACTCCGCGACGTCTTCGTGAGGTATGCCGTGACCGTTGTCGCGCACCGCGATCGACTGCATGCCTAAATCGGTCGACTGGACTTCGATCCGCACGTCGGTAGCGTCCGCATCGAGGGCGTTCCAGACGAGTTCTGCAAGCGCTTGGATTGGCCTGGCGCTTGCTAGCTTCTCAAGATGATCGCCCTGGACCTCGACTTTGTAGTGCACGTCAGCCATCGCAAGAATTTAGAACATTTAATGAATAAAGACCAATCCTTTCGATCCGAAATTGTAGCCTATCACTAAGTCTGCTCCGATAAACCAGCCTTGAACGGATATCATGTTTCTGTCCGCTCCTTTGCTGAAGCGGGCATCGGGCATTGCAACCGAACGGATGGCATTGCCTAGTCCAAAAGCCAATGTCCCGTTACCGCAACCAACCACTCCCAAGCCCACACTCACCGCCGATCAGTTGCCTCAATCGCCCGATGCTTCCGCACCCGGCATCTGGCTGGCGTTCTTCATGATGAACGGGATTTGGGAGCCGGTGAAGACCATGGTCAGGAGGGTGAAGCCGAAGATTTTGAGGTTGACCCAGGTGGCCTCCCCCGGGCAGGGGGCGTTTCCGGTGAGGTCACACTCGCGCGTCAAATAACGCCACGCGATTTCATTCAGCACGGCCATAAAAACAAAAAACGCCCCATAGCGGATCGTGAGCGAGCGCCAGGCGCTATCGGCCATTTGGAACGCGTCATCAAAGAGGGTTTTCAGGAACGTACGCCCACTTACCAATCCGCCAAACAGGAGCGCGGCGAAGAGGAGATTCACCATGGTGGGCTTCATAAAGAAAAACGTTTTATCCTTGAGAAGCAAGGTCAGGGACCCAAACACCCCGATGATCACCCCGCTGATCAACAGCATGGGCGCGATCCGGCGTTCTTTATACACACTATAGGCAAACGCCACGGCAAAAGCGGGCATGAACAGGCCGATGGCGAGATACATCTGGCCGCCTTCCTCAATCGTCCAGTTTTGACCGATCAGATTGCCAAGAAGGGGCGCGATTTGCCCCCCGAAAAAATAAGCAATCATAAAAACCGCCAACGGGCCGAAATCGACCCAGGCTTTTGCAGTGCCCTTAAGGCGGGGGGCGCTGCCTTTCAGGCGGGGGGCGGGTGCATCAGACATAGAGGGTCCTCCGGGTCAGGCAATATCGGCAAGGGCGCGGGCGAAATTGTCCGCATCAAAGGCTTGCAGGTCTTCAACGCTTTCGCCCACGCCGATGAAATGCACGGGCAGGGCGAATTTATCAGCCAGCGCCACCAGAACACCGCCGCGCGCCGTGCCATCCAGTTTAGTCATGACAAGACCGGTTATATCGGCGGTTTGTTTGAAGACGTCCACTTGCGACAGGGCATTCTGGCCCACCGTGGCGTCAAGGACCAGGACCGTATCGTGGGGCGCCGTCTCATCGAGCTTGCGGATCACCCGCACCACCTTGGCCAGTTCGTCCATCAATTCGCGTTTGTTTTGCAGGCGGCCCGCCGTATCGATCATCAGTACGTCAATATTCTGGTCACGCGCGGCCTCAACCGCATCATAGGCGAGGCCCGCGGCGTCTGCGCCCACGGTTTTGGCGATGACCGGGGTGCCGGTGCGTTCGCCCCAGACGGTCAATTGCTCAATGGCGGCAGCGCGGAAGGTATCGCCCGCGGCCAGCATGACCGATTTACCTTCGGCTTTGAATTTGGCGGCGAGCTTGCCGATGGTGGTGGTTTTGCCGGCACCGTTAACGCCGGTCATCAAAATCACATGGGGGCGATTGGTGGCCTCCACGGTCAGCGGCCGCGCCAAGGGCCGCAATGTTTCGGCCACATCATCGGCGAGGGCGCGGCGCACCTCTTCGTCGGTCACTTCTTTATCGAACTTTTCTTTGGCCAGGGCTGTGGTTAGCCGGGTCGCCGCAGGCAGGCCAAGGTCTGCGCTGATCAGGAGGTTTTCCAATTCCTCCAACATCTCGTCATCAAGCTTTTTCTTGGTGAAGATGGCGGTAACGCCCTCGGTCAGGCGTCCGGAGGTTTTCGACAGGCCCTGTTTCAGACGGGAGAAAAAGCCGGTTTTCTTCGGTGGTTCATCTGGCGGCGTTTCCGGCGGTGGCCCCAACGCAGGATCAGGCTCGGCGTCCGGTTCCTTATTGATTGGGGCAGCCGGTGTCTCTTCGGACGCTGAGGCTGGCACAGGTTCTGGCGCGGCCCCCGGATCAGGGGCGTCCTCTTCAACCGGCTCCGGCTCGCCCGTTTGGGTCTTCGCCGTCTCGTCGGGCGCTGGCGTTTCTTCGCTGTCTTTTTTGCGGGAGAAGAGCCCAGACAAAAAGCCCTTGGCCATTTTCGGTATCCTTTATCGTGCGGGCAAACCCATACGCGGTGCCTTACGCGTTTTCCGGCACTTGGGGTACCGTTTTGGCGGTAACAAGGTCACCGTCGCGCGGGCCCACAACAATACAGGCCAGCGTGCCGGGCGTCAGCGACGGCCTATCTGGGGCCGCCCCCGGCAGTTTGACGGTAGCAAAGCAGCCGAGCCGCGCGCGATTGCCGCTTTCCACAATGGCGATGTGTTCGCTGCCCTCTAGGCTGTCGAGAAACCGGTACTTTGCCGCCGTGGCGGCGCTCCGCAACCGGGCGGCTCTCTCCTTGATGACCGCGCCGTTCACTTGGGGCATGCGCGCCGCCGGGGTGCCTTCGCGGAGGGAGTAGGGAAACACATGCACAAAATTGAGGCCCGCCTCCTCTATGAGGTGTAAGGAGTTTTCGAACATCGCCTCGGTCTCGGTGGGAAAGCCGGCAATGATATCGGCCCCAAAGGCCATGTCCGACCGGGCGGCCTGCACCCGGTGACAAACCTCTATGGCCTGCGCGCGGGTATGACGGCGTTTCATCCGTTTCAGGATCATATCGTCCCCCGATTGAACCGATAGGTGCAGATAGGGGGCAACGCGGCTGTCCCCGGTGATCCGCTCAAACAGGGCCTCGTCAATCTCCGCCCCATCAATGGAGGAAAGCCGTAGGCGGAACAAATCGGGCACCTGATCAAGAAGCGTATCCACAAGCGCGCCCAGGGTGGGCGTGCCCTCAAGGTCCGGCCCGTAAGAGGTGATATCCACCCCGGTCAGCACCAGTTCCTTATGCCCAGCTTCCACAAGCCGCCGGGCCTGCTCCACGACCCGGTCCACGGGCACAGACCGGGCGTTCCCCCGGCCATAAGGGATGATACAGAACGTACACCGATGATCGCAGCCATTTTGTACCTGCAAGAACGCGCGCGCCCGGTCACCATACCCGTCAATAAGGTGCGGCGCGCTTTCGCGCACGGCCATGATGTCGTTGACCAAAACGGCGGCGCTTGCGTCCGGCTTTTGCGCGCCAAGACGGGTGGCCAGATTGGCCCACCCGTCGGGCGTTAGTTTTTCCTGATTGCCCAGAACGCCGTCCACTTCCGGCATGGCGGCGAACTGGTCCGGGTCAATCTGCGCGGCACAGCCGGTAACGATGACTTTGGCGTTGGGGCTTTCCCGCCGGGCCCGGCGCACCGCCGCGCGCGCATCACGCACCGCATTATTGGTCACCGCACAGCTATTGATCACCACGGCGTCAGCCAGCCCAGCCTCCGCCCCTAACTGCGCCATGGCCTCGGACTCATACCCATTCAGCCGACAACCATGGGTGATGAGTGTCGGCGCTTTCGCCCGGGCGTGAGGCACCATTTTTTTCGAGGGTTGCGGCATGGAATGGTATGTAGGCTCTTGCAGGGTAATTGTCCAAGCGGCCTAACTGCCCTTTCCATACCCGGTTGAGGATTGATCGCTTACACCAATGCAGAAAGTGCAATTCGAAAAAGGCGGATATCGCTTTGCTCAACCCGCCTTGGTGGTCGTTGTCTATTAACGGGTCCGCCAGCACAGGGTGGTCTGGTTCTCTTCCGTTCGTAATCGGGTGATGCGCACCCGGCCACTACCGGGGATATCAAGACCCTCACGCAAAGCAGGACCAAGCGCGGCATTGAGCGCCGGCTGGATGCGCGGCCATTGTGTCTCGATGCCCTTAACGATGGCGTCTTTCATTTTCCGCTCAATGAGGTTTTCGAACAGGGAGAGAAAGCCATTTGCATTCACCCGCATATCGACGGTCACACCATTCATGCTGATCAGAGACTGACGACTGCCCGAACGATAATCATAGTAATCAAGACTGGTGGCGAGATCGAGATAAGGCAGAGGCCCGGATTTGGCGAGAATATTCGCGTCTGCGGCCTTATTGTCGTTGTTGCGATAAATCCGGCCTTTCGCCCATCCCTTCAACTCGTTGCCTTCCGTTTCAAATGAAGCCCGCATGATGAAACCACGATACTCTGGCAATACGGTAAAACGACTGGTGTTGAAATCCTGGATGAAATGATAGCGACGCGGACGATCAACACGATCGACATCCGGCAACTGCACCGACACCGCCTCTAGCCCAAGGCAGACGTTCCGCACAAACGCGCGCCGTGGTATGAACTTAAAATGCCGAAAGCCAAGCAACCATTACCACCGCAATCGCCGCATCCGCTCAAAAACGGAGAGGCGCAGGTAATTAAAAAAGTAGTCGAACGCTTCTTTGGTCAGGACGCAATCATCCGCAATTTTGGCGCTGACCCAGACAGGTTGCAACTGCACGTGGAAACAAGTCGCAACGATGTCTTTGCGAACGACGAATGCGTTGGCGTCCTAAACTGCAAGATTGTAAGGGATCAGATTGACCTGACCGTCACCAAGCGCGGGGATCGAGTCCGGGGATTTCGCGAAATTGGCCTATCGACATGGGGTTATCATCTGACAGCAAACGTCCGCTTTTGGCGACTCACGGCTGTATCGATAAATCGTTGAATCGGATGACAGCAGACCTCGCGCTCCCCTTCGCGGAAACCCAGTCGCGCCTGATTTACAAACCGAGGATAGTTATCCCCGTGTTTTTTGGCGGTGCTATGCTTGCGGCATGAATGAACCACACCATGAAATACTGGCGCGGTGTCCGCATACGGGCAACCCCTATCACTATCGCAAGGCTGCTTTGCTGGGCGATGGCTGGGAGCCTATTGATGATGATGAGTGCGAGGCGGCGCTTGCCCAGAAACATCGGCGAATTTCGCTGATTACTGCCGATGTGGTTGAGGCGGCGGCCCATGCCACGATGGATTATGTGGCCGTTGACCGCCATGCTTTCCGTCGGCGGATGACCTGCCTGTCCAAAGCCATGTGGGCGCATTCGGTTGCCGAACGTATCCGCAAGGGCAAAGGCGTAGATGACGCGCAGCTTAACGCGTCGTGGCAAAGCCTGTCAGGCCCGGATAAGGCATCGGCGCGCACGGGGCCTCACGATCTGGTGTCCGCGCCGGCATTAACACCGACGCAAGCCGGCAACCCAGCGTCGACAGCGGCTGCACCGCCCTTTGATCATGGGGACACGCCAATCGTGGGCCCGGCGGATGAAACCCAAATGGCCACCGACCCACGGGCGCCCACGAAAAGTTCGCCTCCTGACATTACCGAAATCTTTGACCTTATCGCGCCTAATCTTGGCACTGGTAGTGTAAAAGCCAGCGAAATAGCCGATGGGAAAGACCAGTTTTCTCCGGTAACACCCGGGCCTCAATCCACGCCCTTACACATGTCGCCAAAGCCGGAAAACCATCGCGTGGCATTGGTGAAACCGAGCGCAGACCCAGGCCCAGAAAGGCCAAGCACCGAGGTCACCGCATCATGCACGCATCCCAAAGGCCCGCCCTAAAAGATCAGGCGCCGATAGGCACGCCCCCGCCAAGAAAAGTGGAAACAAGACGTTGACGAGGTCGCTGTGGCCAAAGGGAACAAGTTTTCTACGGTTACCGGTCCCTGTGTTCAATTGAACCGCCGCGTGCGGACGACCGTCACCAATGACACGGTGCCGGTACGCTTTACTATGCGCCAAAAGAAACCGGGCGCGCGATAGCATCGCGCCGCCAAAGTGGCTCACCGGGTTGGCTGGTCGCGATGCGAAACCAAAAACTTAGTCCGCATCTAACGCATATCTTTTGAGCGTCTCTAGCGGCACCACGGTTAACGCCTCCTCATGGGTTGCGTTGAGATAGATGGGCGGGGCGGCGCCGTCATCGAGGGCCTGTTTCCAACGGGTCAGGCACACGCACCATTTATCGCCAGGGTTCAGGCCCGCGAACCCATATTCGGGGCGCGGGGTGACGAGGTCATTGCCGACGCGTTGTTGATGGGCAAGAAACTCCTCAGTCATCTCGGCACAGATCAAATGCATGCCCCGGTCATGGCCATCGGTGTTGCAACAACCATCGCGGTACCAGCCGGTGAGCGGATCGAGCGAACAGACCGCCAGCGGCCCACCCAGCACGTTACAGGCGTCCGGCGCGCCCATCAGCCAGCCAACAAAGCGGCATCAAGTTTTTGCACCGAAACGGCGCCGCCCACCACAGTTGCCGTAAGGCCAACAGCCTCGGCCAGAAATTGATCCGCATAGACCTTAAGGAGGACCTGTTTTGAGTTGACTAACGCCCCATCGGCACCCTCATCCATCAGACCGCGAATGCCGAGCGCCAGCACGTGGGCCCCCACAACATTGCCAACCTGCTTCAGGTAAGGTGTCGCGCCGGCCAAGGGGTCTTCCGGGTTTTCCTGTGCCTGTTTGAGGATCCAGTCGGTGGAAAATTCCAACGCTTGCAAGGCATTGTTGAATTTGGTCGCCACATTTTGCATCAGCGGTTGATCGGTCATGGCGTTAATCTGGCCCGCATTGGCCCGCATCTCGGCAATCAATTCGCGCATGGCCGCGCCGCCATCGCCTTGCAGTTTGCGGCCCACGAGATCCATCGCCTGGATACCGTTGGTGCCCTCATAAATGGCGGCAATCCGCGCATCGCGCATAAACTGCGCCGCGCCGGTTTCTTCCACATAGCCCATCCCGCCATGGATTTGCACGCCCATGGAGGTGACGTCATTGGCGCGGTCGGTTGACCAGGCTTTGGAGATTGGCGTTAGGAGGGCTTCGCGGGCTTTCATGGCGCGGCGGGTGCTTTCATCCTTCGCCGTTTTGGAAAGATCGAACGCCACCGCATTGGCATAACAAATACCGCGGGAAGCCTCGACCATGGCCTTCATCAGATAGAGCGTACGCCGAACATCAGGATGCTCATAAATCGGGATCATATCACCATCGCGCACGCCGGGCGCACGGCCTTGCTTGCGATCCTGCGCATAGGCGAGCGCATGTTGAAAAGCACGTTCAGCCACGCCAACCCCTTGCGCCCCCACATCGAGACGCGCGGAATTCATCATGACGAACATATTGCGCAGGCCTTTATTCTCCTCACCCAGCAAGGTGCCAAAACATTCACCGCGCTCCCCATAGGCCATAACGGCCGTCGGACTACCATGGAGACCCATCTTGTGTTCCAGCCCCACGCAATCCACATCATTGCGGTCGCCCAAGCTGCCATCCTCATTCACGTGAAACTTTGGCACGATAAACATGGAGATGCCGCCCGTACCCGCCGGCGCATCAGGCAAGCGCGCCAAAACAAGGTGGACAACATTATCGGCCAGGTCGTGGTCGCCATAAGTGATATAAATCTTCTGACCACTGATCTTGTAACGGCCATCACCAACCGGTTCGGCTTTAGTACGCACACCCGACAGGTCGGACCCGGCCTGCGGTTCAGTCAAATTCATCGTGCCAGTCCATTCACCGGTGACGAGCTTTGCCAGATAGGTCTCTTTTTGCGCGTCGGTGCCCGCATGGAGGATTGTTTTTACTGCACCGGTTGTGAGCGTTGTTCCAATGGCAAACGACATACAACCGGCATTCATGGCATCAACAAGCGCCACCGACAGGGCAGAGGGCAGGTTTTGGCCACCCGCCTCTTCGGGAAACGACAAACCGCCCCAGCCGCCTTCCACATATTGGTCATAGGCTTCCTTGAAACCTGGCGTGGTGCGCACCACGCCATTTTCCAGGGTCGCGCCTTTTTGGTCGCTCTCCCAATTCAACGGCGCCAACACATTATCATTGTATTTCGCCATCTCACCCAAAATGGCATCCACGAGATCATCGGACAGATCCTCATAGGCGCCGGTTTGCACCAGGCGATCAAAGCCAGCCATGTGGTTGAGGGCAAAGCGCATGTCGCGCACAGGGGTCGAAAATGTCATCACGCCGCTCCTAGAAAGACTTTAAGGGAAGATATCGCTGAATAGGGGCGTTGAACAGCGCGAGAGCGGATCTTCAACTGCTAAATAAGGTCGCGAAGACGCAGCCCGGGGTCGGCTGTTCCCGACATAACCTAAGCCGCTGGCGCCGCTGGCGCCGATGCCTGGCTTTTTAAGTTGATGCTATCGCGTTTGGCCGCCTCTGACTTGCCATATAAAGACGACAAGCCGGGCGCGCTGATACCGTGGAGGATAATGCTCAAAAAGACCGCGATATAAACAACCGTTTCAACATCAGTCAGCCGCGCCATGTCGTCATGACCCACCGCAATATACAAAAACAGAATTGACGCCAAACCCCGGGGCCCAAACCAGCCGATAAAGAGCTTGCCCGGGACAGAAAGCCCGGTGCCGATCAGGGACAAAAAGGTTGGCAATAAACGAATGACCGTCAGGCTTAGGACCGCATATAAAACGCAAAATACTGTAAAAAGGGGCAACGCCGCCGGCAAGATTACCGCACCGAAAAAGAAGAAAATCAGGAGGCTGAACAAATTGCCGGTCTCCTCGACGAATTCCGTCAACCCAGCGCCACGTTTTTGGGCAATATTGCCAAACATCAACCCCCCAACAAACGCCGCGATAAAGCCGTTGCCACCCACAAGGGTTGTCCCAAACAGGAGCAGAACCGCCACACCAAGGCTGGTAAAATGGCGAAACTAATGGGCGATCAGGTCGCGATTGTTTGCCTCGTCAATGATCTTGCCAAACACCCAGCCGCCGATAACGCCGCAAAGGAGACCGACACTGATTTGCTGAAAAACAAAACCAATCCAGTAAGAAAGCCCGCGCGCCGCCTCCCCGCCATGGGTGCCCGATGCTTCCACCCCGGCGAAGGCAAACGCGGCGAACAACAGCACCGCCGGCAAGGCAAGGCCGTCATTTAACCCGGATTCAACCAGCACCGATTGGCGGATACGTTCTGGCACCGCCTTGCTCTTCACAACAGCAAGCCCCAAGGCCGCGTCCGTGGGTGCCAGAACCGCCGCGATCAGAGCATGTTCCGCAAGCGACAATTGCGGAAACACAAAATGCGCGATCACGGTGCCAAAGGCGATCATCAAGGGCAGGGCGATCAGCAGCAACCGCAACGGAATTCGGTTATCACGCAGCAAGCGGCGACCATCCGTTGAGGCCGCATCAGCAAAAAGGATAAGCCCCAATGTGAGTTCGGCAAAAACTTCCAACGCCTGATTACCCACCGATAGACCCAGCCACGAATTGGCAAAGAGACCAAAGATCAGTCCAATGAGCATAAAGACCATAGGCGCCGACACAAATGACCGCGATAGGCAGCCGGAAAAAACACCATAGGCAATGACAATGATCGCCAGGATAACCAGCTGGTTTACAATCATGATGCGCTCTGGGCCTTGTGGCTTACTGTTGGGGCGTAACAATACCGGTCTGCCACGTGCCTTCGCGGCGAGGATCGGCACCGCCGTCAAGCGTACCGTCGGCGTTTACCTTAAACCCGTGCAAGCCACTGGTCAGGGAACGGGTGGTGATTTCATGACCGCGTGCCTCCAGCGCGGCAATGATTTGCGCGTCGAACCCGCCCTCTTCCAGGAAAGCCTTGCCGCGAGGGATCACCACATGGGGCAAATCGATGGCAGCCTGCATCTCCATCTCCCAATCGATCAGGGCCAGGACGGTTTTGACAACAAAGCCGATGATCGCCGGCCCACCGGGGGAGCCCACAGCGGACCACAAATTGCCATCGGGATCAAAAATGATCACCGGCGACATAGAGGAGCGGGGCCGCTTGCCACCCGCCACGGCATTCGCAACAGGGACGCCGTCTCGTGTTGGTGAAAAAGAAAAATCGGTAAGCTGATTATTGAGGATCATACCCGCCGCCATCTGGTTTGAGCCAAAAACCGATTCAACCGTGGTGGTCATGGAAACGACTCGGCCCGCACCATCAATAATTGTAAAATGACTGGTGGAGGGGGGCTCCGGCGAATCCCCGGGCGCATAGCCGTTCCACTGACCGGCGCTATTTTCAACCGTATACTGAGCGGGCTCACCGGCAACCACCTCTTGCGCGGCCATTTGCGGATCAATCAGGGCCGACCGCGCGGTAATATAAGGCGGGTTCAACAGCCCGGCAACCAACGCCTCCTGGGTCAGGCCACCCGCTGCAGCCGTTTGGTCTTGGTCTGCCAGAAATTGCGCCCGGTCCGCATAGGCAAGCCGGCTCGCCTCGAGGATCAGATGCACTGCCTCCACCGAACCGGCACCAGCGCCGGCCACATCAAACCGTTCCAGCAGCATCAATATTTGCAGCAAGGTAACCCCGCCAGACGATGGCGGCGCCATGGAACAAACCTCATAGCGGCGATATTCACCGCACACGGGCGTTCGTTTCAGGGCCCGATAATTGGCCAAATCGGCCAAAGTCATGCCCCCTGGCGTAAGGTCTTCCAAACGATCCTCCGTAGAAGGATTATCCTTGGGCGTTGCGGCCTCACCGCGGTTCACGGTGACGCGCCTTTTAGGGTTGTTCACCGCCGCTACAATCGCCTCGGCAATTGGCCCGGTATAAAATGCATCCGCGCCGCCATTGGCAATGGTGCGTACCGTCTGGGCATAGGCCGGGTTTTTGAGCAAGTACCCCTCCGGATGCGGGTTTCCATCGGGGTCATAAAAATAGGCTGCCGCGGCGGGCGATTGCTTCAGGAAGTAGAACCGGTCCAAAAGCCCATACAAGCGCGGCGAAACGTTAAAGCCATCCTCGGCCAGATTCGCCGCCCCCTGCCACGGTTCAGCCCAAGGCAGAATACCATATTCCGTATGCGCCATTTCAAGCATACGCACCGCACCCGGAACACCAACGGAGAGACCGCCAATCACCGCGTCGCGAAACCCCATGGGCTCGCCATCGTCAGTCAAAAAGCGATCAGGCGTCGCACTGGCCGGGGCGGTTTCGCGCCCGTCAAAGGTTTCAAGAATGGCCTTCTCTGGATCAAAATAAACCATGAACGCGCCGCCGCCGAGGCCCGATGATTGCGGCTCCACCAGCCCCAGCACCGCCTGTGTGGCGATGGCCGCATCAACGGCGCTACCGCCGCGGCGCAAGATATCTGCCCCGGCCTCCACGGCAAGCGGGTTGGCGGCGGAAATAAACCAGCGACCGGTGGAGATTGGCGCCGCCCGTTTTATCGGTGCTGGTTCCTCTGCCAGTGTCTCGGCCAGCGTCTCGCCCGGTGCAGGCTCATTTTTATTTGCATCGCATGCGGATAAAAAAATGCAGAGAGCGGGAAGACCGTAGAGACCGGATAGTCGATGCAAAAATGAAAGGGGCACGATAACGGATTTTCCTTTTATGCGGTCAGTGAAATCACAAGACGTCCGCGGGCGTGGCAATAAGGGCGCCCTGGTTGCGAGGTTTTCTCAAACAGTACATAAAAATCGCATGGAAAAACAACCGATTGATCCGTCTGCCGAGGGCTCACCCGGGCCGCTCAACGCGCTGGAGGATGTGCCGGGGCTTGGCATTGGTCACGCCCATGACAGCGGCGTGAAAACCGGGGTCAGCGTTGTGCTGACGGCGCAGCCCATGGTGTGCGCGGTTGATGTGCGCGGCGGCGGCCCGGGCACGCGCGAGACCGACCTGCTTGACCCGGCGGCGCTGGTGCAAACGGTTGATGCGGTGGTTCTCGCCGGTGGTTCTACCTACGGCCTTGCCGCTGCTGATGCGGTGGCCGCGCACCTCGGGGCTGCGGGGCGGGGCTTTGCGCTTATCGACCGGCCGGGCGTGCCGCGCTCCCCCATCGTGCCGGCGGCTATTCTTTATGATTTGGCCAATGGCGGTGAAAAAGACTGGGGCACCAAACCGCCCTATGGCGACCTTGGGATTGCCGCTTACAAGGCGGCGCACCGATCGCTGACGGCTGGTCCATCGCCAACCCAGCTGGGCGCAGTGGGGGCGGGCTTCGGGGCCCGCGCTGGCCAAGTTGCCGGCGGTTTGGGCAGTGTTTCAGCCCATTTCGGCGGCGGTCACCGGGTGGGCGCGCTCATGGCTGTGAATAGTTTCGGGTCCGTTTTTATACCCGGGACCCAGCAGTTTTGGGCGGCCCCGTTTGCCCAAGGTAATGAGTTAGGCGACCCATTGGGCGCCGGCGCAGACCTTATGCCGGGGCGCGCCACTACCCCCGTTGGGGGTATGCCGCCCGATACAAAATTAGGGGTACCGAGTGCCGCGCCGCGCACCAACACAACCATCGGTGTCGTCGCCACCAGCGTGCCCTTGACGCAGGCGGACGCAAAACGCGTGGCCATCATGGCCCAGGATGGTCTTGCCCGGGCGATCCGCCCCGTCCATGCGCCCACCGACGGAGACGTTTTGTTCGTGCTGGCCCCAACCGCCACCACCGGCGCCAACCCCCTGACGCTCACCCGCCTTGGCACCATTGGTGCCGATTGCGTCGCCCGCGCCATCGCCCGCGGCATCTACGCGGCAAATCGAGCCTAAAGCGGCGTCGCGTTAATTGGCTCCAGCCGACGCTTTAGAGCTTTGATTTTATTCGTTTCCGGGCGAAACGCGTTGGGCCCCTTGCGCGTTCGGGCCATTTGGGCTTTAACCGCGCTTCCCGATTGGGCGGCATGCCCCGGGACTGCACCGGTAGCTCAGCTGGATAGAGTACTTGACTACGAATCAAGGGGTCGGGAGTTCGAATCTTCCCCGGTGCGCCATTCGGCTGCGAATAGCATCACCCAAATTAAGTTTAGGTTCGAACTTTGTTCGAATCGGTGCGTCATTTTCCTCAAGTGGAACAAGTCGATAGTCTTTTAATTACTATTTGAATTATGTGGTGTTGCCCATGACGAGGCGCACCTAAACCTAATATTCGGGCCCAGCGATATTTTGTTTTGAATGCGCCTGAATTACTTCAAGACCCTTTTACAAAACAGACGCCCCCAATCGAGGCGATTGCTGGCGGTCTTCGCGACAGAACCTGAACGTAAGGAAACACACGATTGCCTGGGGTTGTTGTGGGAGACAACACGGACCTAACCCCTTGCGCGCGCCTGCGAATTCATGGGAGAACCGTAATATGAAAACGCTTTTGAATCTTCTGTTCTGGTTTCCGCTCGCCATCATTGGTGTTGCCTTTCTGACGGCCAATCGTGCACTGATGTCGGTGAGCCTTAATCCCTTTGCCGACGGCAGTGATTTTCTAACCTCACCGCCACTGCCCATGTGGGTATGGCTGATAATGATGCTCTTTATTGGCTTGGCGCTCGGCTCGATGGGCATGTATTCGTCCAACGCGCCGAACCGGCAAAAGGCGCGTGCCCTGAAAGCCGAATTGCGCAGCGTCCGCGCTGAACTTGCCGGTATACGCGAGGCCGAGCCGTCAGGGGATAACTTGCCAGTGTTGCAATCGGCCGACTAAGCCGCGTTGGCGGCACCCCCAACCCGGTCTTACCCGATGACCATGATCAAAATTTGCGGTGTGCGTGATGGCGCTGTTCTGGCCGCGGCTGTTGCCGCGGGTGCCACCCATATCGGTTTCGTTTTTCATCCGAAATCACCCAGAAACCTGACCGTTGACGCCGCCATCGCCGCGAAAGAAGATGCGGCCCGCGCAGGTCCAATACCAACCATTGTGGCGCTGATCGCGGATCAGGACTCCGCCAACATTGAGGCGCTGAGCGCCGATCTTGCGCCCGATATTATCCAATGCCATGGCGGCGAAACACCGGCACAGATGCTGGCTTTGCGGGCACAATTGCCCCCGGCGGTGCGCCTGTGGAAAGCGCTGGGTGTTCACACCATCGATGACCTTCGCATAGCACCCGCCTTCGCCCGGGCGGTTGACGCCCTGGTCCTGGATGCGCGGGCCCCGGCGGGGACGGCTTATGGCGGCGGGCATGGCCGTGCCTTTGACTGGTCGGTGCTGGGCAAGGGCGTGGCGGCGGGTCATTTGGGGGCCATTCCGTGGGTGTTGGCTGGCGGCTTGACGCCAGAAAATGTCGAGGCCGCCATCGCTCAAATTGCCCATTTGCCCGGATTTGCGGGCGTTGATGTGTCGTCAGGAGTGGAAAGCGCCCCGGGGCAAAAGGACCCCGCCGCCATTGCCGCCTTTATCCGGCGGGCCCGGCGCGCTATGCACCGCACCTGAATGTTCCCCTCGCCGGATTGTCCCATGGCTCCCTTCACCGTTTCCGCCCAAACCCGCCGCCCCAATTCCTATCGGGAAGGGCCCGACGCCGAGGGCCGGTTTGGCCGCTTCGGCGGCCGCTTTGTTGCCGAAACGTTGATGCCTCTAATTTTATCGCTGGAGGCAGAATATGAGGCAGCGAAAACTGATCCTGATTTCGCGGCGCAGCTTGATTATTATCTGAAGCACTATGTGGGCCGCCCCTCACCGCTCTATTTTGCCGAACGGCTGACCGAACACGGGCGGGCGCTGGCGGCAAAAGCGGGGCAACGGGATAAGGGCGCGAAGCTTTATTTCAAACGCGACGAGCTAAACCATACCGGTGCCCACAAGATCAATAATTGCATTGGGCAAATCCTGCTGGCCAAACGCATGGGTAAAACCCGGATTATTGCGGAGACCGGTGCCGGCCAACATGGCGTCGCCACGGCAACCGTCTGTGCCCGGTTTAATCTGCCTTGTGTCATCTATATGGGCGCCACGGATGTGGAGCGACAAAAGCCCAACGTTTTCCGCATGAAGCTGTTGGGTGCCGAAATTGTGCCCGTAACCTCGGGCAAAGGCACGCTAAAAGATGCCATGAACGAGGCATTGCGTGATTGGGTCACGAATGTTGACGACACATTTTATATTATTGGTACCGCGGCGGGCCCGCACCCCTACCCCGCCATGGTGCGTGATTTCCAATCGGTGATCGGCCGCGAAGCCAAGGACCAGATTCGGGAGGCTGAGGGCCGGCTACCCGATGCGATTATGGCGTGTATCGGCGGTGGCTCTAACGCCATAGGCCTATTTCATCCGTTTCTTGATGATCTTGATACGGAGATTTATGGTGTGGAGGCCGCAGGTCACGGCGTGGATACCGATAAACATGCCGCTTCCCTCACCGGTGGCACGCCGGGTGTTTTGCATGGGAACCGGACTTATCGGTATTTTGTAACAGATAAGTCCG
>JBCBBJ010000003.1:0-118538 GCA_038531745.1 Pseudomonadota bacterium
ATGCCAATACCATTGGCGATTGAAATCGAGGGCTAACGAGATAAATGAATGTCTAATTTGAAGATCAACCTATCAATCAGTGGAGTTTGAGCATCCTTTTGGCACGAATGAATCCTGGATGACTCAGACTCACTTCCCACCCGGACACTCAAAAACGCCAAAATGGAAACAGTAGGGTTGCCGGATACCGCTCCGATATGTCCGATAAGTTTGATTATCGGACATATTGATTATTGGGCAAATCAGATTAGGTTTTCGGCTTAAACCCTTGGCGAGCCACCAAAATGCCGGTTTCTAGTCGTGGGTAGCCCCTGGTGAGAGTTGACTTATGCCGCCCAAATCCAAGACCGCTACAGCGACTGTTGCCACGGCGGGCCGAAAAACGGCTTCGTCTTTATCGCTGCGAAGCGCTTCGGCGCGTATGTCTTTGGGCGGCAACGCTGACCAGTCAATGGACGCCAACGACTGTGCGCCGATGCCGATCCTCGATGCTTCTGGCACCATGGAAAATCCCTATCGCTATCCGGCGTCAGAAGCAGCCACGGCGTTTGAGGTGTCGGCGTTCTTTCAAAACGAACCGCCCATCAATGGCGCATCACGCGATTATGAATATGCGCTCAAGTTTCTCTATACCTATGTGGGTAGCAGCGCCACGGTGAATGCCTATCGGCGCGAACTTGAACGCTTGTTGCAGTGGGCTTGGCGCATTGAGCGGATTGCTGTTATTGGACTGGCGCGTGAGCAGATTGAAGACTTTGTCCGCTTCACGCTCAATCCACCGTCAGCCTGGATTGGCACCAAAAATGTGGCACGGTTCGTTCGCCGCGATGGGCAGACACTACCCAATCCGGAATGGCGGCCCTTTGTTGTGTCAAAACGCAAAACCGCGCCCACGGGGGACGCAAACCCTGTGCCGGTCTATACGCCGTCGCAAGCCAGTTTGCGGGCAACCTTTTCGGTCCTGTCATCTTTTTTTGATTTCCTCACAGAAGAAAAGCTCGTGGATTATAATCCCGTTGCCATGATCCGGCAGAAGAGTAAGTTCCTGCGTACTGACCATAATACCGCGATTGTGCGGCGGATTACCAATTTACAGTGGGATTATGTGATCGAAACTGCGCGTCAGACCGCCAAGGCTGATCCGGCGCACGAGCGAACCGTGTTTATCATGAATTGCCTTTATGGGATGTATCTGCGGATATCGGAACTGGTCGCCGATGAGCGCAGTGTCCCGATGATGGGTGATTTTCGGCGGGACCAGGATGGCCATTGGTGGTTTCATGTCACGGGTAAAGGCAATAAAGACCGTACCATCGTTGTGTCCGATGCCATGCTGTTGGCCCTCCAACATTATCGCCATACACTGGGTCTAAGCCCCCTTCCCGCAATTGGTGAAATGATCCCTTTACTGAGTAAAAATAAAGGGCATGGTCCAATCACCTCGACCCGCCAGGTGCGCCGCATTGTGCAGGACTGTTTTGACAGTGCGTATGCCCGCATGAAAGCCGATGGCATGGAAGAAGATGCCCAGGATCTGCGCGCCGCCACCGTCCATTGGTTACGTCACACGGGTATTTCTGAAGACGTAAAAATCAGGCCGCGAGAGCATGTGCGCGATGATGCCGGCCACGCCACCATGGCAACCACAGACCGGTATATTGAAAGCGACCGGCGCGAACGGCACCGCTCTGGCCGCAAAAAGCCGATGGGTGATCTGTAGCGGATTGCGGGCAGATCCTACGCACTGCTAAGGTGTAGGGCTCTTCGCGCCGCTCCCCATCACTGCCAATGCCGCTTGCCATTGGCGCGGCAACTGCGCACCGTTCGGTCATCGATTTTTTCCAACCTTGGGAAAGGATGCGCCATCCATGTCAGACCAATCGGCCGCGTCTATCGGCGACGATTCCGCCGCAATTGTTCAACCCTCCAAAGGGTATCAATATCTGGTCCTGTTTCTGCTGACCGGCGTTTATACTTTTAATTTTCTTGACCGCCAGATCATGGGCATTCTTGCGCCCGCCATAAAGGGCGAATTCGGGCTCAGCGATACACAGCTTGGTTTGTTGTCGGGTATTGCGTTTGCCATTCTTTATACCACCCTTGGTATCCCCATTGCGCGATTGGCCGACCGACATAACCGCGTGACAATTATCGCGCTGTCGCTTGCGGTTTGGTCGGGGTTCACCGCCCTATGTGGTATAGCGCAGAATTTTTCGCAACTGATCCTTGCACGGATTGGCGTTGGTATTGGGGAGGCTGGGGGTACGCCCCCCGCCCACGCCCTTATCTCTGACTATTTCCCGAAAGAGGCCCGCGCCGGGGCGTTAGCGATATACTCCATGGGCATTCCCATTGGCATAACAATTGCGTATCTGGGCGGCGGCTGGATTGTGCAAAACTTTGATTGGCGTACCGCGTTTCTTGGCTTGGGTATTCCGGGTGTTCTTCTGGCCATCATACTCCGTTTGGTTGTTCGTGAGCCCGAACGCGGACTTATTGACCGCATTGCGGCGGCAAAAAGCGGCCAACCGATCCCCCCAATGACGAAATTGCCAGACGGGCCGCTGTTCAATGTTGGCGATTTATGGCGCGCGGCGCGCCAGCTTTTGCGAATTCCCACCTATGCCAATATGTTGACGGCCCAAACGGCGGTTTCCTTTGCGTCTTATGCCACAAGTGCATTCACGGTATTATTTTTCCTTCGAAGCCATCCGGACTTTGACAAACTTGCCGTGTATGGTTGGCTCGGCATTATCAATGGTACGGCCTATGTGGCCGGCGTTTTTGCTGGCGGGCGGTTTGTCGATCGGTTTGCCGCTCGTGATAAAACAGCGTACGGATCAATTCCTGCGCTGGCGATGGTCCTCTATATTCCTTTTTTTATCGGCGCCATCTGGGTGGGTAGTCCTGTCTGGTGTCTTATTTTGTTGTGGCCGGTACACTTTTTGGTGGGCATTCATTTAGGCCCCGGCTTTGCGCTTGCCCAAACCCTTGCGCCGGTCAATATGCGTGCGCTGTCAACGGCGGTTTACTTCTTCATTCTAAATCTTATCGCTCTCGGTTTAGGACCGTCCGTCACCGGTTTCCTCAGCGATCTTTTTGCTGGCATGGCCGGTGTTTCAGCGGAGCGTGGTTTGCGCCTTGCCATGACCGCGACACTGGTCCCGGTTATTATCGGCATTTTTGCATTCTGGCGTGTGACCAAAACCGTTGATCACGATTGGAAAAGCGCGGTCGCGACCACATCAAAAGGCGATTGAGCTGAGCGGCAATATCGCGACGGCATGCTTGTCACGCCTCTCGGTTAATAGCGACGCACAGAGGCAAATGTGCGGTCTGGACGATAATGTTCGAGACCTTGTGCGATTTGACCGCTGAGCACTTCCTTTGCCGCAAGGGCGCCAACGATTGGTGCCAAAGAAATCCCGCTATGCATGATCGCCAGATAAGCCGCCGGGTTCGTTGGGCTACGTCCTATGACCGGGTGGTCGTCAATGGGCCGCGGCCGCCAGCCGATAATGACGTCTTCGATTTCTGCTGAGTTCATACCGGGTACGAATGTTTCTGCAGTGCTGATCAGGCGGCTTGCATGCTTTAGGGCCAGATCGTCAGTGGGAAAGCGTGTGGGGCGCCCGGCTAAGCGGGCCATATGGGCTTGCGTTTTCGGGGGGCCATCTTGTTCCCCCAGCACGATACGCCCATCGCCTCGCTGGTGGATATGCACACCCGGCGCGACAATGATGCGATTTATCGTCGGGGCCATGGGTTTGGTAATGGCGATCACGCCAGGCGTTGTGCGTTGGGGGATATGAATGCCGGCCAAGGCTTGCGTCGCATTGGGATCGGCCCCCGTGGCGAGCACATACCCATCCACTGTTATTGGGCCGAAATCGGTTGCGAGCTCAGCCACGCCGTCGCGCACCATGGTGACACCGTGTACAGCGCAATTCTCGTTGATGACAGCGCCAAGACTACCGGCAGCAGCGGCCAGCGCTTTAGTGGCTAATACAGGGTCTACTGCGCCGTCATTGGGAGAATAGGCAACCCGGCGCGTATCGCCGATATCGACATTGGGCTCCAGGCTTGCAAGCGTGTCGGCGTCAATCATTTGCGCCGGCTCCCCACAGGCCACTTGTTCGGCGATTTGTTTCGCCAAACGTTCCTGGCGTTCCGTGGCGGTAAACCATTCAACTGAGCCGCCCCATCGGACGGGGATATTCAACGCCGATTGCAGACGGTGCCAGCCCGTTAGCCCTGCCTGATTGAAGGCGTGATAATATCGTGGCTGCTTTGCCCAGGTGGCATTGATCCATGCAAACGTGCCGTGGCTCGCGCGCCCCGCCAAACGACCACGTTCCAACAGGGTGACCCGCGCACCCGCTTACGCCAGATGATAGGCAATTGAGGTCCCGATAATGCCACCACCAATCACGCCGATATGCTTGCGGTGTTCTGAGCGCTCGGGCGCACAGGCGCCAAGTGATGACGCGGCCAGGGCAAGCTTTAGGAAAACGCGCCGATCCGGAATATCTCCTTCATGGGCAATCATGGCGTTCCTCCAGTGGGCAATTTCGCAATTCATCCTTCAGTTAATCACAGCGTGAGTGGCACGGCAAAACGGATTTACGTGCGAACTGCTAAACCAACGTCGCGCATGTCGATCTGGCCATCGCAGTAAAACTTTGGCATGGGAACCCATGGATGTTCCCCACACGCCCGCCGATCCCCCGGCATCATTGCCAGCGTCGCAGACCGATCCGGCAACCCGCAAAGATCGCCGCACCGCTTTTGCAATCTTGATGTTGGCGACCTTGTGTCTGGGCCTGGGTCAAACCATTCTCTTTGCCATTTTGCCGCCCCTCGCCCGTCGTCTCGGTATGGCGGATATTGAGGTGGGGTTGGTTTTCACACTGTCTGCATTTTTCTGGGTACTGATGAGCCCGGTGTGGGGGCGACGCAGTGACCAAATTGGCCGTAAACCGGTAATCCTTTTAGGGGTTGGGGTGTTTGCAATCGCACTGAGCGCGCTTGGCTTGGCGTTGCATGCCGGGCTGAACGCGTGGGTGCCGGCGGGAGCGTTAGTTTTTCTGCTGGCGGGTATCCGCGCTTTTCACGGGTTGTTTTCGTCGGCTGCGCCCGCCGCGTCACAGGCCTATATTGCCGACCGTACGGGCGCGCAGGACAGAACCGCCGCGCTTGCCGGTCTTGGCGCGGCCTTTGGTATTGGCTCGACGCTCGGCCCTGGTATTGGCGGTGCCACGGTGCAGTTTGGCCCCGTGGTGCCGCTTTTTGCGGTATCCGCCATCGCCGCAGCCGCTTTTGTCGCCATTGCCGTCTTTCTGCCCGAGCAATCGCGACCCAAACAGCGCACAGCCCGTGGTGCGCTAAAAATGACCGATGCCCGCGTACGCCATGTGCTGATTTATGGCGTCGTCAGCGGCGCCTTAATGGTGATCCCAATCCAGCTCACGGGCTTTTATCTGCTCGACGTGTTGGCGCTGGATGAGACAACGGCGTCGCAATATCTGGGCGTGGTTTTCATGGTCAATTCCCTTGCGGCCTTGTTTGGCCAATTGGTGATTATTGGCCGCTTCCGCCCCTCCCCGCGTCTATTGTTGATCATAGCGCCGCCTGTCTTGATGATCGGTCATCTGATTATTGCCGTTGGAAATGATTTTGGCACCATCGCTTTCGGTATGCTGATCAATGGCCTTGGCACCGGGATGATCAGGCCCGGTTATAACGCGGCAATCTCTCTGCAAGTCTCACCAGAGGAACAGGGGGCGGCAGCGGGCCTTGCCAACGCGGCCTGGACCACGGGGCATATCTTTACCCCGGCCTTGGCATTTTCTCTTTATGCGATTGGAATTCGTACGCCTTTTTTGGTTGCGGCTGGCCTGGCGGTTGCGCTGATGGTGTTTGCGGTGCGGTTTATCCGTTTATCACCGGCCGAAGGGGCTGATTGATTTCTCGTCGCCCGTGGAAAAGAATCGGAGCAATTTTCCATTGGCAATTGATTGGAGGGGTTTCAGTGACGCGCATTATTACGGTGGCGCAGCGCAAGGGAGGCGCAGGCAAAACAACATTAGTGTGCCAATTGCTTACTGCATTGATGGCGAGCGGGCGGCGCGTGGCGGCGATCGATGCCGATGATCAGGCAAGTCTTAGCCATTGGGTGAGTGTGCGCGAACGCCGGTTGCCGGGGCTTGATTTTCCCCTGGAACAGGCAACGAGCTATGGCATTGCATCGAGTGTGCGCCGACTGCGCCGGGCCCAGACACCGCCGGACTTTATTTTTATTGATACCCCGCCCCTGCTCGATCGGTCTTTAAGCCGGGCTGTCGGGGCTGCGGACCTCGTTATCGTGCCCTTGCAGTTATCACCGCTCGATCTTGATGCCACCATGCCTACGGCGCGGGTTATTGGCGAGGCGGAAAAACCGGTGCTATTTGTGGTTAACCGTGCCCCCGCCCGGGCCAGGGTGGCGGATATGATCCGCACTCAATTGCGCCAGAGCCAATTGCCAATGGCGCGCGCCGAACTGGGCAATCGTGCTGCCTTTGCCGAAAGCCTCGCCAGTGGCCAAGGTGTTGTGGAGACCGCAAAGCGTAGTCTTGCCGCCGACGAGATCACGGCTCTTGCCCGAGAAGTGAGCCGCCGTGCTGGCGCGGGGACGCGCAGATCTGACCGCGCGGCTTGACGGGTTTGAAGCGCGTTTGATCCACCCCTGCGACAAAAACGTAACATTGGTCGGAGGTGATCTGATGGATAAAGACACGATATATTTGCTTGAAACATTTGCTGCGCAAATGTCAGGCGGCATGGAAGGCAAATCCGGGCGCGAATGCGCGCAGGCACAAGGCTGGCTCGACGCCGATGGCAATGTGACACCGGAGGGCCGCGAAGCCGCGAAAGCCTTCGGTGATCAGGATAAAACCCGCTCTGCCTTCCGCGTGGGTTGATACTATTTACCATTTTTTAACCCTGACAGTATGCTGACTATTCTATCGGATTAAAGGTTGGTTAGCCCCCGCCTGCTACGCCTGTCCTCTTGGTGAGGCCAGCAACGATAGGGCGATAAGCTTTTTGGTGGTCTTCTCGCAATTGGGATGATCATGATGTCTGAAGCGCTAACCCGGCTTGTTAATTTTGGTGCTCATTACGCTCTATTCTTTGTTATTTTTACCGTCCTCGCCTTTCTGGCGCGCGGGGTAGAGGTTTTTCGCTGGCGCCCGAAACTTGCCCATTCAGCGGCAACCAATCTTGCCTTTGTGGGTTTTAATACCGGCGCAGCGGTCATTGTTTACTATCTCGTTCTACCGGTTTCATCTTTATACGACGCTTTGAACATTCCCCATTTACCCACCGCCCTATGGACGGGCGTGCCCTTGCCCATTGCGGGGCTGATTGTGCTTCTCGTTTATGATTTCAATCTTTATTGGGTGCACCGATATCTGCACGAAAGTTGGATCTGGCCCATCCATGCGGTTCATCACTCCGATACGCAATTGCATTTTCTATCCTGGTCACGAGCCCATTTTCTGGAAACAGCCGTGCTGAGCGCAAGCCTATTGGTGATGGGCAGCTGGCTTGGCCTGAAAGTTCATGAGATTTTCATGCTCGGCTATATAAAGGCCGTACACCAATATTACGTCCACGCGAATTTGGATTGGGGGCATGGGCCGTTGCGCCATGTTATTGCATCCCCGCGTTTTCATCGCTGGCACCACGCCGATGTGGAGGCCGCCTATGACAAAAATTTTGCGTCGATCTTTCCATTCTACGATATCGCGTTTGGCACCTATTATTGCCCCGGCCCGGCTAAAGATGTGCCCACCGGCTTTCAGAATAATCCCGGCGACCATGTGGTGCCGCTGATTGCTTTTCCGTTTAAGGAATGGGCGCGCATGCTGAAAATGCGGTTTGGTAACCAACCAGCAAAAAGCCATATCGCAGCGGAATAGACCCTTACGCTACTCATCAGATGCCCATAGCCGCAGCATGGGCGCTCGCCCACGCCCATTGAAAATTATAGCCGCCGAGCCAGCCGGTCACATCAACGACTTCGCCAATAAAATGGAGACCGGGGACGCTTTTTGCCTCCATGGTTCGGGAGTTGAGTGCGCGTGTATCGACGCCGCCAAGGGTCACTTCTGCGGTGCGATACCCCTCCGTACCCGCCGGATAGAGCTGCCAATCGTGAAACCGCTGTGCCAGCGCGTGGAGGCCTTTATTGCCAGTTTCAGCAAGGCTCTTCCACCCGTCAGAGCCGTTAAGATGTTGGCTGACGAGCCGTTTTGGCAGGTGCTGCACAAGCACTTTGTCGGCTGTTTGCCGGCCATTATGCTGACGCGCGCCGCTTAATTCGGACGCCAGATCCACTGATGGCAAGAGATTGACGGAGAGGGCATCGCCCCGTTGCCAGTAGTTAGAAATCTGCAAAATGCTTGGCCCACTTAAACCCCGGTGGGTAAAGAGCAGCCCTTCGTGAAACATTGTCCGACCACAGGATATTTCCGCGTCCACGCTCACACCGGCCAGCGATTTCGCAGCCTCTAATATCATCCCATCAAAGGTCAGCGGCACAAGGCCTGCCCGCGTTTCCACCACCTCAAGACCGAATTGGCGGGCCAGATCATAACCAAACCCAGTGGCACCAATTTTTGGGATTGAAAGACCGCCCGTGGCAACAACAAGACTTCTGCATTGATAAGTCCCAGCGCTGGTTTCCACGCGAAAATCGGTCCCCTCCTGGCCTATTTTCTTGATGTTCGTGTCCCCTTGAACGATTGCCCCGCCAGCGGCGGCAGCTTTCATCAGCATATCAATGATAGCTTGCGCACGCGTGTCACAAAAAAGCTGACCTAGGGTTTTCTCATGCCAGGCAATTCCAGCCGCGTTGACGCGGTCCAGAAAATCCTGCGGGGTAAAGCGCTTTAACGCTGAGATGCAGAATTTGGGGTTTTGCGAGATGAAATTCGTCGGCTGGGTGTGAATATTGGTGAAATTACAGCGCCCGCCCCCGGAAATCCGGATTTTTTCACCGAGGCGTTTGGCGTGATCAAGAACCAGCACGCTGTTGCCTAGGCGGGCGGCCTCACCCGCACAAAAAAGCCCTGCCGCCCCGGCGCCTAGAATAATGACATCAATTGGGGGTTCGGTCATTTGCCAAAAAGCGTACGCACCCGGCCAAACGCCATCAGCGGAAAATAATGCCGGTACAGATTATAATTGATCATAAAGGCGCGGCTTAGCTCAACCCCTTGGCTTAATCGGTCCTCAAGCCCGGGGTCGGTCAGCTTGATCGTGGCACCAACGCCATATCCGGGGAAGCCGGTGCCGGTATATTCTGGTTCAGTCCAGGTACCATCGACCTGCCGGTCCATCAAATAGCCGACACCGCGCTCCATCGCGTCGCGGTCACCAGGCCGATTCACTGCAGCCAGCCCCATAATGGCCCACGCGGTTTGGCTGGCGGTTGTTGTGCCTTTGCCGGCCATTTGAGGGTCCATGTAGGAGGCGCAGCTTTCTCCCCAACCGCTATCGCCCTGTTGCATGGCAAGGAGCCAATCGGCCGCTTTGGTGACCCAAGGGGCCGTCATATCCACATGCAATGCTTCGAGCGCTGGCAGGACGGCACCTGTTCCGTACACATAGTTTACACCCCACCGGCCAAACCAGGAACCATCAGCCTCCTGCTCCGCTTTAAGATAGGCCAGCGCCCGGGCCATTGCCGGGTGTGTTTCCCGAAAACCAAGCTTGCCAAAGGCCTCAACAATATGGGCGGTTACATCAACCGAGGGCGGGTCAAGCGCTTCGCCAAAATCGCAAAATGGTATTCGCGTTGTGATTGTCTTGTTGTTATCTTTATCAAAAGCACCCCAGCCGCCATTTTTTGACTGCATCCCGAGGAGCCAATCAACCCCGCGGCTGATCGCCGTTTCAATGCCGCGCTCTTGCCAATAGGGATCATCGCGAAACCGGGACAAAACAATCAGTGCCACAGCGGTATCATCTGTGTCGGGATAGAAGTAGTTTTTATATTCAAACGACCAACCACCGGGCGGTACATCGGGCACCTTCACTTGCCAGTCACCGGGCCTTAGAACCTGTTGATCAAGCACCCATTGCACGGCGCGTTGAACCTCTCCGGGATATTTCTCCAGCATATTGGCATCATCAAACGCCAATAGGGTTAAAACCGTATCCCAAACCGGGGAGGTTGACGCTTGGATAAAAGTTGCCGGTCCCACATCGACCCGCCAGCGCGGATCATCAAGAGCGGCCAGCGCCTTTGCAACAACGGGATGGTCAAGGGCATAACCTTCGCTCACCAACGCCATCAGGGAGTATATCCACGGGGGCTGAATACCACCCCAAACGCCGTCGGCATCCTGGTGCTGAATAATCCACTCCAGCGCGCGTTTGACGGTTGTATTCCGCCCGGGGGTGAGCCCTGCGCTTTGCAAACCATGCAGGCAATTATCAGCGGCCCGGAAAAAACGGTCCCATAAATCAGCGCCTGGCTTTTTGGGCAGCGTATAATCAAAGTCCGCGCGCTCCCCGGGAAACAACGCATCAAGACGATTTTCAGGGGCGAGCGGGCGCATTGTGCGCCGGGCGCACAAGACGGCAATGGGCACCATCGTCGCCCGGGCCCATTGGGCGAAATTATAAATCGAAAAGGCAAACCAGGGGGGAAACCGGATCACCTCCGGCGGCACATTAGGTGTTTTCTCCCACGGCCACTCACCAATCAGCGCCAGCCAATAGCGGGTGAAAACCCGGATATTGCGCAAGCCCCCTTTCGACGCGATCCAGTCTTGCGCCTTTTGCATAAAGGGCTCATCGGCGCCGTGCCCCATACTGCGCAGGGCGGCATATGCCTCAACCGTTGTGTTGATATCACCGGCGGGGGCCTTGTGGTAAATCTCCCAGGAGCCATCATCACGCTGGGTACTGATCAATGCGTGTGCCAGACGCGGGCGCAAGGGATGGTCCTCCAGGCCAAGGACCCACAACGCGAGGATCCACTCCGCTTCCATACATACATTGGATTCAAGTCGGCCAACCCAATAGCCATCAGGGTGTTGATGGTCTGCGCTCCAGGCTGCGGCGGCCTCTAAGCTTATCTCAAGCTGGTTTTCAAAATTTGACTTCTGAGGCCTTGATGGGCGCGGCGGCGTTTGCGAGGGTGCACCGCGGTCAGCATCGTCAAACATGGTCAGTCCTCGTCGAGATTATAAGTTAAATGCGGACCACACCTTGGCCAAAGGCTTAAAGCTAGCCTAGGGCGACCAAGCCTCTGGCGTGCCCTGATACGCGGTATAGACGGTCATATCGCGCGGGTCGACAGCCCTCACGGTCAAGGTGATCTGTACCGTCTTTGTGCCTTCCCTTTGTCCCTTCGAAGCAGGCGTTAAGATATCAAAACAATGATACTGCCCGGCGGGTGGCGGGCCCGTGTCAGCGTCATGCGGCTCTTCGCGCTGGTGAGCATAGGATGCAGACGCGACCCCAAGATGAAGGGTTTGGTGCGCACCCACGGCTTGATGCATGGGCACATGGGCGTGGCCGTGGAGCAGCATTATTTGCCCCGCTCCGGCGACCCGCGCAGCGTCTGCAACAGCGATAAGATCACGCCCGTCGGTCATGCGTTTGTGGCGCGCCATCCCTGCCCCGCTCCAGGGATGATGACCAAGAATGACGGTGAGATTTGGCCCGCTGCTATCGCCTTTAGAAGGTGTTGTTTGGTGTGCAAGCATCGATTTTAGCCGCGCGCGCTGCTGGGGCCCGGCACGACCGGTGGCAAGACCCGGCGCGGAACTGGGCGCCGTATTCAAACCGACCATTTGGACAGGGCCAACGCGGCGTATAAACGGAAAGTCGGAGAAGCCAGTGGGTTTTCGTTCCTTAAGCGTTAACGGCCCATCGGGCGCAGTGGCGGCAACCCGAAGGCCAGTCATATAATCTGCCCACTGACCAAGGCCTTTGTCCCAGGGGACCCTGACATAGGTGTCATGATTACCCGGCACGACCATGATTTTGCTGGGGTCGCCTAACCCATCCATCCATCGACGCGCCGAGACAAACTCCTGCGGCAAGGCAATATTGATCAGATCACCACCGATGAGAAGCTGATCGTAACCGCGCTGGTTGATATCGTTGGTGAGGCAGTCAAGAACTTCGCGCCGATGAACAAACCTGCGCCGAAATTGCCAATTGAGATAACCAAAAATCCGCTTATTGAGCAGCGTTGCAAACGAGACGGGGCCAAGCGTTGGCAAATGCGGATCCGAAAGATGAATGATCCGGACGGAGCGCTGGCCCGCTGCGGTCGATGTTGACACGCCAGTGGGTGCATCGTCCGATGCCTCATCCGCCTGAATATCCACGATAATGCGTCACCCTCAAAGACAGGGTGATATTGCGCCAAATAACAAAACCACCGTCAGCGCCGTACCCCTGATCAGACGCAAAGACTATCAGAAAACACAGCGCTTGCACGCGAGGATCTTTGACCAAGTGGGCCGATGGCGCCGCTTACCAGAGGAGACACTTATCTTCCTCCCCTTGCTCGGCGGTCTCTGCTCTTAAGAGGGTGTGCTCAGGCTACTTGTGTGCGGCGAATGCGCTTGGTCACGTCATCTATTTCCGCATCTTGCACCACGCCAATAAACTGCCGGATGGCCGTCTCACAGCTATCATCATCGTCAAAGGTTTTTGATTTACCGATGATTTCGTGATTGCCCGCCTTCAACACGAAATACGGCCGCCCATCGACAGCCTTTTTGCGCATAAACCGGTGTGGCAACGTGCTGTTTTTCTTGATGGAGGCGATGCCGTTAAACGCGCTGCGTTTTTCCCGGTAGCCCTCACTCGACATGATATTGTCACCCACGGCCGTAAGTAGCCGGAATCGAAACTCGCCCGCCTTATCGCGGAATACTTCAAATTTGCCCATCTTTGCCCTGTTCCCTATGCCCTGTCCGGCTTGACGCGCCGGGTAAGTGTTTGAGACTGGGATAGAAACGGCGACACCGTGGCAAAAACCGGGGGCACAATATGACTTTAGTGTGGCACCCCGGCACAAGCATAAAATTCTGCTACCAACCCAAAATAAATGCTGCCGATTATTTGGGTTGGTAGCAGAAACGGGCAAATATTACGGAAAAGTCTGTTTTGCTTATGACGTTGCCACAAGCACCCCGGACCCTGCGTCCCTTCAGATGTTCCAGAATCGTTCTTTTCGGCGTATAGAAAGTCATGAGTTCGCAAACCGTTTCCCAACGCGCCCTGCAAGCCATCAAACCGCCCGCCTCTGGCAGCGGCAATGGTGATGCCGATTATCTCAATGGTCTGAATGATGAGCAACAGGCGGCGGTTCTCGCCACCGACGGACCGGTTCTAATGCTCGCCGGGGCGGGTACTGGCAAGACCCGGGCCCTAACAACGCGTCTTGCGCATATTTTGCGCGAACGTCTTGCCTACCCGTCGCAAATCCTCGCGGTGACCTTCACCAATAAAGCGGCCCGGGAGATGAAAGAGCGAATCGGTAAACTGATCGGTGACGAGGTTGAGGGGATGCGCTGGCTCGGCACATTCCACGCCATCGCCGCCCAAATCCTGCGCCGACATGCCGAACTGGTGAGCCTCAAGTCAAATTTCACCATCCTCGATATGGATGATCAAATCCGTCTCGCTAAACAGGTGATCACCGACGCCGATATTGACGAAAAACGCTGGACCGGCCGGGCGCTCGCCAGCATGATCGATGGCTGGAAAAATCGTGGCTTGGTGCCGGAAAAAGTTCCCAAAGATGAGGCCTGGCATTTTGCCGATGGGCGCGCCATCGATCTTTATGCGAATTATCAGGCAAGACTGATCACGCTCAATGCGGTGGATTTTGGGGATCTCCTTGTCCACAACCTAACGATCTTTCAGCAAAATGAGGATGTGCTGAGCGACTATCAGGGCCGCTTTCGTTATATGCTGGTCGATGAATATCAGGACACGAACGTTGCCCAATATTTATGGCTGCGTCTCCTCGCCCAGCAGCATCGTAATATATGTTGTGTAGG
Source organism: Pseudomonadota bacterium (assembly GCA_038531745.1). Taxonomy (GTDB): domain Bacteria; phylum Pseudomonadota; class Alphaproteobacteria; order Caulobacterales; family Parvularculaceae; genus CALLPQ01. The sequence continues at coordinate 14,082 of JBCBBJ010000003.1, forward strand.
CGATGATGACCAGTCGATTTATGGCTGGCGCGGGGCTGAGGTTGAAAACATCCTGCGGTTTGAAAAAGATTTTCCGGGCGCGAAGGTCATCCGCCTTGAACGTAACTATCGATCTACACCGGCCATCCTTGGGGCCGCATCGGGCCTGATTAGCGCCAATCAGGATCGTCTTGGCAAAACGCTTTGGACGGACCGCGAAGACGGCGAAAAGGTTTTGGTGCGCGGCCTGTGGGACGGGGAGGAAGAAGCGCGCCAAATCTGTGACGAAATTGAAACGGAGCAAAGCCGCGGCCGCTCGCTAAGTCAAATGGCTGTCCTCGTGCGGGCGTCATTTCAAATGCGTGCCTTTGAAGAGCGGTTCAATACGCTCGGTCTTGCCTATAAAGTTGTTGGTGGCCCCCGGTTTTATGAGCGCGAAGAAACCCGCGACGCCATTGCGTATTTGCGGCTCGTACGCAGCCAGGCTGACGATCTTGCTTTTGACCGCATTGCGAACAAGCCAGCGCGTAAGCTGGGCGGCGTGACCATGCAGGCCGTGCACAAGATTGCCCGGCGCGAAGAAATCCCGCTCATGCGTGCGGCACGGCTCATCCTGGAAACAGGTGAATTGAGCGGCGTTGGCAAAACGGCCCTCACCCGGTTTGTGGCCATGATTGATCGGTGGTCGACGCAGATGGATGATCTGCCGCCACGTGATCTTGCCGAACTGATTCTCGAAGAATCTGGGTATACGGATTATTGGAAAAACTCTAAATCGCCGAAAGCGGCAAGCAAACTTGAAAACCTCAAGGAAATTGTCTCGGCAGTGAGCGAGTATGAGACGGTCGAGGCATTCCTCGACCATGTGGCTCTGGTGGCGGAACATAATGAGAGTTTTGCTGGCGGTCAGGTTTGGCTGATGACATTGCACGCGGCAAAGGGCCTGGAATTCCCGGTTGTCTTTTTGCCCGGTTGGGAAGAAGGCGTTTTTCCGTCGCAACGCTCCCTCGACGAAGGGGGAACGGCAGCTCTCGAAGAAGAGCGGCGCTTAGCATATGTGGGCATTACACGGGCCGAAGAAAGCTGCCGTATTTCTTTTGCAGCCAATCGGCAAATGTATGGCCGTTGGCAGAATGCGGCCCCGTCGCGATTTATCGATGAGTTGCCTGAGGAACATGTGGAGGTTCAATCTGAGCCAGGACTTTATGGAAATGCGGCGTCAAGTCTCGCCAGCCATACACGTTTCAACGCCGAACCGGTCACCAAGTCCGAATATTACGACAATCCCGGTTGGCGCCGGGCGCGTGCCGCCGCCCGCCGACCGATTTCTGATCCACCCATGATTGAAGGCAAGGCGAATGCCGTCTCGGTACAGAGCGTTGGCACATCACGTTTTGAAATCGGCCAACGCGTTTTTCACCAAAAATTTGGGTACGGCCATGTGAAAGCTACGGAAGGTCAGAAACTGACCGTCACGTTTGACCATTCCGGCGATAAAAAAGTGATCGATCAATATCTTCAGGCGGCGTGAGCAGAATTTTACGATCCAAAATGCGGGGGCGAGCAAAACGCACCCCTTGCACCAAACGTCGTTGGCATCGCGCTCTTTTTAGAGGGACACCGCGATCCCCGTGGTCAAGCCACGGGGAGGGGTTTTTGTTCTTCTCGGTCAAACCAATGTCGCTCCACGACATAAACCCACATCATACCGGTTCGCAGGCATCCATACGATCCGTCTTATTGCATTTCATCATCCAATGCCGGTGCGGTTGGCGTTGATGGACCCTCTTGCGAGGCGCTCATCTGTAACGGGGGCAGCGCGATGCCGGGTGCCGTTTTCTCAGAAAACACAGCGTTGAAATCGGCAATCGGTCCGGCGATGACTTTGTCACGGTTGGCCATGGCCGTTTTGAAGGCTTGCTGCAAATCGACCATACGGTCTTTCATGCCACCCGTTACCCCTTGCGCGGCGCCATCGACGGTGCCGTAAAGGGCGAGAAGATCAGAATCGAGCATGTCAGGATAATTCAGCACATCCTGAAAAAACTCCCGCTCTGGCGAAACGACGGCTTTTTCCCAATCATCAACGGCATCGCCCAGGGTTGAGGCGGCGGTGACCAGTGCCTCACCATCACCGGCCTCTTCCGCGATCTTTTTGCGGAGCTCGGCCTGTTCCTTTGCAACGCGCAAGGCAACGACCGAGCGGTATAATTCGTCAATCATACCATAAAGATTGCTAACCATTGCCTGTTGCTCGGTGATCTTTGCCGGCTCGGTCGCTAACCGCGGGTCCCACTCAACTGTCAACGGCACCGTTCCGACCAGCTTGTCGCCATATTTCATCCGTACACTGTATTGACCAGGCCCGACGCTATAACCGGGGACAATTTTTGCCTCACCGCCCCGTGTTGACCACAGGCCGGGGACATCTTTGACCGGTGCGCGGCGCATGTCCCACATGACCCTGTTGATCCCTTTTTCGGCAGGTAAAGCGTATTTCACACCACTACCGCCACCCTCAATACCCTTTTCGCTATCGCTTTTTAAGGTTCGGAGAATATTTTCGTCTGCATCAAGAATTTCCAGCGTGAGCGTAACTTCCTTAAGGTCGGGCGTCTCACCAAGAGAATAATAGATGACCGCGCCTTTGGGGGGATTGGCCCCCTCGCCGCCATTGCCGCCGCCAGTTTCAAAGCGCTGGGCCGGTTGCGGCGTAAACAGATGCGCATCGGCTTGCATGATTTGCGGCGTCGTCTCGCGCAGGGGCGCAATATCATCAAGGATCCAAAAGCCCCGCCCCTGTGTTGCCACCACAAGATCGCGCGCTTTTACCCGCAGATCGGTAATTGGCACGCTGGGCATTTCCAAACGTAAGCTCTCCCAATTCCCGCCAGCATTGGTTGAAAAAAAGACGCCCTTTTCCGTGCCTGCGAATAAGAGCCCCGGTTTTTGAACATCTTCGCGGACAACACGGACAAAAGCATCTTTCGGTAATCTGCCATCCAACTGCGACCAGCTTTGGCCATAATCCTTGGTCTGATAAATATAGGGTTTTTGATCGCCCATTTTATAGCGGGTAAAGGCCACATAAGCAGTACCCGGTGTATGGGGTGACACTTCGATTGCGTTGAACATGCCATCGCTGACCCCCGACGGTGTCACATCCGTCCAGCTTTCCCCATCATCACGGGTCACCTGCAATCGGCCATCATCGGTACCGGCCCACAGAATGCCCGCCTCATGCGGACTATCGGCCAGATAAAGGATGGTGTTGTAATTTTCACTAACCTCATTGGTAATGGGCAGGCCGCCGGGACCTTGTTTGTCTTCCTCATCGCGGGTGAGGTCGGGCGAATATTCGGTCCACGACTGACCGCGGTCACGCGACACCATCACATGATTGCCGCCATGGAATATTGTTTTTGGATCATGGGCCGACACAACGATTGGCGCATTCCAGTTCCATCGATATTTGCGTTCGGACGGTGACACCCCAAACTCAAGCTCCGGATATGCGGCGATATAACGGGAGGTGCGGGTTTCCATATCAAACTCGGAGATGTAGCCGAGATAGCTGCCCGCATAGATGTAGCGTGGATTGTCGGGGTCGAGGGCCACATGGGCACTCTCGCCACCGCCAACTGCGTAATAGTCATCGCGCCCGATCGACCCATCGGCACCGCGCACGGGGATAGAAACCGTGGAATTGTCCTGCTGGCCCGCATAAAGGCGGTATGGCACCTGATTGTCGGTGATGACACGGTAGAATTGCGCCGTGGGCTGATTATGCTGCTGCGACCATGAAGCAGCGCCATCGAGCGAAATGTTGCCGCCGCCATCATTTGCATTGGCAATAATGCTCGGGTTTTCCGGATTGATCCACACATCGTGGTGGTCCGTGTGTCGATCAGGCACCGAAACAAAGCTCTTGCCGCCATCGGTTGATTTGTGAAAATCAGCATTCATCACATAGACCGTGTCCGCGTCCTTCGGATCGGCAAAAATGTGCATATAATACCAGGAGCGCGCCTGAACCTTTCGGGTCTTGTTCACTTGCGTCCAGCTCTCACCATAATCGATGGATTTATAAACGCCGCCTTTCTTGTCGCCCGCTTCAATCACCGCATAGACAAGGCCGGGTTTGGCACCCGACGGGGCAATGCCAATTTTGCCCATAGTTTCGGGCAAATCATCGGTCAGACGGGCCCAGCTTTCCCCGCCATCGGTGGATTTCCAGATACCACTGCCCGGCCCGCCGGAGCGCATTTGCCACGGCTCGCGTTCATGGTCCCACATGGCAGCATATAAAATAAGCGGGTTACCCGGATCAATTCGCAAATCAACGGCGCCCGAATTGTCATTCTCGCCCACCAGCGTCTTACGCCAGGTTTTGCCGCCATCGTCGGTCTTATAAACGCCGCGCGCCGCATTGGGGGCCCAGCTATCGCCCTGGGCGGCAACCCAGATCACATCCGGATTGGCAGGATGGATGACGATCTCACCAATCTGGCGGGTCTCTTTAAGGCCCAAATGCTGCCAAGTGTTGCCGCCATCAACAGACTTATAAATGCCGTCGCCTTGGCTCGACGCAACGCCCCGAAAGGCGGATTCGCCAGTACCGGCCACCACGATATTGGGGTTTGAGGGTGCCACCGCGAGGGCGCCAATGGGCGCGGTATTGAAATCTTTGTCAGACACGGCTGACCAGCTTGTCCCCGCATTGGTCGTTTTTAACACCCCGCCGGTGGTGCCCAGATAAAAGGTAAAGGGCGCCTGCGCCGACCCGGCAATGGCGTTCGCGCGCCCGCCTCGCCACGGCCCAATATTGCGATAAACAAGGCCATCCAGAAACCCACGCTCATCGGCCATTGCCGGGGTTGGCGTTCCAGTCGCCGCCGCGGTTTGGGCGTCCGTCTTTTGCGCTGCGGTGGCTTGGAAAAGCGCGCCGCCCGCGATGGTCAGGGCCAGCGCCCCCAGCGCCACACTGGGCATCAAAGCTCTGCGAATGCCACGTGACGACAGGGAATTGGCGGTCTTACTGGTTGGCGTAGTTGACATGGTGATCCTCCAAACGGCGCTTGCTTTCTTCCAAGACTATAGCAAAGCCCGCTTAAAGAGAATCGCAAATTGCCGCTGGGCCAGACGAACGGCTCGCCGGGCGTTAAACGACCGTGTTGCGATCCTATCAGCCGAATTATCTAGAGCACTTCCCATTCAACTCAGATCGAAAACTTTCGTCCTTCGAGACGCCCTCCGGGCTCATCAGGATAAGGTTTTTCAAGTAAAAACAACAAGGTCCCCATCATGAGGAGAGCTCGTCAGCGGTCGTCTCGAAGGATGAACATCGACTGCGATTGAAACGAACGTACTTTAGGCTCTCAAGGTTGCCCTTTCAGAGCCTATTCCCACTCGATGGTGCCCGGGGGTTTGGACGTGACGTCATAGACAACCCGGTTGACGCCGCGGACCTGATTGATGATACGCGTGGCGCAGCGGCCAAGGAAATCATGGGGGAACGGATAATAGTCCGCTGTCATCCCATCGGTTGAGGTGACCGCCCGCAAGGCCAGCACATGGTCATAGGTGCGCTCATCCCCCATGACGCCAACCGTCCGTACGGGAAGGAGTACTGCAAAAGCCTGCCAGATCTCGTCATAGAGCCCCGCCTTGCGGATTTCGTCGAGATAGATCGCGTCCGCTTTACGCAGGATATCGGCTTTTTCGGCACTGACGGCACCGGGAATGCGGATGGCAAGCCCCGGTCCCGGGAAAGGATGACGCGCCACAAAATGGTCAGGCAGGCCAAGTTCGCGCCCAAGACCGCGAACTTCATCCTTGAATAGCTCGCGCAGCGGTTCCACCAGCTCAAGATCCATGCGTTCAGGCAGGCCGCCCACATTATGGTGGGACTTGATGGTCACCGACGGGCCACCATCAAAGGAGACGCTTTCGATCACATCGGGATAGAGCGTGCCCTGGGCAAGGAACTTTGCGTCGCCCACCTCGCGAGCTTTTTCCTCAAACACGTCAATAAACGTGGCGCCAATGATTTTGCGTTTTTGCTCCGGGTCATCCACATCCTTCAGCTTACTGAGGAAAAGGTCTGCCGCGTCCACATGGATCAGGGGTATGTTATAGCTGTCGCGGAAGAGTTGTACGACCTCCTCACCCTCCCCGATGCCTTCAATATTCGCGCGCATCAACCCGGTATCAACGAAAACACAAGTGAGTTGCTCGCCAATCGCCTCATGGATCAGGACGGCTGCAACAGATGAATCAACACCGCCGGACAGCCCGCAAATAACCCGCTTATCGCCCACCTGGTCTCTGATTCTTTTAATTTTCTCATCGCGGAAAACGGCCATGGACCAGTCGCCGCCCATGCCCGCAATATTGTGCGTGAAGTTTTTGAGAAGCGCAGCGCCGTCGGGTGTGTGGACCACTTCGGGATGGAACTGCACGCCATAGATGCGCCGGCTTTCATCAGCGATGGCCGCAAAGGGCGCGCCCGGTGAATGGGCAATCACCTCGAACCCATCGGGCAGGGCTTTAACGCGGTCACCATGGCTCATCCAAACTGGCCGATAGGCGCCCGTCGCCCACACACCGTCAAAAAGCGGGCTCGCCGCCACAACGGAAACCTCCGCTCGGCCAAACTCGCGGTGTTCGGATTGCTCAACCGCGCCGCCCAGCTGCGCACAAATAACCTGCTCGCCATAACAGATGCCAAGGATTGGCACCCCGCGATCAAACACTGCCCTTTCAGCGCGCGGACTGGCATTGGCTTTTACGCTTGCCGGTCCGCCCGACAGGATAATCGCGCGTGGGTCAAAGTGATCAAGAAACGCGGCATCAACGCGGTTAAATGGATGCACCTCGCAATAAACACCGCTTTCGCGCAGGCGCCGCGCGATCAATTGGGTCACCTGACTGCCAAAATCGATAATCAAAGCGCGTTCTTGGCCGGGCGCAGGGGGGCTGGCGGAATCGGAGGTTGCTGTCATGGGCGCGGTGTAGCCGAAAGGCGCGAGGACGTCACGCCGCGTGATCAACTGTGTCTCACTTGCCTGTGAAAAAGGGTGCGCATTGCGCGACGGGACATTCGTGAGCCGATGACCATATGGCAATCACGGCGGCTCTATCGGGCCGCGCTTGCCACCAATCGGGGCTGTACCTTGGCCCTAACTTTGGAGAGACATCACCATGGCTGACTTTACCCTACACGACAAAACCACCGACAATGACGAACGCCGCGCAACGCTTGCCACAGTGGAAGAAAACTATGGCTTTATCCCGAACTTGTTTGCGGGGCTGGCAGAAGCGCCCGCAACGGTGCGGGGCTATATGGCCTTAAGCAAGGAGGTAGGGCAGTCGTCTTTCAGCCCCACTGAGCGCCATGTGGCGTGGTTTGCGGTGAACTATTTCCATAATTGCCATTATTGTATGCCAGCGCACACAGCGATGGCGAAGATGGAAAAGATTGACGACGCGGTGATTGAGGCCGCCCGGTCAGGCGGTGGCTACAACAACAAGCACCTTCAAATTCTTCACGACTTCGTCACTGAAATGACCGCGCACCGCGGCAATATCGACGAAAAGCGTATTGATCAGTTTCTGGACGCCGGGTTCACGCGCCAGCATGTTTTGGAGATCGTTTTGATCATCGCGCATAAGACAATTTCAAACTACGCAAACCATCTGCTTCAAACACCCGTGGATGATCGTTTTGCGGCATTTGCCTGGCAAAAAGACGCCTTAAGACGCTGAACAATCAGTATCGTGACAGTATAGAATTAAGAAAGCCCCAGCCATGCGCCGGGGCTTTCATCAAAGACGACGCGTTTATCAAAAGCTGGTTCCGTTTCTAAAAACTTACTGTGGGAACCAACCCTGGCCTGCGTTGATTATTACCGAGGTGCGATCACCATCATCATCTGGCGACCTTCGAGCTTGGGCATTTGTTCGACCTTGGCAATCTCGTCAAAGTCTCCCTGCACCCGCTGGAGTAACTCCATCCCCCGTTCCTGGTGCGCCATTTCGCGCCCGCGAAACCGCAACGTGACCTTCACCTTGTCGCCTTCTTCGAGGAACCGTTTCATGGACCGGCTTTTGACCTCATAATCATGTTGGTCGATGTTTGGTCGCATTTTGATTTCTTTGAGTTCAACAACTTTTTGCTTTTTGCGGGCCTCAGCTTTTTTCTTCTGTTGTTGATATTTGAATTTGCCGTAATCGAGGATTTTGCAAACGGGCGGCTTGGTATTGGGAGAAATCTCAACCAAATCAAGGCCCACATCGGCGGCTTTTGCCAGGGCATCTTCGATAGGCACAACGCCGCGTTTTTCTCCCTCATGGTCGATCAAGAGGACTTGGGGAACGGTAATGGCATCGTTCATACGCGGTCCGTCATTTTTACGGGGCGGTTCATTCATGGGTCTGCGGGCTATGGACGTTTCTCCTTTAATGGCTGCGGGTGTTTAGGGGTAAGCAGCACGCTGCTAACCATCCAAAGATATAGGAACAAGGTTACCAGAATCAATCAGAAGGCAAGCCCTCCAGCGGCGACAACTGATCCAATCGCGCCGAAATCAGGCATTTTGCGGCAAAGCTGTGCTTTTCGGGGGCAGATCAGGCGATCTCACACGCATCGTCAAAGGCGAATCGCGGACTACGGGGGAACAGACTTTTATCGGTCCCATGGCCAATATTGCACAGAAAATTCGACGTAACGCTTGTGCCGTCGAAAAAGGCCGCATCAACTTTCGCTCCGTCAAAGCCAGACATGGGCCCGCAATCAAACCCTAACGCCCGCGCAGCCAGCATTAGGTAAGCCCCCTGCAAAGTACCGTTGCGCATGGCTGTCTCGGCAATTTTGGTGTCATTGCCCGCAAACCAAGCCTTGGCATCGGTATGTGGAAAAAGCTTTGGCAAATGATCATGGAAACGCAAATCATTGCCGATGATCACCGTCAACGGCGCCTCTCGGGTTTTTTCAACATTTCCCTCATCAAGACAGTTGATCAGTTTTTCTTTTGCCGTTGGCGACGTCACAAACACGAACCGCGCAGGCGAACAATTGGCCGATGTTGGTGCCCACTTTAAGAGCTCATACATCGCTTTGATATGAACCTCTGAAACAGGCTGGTCCGTCCAGCCATTGTGGGTGCGGGCCTCGCGAAACAAAACATCGAGGCCTTCGTCAGAAACAGTTTTTGTCATGGCGCAGGGGCCCTTTTGCTTGGCTCAAAAGTCGGGATCGGGATGATTATTTTTTCTCGTAACGAAAGCCGATTTCCAAGGTTACCTGATAATAGGCAACTTTGCTGTTCTCGATATAGCCGCGGGTCTCAACCACCTCGAACCAATCAAGATTTTTCAGCGTCTTGCTGGCGGTTTCGATGGCATTATCAATGGCATCTTCAATAGACTTTTTCGAGGTGCCAACGAGTTTACTGACAGAATATACATTGGACATGGGCGCTCTCCTCTATGGGTATTAGCTAATATGGGGTGGGTGTTCTGGTTCCGGTATCGGGGCCGCAGGGCGTGCAACAATGCAGATTAAGCAACCGCTTCGACCTTTACCACCTCGGGCACATAGTGTTTGAGCATATTCTCAATCCCTGCCTTCAAGGTATAGGTCGACGACGGACAACCCGCACAAGCCCCTTGCATCGTGAGCGAAACAACACCGGTCCGCGGCTCATAATGGTGAAAGATGATATCGCCGCCGTCGGCGGCCACCGCCGGGCGCACCCGCGTGTCGATCAATTCGATAATTTGCTCAACGACCTCGCGGTCTTCGCCTTCATAGTCTTCCAGCGGGGTTGAAGCGGGCGCGCGCGCGCCGGCATCTTCTTTGATTATTGGCAAGCCGGCCGTGAGAAAGTCCGCAATGGTGCCCAAAAGCGACGGCTTGATATGCAGCCATTCCACCGACGCGTCCTTTGTCACGGTGATAAAATCCGCACCCAGATAGACACCCATCACCCCATCGGTGGAAAACAGCGCCTCGGCAAGCGGTGACATCGCTGTGCTTTCCATGGTGGGAAAGTCGATCCCAAGCGCGCCCTGCCCCAGAACCGATTGAGCCGGCAGAAACTTCATGGATTGTGGATTGGGGGTATCTTCAGTCTGAATAAACATGGGGCTGCCTTTCGCTACGATGGGCTTTTTCCCCTTTATATATAAGTTGACGCACCTCGCGACAATGTCACCAGATTGCTCTTAACAGCCCCCGGAAATGTCGGTAAGCCCACAAATAAAGGAGAAAAAAATGGATGATAATTCCATCAAGTTTACCAACGAGGAAGCGCTGGCGTTTCACGCAGGCGCCAAACCGGGCAAACTTGCAATCTCCCCGACCAAACCCATGGCGACCCAGCGCGATCTGTCCCTCGCCTATTCGCCGGGCGTTGCCGTGCCGGTCAAGCACATCGCCGCTGACCCTGGCGCCGCTTATGATTATACGTCCAAGGGTAACATGGTGGCCGTGATCTCTAACGGCACCGCTATTCTGGGTCTTGGGAATTTGGGTGCGCTCGCCTCCAAACCGGTCATGGAAGGCAAGTCGGTTCTATTCAAACGATTTGCTGATATCGATTCCATCGATCTTGAAGTGGACACAACCGACCCGGACGCCTTTATCAATTGTGTCAAATATCTGGGCCCCGCCTTCGGGGGCATCAATCTGGAAGATATCGCCGCGCCGGAAAGCTTTATCATCGAGCAGGCGCTCAAAGAGATCATGGATATTCCCGTTTTCCATGATGATCAGCATGGTACGGCAATTATCGCCGCGGCAGGCTTGCTTAACGCCCTCGATATCACCGGAAAATCAATCAAGGATGTGAAGGTTGCTGTGTCGGGCGCGGGCTCGTCGGCACTTTCGGTCATCGGCCTGATCAAGGCCATGGGCCTACCCCATGAGAATGCCCTCGTCTGCGACTCAAAAGGTGTCCTGCATACCGGCCGCGAGGGGCTCGACCAATGGCGGTCGGCCCATGCGGTGGAAACGGATAAACGCACTCTTGCTGAGGCGGCGGACGGCGCCGATGTGTTGATCGGTTTGTCAGTGGCGGGCGCCGTGAACCAGGACATGATCAAATCCATGGCCAAAAATCCCATCTGTTTTGTGATGGCCAATCCGGACCCGGAGATTTTGCCCGAGGATATTCGCGCCGTACGCGATGACGTCATTATCGCCACGGGTCGGTCAGACTATCCAAACCAGGTCAATAATGTCCTTGGTTTCCCCTACATTTTTCGCGGTGCCCTCGATGTGCGGGCCCGCACCATCAATGATGAGATGAAAATTGCCTGCGCCGAAGCGCTCGCCCGTCTGGCCCGCGAGGACGTACCCGACGAAGTGGCCTCGGCCTATGGTAAGCGACTGAAATATGGGCCCGGCTATATTATCCCAACGCCGTTTGATCCGCGGCTCATTTCGCAAATCCCGCCAGCGGTTGCCAAGGCCGCCGCCGATAGCGGCGTGGCGCGAAAGCCGATTAAAGACCTTGATGCCTACTCGCAAACCCTTGCCGCCCGGCTTGATCCGTCTGCGTCCTTTCTCCAAAAGGTCTATGGTAATATTCGCGGTCAAAAGACGCCGCCCAAAATTGTCTTTGCCGAGGGTGAGGACCTTTCGGTCATCCGTGCGGCTCACCGTTTCCAACAGGAAGAATTTGGCCAGGCGATCCTCATCGGCCGTGAAGAGGAAGTAAAACAACGGATGCGGGAGGCTGGCATTCCCGACGATTGTAGTCTGGAAATCCGTAACGCCCGGCTTTCAACCCATAATCCACAGTACACGCATTATCTCTACGAGCGCCTACAACGCAAAGGCTATCTGTTCCGGGATGCCCAGCGTTTTGTGAATACGGATCGTAACGTTTTTGGGGCTTGTATGCTTGCCGCCGGCCATGCGGACGGGATGGTCACCGGCGTGACGCGCAACTTTGATGTGGCGCTCGATAATGTGCGCCTCGCCCTCGACCCCCGCCAGGGTGAGCGGTTGGTGGGAATGTCTATTATTCTCGCAAAAAACCGCACACTTTTTGTGGCGGATACGAATATCTCTGAGTTTCCCAGCTCTGAAGAATTGGCGGAAATCGCAGTGCAGACGGCGCACGCTGCACGGCGGTTGGGGGCTGATCCCAAAGTCGCATTTGTTTCCTATTCCAATTTCGGTAATCCAGATACGGAGCATTCGCGGCGGGTATCCGGCGCGGTGGAGGTGCTCGATAAACGCGCCGATGTGGATTTTGTCTATGAGGGTGAAATGACCCCGCGTATGGCCCTCAATGAGCAATATCGCGAGGCGGCATTTCCGTTCTCCCGTCTGAAAGGCGAGGCCAATGTGCTGGTTGTACCAGGTTTGCATTCCGGGTCCATTTCAACCAAATTGCTAGGGGAAATCGGCGAAGCAACGGTTATCGGTCCCCTCCTCATCGGGTTGGAAAAACCGGTGCAGATTGTGCAAATCGGCTCACGGGTGACCGATATTGTTACCCTGGCTTTGATGGCGGCGGTAAACCTCGACGATGACCATCGCGACTGGGCAGCGGTGAAAAAATAGCGAGAAAATATGGCGGTGCTAGTACGTATCGCCGCGCCGCACCCGTTGGGAATTTGCCCGCATCAGCGCCGCCGCCCACGGCCGCGGCAAAGCCTTGGACAGCCAGACAAGCGCCTTGTTCACCAGGCCGGGCACATAAACAACATGGCGTTGTTCAACGGCATCAAGCGCCCCGGCAACAACCGGTTCCACGGGGCTGACCATATAGCGTGGCAGTTTTGAGATCAGGTGGCGGGTTTCATTCACATCATGAAACTCCGTATACGTAAAGCCTGGGCACAGCGCTGTTGTATAGACATTTTTGTCTTCATATTCGGCGGCAAGGGATTGGGCAAAGCTCACTAGAAACCCCTTCGCCGCACCGTAAAGCGTATGGCCACGGCCACCGGGGACAAGCCCCGCGACGGAGGCAACCTGAATGATCCGGCCAAACCCGCGCTCCACCATGCCTGGCAGAAACAAATGGGTCAGACCGCAATAATGGGTGATCATCAAATTGATGAATGCGCGGTGGTCGGACCAATCATGGTCAAGATAGGACCCCGTCAGGCCGAACCCCGCATTATTGACAAGGATATCCACGGTAATATGCGGGTGAGCCGCCAGCCGCGCCATCAGGGTTTCTGATGCATCGGGGGCAGCGAAATCGATTTCCTCCACATGGACGGCAATATCGTGCGTGCTGGTGAGCTTTTCGGCCAGTTTGTTGAGCCGGTCACCACGCCGGGCCGTCAGAACAAGATTGGCGCCCTTTGCCGCCAAATGTTCCGCAAAGCACGCGCCAATGCCCGCCGATGCACCCGTGATCAACGCCCATCGTCCGCGATAGTCCGCCATGGCTTGCCTCTCCCTTTTTGATAATCCTCTCGGCTTGCACGGTTTTGATTGCTAAAGCAAAGCTTGGCGGTACTCTTCGCCTGGGCATAAAATCTGCACGATGGTGGGAATGCGTGCCAGGAACGCAATGCGCGATTGCGCAGTGAGATAACGGAACGGAATTGCCAGCATATGGATGCGATCACTTTTTTCGCCATGCAGATTTTTCTTGGCTGTGTCCTGTTCTGGTACATTAGCAATGTAAATGCGCGCAGTGCTGGCGAAACGGGTTTTTTGGGCCTGCGCCGGGACCGTTTCGAAGAACCGGTCCGCCCGGAAACCAGCTATGGACAAAAGACACGTGTGCGCGCGCGCGCTGATGCGTCTCAAACCCGTTTTGCCGGACGAAAGTCGCCAGCCGCAACCGATGAGCCAAGGCAGGGCCATCTCTCGGAAGAACTCCACTCCATGCGGCCGGTCACTTTACGAGATATCCACGGCAACCCCATCGCTGCCGGTGACCAAAGAGCGCCCCATCCCGCGCGGTTCCGTCGCCGGGACAGAACGCAAGCCCCAACATCGGCACCAGCCGGAAACAAGCGTACACCGCGCTATCGCTCCAAAGATCGACACGCCCCCAAAAGCGTGGGTTAGCGACAAGCTGCTCCGCATACTGATGCTATTATTAATTTTCCCGCCCAAGAGTGGCCCGGGCCAGACGATCATTGATGGCAACGCCCAAGCCCAATGCCGGGATAGGCGCAACGGCAATGCCGCGCGGCACGGTGCTGGCGAGGTCTGGTATCCCTGCCGCACATAATGCATCGGCCTGATGCATCAGGTCGAAAAGCCGAGCCGCGGCCTCACTCACATCGCCGCGCTCACTCAGCCAGAGGGTTTGCGCCGGTTGTCGTTCGGCGTCTGGTCCAAAGCCCAGCCAGATCTCATCGGGCGCCGGTGCCGTCACGTTCATGCGCAAAGGCGCGCGCGGCGCATAATGGGCGCGCAGCATACCGGGCGCGCGCACAGCACCCCTTTCATCGCCCGTCTTGTGGGCTGTAACGGGCACATTTGTCACCTCCTCCAGCATATCCACGGTCACCGCCCCAGGGCGCAGCACGCAAAGATGATCGGCCATAGGCTGCACAATGGTTGATTCCACACCAACGGTGCAGGCCGATGCGGCCTCCAGAACCATCGCCACATGGTTACCCAAACCGTCATGCACATGGTTTGCGCGCGTGGGGCTAATCTGGCCGGAGGGATTGGCACTGGGGGCGGCAAGCGGCAAATCAACAGCCTCCAGCAGCGCTTGTGCCACCGGGTGATCGGGGGCCCTGACAGCAATACTATCGAGGCCAGCGGTGGCAAGACGGCTAACCGCGCATTCCGGTAACTGCGGAAGGACAAGCGTCAGCGGCCCGGGCCAAAACGCCGCCGCCAACGCATCAGCCATGGGTGAAAATGTTGCCAGTCTTTCCGCCGCCACGTGCGTGGCCACATGGGCAATCAAGGGGTTGATGGCGGGCCGCGATTTTGCTGCAAAAATCGCCGCCACCGCATCGGCATTGGTGGCATCGCCTGCCAGGCCGAAAACCGTCTCCGTGGGCATCGCCACCAGCCGCCCGGCACGAAGATGCGCCGCCGCCGCCGAAATCTGCTGCCAGTCTATCGTCACCATCACCCGCTTATGGGAATGTTACCCACCATAGGCAAGAAGCCGAACAGAATGAGCGGGCAAAACCGGCGCGGCGAACGGGTTGCGCTTTTGCTAAAAAACGTCATTTTGCCGGTTCTGAAGTGCCATTCGGCACCCTGAATGGACGTTGGGAAAACCGGGAGGGTTTTTCCTTTATCAGTGATGAGGAATGCGAATGACGTCGACGAACAAGGCGGCAAAAGGCGCTGTCAAAGGGGTCTATAGCTTTGGCAATGGCACCGCGCAGGGCGATGCCAGTCTGAAAAATCTTCTGGGCGGTAAGGGGGCAAATCTCGCTGAGATGTCCAATCTTGGCTTGCCCGTACCCCCTGGTTTTACCATCACCACTGATGTGTGTACGGCCTATTACGACAATGATCGCCGCTATCCGCCGGGCCTGCGCGAAGACGTTGAGGCCGCCCTTGCCCATGTGGGCGTCGAAGTTGGTAAAACATTTGGTGATGCAAAAAACCCGCTGCTTGTCTCGGTACGCTCCGGCGCACGTGCCTCCATGCCTGGCATGATGGATACGGTGCTCAATCTTGGCCTCAATGATGAGACGGTCGTGGGTCTTGCGGCCTTATCGGGCGATGAGCGGTTTGCCTATGACAGCTATCGCCGGTTCATCCAGATGTATTCTAATGTTGTTATGGAAATGGAGCATCACGCTTTTGAGGAGATCCTCGACGGTTTTAAGGATGAACACGAATTTTTTCTTGATACGGATTTGAAGGCAAGCCACTGGAAAGAGGTCATTCGTCAGTATAAAGCGAAAGTTGAAGACGTTCTCGGGAAACCCTTCCCGCAATCGCCTGACGAACAGCTTTGGGGTGCCATTGGGGCCGTCTTTGGCTCCTGGCGCAATGACCGTTCGGAAACCTATCGCCGCCTCCATAATATCCCCGAAAGCTGGGGCACCGCTGTCAATGTTCAGGCAATGGTGTTCGGCAATATGGGCGAGACATCAGCCACCGGCGTTGCCTTTACCCGTAATCCCTCCACCGGCGAAAACGCATTTTATGGGGAGTTTTTGATCAATGCCCAAGGCGAAGATGTTGTCGCCGGTATCCGCACGCCGCAGCCGCTGACGCGTTCTGCACGCGAAGAACTGGGCGCAAGCCTTGAAGATGCACCCTCCATGGAAGAAGCATTGCCCGATGCGTATGCGGAGCTTACGGGCGTGTTTGACAAGCTTGAAACCCACTATCGTGACATGCAGGACATTGAGTTTACGATCCAAGCGGGCAAACTCTGGATGTTGCAAACCCGTAATGGCAAACGCACGGCGCCAGCCGCCCTGAAGATTGCTGTGGAGCTTTGCGAAGAAGGTCTGATTTCCGAAGAAGAGGCCGTTCAACGGGTTGAACCGGAATCCCTCGATCAGCTCCTTCACCCATCTCTTGATCCGGATGCGCCGCGGGACCTGCTGGTTGCGGGCCTACCGGCCTCCCCCGGTGCCGCCAGCGGCGAAGTTGTATTTTATTCAGATGAGGCCGAACGGCTTTCCCAGGAAGGGCGCAAAGTCATTCTGGTGCGTGTGGAAACAAGTCCGGAAGACATTCACGGTATGCATGCCGCTGCCGGTATAGTCACGGCACGCGGCGGGATGACGTCCCACGCGGCCGTGGTGGCGCGCGGTATGGGGCGCCCTTGCGTTTGCGGCGCTGGTGATTTGAAGATTGAACGCGACGCCTACGAATTTTCTGTTGCTGGACGAACCGTGCGCAAAGGGGACATGATCACCGTTGATGGCGGCACCGGCCAGGTATTTCTTGGCGAGGTGGCAACCATTCAACCGAGACTTTCCGGTGATTTTGCCAAATTGATGGGGTGGGCTGACCGCACCCGCAAAATGGCCGTGCGCGCTAACGCCGATACCCCCCACGATGTTCAGGTTGCCCGTGATTTCGGTGCGGAGGGTGTGGGTCTATGCCGGACCGAACACATGTTCTTTGAGGCGGAACGGATTGTTGCGGTGCGCGAAATGATCCTCGCCGAAAGTGAGGAAGGCCGTAAAACCGCGCTTTCCAAGCTCTTGCCCATGCAACGTTCGGACTTTGAAGGGATCTTCCGGGTCATGAAAGGGTTGCCGGTGACGGTACGCCTCCTCGACCCGCCCTTGCATGAGTTTTTGCCCCACTCCCAAAATGAAATTGAAGAAGTTGCCAATGCCTCTGGCATGGATGCGAAAAAATTGCAGGCGCGAGCGCAAAAACTCCAGGAATTCAACCCCATGCTTGGCCATCGCGGCTGTCGTCTGGGTGTATCCTATCCCGAAATTTACAGTATGCAGGGACGCGCTATCATCGAAGCAGCGTGTGCGATAGCGCAGGAAACGGGCGAACCGGTCATCCCGGAAATTATGATCCCGCTCGTGGCGACGGAAAAGGAACTGGCGCTCCTGCGCACACAAATAAACGAGATTGCACAGACCGTGATTGCCGAACGCGGTGTTTCGCTAGACTATCTTATCGGCACCATGATCGAGCTACCCCGCGCCGCCCTAACGGCGGATAAAGTTGCGCAGTATGCTGATTTTTTCTCCTTTGGAACAAATGATCTGACGCAAACAACCTTCGGATTATCACGTGATGATAGCGCTTCGTTCCTGCCTGATTATTTGCGTCACAAAATATTTGAGCGGGACCCGTTTGTTTCCATTGATACGGACGGGGTTGGCGCGCTCGTGGCCATGGGCTGTGAGAAAGGGCGCCAAACCCGGCCCGATCTCAAATTGGGCATTTGCGGAGAACATGGCGGCGATCCTGATTCGATCCGTTTTGTGCAATCCTTAGGGCTCGACTATGTGTCCTGCTCGCCCTACCGCGTGCCGATTGCGCGGCTTGCTGCGGCCCAGGCGCAACTCTCGTCACAAAAACAGGCGTAAATCCGCGAGCATCAAAAATACCTGCAATTTGAAACATTTGCATGGTTAACTCTTTGTTTGTGTAAATTTTATCGTGTATTTTCAATGCTTTATTGCGATGAAGGCTGGCATTAACAAAAAGTAAAGACCGTGTTTTCGTCTTGATTCGCAGTCAGGCCATCAGCATATTCCGCCCGTCAGGTGACTGTTTGGTAATGGTTGCCGGAAACCATCTGACGGGGTTTTTCGTTCGGAACGTTAACTCCCGACATAATTAAGTTTTTTAGTAAGGACGCCCCTTTGCGCCGACACAAAGGCACCTACGCTTACCGCCATTGGCGTCTAAACTGGACACTGCGCAGTGTTGCGGCAACCGGTGTGTTTGCCACGGCCGCGGTGGCGTCGGCCTATGGTGCAACCCTGGCATTAGATGATGTGCGCCGCGCCGATGCATCTTTGCGGGCGGAGGCAACGGAGCTTCAGCTGTTGGCGGAATATGCCGCCTTCATGGCGCGCGAAACCGCTGAAATCCGCGATCAATATCGTCAGTCCGCCATCGACGGTCCCTCCGTGCTTAAATACCATGCTCCGCGTGCGCTCGCTTATGAGGATGCCGCCATTGAGGCGATGGTTGATGTTGGCTTTGACGATTTGCGGCTTGCGCGGCATGCGGCGCGGGAGCGCCAATGCATGGCCGAAGCGATTTATTTTGAGGCCCGGTCGGAAAAACGCATCGGCCAACTTGCGGTCGCCGACGTGATCATGAATCGGGTAAAAAGCTCAATCTACCCGGATAGTGTTTGCGATGTCATTTATCAGGGTGCTGAGCGCGTTACGGGGTGTCAGTTCAGTTTTACGTGCGACGGGTCGATGGAAGATGCGCGGCTCACAACCCGAAACCGCCAATGGCGCGCGGCGCAGGATCTCGCTGGCACCATTATGGCGGGACTGCATAAACCGGTTAGCCGGTCCGCAACCCATTACCATGCTGATTATGTGAGCCCCCCTTGGGCTGCCAATTTAACGCCAACCGCCACCATCGGTACCCATAAATTTTACCGGTTCAAAAATCGCACTGTTCGTTTCGCCGCCCCGGCGGGCATGTGAGCCGATAACGCAGCCTCGGATTCGCGGGGCTCGGGCCTGTTAAGTGAGGCATCGGCTCACGGCCCAATAAGCGGAATCCTCTGTTAAGCGCAATACCATCCGCGCCGCCCCAAAGTCTTAACCAGATCGGACGTGGTTGGGGTTCGGGATATGGGGGGTGACCATGGCTCAAGAAAAAAGCCATCCGGCAGAACCGGATGGCTTTCCCGTGAAAGGAATGGGACCTTTCACAAGCCTGTTTTTTAAGAGAACAAGGTCACTCTCGTGAGTGCTTAGCCTCGAAAAACCTGCTGGTTGCACCCCGACTTCTCAGGGACAACCGCGAGGAGGTTAGTGGCGAAGGGAAGGCTGCTTCCGCTTCATCACAGCACCACCAAAATTATTCGAAGCCTCGCGTTGGATCTCACTCGACATTCGATCACCTCCTTTCGTTTGCTAAAACAATTCGAAAAAGCTGACATGAAATGCCGGTCTTGGCAAGAAAAAGAGTATTACCGCGGCGTTAACGCCCTTCGCGTAAGAATACGCCCAACGATTACTCGATTGGCGTTAGCGACGCTTGGATAAGGGATTTGTACCGTTCACGCAGGATTTTAGTCACCGGTCCGTCAGTGACCGACAAAGGCCGTCCGTCTACCGCGCGCACGGGGCTAACGCCGGCAAATGTGCCCGTGATAAACGCCTCATCAGCGGTATAAACATCGTGTAGGGAAAACCGTTTCTCATAAACCTCAATATTCCCAGCCTTCGCCTGGGTAATGATGTTGCCGCGCGTGATCCCGCCAAGGCAATAGTCCGGCGGTGAGGTCCAGAGCGCCCCATCGCGCACAATGAAAAAATGCGTCGAATTACACGTGGCGACGAAGCCATCGGGGTCAAGCATTAGCGCCTCGTCAGCACCGGCTTTATCGGCCTGGATACAGGCCAAAATGCAATTTAGCTTTGAATGGGAGTTGAGTTTTTGGTCTTGCTCGGCGGGGCCGGTGCGCCGCACATGAACCGTAAAAAGCGATTGGCCATTCGCGATTATATCAGGAACGGGGCTTTTATATTCGGGGATCATCACGATTGTTGGTGTACCGATGGTAAAGCGCGGTCCTTGATAGGGCGTTTTTTTAATTCCCCTCGTGACCATCAGGCGCATATGGACCCCATCGGTCATGCTGTTTGCTTTTAGACAATCAAAGATCCGTCGGGTCAGCGCACTAGGCGTTAACCCGATATCCATGTCCAAGGTTTTTGCACCATCATAAAGCCGCTTTAGATGGCTATCCAGAAATGCCACACCGCCATCGACGATCCTTATGCCCTCCCAAACGCCGTCCCCCAGAATATAACCAGAATCAAAAACGGAGACCCGCGCCTGATCACGCGGCACCATCTCCCCATTGATGGAGATCAGGATGTGCGCATTGCGCGGATCGTCAACATAATCATGGACGCCGTGACGGGGCGCGGCATTTTGGCTGGTCGGGTCATTGCTCATGGACATTAGGCTAACACTGCGGCGCGCGGGACTGAAGAGCCGCAAGCAATAGCGGGCTGCCTCTGGCGATTCGACGCACTGACCTGTAATTTGAAAGCGGAAACATAGGGACGCGACGATGGCGACGGATCAAACGAAACAGCATCCCAGCCTGACGGATGCAATGATGCGCATCACGGGGCCAAAGGGTATTGTGGCGGCGGAAGACCAGCTGCCCTATCTGACCGAATGGCGCAAACGCTGGACTGGAACGCCCGCCCTTGTGGTCAGCCCGGCCAGCACGGCCGAGGTTGCAGCTATCGTTTCCCACTGTGCAAAAAACAGTATCGCGATCACCCCCCAAGGCGGCAATACCGGGCTGGTGGGTGGTCAAATACCGATGGGCGGGGAAATCCTGCTTTCGCTCAACCGTATGCGGACCATCCATGAGGTGTCAGCGCTCAACAAGACCATGCTTGTTGATGCGGGCGTAACGCTTGGCGCCGCGCAGGATGCCGCCGCTGCGCAGGACTGCCTTTTTCCGCTATCAATTGGCTCGGAGGGCTCGTGCCAGATCGGGGGTGTGATCTCAACCAATGCTGGCGGTGTCAATGTCCTGCGCTATGGCAACACGCGCGAATTGGTCATGGGTCTTGAGGTTGTCCTGCCATCCGGTGAAATCTGGGACGGCCTTAACGCCTTGCGCAAGAACAATACCGGCTATGATTTGAAACAGCTCTTTATTGGCGGGGAAGGCACGCTTGGTATTGTCACGCGTGCCGTCTTGAAACTTTATCCGCAGGCAGAGGAAAAATTTACGCTTATTGCGGGGTTGCACACGCCTGCCGCTGTAATCGAGTTTTTAGCCCTCACGCAGCAGGTTAGTGGCGGGCTGGTGTCAAGCTTTGAGTTTATGGCGCGCCCGTGTCTCGATCTCGTTTTGAAAAATATTCCGGGTACGCGTGATCCTTTAGCGATGCCCTACCCGATCTACACGCTCGTGGAACTGAGCGCTGGTAAAGGGACAATTCTTGCCGCCATGGGAGAGCAGGTATTGGCGGCTGCGCTTGACCAGGCCATGATCGCGGATGCGGCGATTGCACAAAATGACCGCCACGCGCAAGACTTCTGGCATTTGCGCCATTCTATTTCTGAGGCCATGAACCACGAGGCGCGCGGCGCGCGGCATGATGTTTCGGTTCCTGTTCATCAGATACCGGCCTTTCTGGCGGCGGCTGATCGCGCAGTTGAGGCGCTTGTTCCGGGTGCACGGCCCATCGCGTTTGGCCATGTGGGTGACGGTAATGTGCATTATGATGTGATGCCCCCGGTGGGCGCCGACGCTGATGCGTTAGATGTCCATGTGCCGGCGATTGAGAACGCCATTTACGATGTGATTGATCGCTTTAACGGTTCAATTTCAGCAGAGCATGGAATCGGGCAGCACAAGCTTGCGTCCATGGCCGCACGCAAAAGCCCGGTGGAGATGGCAATGATGCATGCCATTAAACGCACCTTTGACCCGGCGGGCATTTTCAATCCCGGCAAGCTGGTGGTACCGCCACCGGAGAAGCACTAAGAGCCCAACCGAAATGTCTATTTTCGTCGTCTGTAAACGCGTTTTTCTGCGCTTCCGGTGCTCACGTACCAATGTACGCTGCGCGCCGGTTCTCAAAAAACACGTTTTCGACACACGAAACCGATTTTTCGTTTAGACTCTAAACTTCCGCGATGATGAAGGATTTCTCACCCCTATGTTGATGCTTTTATCCCCGGCTAAAAATCTCGACTTTTCCCCGGTTGATGGTTTACCCGCGGCAACGCGCCCTCGGCTTTTGACCGACACCAAATCGCTATCGCAAGCCACAGTCAAACTGCGCGTAGGTGACTTAAAGCGGCTGATGAACATCTCCGATAAATTGGCGCAGTTGAATTTTGAGCGGTTTCAGACCTTCAAAGCTGGTGGGCGCGGGGCACAGAAAAAACAGGCTGCCCTCGCCTTCAATGGTGATGTTTATTTGGGTCTCGACGCAAAGACGCTCGATGGCGACACGCTAAAGTTCGCGCAGGATCATCTGCGTATCCTGTCGGGGCTATACGGGGCTTTGCGCCCGCTCGATGCCATTGAGCCCTATCGCCTGGAAATGGGGACACGGGTGAAAACGGATCGCGGCGCAACACTTTATGACTTTTGGGGTGACAAGGTTTCCGTGGAAATCAATTCGGCGCTCAAGGGGCATGATGATCCAACGGTGGTGAACCTCGCGTCAAACGAGTATTTTTCTGTGGTGCATAAAGACGCCCTGAAGGCCGAGATTGTCACCCCGGTGTTCAAAGAGGAAAAAGACGGCAAGCTTCGACAATTACAGTTTTTTGCCAAACGCGCCCGAGGCCTGATGGCCCGCTGGGCACTGGAACATCGGATTACGGACCATTGTGATTTGCGTGGTTTTGATGTGGAAGGTTATCGCCTCAACAAGACCGAGAGCAGCAATGACCGGTGGGTTTTTACCCGGCCCCAGCCGGCGCCCAAAACGCCCGCAAGGAAAAAATAGTCTGAGCGGTGTTTTATGGTTGAGGAAAAATCCGGATTCCGGGTCGACGTTGCGCTTGCCCGGAAGTGCGCCGATATCAAAGGCCTAAAGCAATCCCAACTGACCATGGGGCTTAATTAAGGTTGCGCCTTCATTGCGGACATTTCCAACGTCCGGTGCCACCTTATGCCATTGCCAAAAGCCTTCATCCGCCGGCCGCAAAAGGGGCAGGAGATCCGCGCAAGCTGTCTCGTCCGTGGTAAGCCAACGATCATAATCTGACGGCACAACAACCACGGGCTCACGGCCATGGATAGGGCGCAACGCTTCGCTGGCACCAGTGGTCAGGATGGCGACGCTATCCATCTCGCCGCCGCCGGGGTCTAAATAGGTTTCCCAGATTGCGGCAAACCCAAACGGCATGTCATCATCATCCGTAGGGTGAATATACCAGGGCTGTTTTCTGCTGTTTTCGGTTGTCCATTCATAATACCCGCTGGCGGGGACCAGGCATCGTCGCCGCTTGAATGCCGATGAGAACGTTCTTTTCTCCATGACTGTTTCCGACCGGGCATTAATAAGCGACCGGGTGGGCGCTTTGCCCGTCTTCCCGGCCCAGGCGGGCAGAAACCCCCAGCGCATCAATTGATAAAAACGACGGGTGCGCGCACGCGGATCAGGCCCTTCGCCGGTGCGGATAACGGCAATCGCTTGCGTGGGGGCAATATTGTATCGCGCCGGAAAGTTATCGGTTAAACCGACACTGAAATGCCGCGCAATTTCATCGGGACTGTCTGTTAGGGTGAAACGGCCACACATTGTGCGCAAACCATAAGGGATTAACCGATGAATGATAGCCATCCGCCAGCGCAAGGGTCCATTCGCGCCGGGGTTGGGGCGGTTATTTTTCGGGGTGATGAAGTCCTGTTGATCCAGCGGGGCAAGCCACCCTTTAAGGGGCATTGGTCAATCCCCGGCGGCGGGATCCACTATGGCGAAAGCCTGGAAGCGGCAGTTCACCGGGAAGTTGCCGAAGAAACCGGCGTCACTATCGAAATCATCGGCTTTTTGAAGGTTTACGAATTCCTACCCCGCACCTACCCTGATGGCGTGGAAAATCCAGATACATTGCCACCGGCGGGCCTGACCGATCAATCACATTTTTTGATGATCGATTATGTGGCTGACTGGGTCAGCGGGGAACCAATTGCCGGTGATGACGCCGCCGATGCCCTATTCCTGCCCTTGCCAGAGGCCATAGACCGTATTGGCTGGGACACAACGCGCACGGCCGTCCAAACGGCTGCCCACCGTCGCCGCCATCAACTGCTTATCCGATAACCGGGAACCCTCGCGAGTGTCTTTTAACCGCCCTCTCCTTCTTCTGGTTGCAATCCTTGCCACTATGGCGCCATTAACGTGGTCGCCACCGGTGGCGCGCGGCATGGTTGTTCAGTATGAAGCCTATGTGCAACGCCAGCAGGACCTGATTGCGCTGGCTGGCATTTTTGGTCAGCTCCACTATTTACGCCGCACCTGTAACCCGAAACGCGAAGCCAACATTTGGCGCGAGAGAATGCAAACCCTGATTGAGCTTGAGCAGCCCGACCGCGATACGCATTTTCAAATGGTCACCCGGTTTAATGAGGGTTTTGACGCCATGGGTCAGGAATTTCCCACCTGCACGCGCGAGGCCCAACGGCGCAGCAAAGACCTTGCCTTTGAAGGCAACGCCATCGTTCAGCGTCTAACGGACGGCATTCAGCCGGGGGCGGATACAAACCGCACTCGTCGTTGATGGAAAAGCTGGCCCCAGATATCGCAACGGCAATCCCGCCACCACGGCATCTTTGTACCGATTGCGGTATTTCGCGTTCCAGCGATCCAAAAGCCTGCGGGCGGGCCTGTCAGTTTATTGCCCCCGACTATTCGGGGCTTGAGCGTCAGGTCCATGGCCGCCCGCGCCAGCCTGACACCGGTGACGAACAGTTTTTTGGTGTGACGCGCCAAATGCTGCGCGCCCGTATTGAACCGGGAAGAAAAGACGCGCAATGGAGCGGCATTACCACAACCATTGGCGAGCAATTGCTCACCCACAACCTTGTTGATGCTATTCTAACCGTTGCGCCGCACAAGGATGATCGCTGGCGGCCGGAGCCTGTACTCATCACAAAACCTGGCGACATGGCAAAGGTCCGTGGCATGCGCATGGGCTATGCCCCGCTTTTAGCGTTACTTGATCAGGCCAAGGCAAAGGGTTTTAACCGGCTCGCCGTCATTGGCATTCCGTGTCAGGTTTATGCCCTGCGCGCCCTTGAAAAAGAGCTCGGATTTTCGCGGCTTTACGTGATCGGGACCCCATGCTCCGACAATACCACAACGCAGAATTTTCATACCTTTCTATCCAAGCTTTCAGCCGAGCCCGAAACAATTACCTATCTGGAGTTCCGGGCTGATTATCAGGTTGAGTTGCGTTTTGATGATGGCCGCCAACGCCTGATCCCATTTTTGAAACTACCGCTATCAGACTTGCCGCAGGATTTCTTTCCGCTGACCTGCAAGACTTGTGTCGATTATACCAATAGCCTTGCGGACATAACGATTGGCTATATGGGCGGTGACGGCGACCAATGGCTCATCGTACGCAATGATCGCGGTGCAGAATTGCTCGCCCTTATTGACGATAGTCTTACGGTGCGTACCCTGACGGAAAAGGGAAGGCGCGCCAACGCTGTCAAAGGGTTCATTGCCAATACTGAGCGCGCGGCTGGCGGATTGCCCGTGCGCGGCATGCCCGATTGGGTACGTCCTCTGGTTGCCTGGCTCATGCCCAAAATTGGCCCGCGCGGTTTGGAGTTTGCCCGCGCACGCGTGGAGATGAAAGCGGCCGAAACGATCCTGCATTTACGCCGTGCGGCGCCGCGGCGCATGAAGGCAATGATCCCCGACCATGTCTGGACGCTGGCGGCGCCCTATGGATTAATGCCGGAGCATGATGAACGCGCAGAGCCGGATGACGCGCACCCTTAATTGCTGGATGTAAGGGTTTCCTGAAAACGGACCGGCGCGCCAATGGGTTTACCGATCACCTCGTCATCCCACATTACCGTCTGCCCCCGGATGATTGTGCCAATAGGCCAGCCCGTTGCCTCAAACCCGTCAAACGGTGTCCAGCCCGATTTTGACGCGGACCAGTCATGGGTGATGGTGCGTTTCTTTGACAGATCAACGATGGTGAAATCAGCATCATAGCCAATCGCCATGCGGCCCTTACCAGCGATGCCAAAAACCCGATTCGCCCCATGGCTCGTCAAGTCGACAAAACGCGCAAGGCTCAATCGACCGGCAGCCACATGGGACAAAAGCACGGGCACCAGCGTTTGCACGCCGGGCATCCCCGACGGTGACGCCGGATAGGATTGGCTTTTTTCCCCAAGCGTATGGGGCGCATGGTCCGAACCCACCACATCGAAAAGCCCGTGCTTTACGCCCGTCCACAGGCCAGCGCGGTGACGAGCATCGCGGATTGGCGGGTTCATTTGCGCAAGACCTTTAAGGCGCTCATAGCATTCCGGCGCTTCAAGCGTCAGGTGCTGCGGTGTCACCTCGGCGGTCGCAATATCGCGGTTGGCCGCGAGGAGCGGTACCTCCTCCGCTGTCGAAATATGCAACACATGGATACGGCGCTTCACCTCCCGTGCAATGGCAAGAAGGCGTTCCGTACACCGAAGGGCGGCGGCGGCACTACGCACCTCCGGGTGAGAGGTCCAATCGCCTTCGCGGGCGAGCGCCTTACCTTCGCGCAGCATCATTTCATCTTCTGAGTGGATCGCAACGCGGCGACGGCCATGGCGTAAGACCTCGCGAACACCCTCATCATCTTCCACCAGGAGGTCACCAGTGGAGGCCCCCATGAAGATCTTTACACCGCACACCCCGGGGAGCATTTCTAGTGCAGCCAACTCAACGGGATTGCCGTGGGTGGCCCCCACATAAAATGCATGGTCGCATGCCATGCGGTCTTTCGCACGCGCCAACTTGTCGTTTATCGCTTCCTCTGTCACCGTCAGGGGGGACGTATTCGGCATTTCGAAAACCGCCGTCACCCCGCCTAAAACAGCCGCGCGTGCACCGGTTTCGAGGTCTTCTTTATGGGTAGGCCCCGGTTCACGAAAATGCACCTGCGTGTCGATGACACCGGGAAAAATGTGCAATCGCGTACAATCAATCGTGTGCGCCGCCGACGCACTATCGGGCACCGTAAGGGAGGCTATCTTGCCATCGCGGACGCCCACCGTGCGCGCAGCGATGCCATCATGGTTTACCACGGTGCCGTTTTTCAAAATCAGATCATATGTTTCGGTCATAACCCGGTTTGTACTGCGATGCACCCACGCTTGCAAAGTCAGATTACCGTTTGGTGCGCCTCTTCTTTTTCCTCGCAGACCGGCCTACACCGGGGCCATGGAAAAATTGTCATCTCCCCTCGCCCTAACCCATCGTGGATTAATAAAAGTTAGGGGCCGTGAGGCGGGTGCAGCGCGCGCTTTTTTGCAAGGTCTTATAACCTGCAACATGGACGCCGTTACCCCCGGTAACCCGGCCTTTGGCGCCCTTCTGACACCCCAGGGTAAAATCCTTGTGGATTTTATCATATGCGCGGTTGATACGGAATCGTTTCTGATCGATTGCGCTCGCAGTGAAGTGCCGAGCCTTTTGAAACGCCTCACCCTATTCCGCCTGCGCGCGCCCATTGATCTGACCGATGTAAGTGATCAGTTCGCCATGACCCTCATAACGGGCAATGAGCCGCCAGCCCTTTCAGACCCTGCCCAGGTGCGGGTACCGGACCCGCGCGCAGCATCTCTCGGTACACGGATTTATGACCCTTGTGGTGAGGGTGCGCTATCAACTGACGATCAATCCGACGATGACGCTTTCGAACAATATCGCACCCACCTGATCAAAAACGGCGTTGGCGAAATTGCGACGGTCTTTGCGCCCGATAAACATTTTCTTCTTGATGTGAATTATGACCGGCTAAACGGTGTAGACTACGCCAAGGGCTGTTTTGTGGGCCAGGAAGTCACAAGCCGGATGAAGCGTAAAGGGTCCGTTCGTAAGCGGACGGTCTTTATCTCAACGCCGGACGACCACGAAATAACTGGTGCTGATATTCTCCGCGATGGACAGAGCATTGGCCAGATAATTGGCGCGCAGCGCAGTGACGCGGGCATGATCGGCCTTGGTCTTGTTCGGGTTGATCGTCTTGATGTTGCTTTAGAAAGTGTGACAGCACTGCCCATAAGCTTGCGTTTAGCAGATCGCGAAATCCCGGCCACAATGAATGTGCCGGGCTATTTGATGGACACGGCGTCGGCGCCAACCCCGTAAAAACCGCTAGCGCGTGGGTCGCGCAGGCACCATCGACGGGCCCGTATCATCACGGCTACCCGATTGTGCCGATTGGGCGGTCTTCAAGTCTGAATAGGCATTGCCGCCACCGCCAAAGGCGAGAACAAGGCCAAGCGCAAGGGCGCATAAGACTCTGATTTTCATGCTCGCGTTCCTTTCCGCGATGCAGAATGCCCCCACAAAAACATTTACAGTGCGGCATTTAATAAGCATTTATCAAAGAGGGTTAATTGCTGATTAAGACCCGGCACATGCCGGTGCCCGGTGCCCGGTGCATGATCTACGCGGCGCCATAATTTGATTTCTCTGGAACGCTCACCATGGCTGATGCCAATCCCTTATCAACTGGCGCCCTTCCCTGCGCTTGGGCGCCCGCCGATGACGCCCTTTATCGTCATTACCATGATCATGAATGGGGCGTCGTCGAGCGTGATAATCGCGCAATGTTTGAAAAATTGATCCTTGACGGGTTCCAGGCCGGTCTTTCCTGGCGGACAATCCTTTATAAACGCGACGCGTTACGCACGGCGTTTGATGGGTTTGAGCCCGAAAAAATCGCGCGTTACTCCGATAAAAAAGTTAGTAAGCTGCTTCAGAATGCTGGCATCATCCGATCGGAATTGAAAATTCGCGCTACGATTGGCAACGCCCAGGCGTGGCTAACCATCATGGAAGAGGGGCCGGTGGATTTTTCTGATTTTATGTGGGGGTTTGTTGACGGTCGCCCGCAAGTCAATCAATGGAAGAATTTCCGCGATGCGCCCACCAAATCACCGGAAAGTGAAGCCCTGTCCAAAGCGCTCAAGAAAGCGGGTTTCAAGTTTTGCGGACCCGTCATCGTCTATGCCTTTATGCAGGCGGTGGGCATGGTCAATGACCATGAGATTTCCTGCCCGCGCCATAAGGCCGTTCAGGCGACAGGGTAAGCATCTGGGCTGCGGCTCGCGCTTGCGAAATCGTCGAAAAATGCGCAAATTGCGGGCAAACGTGAGCGCCTGGCGCTATGCCCCACCGTATGGTTTGCTGTAGCGCAAAAATTGCGGTGAGCCGAAGGAACTGACCGCCCCATGACCACCGCCCGTATCGCCGCCACAGGGCTATTTACGCCCCCCCAATCCATTTCTAACGAAGAGCTGGTGGCAAGCTATAATCAGTATGTTGACGAATATAATGCCGACAATGCCGCTGCAATCAATGCGGGGACACTCACAGCCTTGGAGCCATCATCGGCAAGCTTTGTGGAAAAAGCGTCGGGTATTAAATCGCGCTTCGTGATGGATCGGGCAGGTATTCTAGATACCAGCCGGATGGCCCCGCAATTGCCCGCTCGCCCCGATGATCGCTTATCGGTTTTGGCGGAAATGGCTGTCCACGCGGCGCGCGATGCGATGGAAAAGGCATCCCTATACCCCACCGATATTGATGGCGTCATTTGCGCCTGTTCGAATCTGCAACGCGGGTATCCAGCTATTGCGGTGGAGGTTCAGGATGCTCTTGGCATCAGCGGTTTCGGCTTTGATATGAATGTTGCCTGCGCGTCGGCGGCGTTTGGCATCGAGACAGCTCTCGGTTTGCTCCATACCGGGGCCCAGCGCATTTTGATGGTCAATCCGGAGATTTGCACCGCGCATCTGAATTTCCGCAATCGTGATTGCCACTTTATCTTTGGCGATGTTGCCACAGCCGTCATCATCGAACGCGAGAGCGCGGACAATACGGGCGAACAATGGAAAATATGCGGTACACGGTTGAAAACAGCCTTCTCCAATAATATCCGGAATAATTTTGGCTTTCTTAATCATTGCGAGCGGGACACTCAGGAGCCTGCCGAAGACCAACGCGCACCCGCAACCGATAAGCTTTTCATGCAGGAAGGGCGCAAGGTTTTTAAGGATGTGGTGCCCATGGTTGGGGGGATGATCAGTGCGCATCTAAAGGACCACGACATCAATCCGGCGTCGCTTTCCCGGCTTTGGCTGCACCAGGCCAATCTTTCCATGAATGAGTTCATCGCGCGGCTTGTTCTCGGCCGTGATGCCACGCGAGAAGAGGCACCGATTATTCTTGATCGCTATGCCAATACCTCATCGGCGGGGTCTATTATCGCCTTTCATCTTTACCGGGATGATCTTGGCGTGGGCGACATTGGCGTCATTTCGGGCTTTGGGGCTGGCTACTCGGCAGGCTCCGTTATCGTGCAACGAACCCAATAATTGCGCGGACGCGCCGGTTCGGTCACCACCTCGCGGGGTCCACGCCCAATCGCCATAACGCCATTGCCGCCAGCCGGCCCGTGGGAGCCTCTGTGGCACCGGGTCATAGCCATGGCTGCCCCAGGGATGACACCGGCTTAGCCGCGAAACGGTCAGCCAGCTTCCCTTTACCACCCCGTGCTGGCCAAACGCATCCAGGGCATAGACCGAGCAGCTCGGCTCATGGCGACAACGCACGCCAGCAATCTGCAAAAGGGGCGATAGGATAATCCGATAGCCAATCAACAGCAGAATAAAGGGCGCCGTCGCCGGTTTTTCGCGGATTTTCTGCCAGCGGGAAGCACACATTATGGGTCTCTAAATCGCGGCGGCGTCAGTTAAGGCCAAATTAACCCCATTGGTTTGGGTGAATTCCCCAATAACGCGAACACTGCTCGCGTTTACCCTTATGGGCCATTCGGGGTGCTGCGCCCCCCATAAATGAACGCAAAGAGCGCAAAGCTGGTTAACGCATTGCTCGCGCATCAGGGGAATAAAGAGCTTCAACTTCCCCATTTCGGTGATCCCCTTTGACCTCGCGAAATTTCTCGCATTTATTCGATATTAATGTTTTGTTAAGGTTCGAGCAAATGGGCAACGACGAAACAGTTTCGTTTAGTTTTTGGTGGTGGGATAGCATGCGTACTTTCGGACTTTCTCTTCTTTCGCCTGTGGCGGCAATCGCCGCAGCAGGCTTTTTAGCGGGCGCAGCGCAAGCGACGCCCATCAATCTAGATTTCGACAGCAACGTTGCTGGCGAAGTCATCGATGGGGATATCAACCCTTTCGTGCGCCTCACAACAACGGGCGGCCAGGGCGCGGCGGTCGTGTTCGATACACGCAACCCCACCGGCGGTGATGAGGATTTGATCCTTGTGACCAATTTGACGCCCGGCGTAAATGGCCCCTCCCCGGGCGGCAATGTCTTGATCATTGCGGAAAATCTTATCGATGCGGACATGAACGGTCTGGTTGATATCCCCGATGACAATGCAAATGGTGGAAGCTTCACGTTCGATTTTGCCAATGAAGTGACGTTTTTTGGCTTTAACGCCATCGACTTCACCGATGGTGGCGGATTTTTGACGGTCGATCTGTTTGGTGCGTCGGGAAATCTGTTTTCATTCACCATCGACGATGTGATGCGCAGCGGTGTTGATCTTGTGGCTGATGTGGGTGACCAGGCGTTTTTTGGCCTGTTCAACAATATTTTCGGCGACGATGGCATTGCCGGCGTGACCCAGGCGGTCATCACGCTTGGGGGTTCCGGCGCGATCGACGGTGTGTCGTTCCACGCCAACGAAGTGCCTGTGCCCGCGGCGTTGCCCTTGATGGTGTCAACGCTTGCCTTTGGCGGCTTTGTCGCACGCCGTCGCAAACTGCGTCGCACCGCATAGTTTAATTTGTCTCCGACTGATTTTATAGTGCCCCGGCTTTATGCCGGGGCTTTTTTCGTATCGGGTCTATGAAACAGCCAGGGTGATGGCTGCATCACGTACCCCCAGCGCGCGCACTTCGGCACCGGCAACAAAGCCGTCGCCGTTCCTGTCTGCGCTGTCAAAAATGTCCCGGGAAAGCGCTAGATATTCGTCTGCCACCATGCGTTGATCGTCACCAGCCTGACCATAAAAGACCTGCCGCGCCACCGCATCAATCCGCACACGGTCCTCCGGCGACTGAATTTGGATCGTGGTGGTGTTACGCTTATCTTTTAGCAACAGGATCTTTTGTTCCCCCGCAATCGTCACCCGAATAAACCCATTGAGATGGGCAAGCTCGCGTTTCACAACCTGCAAACCCGCAAACTCATCAACGTCAAGATAGCCAGAGCCATCAAGGTCGCTTCTTTCGAAAATGTCTTCGCTGTGAGTCAGGTAATCTGTGCTCCCCATAACATGAACGATTTCATTACTGTTGTGCGCGCTGCGCGTCTTTGCGCCCTCAGCGCTGATCCCTGCAAACGCGCCCGAAAACGCTACCGCACTGGCCGTCAGCGCAATCATCGATTTCCACATGGTCTCTCTCCTTTACAATCAAGGGATAGCCTGACCACGCACTTGGTTCCCATCGCGCCAACGCCTGGGAGTTTTCAAGGCAAGCATGAAGAGACTGTGGCAATTATGGCGCCGATGGGTCCAATAGCTTACCAAATGGACAGATTTTGGCGCCACCCGCTTGCCCGGGCGAGCATCGCGACGTTCTTCGAGAGCGGTGCGATATTCTCATCCCTGCCCAATGAATGGGGAGCAAGCCACTGCTCAACCGCTTGCCTCTTTTGCAATATCAAGGAGCAGGTCCAGCACCCGGCGGCAGCCTTTTAGCCGCGCGCGTTCATCGGGCCACTCCTGTTTGAAAACCACCTTTTGGTCGGGGCGAAGCTTTACGTCATAGGGTGAGGTGGCAATGAACTGAACCAGGCCGGCGGGATTGGCAAACGCATTGTTACGGAAAGCGACGACCGCACCCTTGGGACCCGCATCAATTTTCGCAACACCTGCTTTGCGGCACAGGCCTTTGATCGCGACGATTTCCATAAGGTAGCTTACCTCTGACGGCATCTGCCCGAACCGGTCGATCAATTCAGCGGCAAAGCCGTCCAGATCTTCCTGTTCGGTCAAATCGCCCAATCGCCGGTAAAGGGCCATGCGCACATCAAGATCAGCCACATAATGATCGGGGATTAAGACAGCCGTTCCAATATTGATTTGTGGCGACCAGCTGGCGTCATCAGCTGCCTCTCCGTCTTTGAGCTCTGCGACCGCTTCTTCTAGCATATGCTGATAGAGCTCTACGCCAACCTCTTTCACATGGCCCGATTGTTCCTCACCCAGAAGATTACCCGCACCGCGAATATCAAGGTCGTGGGAGGCGAGCGTGAAACCCGCGCCAAGCGTATCGAGCGATTGCATCACTTTGAGGCGACGTTCGGCCCCGGAGGTGAGTTTTTTGCACGCCGGAACCGTGAGGTAGGCATAGGCGCGCTGTTTCGACCGCCCCACCCGGCCACGGATCTGATAGAGTTGCGCCAGGCCGAATTGATCAGCCTTATGCACAATGAGCGTGTTAGCCGCCGGTATATCAAGGCCGGACTCGATAATTGTTGTGGCCACGAGCACTTCAAACTGGCCTTCATAAAAGGCCGTCATGATATCTTCCAATTCGCCGGCAGCCATTTGGCCGTTGGCCATTCTGAATTTTAATTCGGGCATTTGCGTTGTTAAAAAGTCCGCGACATCGGAAAGATCACTGATCCGTGGCACCACATAAAAGCTTTGCCCGCCGCGATAATGTTCGCGCAACAGGGTTTCGCGCGCCACCACCGGGTCAAATGGGCCAACGGTTGTGCGCACCGCCAACCGATCAACCGGCGGCGTGGCAATCAGTGACAGATCGCGAATACCCGTCATGGCCAATTGCAGCGTGCGGGGAATTGGCGTTGCGGTAAGGGTCAGGACATGCGTATCGGCGCGGAATTCCTTTAGGCGCTCTTTATGTTTCACCCCAAAATGCTGCTCCTCATCGACGATGATCAAACCCAGATCGCGGAATTTTGTGGATTTCGAAAGGAGCGCGTGGGTACCCACAACAATGTCTACCGTGCCATCCTCCATCCCGCTACGCGTTGCACTGGTGCTCTTTGCACTGACCATGCGCGAAAGCTGGCCGATTCTCACGGGAAAGCCTTTGAACCGTTCGGTAAAATTCTTGAAGTGCTGGCGTACCAATAGTGTCGTTGGCGCGATCACGGCAACTTGTTTGCCAGACAGGGCTGTGACAAACGCTGCGCGTAACGCCACTTCGGTTTTGCCAAAACCCACATCGCCGCACACCAGCCTGTCCATGGGTGTACCCTTGGCAAGGTCTTCGGTGACAGCCGCAATGGCGTTGAGTTGATCTTCGGTCTCCGCATAGGGAAAACGCGCGCAGAATTCATCATAGGCGCCCTCTGGCGGGATGATCATATCGGCTTTTTTCATGGCCCGCTGGGCGGCAACTTTGATCAGCTGCTCCGCCAGCATGCGGATGCGCGCTCTCATTTTCGCTTTGCGCGCTTGCCAGGCCGCGCCGCCCAGACGGTCTAATTGGCTATCGCTGCCGGTTTCGCTTGTGTCTGATCCGTACCGGGACAGAAGATCGATGTTCTCCACCGGCAGATAGAGCTTATCCCCGCCCGAATAGACAAGCAGCAGACAATCATGGGGCGCGCCCTGCACCTCTAACGTTTCCAGACCATCATAGCGGCCAATCCCATGCTCCACATGGACCACAAGATCACCAACGCTTAACGAGGCGGCCTCGGTAAGGAAATTATCCGCCCGCTTGCGCCTGACTTTGCGCACCAAGCGGTCGCCGAGAATATCCTGCTCAGAGATAAAAACGAGGCCGGGCACCACAAAACCGGTTTCCAAACCAAGAACCGCCGTGCACGGTTCATCGCTATCCAGATTAACGCCATCCATGGCTGTCACATGGTCAATTGTGGTAAGCCCATGGTCAGTCAGCACCGCGCGCATGCGGTCTGCCGAACCTGCCGACCAGCAGGCAATAATTGCTTTGCGCCCACCTGCACGTTGATCATCAATATGCGTTTTAACTGCATCAAAGACGTTGAGCTTTTCCGCTGCCCGCTCAGCGGCAAAGCTGCGCCCCACCCGGCCCCGCATGGAAAAGGCGCGGCGCCCCTCGGCGGCGGAGAAGGGTGACAGTGTACGGATTTTTGCCGTTTGCATTTGGCCAGCATAGGCCGCCGGCGTCAGATAAAGCGCATCGGGCGGTAGCGGGCGATAGGCCGGCGCGGCAAACGCATTATCCTTACCCCTCGGTTGCGCCATCTGCAGGTCTTCTGCGCGCGCCGCGTAATAATCCTGGATGCTGGCGAGCCGCTCCTCCCCCGCCTCGGCGCTCAGATGCTCCGTAAGGATCAGGGCATCATCGGTAAAATCAAAGATCGTGTCGGTTTGCTCATAAAATAGCGGCAGCCAGTGCTCCATCCCCGCATGGTTCCGGCCCGCGCTCACCGCCTCATAAACCGGGTCATCACCAGCTGGGCCGAACGTCGCCACATAGGCGGTCCGAAACCGGGAGATCGCCTCCGGCGTCAGCAAAACCTCACTTGCCGCGGCAAGATCAACCCGTTTGAGCTGGCGCGTGGTGCGCTGCGTTGCGGCATCAAAGGCGCGAATTGACTCCAGGCTATCGCCAAAAAAATCGAGCCGGAGGGGCTCTTCTGCGCCGGGCGGAAAGATATCCATTAGGCCGCCACGCACGGCAAACTCCCCGGGCTCACGCACCGTACTGGCGCGCGTATAGCCATTCGCGGCGAGATAGCCCATGAGGCTGTCCATATCCACATCACTACCCGGCAGCGCGGAAAAGGAGGCCGAGGCAATTACAGCGCGTGGCGGTGTGCGTTGCAGAACAGCATTGATCGCCGTGATCACGATTAGGGCACCATCATCGGGCTTATGCGCCGCCATCATGGCGAGCGTTGCCATGCGTTGCGTAGACACCGCACTCGACGGCGAAACTCGGTCATAGGGCAGGCAGTCCCATGCGGGATATTCAAGCGTTGGCACCGTGGGGGCAAAAAACCGGAGCGCCTCTTTCATGGCCGCTGCACGGGCCGCATCGCGCGCCACATACAAAATGACCCCCGGGTGATGGCGCGCCGCATCACACACCGCCATGGCGTCAACGCCGTCTGGAGCATCATGGATCGTCAACGTACCCGCTTGCGACCAAGCCTCCCGCGCGCTCATGATCGCGGTTCCGGATGTCATGCTCATGGGGGTTCTGCCATAAAAAACGGCGCGGCACCCAAATTTGAGGCCACGTAAAAAGAATTAAGAGTGCTGTGGCTACAGAGGCCAGCAGTGCAGTGCAAGTGAATTCAATACGGGCCCATTGCCCAAAGCGATTGCTATTGCGCAGTAATCTCACGAACGGCTGCGGCGGCATCAAAGGCACGCATGCGCTCGAAAACCGGCCCAATAATATTGGCCGGTGGCTCCTGCTTTCCCATGAGCCATTCATAAAGCTGTTTGTCAGAAAAGGAGATCAGAGCCTCAAATTCGTCAAGCTCGGCGCCCTCCATCGTTTCAAGGTTCGCCCGGGCAAAACCGCCAATAACGATGTCGGCTTCCTTAAACCCACGATAGGTCGCTTGATGAAGGAGGCGTTTGCGCCGTGTGCTCAAATCTTCTGTCATCCAAATAAACTACCACAAGTGACAGCCACGCGCCAATTGATGAGATCGCCGCAGCAAGTACACTGCGCTCCATGCGCCCGTCGATTCTCAATGCTCTGTTCCGTGACACCACCAGCCTGACCGGTGTGGGGCCCAAAGTTGCGGCCCTCATAAATAAAGTTGCGGGCCCCCGGTTGGTCAACTTAATACTGACCCCGCCCGCCGGGCTGATCGACCGTAGCTTCCGGCCAAAAATTGCAGAGGCGAAGGCTGGCGGGCTCGCGACCATGCTGGTTCAGATTGACCGCCACGAGCCCGCCCCCAACCGGCGCCAACCCTACCGGGTGATCTGCTCCGACGAGACGGGATTTTTGACGCTTGTCTTTTTCCATGCCCGTACGGACTATCTCAACCGCACCCTGCCGGAGGGGCAAAAACGCCTGATCAGTGGACGGTTGGAGGAGTTTGGTGGCGGGCGACAAATGACCCATCCGGATCATATCGTTGATCCGGCACGCAGCGATGACCTGCCCTTGTTTGAGCCAGTTTATCCGCTCACGGCCGGTTTGTCAGGCGCCGTGATGCGCAAGGCGGTGACCCAGGCGGTGACCCAAATTCCCACGCTTGCCGAATGGCAGGACGAAAGCTGGCTTGCCAAAAATACTTGGCCCAGCTGGCAGGAAGCGGTCACCACCCTCCACGCGCCGCAATCTGATACTGATCTTGGCTTGCAGACAAAACATCGCCTGCGTCTTGCCTATGATGAGTTTCTCGCCAATCAGCTGGCCCTGGCGCTGATCCGCCGCGACCGGGTCAAGGTTAAAGGCATCGCCCAGACCGGTCGCGGTGTTCTACGGGCGCAAGCGAAAAAGGCGCTGCCCTTTGCCCTGACCAACGCTCAGGAGCAGGCGCTGGGCGATATCTTTGAGGATATGGCCAACCCCAGCCGTATGGTCCGCCTACTCCAAGGGGATGTAGGGTCCGGCAAAACCGTTGTGGCGCTCATGGCCATGCTCACAGCCGTGGAAGCGGGCAATCAGGCTGTCTTGATGGCGCCCACGGAAATTTTGGCCCGCCAACATTTGGAGGGCCTTGAACCGATCTGTACACAGCTAAAGATTGTGATTGAAGTCTTGACCGGGCGGGACAAAGGCAAAGCTCGAACGCAAAAACTCGCCGCCCTCGCCCGCGGCGATATCCATATCCTCCTCGGCACCCATGCGGTATTTCAGGAAACGGTTGCCTTTAATCAATTGGGCCTTGTGGTTGTTGATGAACAGCACCGTTTTGGCGTGCATCAACGCATGGCACTCACGGAAAAAGGTGCGGCGCCGGACCTCCTCGTCATGACCGCAACGCCTATCCCGCGGACGCTGGCCCTCACCGCCTATGGCGATATGGATGTGAGTATCATCGCTGAAAAACCGCCCGGGCGAAAACCGGTAACAACGCGCACCTTGCCCATGGAGCGAATAGATGATGTTGTTGACGCCTTAAGACGGGCCCTGACGAAAGGCGATCAGGTCTATTGGGTCTGTCCTTTGGTAGAAGAATCCGACGTCATCGAACTCACCGCCGCGCAAGACCGATATGAAACTCTGCGCACCGCACTTGGCCCAGAATGGGGCCGCACGGTTGGCCTCGTTCACGGCAAAATGAAAGCCGCCGAAAAAGACGCCGTAATGACGAATTTTCACGAGGGGAAGATCAACGTCCTAGTGGCAACCACTGTTATTGAGGTTGGCGTGAACGCGCCCAATGCGACGGTGATGGTCATCGAACATGCCGAGCGTTTTGGCCTTGCCCAGCTCCATCAATTGCGCGGGCGTGTGGGGCGCGGGGAAAAACCCTCCACCTGCCTGCTCCTTTATCGCGGGCCCCTCGGTGAAACCGCTAAGGCGCGGCTGTCTATCCTGCGCGAAAGCGAAGACGGGTTTCGCCTCGCAGAAGAAGATCTCCGCCTGCGCGGTGCCGGTGATGTTCTGGGTACGGCACAATCAGGCTTTCCCCGCTTTGCCCTCGCCGATATGGTTGCCCATTCCGACTATTTGCTCGCCGCCGGCGATGACGCAAAACTTATCCTGGAGCGCGATCCAACGCTGGCCAGCGACCGGGGCAAAGCCCTTCTTGCGCTCCTTTATTTGTTCGGGCGCGATGATGCGGTAAAACTCATCCGCGCTGGGTGATCGCAAATGGGACTATTTTATATAAAGATGCTGTGCATGGCGGTCGCTCACCTATAGCAAACGCCAGAAAATGCGGCGAACGGGATAAAATCGGTGGCACGTTATTGTGTTCGCAATTGATCAGGCGGATTGGATATCAGCCGCACAAGGCTGGGCTCATAAAATATTCTTCTCGCCCCAATCCTTTAGGGCGGAACGTACCGGTGCGAGCGACCGGCCTTTGTCTGTCAGGCTATATGCGACGCGTGGCGGCACCTCAGGGAAGGTTTCACGGGCCACCAGGCCACTCTCTTTCAACTCCCGAAGCTGTTTTGTCAGGATACGTTGCGAAACAGACCCCAGGACCCGCTGAAATTGACTATGGCGCAAGGTTCCCGCCGACAAATGGAACAGGATTACCCCTTTCCATTTACCGCCTATGATCTCCAGCGTAGCCTCCACGGGGCACCCGCCGGAACAATTATAGGATTCAAAGCGTTTATGCGTAATGTCGTCACCGCCTGAGCACCTTTCGGTAACTTTCATTCCAAAGTGTATCGTCTTGCCCTTACCACATCCGCCCCATAGCGATCAGAAGCGCAACCCGGACCGCAACGCCGCAATAAGGTAAGAAAAACCGATGACCAAAACGATCTTGATAACAGGCGCAACCGATGGGATCGGCCTTGCCACGGCCCAGCACCTGGCTGAGACGGGCCACCGCCTCATCCTGCATGGCAGAAATAAAGAGAAACTTGCCGCCGTTGCCGCAAATCTGCGTGAAGCCTCACCTTCATCTGAGGATAATATCATCACACCGCACATTGCGGATTTTTCAGATCTGCGCGCCGTCAACGCCATGGCCCAAACGCTCCGCACCAACGCCTCGACTATCGATATCCTGATTAACAATGCCGGTGTCTATAAGACCAGTACACCGCGTACGGATGATGGTATTGATACCCGCTTTGCGGTCAATCTGTTTGCGCCATTTATTCTGACGGGAGCGCTCATCGAGAAAATGCCCGCCGCCGGCCGCGTTATCAATTTATCCTCTGCCGCGCAGTCACCGGTCGATATTCAGACCATGATCGGTGAGAGAACGACCGGCACAATGGAAGCCTACGCGCAAAGTAAACTGGCGCTGACCATGTGAACGCGCCATATGGCAAACAAATACGCTAACGGGCCCCTCTTTATTGCCGTCAATCCCGGCTCACTTCTGAATACAAATATGGTCAAAGAAGGTTGGGGCGGCTCAAATAATGACGTCTCCATCGGCGCTGATATTTTGGTCCGCGCTGCCCTTGATCCGGCTTTTGAGGGGTGGTCCGGCGCCTATTTTGATAATGACAAAGGCGATTTTGGCGATGCCCATCCGGACGCCACAAACCCGGGAAAAATCGCCGCCCTCATGACGGCCCTTGAACACCGCACGAACGAACTCTTGTCTCAAAAAGGAAGTGAATAATGATCGAAAGTCAGGTTCTGACCCCCACCACGCTGAACGCTCTTGCCAAGGCGCGGCACACCACAAAAGCCTATGAGAAAACCGGCCCCCTTCCCGAAGACATGATGGAGGCTCTGAGGGCGGTCCTGCAATACAGCCCCTCCAGCATAAACCTTCAGCCCTGGCATATCATCATGGCCTCAACCGATGATGGTAAAAACCGCGTTGCCAAATCTACCGATGAGAAATACCCGTTTAACTCCGGCGCTATCCGGCATGCGTCTCTGGTTGTGGTTTTTGCCGGACGGCTGGCGGCGGATGATGACTATATGAACCAACTCCTTGAGCAGGAGGAAAAGGATGGTCGCTATGCGGCGGATAATCCGCAAGTAGCCGAAGAACGCAAAGGCCAAATGCATGGTGCACGGCATATGTTTGCCAATATCCACAAACATGATCTGAAAGACCTGCAACACTGGATGGACAAACAGGTCTATCTCAATCTCGGCCAATTCATGCTCGCCGCTGCGGCTCTCGGTTTGAACACAACGCCCATGGAAGGGATCGATATTAAAACGCTCGATGATGAATTTGACCTGCGCGCGAAGGGATATTCCAGCCTGGCTTTGGTTTGTGTGGGGCAAAGCAACCCCAAAGAAGACTACAACGCCCATCTGCCGAAATCGCGCCTCCCGCAGGATGAGATTATCACGCAGATTTAGGGCACCGATAGCTCTCCCTTCTGGACGCGGAGGAAAAAAAGGTTTGGCACCCCATACGCCGCCCCGTGCCAAAACATAGGCAACCTCTGACTTCTGCATCCGTTTGGCGCCACACATAGCCGACAGTTTCAGCGCAACCCGAATTTCTTTGGGGATATCTATCCCCCTGTTTCGGGTTGCGCTTATTCTTCTCGGATGAATAAAGATTCCACATGCTGCCCCCAGACGGGCAATCCCTATGCGTATAAAAAGGTAGCTCTACTGGGAGATCAGTGGGAGCCAATTTCCCATGCCGAGTGCGAAGCAGCGCTGGTGCAACGGCATCGCCGGATCTCGTTGATTACAGCAGACGTGGTGCAGGCAGCTGCGCA
Source organism: Pseudomonadota bacterium (assembly GCA_038531745.1). Classification (GTDB taxonomy): domain Bacteria; phylum Pseudomonadota; class Alphaproteobacteria; order Caulobacterales; family Parvularculaceae; genus CALLPQ01. Next base: position 55,687 of record JBCBBJ010000003.1, read on the forward strand.
TGCAACGCTCGACTATGCGGCGATTGACCGAAAAGCCTTTGGCGCACCTACGGCGTGCCTCTCAAAAGCAATATGGGCACATTCCATCGCCGAACGCTTGCGCCGGGGGCAAACCGTCAGCTCTTCTCACCCAGGCGCGGTGATGCCTTCGCCCAATCAAATCGGCGCATTGACACAAAGCGATGTGGACTGGGTGCATGGGGAGCCAGCGCTGGCGCCATCGCCAGCGCCGCGAGGAACTGCGCCTCAAAATGATCCGATAGGCACAGTACAGACGGGTGAGTATGCAGAGGCTAATATGCCCCCTCGACCGGATTTTGCAGTCCACGGTGCCACCGGCATTGCCGAGGCGTCTTTTTCGTCGACCCCAGTCGATCAGTACACTGCGATCATACCGGCTCCAACCATTGGCCAAGCGGCAGCACCGTTTGAGCCGCTAAAAACTGGTCGACCATTATCGGTGTCAACCGACGCATCGGGCAAAAATCAACCATACGGTCAACGGGACGAAAAATCGCTGGAAGCTGGGGCACCATCAAAGCGCCGAACGCAATTGCACGGGGCAAGAGAACAAATCTTGACCCCGCCTAAAGCTGAAATGGACAATCCGGTGGGGGCTGTTCCATCCCACAGTCTCGGTGACGGGCAAAAAAACCGGTGACATCATCGCCAATTGGCGACGCGATAGCCCACCATAACAATTCTACTATCTGTAGACAGATGAAACACCCAACCCCTATATCACAGTGTCCGCACCGATTATCCCGCACCGCCCATCATTCTAAGGGCATTGATGCGTTTATCGATTGAGGGGTGGGTCATAAAGATCCCCGCAAAAGGATTGGCGTTTTCGATCATCATCTGACGTACATCGACGGAGACGTCCATATCGGCGTTGCCTGAAATTTTTTGCAGGGCACTGATCATTGCGTCGGGGTTTCGGGTCAGGTCAACGGCGCCTGCATCGGCGAGGAATTCGCGTTTTTGTGATAGCGCGAAGCGAACCACCATGCCCAAAATATAGCTCACCGCAATGAGCGCCACAGCCACAAGGATCAGCGCCCCGCCCCCGCGGCTGTCGCCATTGCGGCTGCGCGTGTGTCCGCCAATACGCACACCCGTGCGAAAGACGCCGCGAAATAACAATTCGCCCACAAACGAAAAAATACCCACAAAAATAACCGAAATGATCAGGAGGCGGACATCGCGGTTTTGAATATGAGTGAGTTCATGGGCGATGACGGCCTCCAATTCATCGCGATCAAGTTGCTCGATTATTCCTTGGGTCAGGGTGATCGTATAGCTGTCCTTATCAATGCCACTGGCAAAGGCATTCAACGCACCTGAATTGATCACGTTAAGCGCGGGCATCGGCACCCCCTGGGAAATGCAGAGATTTTCCAGGAGATTATAAATCTCCGGCGCTTGTTTTCGCGATAGGGACTGCGCCCCGGCGGTTTTGCGGATCATAAAGCTGTGGCTGGCCCACGCGATGGCGAACCAGACGGCCGCCGCAATAAACGCGGCCGGCCACACGTCAAGGAGGACGTCCAGCGCGCGTTCAAGACCGTCAACTGTTGAAGCCACAGGCTCGGTCAGCGCGACATAGCCGACACTGACCCCATAAAGCAGGACAAGGAGCAAAACCGGAAACAAAGCAAGAAGCACAATCGACTTAAGATTGTTGTTCCAGATTTGTGTTTGTAAGCCAAAGGCACCCATGGCGCGTTCTTATCTTTCCGGTTCTGCGCGGGCTCGAAGTCCTAGAAACTGACTTCTGGGGCCGCTTCCAGTGCTGGCCGGGCATCCTCTGGAATTTCAAAGAAGGTGCGTTCAACAAATTTCCCCATGGGCGCGATAAAGTTGCCGGGAATTTGTTGAATGATCGTATTATATTCCTGAACAGCGTTATTAAAGAATCGGCGCGCGGCGGCGATTTTGTTTTCCACGTCGGACAGCTCACGCTGAAGCTCAAGAAAGTTGGTGTTGGCTTTCAGGTCAGGATAGGCCTCGGCAAGGGCGAACAAGCGCCCAAGGGCGGCACCAAGAACGCCCTCAGCGGCCCCTTGTGCCTGCGGGCCCTGCGCCGACACAGCTTGCTGGCGGGCTTCAACCACCGCCTGAAAGGTTTCTTTTTCGTGGGCGGCATATCCCTTCACGGTCTCCACCAAGTTGGGCACCAGATCATGACGCAGCCGCAATTGCACATCCACATCGGCATAAGCCTGATCACAGCGCTGGTTCAACGCCACGATCCGGTTGTAAATACCAATGGCGATAAAAATCAGCAGGGCAATGATGCCCAGAAAAATTAAGAAACCCATTTTTGTCTCCTCATGGTCAACCGCGTGGCCGACGCCAGCTTCTGTTACCCTATACGCTGATTTTCCAGCCTGTCACGACGGGCAATTCAATCGCAAAGCCGGTAAAAAGGGCCGCCCGCGCCCCTTTTTACCGACAATGCTATCAGCTTGGGGTTAATCGATATCAAACCACCGCCCGGGTTGGCGCATTTGCGGCGTTGCGATGATATCGGCCTTCGCAAAAAGGTTAATGATCGCCAAGCGGTCTTGCCCAGAAAGATCATTATTATTTGGCCCCAGCGCTTCCTCAATGACCCAGCCAACAACGGGCATCTGGCGCAATTCGATAATGCCGACGCCTTTGCCATTGTTTTCGGCGGTATACCGATAGAAATAGCGTTGGCCGCGCAGTACCTGCCCTTGATAGGTGCGCACGCAATTGTCGAACTCACGTGCAGCATTGGCAAGCGCCTGATAGCTTTCCAAAGGCGTAACCGCGTGGCCTTGATTGTCACACAAACGCCCTGTGGGCGGCGCGGGAAACCGCGCCCGTTGCAGGTGACGGCGAACCCAACAGCTTAGCGCACCGGGTTTGGCCGATTTCAAACTGTCAACTATTTGTGCGGGCGTCAGATCAGGGCGGATGCGTTCAACCGCCGCAAGCGCAAAAACAACCTCATGCCGATGCCGGTTGCGGGCCATATGGCTCAACACGCCTGCGGTTCGATAAACCTGCGGCAAGGCTTGCAAATCCAGCAGCGTTCGCCGCGTTATCGTTGGCAAATGGCGCAGCGTTTTCACCGTATTCGGACACTTACTAAAGGTCAGGGCCCGAATGTAAGAGGCTGGCCGCCACAGATCGCCACCAAATTTGCGCGACAATTTCAATATCATTGTCGCGCGCGCCGGATTGCCCACAAATGCAAACCGCAACAGCAATGTGCGCCATTTCATTTTGGTATAGGCCCGCACAAACCCATCCCGGCGCGCGCGCGCATCAGGACAAAGGGTCATCGCAACGTAGGCAATGCCAAGAAAATGAACCTCCGCCCGGGATAGGCAAAGGATGCGACTGGCAAACTCAGGGTGCTGATTGGAAATATCCCCGATGAAGGGCGTCAGCCATCCATAGGGCCTAGTCTCGCGCGTACTTATCGCGGCGCGAAACCCGGTCATTGATTGAAAGGTCACGGATACTCTCTCAGATAGTTATTAGATCGGTAAAGCGAATTGAGCCGGCCGCCTTACCTCTCCTCTGGAGAGAAAGGCAGTCAGGCGGGCAATCGCCTGTGATATTGAAAGTGTTTCATCATGCGTTCCTTGCACGAACTGCTGTCCAGGCTCGTCCGTACAATGCGGATTTCTGAAAAGCAAGCCAAAAAAGGCGGGGTATCAGTTGAAAGCGCCAGAGATGAACATCGGCGATGAACATCGGCCAGTTTTCGAACCAAGCCAGGCTGTGGCCCACAGGGCGTTCTATTCACTGACCGAGCGGTCAACTGTTATAGACCTTTATGGCCTGGCGGTTATGACTGAAGGCGCAGCAGCGGACGCAGCCGACGGGCATATTTTATATAGGTATACGGAGCATTAAAATGATTTACGAGACGATTGAGTTCTCTCTCAAAGACGGTGCAGCACGGCTCACGCTGAACCGTCCGGATCGGCTCAACAGCTTTAATGGACGTATGCACGAAGAGGTGCGCGCGGCGCTGGACACGATGGAGGCGACCGAGAAAATGCGGGTCTTACTAATCACCGGTGCCGGGCGCGGCTTTTGCGCGGGCCAGGATTTGAACGACCGTGCCGTTGCGCCCGGCGGTGAACCAATTGATTTGGGTATCTCGGTTGAGGAGAATTACAACCCGCTCATCAGGCGACTGTCGGCTCTGCCCTGCCCAGTGATTTGTGCGGTCAATGGCGTTGCGGCGGGCGCCGGGGCATCGCTCGCCTTCGCTTGCGATCTGGTGGTGGCGGCGCAGTCAGCAAAATTCATCATGTCGTTTGCCAATCTCGGGCTTGTCCCGGATTCCGGCAGTTCCTGGGTCATCCCGCGTCTTGCGGGGCAAGCCCGCGCGCTCGGCATGACGCTCACGGGGGAGCCGGTGACAGCGCAAACCGCAGCGGATTGGGGGCTAATCTGGAAATGCGTGGACGACGAAACCCTGACCGCGCAAACCGACGCCCTTTTTCAGAAATTTGTGCAGGCCCCCACCAAAGGTCTCGCACAAACCAAACACCTCGTGCGATCAGCGTTCAGCCGCACCCTTGACGACCAACTGGATGAGGAGCGCGACCAGATGCGCGCGCTCGGCTTTTCCCGCGATTATAAAGAAGGCGTCGACGCCTTCCTCGCCAAACGCAAACCCAATTTTACCGCGGAATAACCCGGCAGGAGGCCTTTATGGCGATCTGATCCTGTCTTTTGCCGCTGGCCTTTTTATTGATGCGACGCAGCCACCTTCCGGGTAAAAACCAAGCTTTAATTTCGGCATGATCAATTGGACCCATATCTGGTTCGATCAAAACGGCCCCAACAGCCGCGATGAAATTGCCCAGATGGCCGCAAAGAAATTCTCTCCTCGTTGTGAGATAGAGTTTGCATTCCACATCATCAGTATACGGGGATGTTGATAGGTGAGGATAAGTCTTTGGCTATTTATCTGGCAAAAAGGCGGAAAGGAAACATCGTAGGCACAATCTCAGCCCTCGCCCATTCTTGGGTGGTCCGAAGGGGCGGCGGGGGCCTTTTCGGGAGCGTCCATCGCAGGAAAAATTTTATGGCTTGACTCTTTCTTCATGAGAACAAAATATGAACATATTATGGATATGCAGCTTCCCAAAGGGGTTTACCGCGTGGGCGCACCGCGCCCGGTGAGTGCCCATACCGCTTTTCCCTTCGGCCTTGGGCGCGAGGGCATCCATGAGGTCTGTGAACAGGCTTATGGTGACCGACTGGCCGCACTGGGTTTTATCGGGGCGCACTTGCCGCGCCAGGACGTGCCGATCATTGCGATCACCCAAAACCGGTTCACCCGCGACCAGGGGGGCTGGCACGAAACCGGTCTTGGCGCCCTTTTTGGGCAGGTTGCGCCCATTTTATATGTGAGCGTGAACAAGGACAAAGACGCGCTTTGGGCCATGGAGGAGGCCTTGACCTCCGGCATTCCTGCGCTGGTGATTGCCGAAACCGAGGGGCCTGATTTTACCGCCTCGCGGCGGCTAGCGCTGGCCTCCATGCGCGCTGGTATTCCGGGCATTTTGCTGTTGCCCTATTCAACACAAGGCACCACGGCCGCCATGGCGCGCTGGCGTGTTCAATCCCAACCCTCTGCCCTGAATCCCCATGATGTTAAGGCGCCCGGCTTTGCCCGCTGGCGCGCCGTGGCCGAGCGCGTGCGCCCCAACCCGGCGCAGGCAGGCGGTGTTTTCAATCTTGAGTTTGACCATGAAACGCTATCTCTCAATCTGGTTCCCGAACTGGCCCCTCACAAGATTGCGCCGCGCCCAATTTTCCCGGCGGAGCGGGGCCGTCTCGGGTCCGGCCCCTACCGCCCCCTCCAATTTCCCGCCCGGCACCGGGCCCAAAGCGGGCCCAAAACCCTTCGTGCTGGTTGAAAAGGGACCGCATGGCCTGTTGGTTGCCGCTGCCAATGGGGCCGCCCGGGGTTGCGGTATTGATACCGGGCTTGGTTTTACCGATGCGCGCGCCCGCGCGCCCGACATCAAAGCGATTCCCATTGATCGCGCCGCCGATAAGAGCGCCTTAAAGGCTTTGGCGCTGTGGATGATCCGTGTCACCCCTTTAATGAGCCTGGATGGAGAGGATGGTCTTTATCTGGAGACAACCGGTTGCGAGCGTTATCATGGCGGTGAAGCTGCCTTGTTTGCCCATGTGTCGAACCTTCTCACCAAAAATGCGATCCCCCATCAGCTTGCCATGGCGGGTACACCGGGGGCGGCCCATGCCCTGGCGCGTTATCATACGGGTACTGATCAAAGGCGTCGTCTGGCCAATGGCGAAGAACGCACAGGTCTTGCGCCCCTACCCTGTCAGGGATTGCGGTTGTCAGCGGAGGTTACTGGACTTTTACGCCGGTTTGGCTTGACCCGTATTGGGCAATTATATGACATTGATCGGCGCGCCCTTGCCCGGCGGTTTCGTGCCAAACACCAATGCGATGCGGTATTGCTTCGTCTTGATCAGGCTTTGGGCCTGCGCCGGGAGCCGGTTGTGCCGTTAACCCCGCCACCACTCTTCAGCGCAGCATTACCCTGCCCCGAACCGTTGATCAGTACGCCTGCGCTTCTTCTCGGGCTAGAAAAACTGGCGGCGGACCTATCCATACAACTGAAACACCAGAACAAAGGCGCACAAGCATTCACCTTTCACGGGTTCAGGGCAAATGGTGAGCATGATGCGGTGCATCTTACCACGGCGCGCGCCTGCGCCGATGCGGACCATCTGGTTTATTTGTTCCGGGATCGGATTGAAAAGATCAATCCGGGCTTTGGTATAGAGCATCTGGTGCTACAGGCTGACCGCACTAGCGCGCTTGAAACCATTACCACACCGCTGGCTGGTACCCTCACCGGCGGCGGCGCGGACCCCCAGGCAACCGCCGAGCTGGTAGATCGTCTGACCGCAAAACTTGGACCCCATAGCGTTGCTGTCTCCACTTTTGCCGCGCGGCACCTGCCCGAAAAAGCCGAGGGGCGAAGCGTCTTTGACGGGGCATGGCCAGCCAAGCCGAGCCCTTTTTCCATGCGCGGGCCCCGGCCCCAACGGCTGATTAACCCGCCAGAACCGATTACCGTGCTGGCTGAGGTACCCGACGGACCGCCGCGTACCTTTCGCTGGCGCCGGGTCCAACGCCATGTGTTAAAAGCCGATGGGCCCGAACGATTAGCCCCGGAATGGTGGCAACACACCGCGCCCGTGACCGTCACCACGGATCCCCAGAAAGGCTCCCGCACCTGGCTGACGCCCAAGCTTGATCCGCGCGCCGATGCCGAGCAAATCTGTAAAGGGCGTACACAGATTGAAAAATCTCTAGTAGATGATCATGAGCGCGCGCCCGTTAAAAAGCCGCGGACCCGCGATTATTACCGGATAGAAGACGACCAGGGGCGCCGTTACTGGATTTATCGCGATGGGCTCTATGACGACAATCGCGGCGGCACACCCACCTGGTTTATGCATGGATTGTTCGCATGACCGGTTACGCAGAACTTGTCACGGCAACAAATTTTTCTTTCCTGCGCGGCGGTGCCCATGCTGAGGAATTGGTGGTGCGCGCCGCTGAGTTGGGACTGCACGCCATCGGCATCGCCGATGTCAATACGCTGGCCGGTGTGGTACGCGCGCATATTGCGGCCAAAGAACACGGGGTTAAAGTGCTGGTGGGCGCGCGGTTGGTCCCCCTCGATGGGCCTGACCTGATTTGCTATCCGCGTAATCGGGCGGCCTATGGAGCCTTGTCACAGTTACTATCGGCTGGCAAATGCGCCGCACCCAAAGGTGAATGCCATATCCATATGGCTGATATTATCGATCAGCTTACTGATCATTACTTTATCCTGATCCCACCATTGGGGCCAATTATAGATGTTGATGAGGCTTTTCTTGAAAAAGCCCGGCATCTAGCGTGCCGTCTGTCGTCCCCTTTGTTTTTGGGCGTACGGCCAAGCTTTCACGGTCAAAACCGGGAGTATCTGGCGCGTATGGCTGAACTGGGGGCCGGTTTGGGCATACCGCTGATTGCCCATAATGATGTGCTTTACCATGCCCCCGAACGCCGCCCGTTACAGGATGTACTGACCTGTATCCGCGAAGGGTGCACCATCCAGGAGGCTGGACACCGTCTGGAAGCCAATGCCGAGCGGCATTTGAAGTCACCGGCGGAAATGGCCCGTCTTTTTGCAGGCTACGAGGCCGCCATCAGCCGAACCATCGACATTGCCGATGCGTGCACATTTTCCCTTGATGAATTATCCTATCAGTACCCTGATGAGCCGGTACCGCCCGGCACGTCCGCGCAAGACCATCTTGAGGCGCTTACCTTTAAGGGGGCGAACTGGCGATATCCCGGCGGTGTGCCAGAAAAAATTACCAACGCCTTGAAAAAAGAACTTACACTGATCAAAGGGCTTGATTATGCGCCTTATTTTCTTACCGTTTATGATGTTGTGGCCTGGGCCCGGGGGCAAGATATCTTATGCCAGGGCCGGGGCTCGGCGGCCAATTCGGCGGTTTGTTTCTGTCTGGGGATCACCAGCGTTGACCCCAGCCAGACCAGCCTGTTGTTCGAGCGGTTTTTATCTAAAGAACGCCGCGAGCCGCCTGATATTGATGTGGATTTTGAACATGAGCGACGCGAGGAAGTTATTCAGTATGTATATCAACGCTATGGTCGTCACCGCGCGGCACTAACCGCCACGGTTATCTCCTACCGCCCCCGCTCGGCTATTCGTGAGGTTTGTAAAGCGCTGGGTTTATCTGAGGATATTGCCACGGCCATGGCAGGAACCGTTTGGGGCAGTTGGGGCTCTGACGTGAATACTGACCAGATCCAAAAGACCGGTCTTGACCCCAATAACCCCATAATCCGACGGGCGATCACGCTCACCCGGCAATTGATCGGTTTCCCGCGCCATCTTTCTCAACATGTGGGCGGCTTTATATTGACCCAGGGGCCGTTGACCGAAACCGTGCCCATCGGCAATGCCGCCATGGCCGACCGCACCTTTATTGAGTGGGACAAGGACGATATCAACGCGCTCGGCATTATGAAGGTTGATGTGCTGGCGCTGGGGATGCTTACTTGTATCCGCAAATGTTTTGATCTTTTGCGGCTCCATAAAAATATTGATCTGAACCTCGCCACGGTCCCGCAAGGGGATGTGGCGACCTATGACATGCTGTGCGCTGCGGACAGTCTTGGGGTTTTTCAGGTGGAAAGCCGGGCCCAGATGAATATGCTCCCGCGTCTGCGCCCACGGGAATTTTATGATCTGGTAATTGAGGTAGCAATCGTCCGCCCGGGTCCTATTCAGGGCGATATGGTCCATCCCTATTTACGTCGGCGTCAGGGGGTGGAGCCGGTGGCCTATCCCAGCCCGTCACCGGTGCATGGACCCGCCGACGAGTTAGAACGTATTCTCAAACGCACCTTGGGTGTGCCTTTGTTCCAGGAACAGGCCATGCAAATCTCCATTGATGCCGCCCAGTTTACGCCCGAAGAAGCCAATGGCCTGCGCCGCGCCATGGCAACCTTTCGCAAGGTTGGCACCATCCTGAATTATGAAGGCATGATGGTCGATCGTATGGTGGCGCGCGGCTATGACCCGGTTTTTGCCCAGCGCTGTTTTGATCAGGTAAAAGGCTTTGGCGAATATGGCTTCCCTGAGAGCCATGCGGCGAGTTTTGCGCTCCTCGTTTATGTGTCAAGCTGGCTAAAATGTCACCACCCGGATGTTTTTTGTGCAGCCTTGCTCAATAGCCAACCCATGGGCTTTTATGCGCCGGCGCAAATTGTTGGCGATGCGCGCGGCCATCATGTGACCGTTCGCCCGCCCGATGTGAACCTGTCCGACTGGGACAATATTCTGGAGCCGGATGATCACGGAAAATGGGCCGTTCGCTTGGGTTTGCGCCAGATTGATGGTCTGGCCGAAGAGGATATGCACACCCTGATCGACCAGCGCGATGCGGGTTATGAGGCACTAACAGACATTCGCCAGCGTACTGGCCTCGGGCGCAAATCACTGGAATTGTTGGCCGCCGCCGACGCATTCGGCTCCTTGGGGCTGGGGCGCCGGGATGCTTTGTGGGCTGTGCGCGGGGAGGCAACGACCCCGGCCCTGCCTTTATTTGCCGCGGCTGAAATAGCCGATGAAGGCCGCGATCACCGGGTCAATCTGCCCGTCATGCCAACCTCAGAGGAGGTTATTCAGGATTACCAGACAACACGCTTGTCCCTGAAGGATCATCCCATGACATTCCTGCGCAGTCATTATAACCGTATGCGGATTATGACCACCCATGATGCGTGCGCCGCGCCCGATGGGACCCGGTTGATGACCGCTGGTATTGTGCTGATCCGCCAGCGGCCAGGCTCGGCCAAGGGGGTCTTTTTTATTACCATAGAAGATGAAACCGGTGTGGCTAATCTGGTAGTGTGGCCAAAGGTTGGGGCGGTTTATCGCCCGGTGGTAATGGGCGCGCGGATCCTGATGATCAAAGGCCGGGTCCAACGCGCCGATGCGATTACTCATATTGTGGCGGATCAGTTGATTGATCGCACCGATGATTTGCGCCTCCTGTCTGAGGATGTTCAGCGCAAATCCCTCGATAATATTCTGGCCCATGCGGACCATGGCCGCGCACCCCTGCCCGCAAGCGGTGACGGGGTAGCCAAACGGCTGGCAAAACTGCCCAAGGATGATCCGCTGTTGACCATGCTGGCCCGCGCCGATGAGGTACGCCGTCCAATCCCCGAAGACCGCCGCAGCGGCACCTCCCTGCGCACCCATCCGCGCAATGTACGCGTAATCCCCAAAAGCCGTGACTTTCATTAAGCCCGCTCTTAAAAACCTGTATGGATTTTCCTTCCCCGCTCACAAAGGCCACTCTGATCAAACGCTATAAGCGCTTTCTTGCCGATCTCATATTGGCTGATGGCACCGAAGTGACAGCCCATTGTGCTAATCCGGGTTCCATGATGGGCGTTGCGCCCACCGGAGCAACAGCGTGGCTATCCTGGTCCGACAGTAAAACGCGCAAACTGCCCTGGTCCCTTGAACTGGTTGAGGTGGACAACACCCTTGTGGCGATCAACACCAATAACCCCAACAAGATCGGCACCGAAGCCATCAAAGCCGGGCTGATCCCCCCATTATCAGGGTATGAAACACTGCGCCGTGAGGTGAAATACAGCGTCAATAGTCGCATCGATATTTTGCTGAACGGGCCAGGCAAACCCGACTGTTATGTGGAAATCAAAAATGTGCACCTCATGCGCACACCCGGCCTTGCGGAGTTCCCCGATAGCGTCACCAGCCGCGGCGCCAAACATCTGGGTGATCTAAGCGCCATGGTGGCGGCGGGGCACCGCGCGGTCATGTTATATATTGTTCAACGGGGCGATTGCGACAGCTTTGCCTTGGCCCACGACCTTGATCCCGCTTACGGTGAAGCCATGGATGCCGCCCGCGCCGCCGGGGTTGACGTTCTGTGTTATGATTGTGATGTATCTGTAAGCGGCGTGACAGCGCGGCGGCCTCTCCCTGTTGAATTTTAGGTCGCGATCAAAAACGCTCCGTTAACGCCCTATCTGTTTTAGACACCCCGCACGGAAGAAGCCTCATGAGCAATACCGACATCGCCATGGATGAAGCGCTCGATCGCACCACAACAATAAAAACCCACGGGCCGGAGGGATTGGCCGGTATGCGCGCCGCAGGCGCGCTAGCCGCACAATGCCTTGATATGCTGGTGCCCCATGTGAAACCGGGTGTAACAACACAAGCGCTCGATGATCTTGCCCGGGCCTTTGTGCTTGATCACGGGGCTTTGCCTGCCTGCGTTGGTTATCGCGGCTATCGTCATACGATCTGTACATCAATTAATCATGTGATTTGCCACGGTATTCCGTCGCCCAAACCACTCAAAAATGGTGACATCGTCAATATCGATGTGACCGTTATTGTTGATGGCTGGCATGGCGATACAAGCCGCATGTTTTTTGCAGGCGAGCCAAAGGTCAAAGCGAAACGCTTGTGCGATGTAACCTTTGAGTGTTTGTGGCGCGGTATTGAACAGGTCAAACCCGGCAAAACGCTGTATGATATCGGGGCGGCAATTCAATCCCATGCGGAGGGAAATGGCTTTTCGGTTGTGCGCGATTTTTGCGGCCATGGTGTGGGCCGGGTTTTCCATGATGCGCCAAATATTGTGCATTATGGGGAGGTTAAGGACCGATTTTCCGGCCGTCACCGCGCGCCGGATACGGTTTTGGAACCGGGCATGTTCTTCACCATTGAACCAATGATCAATGAGGGCAAGCCAGACGTAAAGTTATTGAAAGACAATTGGACAGCCGTCACGCGCGACAAATCCCTTACGGCACAATTTGAACATTCTTTGGGCGTAACCGAAACGGGGTTTGAGATTTTCACCACCTCACCATCAGGGCACAATCAACCGCCATACGCCTAATGGCACGACGCTGAGGGGAGCATCAGCGCACGCATGAGCGAACAAAAACCGATATTGCCGGTGGATCATCGTAAGGGACACCGCGAACGTTTGCGTGCACGGTTTGCCCGCGCCGGTGTTGATGGCGTTCAAGATTATGAACTGCTCGAGCTTCTCCTTTTCCGGTCAATTCCCCAACGCGATGTTAAACCGGTGGCTAAAGACCTTATTCACGCCTTTGGCGGCTTTGCCGAGGTAATTGCTGCGCCCACGGAACGGTTGACCGAATTCAAGTTTATCTCTGAAAAAGTTGCCTTGGACCTCAAGCTTGTGCACGCAAGCGCCGTGAAACTTGCCCAAGCGCGGGTCTTGAACCGCCCGGTGATTTCTTCGTGGCAGGATTTATTGGCCTATTGCCGCGCGGCCATGGCCGATGAAAAGACTGAGCTTTTCCGCATTTTATTCTTGGATCGAAAAAATATTCTGATTGCTGATGAAGTACAGCAGCGCGGCACCGTAGATCATACCCCTGTTTATCCGCGCGAAGTTGTCAAACGCGCGTTGGAGCTTGGTGCGTCAGCAATCATCCTGGTGCACAATCACCCTTCTGGCGATCCCACACCCTCAAAAGCCGATATCGATATGACCAATCAAATCAAAGACGCGGCCATGGCACTGGGCATCCGTCTCCACGATCATTTGGTGATCGGCAAAGACCGTGAAGCCAGTTTCAAAAGTCTGCGCCTGTTGTGACGACGGGTGCCGTGGGCACGAGTGGTCTATTTTAGACCTAACCCGGTAATTTCCATCCGCGCCGCAGCGCCGTAGATTTTTGATCCATCGCCCGCACTCGTGGCGGCGGTGAGATCACCAAATTGCCCAAGGGCAATATCAATCTGCGCCAAAGCGTCTGTCTTTGCGGTTTTTTCTGCCGTCCCGTTGGCGGTTTGATCATTCAGGATTGCTTTTGCCGTATTCAAAAATCCGTAGGCGTCCTGATATTCGTGGGCATTTATGATGGCGCCTGTACCATCAACACCCAGCTTGAATTCATCGGCCGCCGTTCGCGTCAATCCCGATAAAGCAACAATCGTCTTGCCAAGGGAAAGAGCCGGTTGGTGCTGTTTAATATCGGCAAGCAGTTGCGTGTAAACGGTTTCAACATCGCCTTTATTGGCTAGCGCTTCGGTCAATGCGGTGAGGCCATCGGCAAAACCTGGTTGCTTGCGCGCGGTGATCGCAGGGGCAAGCGCCTTATAAAGCTCGCTCCCGGGATGTTTTGCGTGGGTTGCAGCCATCTCGAATTCGCCCTGGCGATAGAGCGTGATAAAAGCAAATAAATGCCCGCGCACCTGACCTAGCGCTTGTAAATAGGCCCCATCATTGCTGGCCAGGTTGGCACTGCTTGTGCCTTCGCCCTCACCTTCTCCTGCGCCACCTTCGCCTTCAGCCTCTCCTTCGCCGGTGGCGCCCTCGCCGCTGATTGCTGGCGCCGCGCCAGTGCCCTCTTGCCCTTCGCCTTCGCCCTCCCCCTCGGCGCCGCACGCCACGAGTAACAAGGCGCAGCCAACGGTTGCGGTTGAAAGACTGGTGAAAGATTTATATCGACGCATGGGTAATTCCTGACAAATGGGGCGCGTATCTGCAGAACGCTCCCGTGATGTATAGACCAATGACGTCTTATATGCAAATGAGTTGCATTAAAAGGAAAGATCGGCTGTGATCCAGATTGCCAATGTCTTGCCCGAACCGGACTGCGACGCCATCACTGACGCGTTGGGTGTCGAGGACTGCTGGATCAGCGGGGAAAGTACCGCAGGCGGACAGGCGCGACAGGTCAAACATAATCTGCAGGCAGATCTAAATACCGCCCCCGTGCGCGGGGTCATAGAGAAAATCGTTAAAGCCATCAGCACGAACACGATTGTCAAAGCATATGCACAGCCAAAGCAAATCGTTCGGCCGATGATTAACCGGTTCGACCGCGAAATGGCTTATGGCAATCATGTTGACGCCGCCTTTATTGATGGTCAGCCTACGGATTTATCATTTACCCTGTTTTTGACCGATCCTGATACTTACGAAGGCGGTGACCTGATCATTCAAAATGACGGTAGCGAAGACGTGATAAAATTGGCGAAGGGTCACCTTGTTCTCTATAGCGCGGCTCATGTGCATGAGGTGACAATGGTTACCAAAGGCTGTCGTATTGCTGCGGTGGGTTGGATCACAAGCCGCATCGCCTCGGCTGAGGCTCGCGCGGCGCTGTTTGATATTGAGCAGGTGTTAGCAGCCATGGACCGCACGGAAGACCGCGCAGCGTGGCTAAAACTCACCAATGCGCGGAACCGGCTATTGCGGCTGTTTAGCCGTTAGTCTAGCGGCTCGGGGGTTTGTTCGGGGCGCGCCGGAATGATACCAAGCTCGATCATGGCCCAAAGGCCTAAGCCAAAGTTCACAATCCCCAGAACCTGACCAAAACTATTTGGTGTGAACAGTTCAATCGTCTGGCCTAGAAAAAGTTGTGGCTGAAAACTTCCCGTGACCCCAAGCATCTGCAAGATCGGAGTTAGAACAGCAAAACCGGCAAAGACAAGGGCAAGAACGAGCGGTCGCCCACGTTCTCGCAACCGTTTGACTGATAAATTATAAAACAGAAAAGCAGTACCCAAGGAGACAAGAATACTTGCCAGATTTAGCGCGAGCCGGGACGTACCGAAACCAACGAGGGAAACCAAAAGCCCTAAAAAAAGAGACACAAAAAAACCGATGACAATAATGCCCAGAAGACCAAGCCACCAGACTTTACGGTTTATAATGCCTACGGATGAAAAATAGAGACGGCTAAAATCCACTATTGATCTCCATAAATTGCCACCATGCGGTCGCCATTTTCCTGCTTCACACCGCGGAACATACCGGCGGTGTTAAAGGTGAGTGCATAATCGCCATTAGCCCCAAGAACAATGACGCCGCCGCCGCCACCAAGGTCGGTAAGACGGGAATGGATCACATCGTCGGCGGCTGCATCGACGGTCTTGCCGCCATATTCAACCTGGGCACAAATATCGCGGGCGATGGTCAAGCGCATAAAATATTCGCCATGGCCCGTGGCCGAAACCCCGCAGGATTTGTTGTCGGCAAAGGTTCCCGCGCCAATGATCGGGGCATCACCAACCCGGCCCCAACGTTTCAGGGTCATGCCCCCTGTTGAAGTACCCGCCGCAATATTGCCATCGCGGTCAAGAGCGACAGCGCCGACGGTACCGAATTTCCAGTCATAAAGATCAGCAGCTTTTTTCTTGTTCTTGCGCGCAGCCTTGTCCGCCTTCAGCGCATCTTTGAAAGAGCGCCAGCGGTTTTGCGTGAAGAAGTAGCGCGGATTGACAAGATCATAGCCATTTTTCTCTGCAAAACTTTCCGCCCCGTCGCCGGTGAACATCACATGGTCCGACTTTTCCATCACAGTACGAGCCAGTTTTATTGGGTTACGGACTTTTCGCACGCCAGCAATGGCTCCGGCATTCAGGGTTCTGCCATCCATGATGGAAGCGTCAAGCTCATTTTTTCCCTCCCGGGAAAACACAGCGCCCTTGCCCGCATTAAAAAGCGGTGAATCCTCCATCAGCACGATCGCTGCTTCAATGGCATCGAGCGCCGAGCCGCCGCTGTCGAGAACACCGTAGCCAGCGTCCAACGCTTCGTTGAGTTTGGTCTTGAAAGCAGCTTCCTGTTCCGGCGTATAGCGCCCGGGGGCCAGGGCACCCGCACCGCCATGGATAACCAGCGTGATCGGCGGCGACGCAGTCAGCGTGTCGGCATCGGTTTGTGCCACGCTGAACCCGGTCACCGGCAGGCTAAAGCCGATGAGGGCAAGAGCCAAAAAGCAATGGCGGAGAAATGCGTGCTTGGCAGTAATGATGATCATGAATTGAGTCCCTTCGCACTCATAGTGGCGTGCCGGGCGGATGCATTCAAGTCATCAGACAGCTGGAAAAGTCCCCTTTCGCGAAGGCATAAAAGGGCTAGCGAAACCGTTTCCCTGGTTAAGAGTTTTAGTGCCTCACGGGATTGTCAACGGATGTTGGCATCTGCGGGCGCGAGAGCCTGGTTAGAACCCGTCAACTGATCAATGATCCGGCGGTCATCGATCAATAAGCCGCGAATGACCGGGTCCCGCCCCTCCGGCAGCGACAAGATGACCCCGAAATCAGTTGCCTCTTCAGGATCAGGGCGCTCGGTCACTGTTTCACAGATCCGCGACAGACGTCTTTCCGGATCAGACGCCAGCCGCGCGCGTTCGCGTTCACACCGTTCAAATAGCCGCTGTTGTCGCTGAAATCGCCCAGCCTTACGGGCGAGCTTTTCAATGGCCAATGCGGTCTCACGATCGGCATAATAGCGTCGTGGCAAATCAAAGGCGATACGGAATGAATACGCACAAGGAGCTTCAGTGCAGCCTCGGATGACCCTCGCGCGGCCGTAGGCCTTTAGAACAACATTCGTCTTGGGCAAATCGGCACGATTACGGGCTACCCGAACGGGTTCATGAAAACGGCCACGTTTTTCAAAGGCAATATAAAGCGGATCCTCACCAATTTTCGGGTAATAATATCGATTTTCCGCTGACGGTTTAAGATCAAGGATTTCCTTTATTAGTTTTTCATCCATCAACGGTTCAAGGCTCATGGTGGCAATATTGTACCGCAGCGTTGCATAATGACCGAAAAAAACGTCGCGAGGATCGAATGGCGCGGCTTGCAGGATTAATTCGCGGCCCGACGTGCGATCACGTTCGGCCTGAAAAATCATCAAGCCAAGAACACCCAAAAAGATAATGAGCGCAAGCAACGCCCTTGCGCGAAAGAAGCCAAGGGTCCAGTCCTGGCCAAGGCGCCAACGCGGCGGCGTTTGATGTCGTGCATGGGGATTGGTCATGACGTCGTCCTCCCCTCAATCCAAGCGGCGGAACTGGATTTCAAAACCCTATTCGAAATAAGAACAACAATGATCAGGGCACAACCGAAACCGATTAGCGCCAGACCAGCGAAAATCATATTTTTGATGAGCGTAAAAAGAACGATGGCACAGGCAACAAAACCGACAATGCCTGCTATTCGCAACCAACCCCGGCCCGGTAGCGCGCCATAGGCGGTCAGCATACTGAACAATACGAGACCAAGTAGCGCCATTTCCATTTGTGAGACAGTTTTACTGGCGCCATAGCGCAAGAGCACCTCGCCAACGAAGGATGCGGTTGCCATCCAGAACAGCCATGCGCTGATGGTACGGCCCGCCCAGAACGGAACCGCCGCAACGATAAGCTCAGCAATAATGGCCAGGCCAATCCAACTGCATACAAAAGCAAGCTGCTGGGTTGGGCCATATGGGATTAGCGTTTCAAGAAGCGGAAGCAGATTTACACTGGCCCATACAATCGCGGTAAAAGCCAAAAAATTCACGAGTGAAATTGAGCGGGCAAGGCGCGCGCGGAACGCCAATCCGGCAAGGAGCGCAACAGCCCAATAGGGACCTGTGCTTTCACCTAATTCGTCAATGTGCGCGATTGTCCAGAAAAGGGTCAGGAGGCATGCAAAAATGCCAGTCAAGGTTGCCGGAAAGAGAAGCGCAACACCGCTCGCCGCCACAGCCCATACTGCCAGAAACGCCGACGTGGTTTCATTGGCATGATAAAGCTGACCAATAACGATTATGCCACCGCCAAACAAGGCGGCACCGAGCAATGTGGCAATGTCGCCCCACGGGTGAAGCCGGCGCGCAAACAACTCACCACCAAGACCAAACATGGCCGCCAGTAGTGCTGCAACAATGGCAAGGCGCGTCACGCCGGTCAGCCCTGCCCAGTTTGCCCCAATTAGCGTCAAGATACCGAGAAGGATCGCAAGACCCGCCAGACCGGGTAACGCCGTACCTGGGCGATCATCGGCACCATGGTGCGTCGCCGCATCACTGATCAACGCGTCGCCAACGGTTAAATCGATAAGCCCTTTGGCAACCCACCGATCAACATCGTCGCGCAGTTTTTTGAGATAGACTGTCGATTTCACTGAAGCTCTCCCCGTCTCTCTCTTCGCCCGTTCCCGCACAGGCAGTCCGTCCGTCCCGATCTGGCCAGTGTGCTCGCCATGGCAGTAGTTTCGACAACCACCGGCTCTCAAAATCAAGCGCGTAGAACCATCTGCTCGCGGTTATGGGCGCTTGTAGAATTTATTCTCATCGAAATTGAACATTGTTCATTATCAAAAGTCAAGGGACATAAACGCCCTACCGCCCCCCGCGCCTTGCTTTCCCATGAAGGCCTATGGCAATCGAAACCAAGCGTTTTTTTACCCGTAAATGAGGGCGCCATGGACCAAAATTTTTATAGCCGTATCGCCGACACGCTCACAGACCTGCGCGACCAGGGTCTGGAGAAAGTGGAAAGGATCATCACCTCGCCCCAGGGCCCTGAAATTGATGTTCTCCAGAAGGGTGAAACCCACCGTGTCCTGAACTTTTGTGGAAATAATTATTTGGGGTTGGCAGACCATCCGGAGGTTATTGCTGCGGCCAAAGCAACCATGGATAGCCATGGCTTTGGCATGGCCTCCGTCCGATTTATTTGCGGAACGACGGACTTGCATCGCCAGGTGGAAAAACGCCTCGCCAGCTATCTCGGCTATGAAGATGCAATCCTTTTTGCCGCCTGTTTTGATGCCAATGGCGGCGTTTTCGAACCCTTATTAACCGCCGATGATGCTATCATTTCTGACAGTTTGAACCATGCCTCCATCATTGATGGGGTCCGGTTGTGTAAGGCGAAACGCTATCGTTTTGCCAACGCCGATATGGCCGCGCTTGAGGCACAATTGAGGGCCGCTGACGCCGATGGCGCGCGTACAAAACTGATTGTAACCGACGGCGTCTTTTCCATGGATGGATATATCGCCGATCTTGGGTCTATTTGTTCGCTTGCGGAGCGTTACAACGCGCTTGTCATGGTTGATGATTGCCACGCGACGGGTTTCATGGGTTCGCAAGGGCGCGGCACCCCGGCCTATTGTGCGGTTGAGGGTAAAGTGGACATCCTCACCGGCACGTTGGGCAAGGGGCTTGGTGGCGGTATGGGCGGGTATATTTGCGCCAGTGCCGATGTGGTTCACCTTTTGCGCAACAGAGCGCGCCCCTATCTTTTCTCCAACGCGTTGACCCCGGCGCTGTTAGGCGCAACCCTCAAGGTGCTTGATTTGGTGGAGGCTGGTGATGACCGCCGTGCGCAATTAACCCGTAATGCAAAACGATTTCGTACGCAGATGAGTAACGCAGGCTTTACCCTCTTACCCGGTGACCATCCGATTATTCCGGTCATGTTGGGCGATGCACGTAAAGCGGTGGAAATGGCCGATCAGCTCATGGCTGAGGGCATCTATGTGACCGCGTTTTCCTATCCGGTTGTTCCCAAAGGCGAGGCCCGGATCCGCACCCAGATGTGCGCAACGCACACGGATGATCAAATTGACGATGCCGTTAGCGCGTTCACCCGCGTTGGCCGCACGATGGGCCTGATCGACTAGAGCAATTCGTTTTAGTCTATAAATACTGAATGCCCGCAATGGCAATACTCACTCAACATGCGCCGCGATGGCATAGCCGCTCTTCATTTGGCGTACCACATGGCCGTGGAAGCGACCTACGCGAATATCCTGACCAAGTTCCAGAACTGCTGTTGTCAGGATCTCGATCCCGGTGAGCGACATATTCACAACCTTGCACCGGAACGCGATATTGCCGTCCACATAGGCCGTTAGCTGCCGCCCACCGGGTATCGGTTGGCGCGGCGTCTGGCGACGGTCTGACTTGGTGGCACGGCGCCCTGACCATTGCGGTTTCGGGATACGGGTCTGAAAAAACCGATCAATGGCATGTTTCAGCCGTTCGCGTTTGGCGGGGCTAAGCTCCATATGAATGGCGAACGTCTTTTCACCGCGGCGAACAACATCTCCCTCAAACCGGCCGATATGGTCGATATAAGCGACAATCGTTTCGCCCTTATACGGAATAAAGGCGCTTTCCATCAGCGCGCCATGGGCACTAATATCAATCAGTGTACCCACATGTTCGCGCCGATCAACGGTCATAAAGCGCACCGGCGCGGCAAAGTAACGCCGTTCCAAGCTCCGACGACTGATTTGCCGCCGCTGTCCCGGGTCAGCGGTCACAGCGTCGTCATGAAGGGCGCTCGATTCAGAAAATAAAGTCACGGCATACTCTCCCACTGGTAATACACGTGAAACGGAGGTCGCCCCTGATGCCCGTAACCTTCAATCACTTAGAAAGAATATGGCGAGGAATCTTTCCCATTCGTTAATTTTCAATATTTTTGAAATTAAATTCGCATTTTACGGGAATTTAATTTACCTCACCAACACATATCTGCGCGGGCGAAGCACCACGAAAGCGCCAACCACAGGGCGTTTTGCCTGATTATCAAAGGGGTCGTCTGCGGGAAACCGCCAAGAACCAAGCCTGCCCTAGCGATCGGCCTTATTCCACCAAAACCGGGACCGGGTTGCTCCCGCCCTCCTCGCTCCCATCATCGCCGCCTTTTTTATTTTTCCGGCGTTGCTTCGCCCCTTCGGGATCGGGGACAAACTCAAAGGCAAGCTTGTCCGTATCCGTTTCATTGACCGTCACGCGCACGACGCCGCCATCCTTCAAGGCACCGAACAGGATCTCATCGGCGATCGGTTTTTTCACATGTTCCTGAATGACGCGGCCCAAGGGGCGCGCACCCATTTCATCATCAAAGCCCCGTTTGGCGAGCCAGTCCGTTGCCGCCTGATCGAGCTCAAACGAGATGTGGCGGTCCGCCAATTGTGATTCCAGTTGCAGAATGAATTTCTCCACAATCCGATCAATAATCGCTGGGGACAGACCTGCAAACTGGATCGTTGCGTCGAGCCGGTTGCGGAACTCTGGTGTAAACAAGCGCTTGATGGCCGCTTCGCGTTCATCATCTTTTTTGCCCGCGCCAAAGCCGATGGCAAATTTTGTGGCGTCGGATGCGCCCGCATTTGTTGTCATGATGACGATAACATTGCGGAAATCCACCTTGCGCCCATTGGTGTCAGTCAGGGAGCCATTGTCCATCACCTGCAGCAGAATATTGAAAATTTCCGGATGGGCTTTTTCAATTTCGTCCAGCAAGAGAACCGCATGGGGATGCTGATCAATTGCATCGGTTAACAGACCGCCCTGGTCAAAACCCACATAGCCGGGCGGCGCACCGATGAGGCGCGAGACCGTGTGACGCTCCATATATTCGGACATATCAAAGCGCAGCAATTCAACGCCAAGGGCAAAGGAGAGTTGCTTAGCAACTTCGGTTTTGCCAACGCCAGTGGGTCCGGCAAAAAGATAGCTGCCGATCGGCTTATTGGGCTCGCGCAACCCGGCACGCGATAACTTGATTGCGGCCGCCAACTGCTCAATCGCTTCGTCCTGACCAAAGACCACCCGGCGCAAGTCTTCCGGCAAAGACCGCAAGCGCTCAGTATCGGTTGTGGAAACGGACTTCGCTGGTACGCGGGCCATTTTGGAGATCACTTCTTCAATCTCAGGTTCGTCGATCACCGACTTGCGCTTGTCTTCCGGAAACAGCCGCTGACGCGCACCCGCCTCATCAATCACGTCGATGGCTTTATCGGGAAGTTTGCGGTCGGCCATATATTTCGCTGACAGATCAACCGCTGTTTTCAGTGCTTCATCCGTGTAGGAAACGTTGTGGTGATCCTCAAAATGAGATTTTAGTCCCGTCAGGATCGCCAGCGTGTCGGCAACACTCGGCTCAACAACATCAACTTTTTGAAACCGGCGGGCCAGCGCGCGATCTTTTTCAAAATGCTGGCGATATTCTTTGTACGTTGTTGACCCCATGCAGCGCAGGGCCCCCGATTGCAGAGCAGGCTTAAGAAGGTTTGAAGCATCCATAGCCCCGCCGGAGGTTGCACCAGCACCGATCACCGTGTGGATCTCATCAATAAACAGAACCGCATCGTCATGATCTTCAAGCGCTTTGAGAACGGCCTTGATCCGCTCCTCAAAATCACCGCGATAGCGGGTCCCCGCCAACAAGGTCCCCATATCAAGAGAATAGATCGTTGAACCGGCGAGAACAGCCGGCACATCCTCATCAATAATTTTGAGGGCTAATCCCTCGGCAATCGCGGTCTTGCCCACACCGGGGTCACCCACCAGCAATGGATTATTTTTCCGCCGGCGGCACAAAATCTGGATTGAGCGTTCGATTTCATTATTCCGCCCGATGAGCGGATCGATCTTCCCTTGCCGGGCTTTTTCATTCAGATCTACGCAGTAGGCATCAAGCGGGCTCTCCTGGGGCTTGTTACCATCGCCCTCTTCGCTATTGACGCGCGCGCGGCCGCCGGCCTGCTCGCTGCTGCGCTTGGCGAGGCCGTGGGAGATGTAATTGACCGCATCAAACCGCGTCATATCCTGCTTTTGAAGGAAGTGTGCCGCGTGGGATTCACGCTCGGCAAACATGGCCACCAGCACATTGGCACCCGTCACCTCCTCCCGGCCGGAAGATTGCACATGGATCACAGCGCGTTGGATCACGCGCTGGAAACTGGTGGTTGGTTTGGCGGTTTCTTCGCTACCGTCTTCAAGGCGGATATTGGTGAGGTTATTCTCGATAAACTCGTAAAGCTCACGGCGCAGAAGATCGATATCAACATTACACGCGCGCATCACCGCCGCGGCGTCACGGTCATCCGCAAGGGCAAGCAGCAGATGCTCCAAGGTTGCCACTTCGTGGCGATACTCATTGGCGAATTCAATCGCCCGGTGAAGAGCCTCATCTAAGCTTCTGCTGAACGATGCCATACCTGTTCTTCCTCAAAATCCGTGCGGCGCGTGACTAATTCTACCCCGAGATTTACAGATGGGGATTTCCTCATTCCTTTTCCATGGTGCATTGGAGCGGGTGTTGGTGCCGGCGTGCCAAATCCATCACCTGGGCAACCTTGGTCTCCGCCACCTCATAGGTGTAGACGCCGCACACCCCCATATCGTTTTGATGCACATGCAGCATGATCCGGTAGGCGTCCTCACTGTCTTTGTTGAACACAACCTGTAGCAACCAGACGACGAACTCCTGCGGCGTAAAATCATCATTCAGCAGCAGCACCTTGTACATGGAAGGCTGCTTGGTTTTGGGCGCCGTTTTCGAAATGACCCCAACCCCAAGGCCGCTGTCATCCTCAGTATCTTCGTCGTTCGCCATTGCGATCGTACTCATTTTATCCAGCCATGCGTCAACGCGTTGCTTCTTCTTTCTCGTACCGTACATACCTCAATATCCTTGAGAAGATGACAATTGGTGTCTGTGACAAAATAAGGACGGCGTCAGCGCAGCGCCAGAGCGCAAACCCGAAAGCACCGCAATTCTAAAAGCAGCACAGAAAAAGGGTCCGGTGGTATGGCACCGGACCCTTCTTACGCAACATTAAAGACGAAACGACCAGCGTTGCGCCGTGACGACCACCTTACGGGCGGTAGGATTGCACGGTCTCAACAAACTGATTGTAGGTATCGGTCAGTGGCTCAACCGCGTCTTTGCCGGTGCTCACCATCATCTCGGTCATTTTATTGAATTGGGCGAGATTTTTCTCGAATGAAGAGCGGAAGAACTCGGTGTTGATGTCTAGCGCTTCTTGCGGGCTTTTCGCCGCGGCCATGGCTTTGACAGTTTTCATGCCGTCTTCAACGCTGGATTTCGTAAACTCGGCTTGTTCGCTGGAAATTTTTTCCACGGAACCCGCAACGGTGCTGGAGGCATTCATCATTGCATCCATGGTTTCTTTTTGCAGTTCGGCAACCTGCTCAAAACCCTTGTTCATTTTTTCAAACGACTCTTTGAACATTTCCGGGTTCATCGCCGTCATGGGGTCGAAACTTGTTGATTTTGCTGTTGTTTTCTTCGCTGCTGGCATTGTTATCTCCTTGGCAGTTCGATTTATTTTCGCTTGTAACCGGCGCAAAAGCCCTTCGCACGCCATCGTTATGATTCCTATGTGCACTGCAACATAGGAAAGATCAAGACCCCCACAAGCATTTTTTTGTGCACTGCACAATATTTCCAACAAGCCCCGAGTTTCGTCGCCCACAAGCCTTTTCCCGTCCCTATCCCGTAAAACTTTATTAACTATGTCTTTACGGCTGTTGATTACTTTTCGGAGAGGCGGGCATGGCTCTTGCTGCGTGTGCTTTGGTCCAGGGGGCGCGACCATGCCCGTGATCATGCTGGCGCTCAGGACGCAACAAACTGAACATGACAAAAAAGCAATAATCTGCTCTGGGCGATGATTGATTTTGGCGACAAAAACGGGAACCTTCCATCCATGGATATTGTAACGTTTTCGCGTACCTGGCGCCGGCCTGGAAATATGTGTCGCCCTGTTTGGTTTCGTTTTTTTGGCACCCTCTTCGCCGTTATGACGGCCTCCCTGGCTGTCGTTCCTGCCCTGGCCAATTCCAAATATGCGGCGTTTGTTGTCCATGCTGATTCGGGCGATGTCTTGTTTGATCGCTATTCAACCCAATTGCGCTATCCCGCTTCGCTCACCAAAATGATGACGCTTTATCTTCTTTTTGAAGAAATTGAGGCTGGTCGCCTGACCCTAAAATCCAAATTGCCGGTCTCCAAGACCGCTGCCGCCCAGCCGCCGTCGAAACTTGGGGTGCGCCGCGGTTCAACCCTTGATGTTGAGACCGCAATCAACGCCCTGGTGGTTAAATCTGCCAATGATGTTGCCGTTGTGGTAGCGGAGAAAATCGCTGGGTCCGAATGGCAATTTGCCCGCAAGATGACGACAAAAGCCCGCGCGCTCGGCATGCGTCGCACGACTTTCCGCAATGCATCGGGCTTGCCACACTCTAAACAACGCACAACCGCGCGGGATATGGCGGAACTGAGCCGCCGGCTTTTTCAGGACTTTCCGCAATATCAACATATTTTTTCCACCAAGTCCTTCCGCTATAAAAATCGTACCTACACAACGCATAACGCATTGGTAAAAACCTATCCGGGTGCTGATGGGTTAAAGACAGGCTATACGCGGCTTTCTGGGTATAATCTTGCCACCACGGCTGTGCGCAATGACCATCGGCTTATCGGTATCGTGCTGGGTGGGCGGTCTTCCTATACCCGGGACAAGCATATGCGGGAGATCCTTGATGCCGGCTTTGCGACAATCAAAAAGAACCCTGGCTTAATCTCGGCGCTGTTCGTGCGCCCCCCGACGCCATCGATCAAACCGTCGCCCTTTGGGGATGATCCGCTGCTCGCCTCTAGCCCCGACCTGGTGGCGACCCTTGCGCGCGGTCGCGCTAGCTTTGGCCAGGCAAATGATGCCGCCGCACGCGCTGAGGGCCAAGGCTCCCCCCTCACCGGTTCAATTTATAGCGCCGATGGCCGCGCCAGTACCGATGATTTGAACCGCGCGCAATTCGATCGGCTTGCCCGATTGATCAGCCGCGAAGACAACAATTACGGCGTGGCCGAAGGCGATGCAGATACGCCTTCTTTTGTGGTAGCAGCCCGAGGCCGCACCGTCTTCAGCGTACAGATTGGCGCATATTCAAGCGAGGAATTCGCGCTGACACAGTTGGAAAATGCTGCTGTAAGAGCCAATCTTACAAGCATTGACCGCCGCGTGATCCCGCTTCTGTCCAACAATAAAACTGCGCTTTACCGGGCTCGGTTCTTCTTTGCCGATGAACAAAGCGCGCGTGCGGGCTGTACAACGCTCAAGCAAAACGCCATCGGCTGCTTTGTGACCAATGACACCCCTGGTCAGTTTTAACGAGAGCCTACACAATCTGCTTTGACGCTTCCGGCCAACGCACTACGATGGCGTTCAACACGGAGCACATGATGGCAGACAATTCCCTACGCATTGACGTCCCCGAAGCGGCGAAGAAGATCACTCTAATTGACGCCAAAAAAGAGATCGCCATGCGTGACCACGCACAGCGTGATCGCAAGGCATTCTGGGCGAATATCAGTAAGCGGATCGACTGGATATCCCCGCCAACGAAGATTAGCGATGTCTCTTTCGAGCCGGAGAAATTCCGGATCAAATGGTTCTATGACGGGACGTTGAACGCAAGCGTCAATTGTTTGGACCGGCACCTGCGCACCAACGCGCAAACGACCGCAATTATCTGGGAGGGCGATGAGCCCAGCGACAGCCGCCATATCACCTATGCCGAAGCCCACGAAGAAACCTGCCGCATGGCTAATGTGCTCAAGGCACGCGGCATCACCAAGGGCGACAGGGTCATCATTTATATGCCGATGATCCCAGAGGCGGCCTATGCCATGCTCGCCTGTGCCCGTATCGGGGCGGTACATTCGGTTGTGTTTGGTGGGTTCTCCCCCGAAGCGCTGGCCGCCCGGATTGATGATTGCGGCGCCGTCGCGGTTATTACCGCCGATGAGGGGGTCCGCGGCGGCAAAACCGTCCCCCTAAAGACCAATGTTGATAAGGCGCTAAAAAATAATACGGGTGTGCGATGTGTGTTGATGGTGGAGCGGACACGGAACACCGTTATCATGAAGGCGGGGCGTGACCTGTCCTGGGAAGAAGCCCGCGATGATGTGAGCCCCCACTGCCCGGCTGAGCCCATGGCGGCCGAAGATCCACTCTTTATTCTGTACACATCAGGATCAACGGGAAAACCTAAAGGCGTTTTGCACACCACCGGGGGCTATCTTGTCTATGCAAGTTATACCCATGAGGCGGTTTTTGATTATCGCCCGGGTGATATTTATTGGTGTACGGCAGATGTGGGTTGGGTAACCGGGCACAGCTATATCGTTTATGGCCCGCTCGCGAACGGGGCCACAACCTTGATGTTTGAGGGCGTGCCAACCTATCCCGATTATGGGCGGTTCTGGCAAATTGTTAATAAGCATCAGGTCAATATTTTCTATACCGCGCCCACGGCCATTCGCGCGCTCATGCGTGAGAGCGACCAATATGTGAAAGCTACAGAGCGCTCGTCGTTACGCTTGCTTGGTACGGTTGGCGAACCGATTAATCCCGAAGCCTGGTTATGGTATCACCGCGTGGTGGGAGAGGAGCGTTGCCCGATCGTTGATACCTGGTGGCAAACCGAAACTGGCGGCATCCTGATTTCACCCTTGCCCGGCACAACGGCGCTCAAACCTGGCTCCGCCGCGCAGCCCCTGCCCGGTATCTATCCGGCCCTCGTTGACGGTGATGGGCGCTTATTGGACGGCGAAGCGGAGGGTAATCTTGTGATTACCAAAAGCTGGCCGGGTCAGATGCGCACGGTCTATGGTGACCACCAACGTTTTATCGACACCTATTTTACGACCTATAGAGGCTTTTATTTCACTGGCGATGGTGCCCGGCGCGATGGTGACGGCTATTACTGGATCACGGGCCGCGTTGATGACGTGATCAATGTATCCGGCCATCGTCTGGGTACGGCGGAAATCGAAAGCGCCCTTGTGGCGCATCCCGCCGTGGCGGAGGCGGCGGTGGTTGGCTATCCCCACGACATTAAAGGTCAGGGTATTTATGCCTATGTGATCCTCATGGATGGTCAACAACCGTCGGACGATTTGCAGGACGCCCTCATTCAGTTTGTGCGCGAGGAGATTGGCGCGATTGCAAAACCTGACCTACTGCAATTTACCGGCGGCCTGCCAAAAACCCGGTCGGGCAAAATCATGCGGCGGATCTTGCGCAAAATTGCCGAAGATGATTTTTCCAATCTGGGGGACATCTCAACCCTCGCCGAACCAGCCGTTGTTGATCGATTGATTGAGGGACGGATGAACCAACCATCAGCAATATCCGGTTAGATCATAAAAAAGCCCCCGGAGAAATTCCGGGGGCCTTTGAAAATCAACGATACGGCTGAGGTTATGCAGCCTCGTAGAGCGTTTGATCCTTTGCCGCCATATCGCGGAACATTTGTGGCGGGTGAAACCGCTCGCCATATTGCTGGGCAAGGCTTTCGGCCTTTCGCACAAAACTCTCAAGCCCAATCGTATCAATGTGGCTCATGGGCCCGCCAGTCCAGGGTGCAAACCCCCAGCCAAAAATCGCTCCCAAATCCGCAGACTGCGGATCGAAAACGATCCCTTCGGCATAACACTGCGCGGCGGGGATAAGCTGCGCATACATCAAACGCTCTTCAACCTGTTCTGCAGTGGGTTGTTCGGCGGCTAGCGGAAAATGCTCCTGCAGGCCGGGCCAAAGAAATTTCTTCCCGCCATCGCTTGGATATTCGTAAAAACCGCCGCCGGATTTACGACCCTTCCGGCCCAAATCCACAACCATTTTCTCCAGCATGTCCTCAACCCCATTGGGGCGATAGTCAGCACCCAGTTCTTTTTTAGTGGACTGCATGAGCATATAGCCAAGCTCAAGCGAGGTTTCATCCGTCAGTGCCAGCGGACCCACGGGCATGCCAAGGCGTTTGGCGCAGTTATCGATGAGTGCCGGATTGATCCCTTCTTTAACCATCAACATGGCTTCATTGAGATAGGGCGGCACAACGCGGTTGGTATAAAACCCGCGCGTATCTTTCACCACGATAGGTGTCTTTTTGATCTTACCCACATAATCAAGCGCCGTCGCGAGAGCGCGATCACCTGACTTATCGCCGGGGATAATTTCAACCAATGGCATCTTATCAACCGGGGAGAAAAAATGAATTCCGATAAACTGGTCAGGACGCTCAGAGTTTTTCGCAAGACCTGTAATCGGCAGCGTGGACGTGTTTGACGCAAAGATCACGTCCTTGCCAATCACCGCCTCGGTTTTCTTGATGACATCGGCCTTCACATCGGGGTCCTCAAATACCGCCTCAATAATCAGGTCAACATCGCTTAAATGGGCATAATCCGTCGTCGGTGTAATCCGTGCGAGGAGCCCGTCGCCTTTTTCCTTGGTCACCTTGCCGCGGGAAACCCCTTTCTCAACGATCTTTTGCGAATAGCCTTTGCCTTTTTCAGCATAATCCTGATCACGGTCGAGAAGAACAACTTCCATCCCTGCCTTAGCGGTCACATAGGCAATACCGGCACCCATCATGCCGGCACCGAGAACGCCAACTTTTTTAAGAGTTGTTTCACCCACATTGGCCGGGCGTTGTTCGCCTTTTTCGGCCGCCTGTTTGTTAATAAACAGCGTCCGGATCATGTTGCGTGACTGGTCACCGGTCAGCAACTTACCAAAATATTTACTCTCGATACGGATCGCCGTGTCAAAAGGAACAATTGAGCCCTCATAGAGACACGACAAAATATGCTCCACGGCCGGATAATTGTGGTAGGTTTTATCCTGGGCCATAGCGGTTGCGGCCATAAAGAATTGCACCGCGCGCGGGTCCATGGCGCCGCCACCACCCGGAAATTTGAACTTTTTCTGGTCCCAAGGCGCCGTTACTTTCGGGTTGGCCTTAATCCAAGCTTTCGCATTGTCCACAAGCTCGTCGCCAGGCACAATGTCGTGGATCAGATTGTATTGCTTGGCCGTCACTGCATTAACGGGCGTGCCTTGGGTGATCATCATAGCGGCGTTTTGCAGGCCGGCCAGCCGCGGAATACGCTGCGTGCCGCCGCCGCCCGGTAACAATCCAACCTGCACCTCCGGAACACCAAACTGAACCTTCGGGTTGTCGGAGGCGAGCTTATAATGGCAAGCAAGAACAAGCTCGAGACCACCGCCCAGAGCCAAGCCATCAACAATGGCAGCAACCGGTTTTGCATGCACCTCGCCCTTCATCAGGGCTTTGGCAGAATGGCCACCGGTCTCCAGCGTGCGGAGTATTTTATTGAGCCGGAAAAGCTCAGCAAAACCATCATCTGCGCCCGCGCCTGGATCGGTACTGGCCAGCATGCGCAAATCTGCGCCTGCCACAAAACCGCTTTTCTTGCCCGATGCGATCACGAGACCAGTCATCGCCTCATCACTGACGAAACTGGTCACAAAGGTCTCAAGCTCATTGATCAAGGCCTGGTTCAGAACGTTCATGGACTGGCCGGGCAGATCAATGGTCAAGACGGCGATACCGTCGCTGTCGATTTCGACAGAAAATGTTGTGTACGACATAATTATTATCCCAATGAATTAAGCTGAAACTTGTGGATGGCCCTAATGGACACGTTCCAAAATTGTTGCGGTGCCCATACCGCCGCCGATGCACAAGGTGACAAGGGCGGTTTCCTTGTTGGTGCGCTCCATCTCGTCAAGCACGATACTGGTGATGATCGCGCCGGTAGCCCCCAGTGGATGGCCCATGGCAATCGCGCCGCCGCACACATTGATATCACTATGGTCGATGTCGAGCGCTTGCATAAAGCGTAAGACAACCGACGCGAACGCTTCATTCAGCTCCCAAAGGTCGATATCGGATGCCGTCATGCCCGCGCGCTCCAGCGCTTTTTTGGCGGCAAACTCCGGACCAGTGAGCATGATTGTTGGCTCCGACCCGATAGAGGCAGCAGCGCGAATTTTGGCGCGTGGTTTCAGGTCAAGTTTTTTGCCGATTTCCCCATTGCCGATCAAAACACCGGCGGAGCCATCAACGATACCAGATGAATTTCCCGCATGGTGGATATGATTGATCTTTTCCACTTCCGGGTAGCGCTGTACCGCCACACTATCGAAACCAAAATTTTCCCCCATCATGGCAAATGACGGCTTCAACGCGCCGAGCGATTGCATGTTTGTTTCTGGGCGGATGGTTTCATCATGATCGAGGACCGCGCTGCCCATGACATCCTTCACGGGCAGGATCGAGTTCTTGAAATGCCCATCCGCGCGGTGCTTTGTTGCTCGCTTGTGGCTTTCGACTGCATAGCTGTCCGCATCATCGCGGCTGATCCCATATTTCGTGGCAATCAGGTCGGCTGATATCCCCTGGGGAACGAAATAGGAGTTGAACGCAACGGCTGGGTCGGTGGCCATCGCCCCGCCGTCTGACCCCATGGGCACACGCGACATGGACTCAACGCCGCCCCCAATGGTTAAATCAGCTTCGCCGCTTTTCACCTTTGAAGCCGCAATATTAACTGCTTCCAAGCCAGAGGCGCAGAACCGGTTTACCTGGATCGCGGAAACCGATTGCGAAAACCCAGCCTGAAGAACTGCCGCGCGCGTGATCACCGCGCCTTGTTCCCCCACGGGCGAGACGCAGCCAAAGGCCACATCATCAACCTTCTCGGTATCGAGATTATTGCGGTCGCGGATGCCTTCCAGCACCTGCGTCGCCAATTGGACCGGCGTGATTTCATGGAGTGAACCATCGGCCTTGCCTTTGCCCCGGGGGGTACGAACGGCATCATAAATAAAAGCTTCGGTCATCGGGATGTCCTTCCTGACGGTTTCAAACGCAGATGTGGGGGCGGCGCGGCATGGGGCGACGCGGTCTGCATACATGTAGTTTGGCCGTTTTCGCGGTGCAACGAGATTTCGCAGCTTGGCCATCGGCGCGCCATCAGAGGGCCAATGGCACATCCCCTGCAAGATGTACTAAGCCAACCCTTCAATGGCGCACCGGAGCCTGATATTGTTCTGTGCGGAGGCTTGATGCGTTAGAGAGCCAGAATGTTAATTGTGAACATCAAGCGACGAATACGTCCAATGCCTGTGCTGGCACTGACTGGGCTTGTCCTTTTTTTTACACCTGCTGTCTGGCACCTCGTCGGCATCTGGCTGACAAGTTCTGCCCACCATCATGGCCTTCTGGCATTACCCCTCACCTTTTGGCTCTTGCACCGTGATGGCGCCTTTGCGAGCAGCCAGCGCGCCCCAACACTTTGCTTGCCCCTGGTTGCCGGGCTATGCGGTGCCGTGGGGCTCACAGCGGTTGGCTACCTGACCGATCTCAAAATTGCCCAGCATCTTGGCGTCTATCTGGCGCTTGTGACAGCGTTAGCAATTTATTTTGGCGCACCAGGCCTGCGCCGACATGGGGCGGCATTGGCTTTTCTGGGTTTTATGGTGCCCGCGGGCGATCTCCTCATTCCGCCGCTGCAAGGGCTCACGACCGAAGCGATCCTTTTATTTGGCCGGTGGGTGGATCTGGCGCTGACCCGCGATGGCTTTTTGCTCACCAGCGATGCGGGCCGGTTTGTTGTTGCCGAGGCGTGCGCGGGCCTGCGCTTTTTGATGGCCGCGCTCATGCTTGCCACGTTCTATGGCTTGGCGTGCCGGTTTCCTGCCACCCGGATGGCGGTGTTCATTGGCTTAGCAACGATATTGGCATTGGCGGCAAACGGTTTGCGCGCTTTTTCCATGGTTTGGCTCGCCACCATCTCCGATATGCAGTGGGGTGTTGGGCTTGATCATTATTATTTCGGCTGGCTGATCTATCTCGCCATGTTCTTTGCCCTTTACGGCCTGGGCACGCGGCTGCGCCCCGCCAACCCACGTGCGATCTGACCCATGTGTGCCATTGCCGGGATCTTTGACCTGCGCGATCAGCGCCCTATTGATGAACGCATCCTGCGCCGGATGGCGAACCGCATGCGCCATCGCGGTCCCGATGGCGAGGGTTATTTTACCGCGCCCGGGATTGGCCTTGCCCACCGACGCCTTGCCATCATTGATCTCGACGGGGGCGCGCAGCCATGGCACCTTGAGGAGCTGGCGTCGGTCCTCACTTACAATGGTGAGGTCTATAATCATGCCGACCTTGCCCGTGATTTGCGCGGACGCGGGATTGTGCTCACCTCGCGCTGCGACACCGAGGTGCTGGCGCAGGGCTTTTCGCGGTTTGGCGTGCCCTTTCTGTCCGGCGTCAACGGTATGTTTGCTTTCGGCCATTGGGACGTGGCGGCCCGTCAACTCTCCCTCGTGCGCGATCGGCTCGGCGAAAAGCCGCTCTATTACGGCATCAGCCCCGATGGCTTTCTCGTCTTTGCCTCTGAAATCGGCGCCGTCCTCGCCAGCGGTTTGTTTGAAGGGACCCTCGACCCCGAGGCGGTGGCCGATTTTTTCTGGTTTGGCTATGTGCCCGATCCCAAGTGCATCTATCGCCATATCCACAAGCTGCCCCCCGGCTATGTTCTCACCGCGCGTCAGGGCCATGAGCCCGCCATCGCGCCTTGGTGGTCCATCGACTATGGCGCCGTTGAGCCGCCGGCCTATGAGGATGCGCAAGAGACCCTGAATGCACACCTGGAACGGGCCGTGCACGGACAAATGATTGCCGATGTACCGCTCGGCGCTTTTCTGTCTGGCGGGGCCGATAGCGCCGCGATTGTCAGTACGATGGTACGCAAACCCGGCGCCCGGCCCGTGACTTGTTCCATTGGCTTTGCAAACAGCCCCGATGATGAACGCGCCAGCGCCCGGCAGCTTAGCGCCCATCTGGGCACGACGCACCACGAGGAAATGGCCAGCCTTGACGCGCTGACACTGATTGATGAAACCGCCGCAGCCTTCGGGGAGCCATTCGCTGACAGCTCGGCCCTGCCCACGGCGCAAGTGGCGCGTCTTGCCCGTCAACATGTAAGCGTTGCGCTGTCGGGTGATGGCGGCGACGAGATCTTTGCCGGTTACCGACGCTATGGTTTTTTCCTTGCCGAGGAGCGCTTACGCCGGCGCATGCCCACGGGCTTGCGCCAGGCGCTGTTCCGGCCTTTGGGCCAGTTTTATCCGAAACTTGACCGCTTCCCGCGCGCACTACGGTTCAAAACCACCTTTCAGGCCCTGGGTGATGATCAGGGTACCGCCTATGCGCGCGCAACGGCCATTCAACTGCCAGATCAAATTCGTGCCGCCCTAGCGCCAGACTTTCAGCAGCAGCTTGCTGGGTATGAGCCCGCCGACCAGGTGCGCGATCAGATGGTACGCGCGGGAACCGATGATCCCCTTGGTCGCGCGCTTTACACTGATCTGCATTTCTGGCTTGCGGGCCGTATGTTGGTAAAGGTTGATCGTGCCTCCATGATGCATTCACTGGAGGTGCGCCCGCCCCTCCTCGATCACCAGTTGGTCACTTGGGCGGCAGGTTTGCCAAGCGCCTTTAAGCACCATCGTGGGCAACGCAAACGGCTCTTAAAAGACTGTATTCGCCCCTCACTGCCCCCGGGCTATCTGGATCAGCCCAAACGGGGCTTTAACCTGCCCCTAGCCCAATGGTTTGATGGGCCCGCGACCGGTGGTGCGGATTATGGCAATCATGGCACAGCAAACCCGTTGATTGATCGTCTTTTGAACGCACCGGCCATTCGCACATCGGCAATCCTTAACCCCGATTGCATCGACCACCTTATCCATGAGCACCAACGCGGCCAGCGCAACCACGCCCAAATGCTCTGGTCCCTGACGATGTTTGATGCATTTTTGCGCCAATCAGGGGAGGTCGAAAAGGCTTGAGTAATGAGTGATCATCTGTTCACGGCCAAAATGCGCCATGGCTTTGCGTTGATTGGCAGCGCCCAACCGCTGCCGAAGATCGCGAGCAGCCACCAATTTGGCGAGCGCAACGGATAGCCCCTGCAGATCGCCATTCTCGACAATAAATGGCTTGTTCTCGTCACTGACCATCCGATCAATATCACCCACGTTTGTTGCCACCACGGGCAAGCCAGCAGCCATGGCTTCCATCAGGCTGATGGGCATTTGCTCGGTTTGCGAACTCATCATGAAAATATCAAACCGAGCATACCATTCCTGCGCCGCGCGGGTTGGCCCCGGCAGGTCAACCTTCACATGCCGAGTTACGTTCGCGGCCTGTGCGCGTAGCATCGTCATTTCAGGCCCATCACCCACAAGGGTCACCGCACAGGGGTGATCCTTCGCAACAGTCGTGGCAGTATCGATCAATAGGTCAAAACGCTTTTCCCGGCGCAAGGCCCCCACGGAACCAATCATGACAGGCCCATCGTCAGAGGGTTTTTTGCCGGGCACGGAAAACCGCGCCAAATCAATTCCGTTACCAAGACGCAGCACACGATCAGACGGCAGGTTCCAGCGCGTAAGTGCCAGCGTTTCAAGCCCGTGGGAGGGCACGATAATCGTGCTGCGCGCTAAGGCCAGACGCCGCGTCCAAACCCGCTTTGGGTTCTGACAGTCAAGATCTTCATCGGGGCCAAAGCCATCTTCAAAATGCAAATGAGATGGCTTTTGACCACCCTCAAAAGCCGCCGCGCCGAGGCTTCGCCAGGCAAGAACAGCCTCAATACTTCCCCAATTATAGGTACAAATATAAGCCGGCTCAGCCTCACCAATCGCCGCGCGGAGAACACGGATATTCCCTAGTCTGATTGTTGCTGATTTTAACAGATTAAGGGCGCGAACCGCCACTTGATCAGGATCAACCAGAAGCGTGCTGGCGCTTATCTCATCGTCAAGACTAATAATTTCATGGTGAAGCTGATCTCCAAAGGCGGCAATCAAATCAATTAGCCGGCGTTGCTGACCACCGATACCAAAACTCGGGAAGATATGAAGTACCCGTTTGCCCATTGCCCTGCCTCATTCCAGCGACATGTGTTACGACACAAAAAAAGGGTCGGCAATGCCGACCCTTTTTACGGTTACCCACATGCAAGCAATTTTCTTGTGCCTAGACGCAGTTTTCATATTCGTCGTCACTTTCATTGTACTCACACAAAGATACGCGACTGGATTTGCGTGGTAAACGAATCTTGTCCGCTTGGATTTTGAGTGTTTTGTCGAGGAACCGACCGGTAAGCCCAGATTTGTGGTTATATTTCACTTCGGCATAAATAAGACCATATCCCGGCAACAGCACATCGTCATTGTCGAGTTCCCTGAAGCGTGCGCCCGGAGAGTAGGGTTCTCGATTGCTCTCTTTGTTAGAGCGCGACCAATGGACAATTGGCTCGCCATTATCATTGGCAATGACACTAACGATATTCAAAGTCAGTTCTTTCGCTTTAAGGGGCGCAATAATATTCTCTACACCAATCATCAAATCATCGAGTTCTTCCGGGGCGATCGCTGATTCCTTGGCACTAACGTCAGCCATAATACTTGCCGCCTGGTGCACACGGTCACCGGTATAGTGCGCCGTACGGGCCTCAATCGCACCAAAAAACAAGCTGATCATAACGGGCGCGATAAACGCAAATTCTGTTGCCGCCATACCACTGCGGGCTTTGAACAAATATGTGAGAAACTGGTTTTTCATGATTTTATCAATCCTCGTCTAACCGTTTGACTGATCTTGGCGAACGTTTTTCTCAAACGGTTCGTTGCGAAAGATATGCTGGGCAATAATCCGGTCACTCTCACCACTGGTCTGCTTGAGCGAAAGGCCAATGGCAGGGTTCAGCGTATTATACAGGATACAAATCCGTACCCGCACAATAGAGTCATCCGAACCGGGATTAAACTTCAATTTATCGCGCAAATCCTTGGATGAGTTCTGACAAATCACCTCTGAATCGTCTTCCGCCAGCTGTTTGAAGCTGTCAAACGTCACCACATCAACCGTCAGGGATTCCGAACAGGCGCCAAAAACCTGGGACAATTTGCATACCGCGGAATACACGGCTTTGCGCTGAGCCTCCGGATCATTTTCCGTACTGATCTGTTGGATTTGACCAGTACGGATGAGACGGGTTGCTTCTTTTTTTGCCCGCTCTGCAACGCCTTCGGAAAAGAAGACCCAACCCACTTCCATGATCGAAAACAGAAGGGCAAAGAACACCGGGGCGACCATCGCAAATTCAACGGCTGCCATGCCTTTTTTGTTCTTGAAGAAACCCGGTACTATTTTTGAACGGATACGCAACATTGGTGATCTCCCTGAACGGATGATTAGCGCGAGATATGAAGTTTAACGAGGTCAGCGGCCACATCCTCAAAGGCATTTTCCAAATCCGCACCGGTGAGAACGTTATGGAAATAAGGCGCTTCCGGCGATGACGCACAGGCCTTGTAAAGGTCCTCCACGCGCTGATTAACTTCGAACTGGGAGCTTTCCTCATCACTCGTATCGAGGCCGAACATCACTGAATAAACAAGAATGTTCTCGTCTTTCATACGCTGACATATACGGAGCATCTTGTTATCGATTTCGTTGCGCATTTTCCATGCTTCATCAACACCGCTGCCCATCCGCTCCTCGCGGGCCATGCCATAGGCATTCAGATCGCTTCTGTGATGCGTGTTACGACTGGAAACAACATTCTGCCCGTCGGTCATCAATACCACGACTTTTTGCCATTGCTGATTTTCGTATGAAACACCCTCTTCAAAAGGCGGCTCAGGCGACAATGTCCGCCATCCCCACATGGCACCCATGGCGGAATTTGTTGTTCCGCCAGCTGTCAAGCCCTGTACCGCGTCGCGAACAGTGCTCCGGGTGCTTGTGAGCGGTACGATTGCCGGGGGACAACTCGGATTTGGACCGCGGCTGCCACCAATGTTGTAGGTAACACCGTCATCATACCGAAAATCATAGGTCTTGGTTGTCGGATCGTAGAGACCCACATAGGCATTACGAAGGATAAATTCGTCTTTACCCGCATTATTAATGTCGAGGCCGAGTAGTTGCGTCCTTACACTGTTCCAGTATGCATCGGTCCCTGACCTCCACAAAGCCATCCGGGAACTTCTGACAATGTCTGCATAAACGGCATCACGGTTCGATCCGGCGCCGGGTTTTGCAAACGACCAGTCGCGGACAAAATCGTTCCGACCGTAGTGGCCATTATTGTAACCCTCGTCGCTAGGCTTATCATAGATGAAGTCACGCCAGTAAACAGAATGGGGATAGGTATAGGCCGTATTTAGAATACTACCGCCCGAGTTGAGATTAAAGCACGGGTCGCCGTTGTTCTCGCACGTTACACCATCGGGCGCAAAAATTGGCACGAAGAGCGCATTCTCACTTTGGGCAAGCGTAGACGCATCAACCGTTAGCCCCGGCATATTGTCAAAAGCCTCTTCTGTTCGCTTGCCCGCTGAGGTTTCATTATCAACACTTGATGGTACTGAATTGATCATCGCAGTAATTTCTGAGGCAGAAATGGTGCCGTCCGATGGCAGATCAATCTCATCAAGTGGATAGGGCCGTGCCTCGACACATCCCTTCCATTCAAGAGACGTCGATGACGCATAAAGATCAAAATGATTCACTTTGGTGGTTGGATCAATCAATTTGGGGATACCGGTGGAAACTGCAACCCCAGAATTGTTGCCGTTTGAATTTTCAATACGGGCCTGTTGAGAGGTGTCATTCTCTGTCGGGTATTTCGCATGGATAAAGCGAGCCCCGTTATAAAAGGCCTCGCCGTTTTGATCCAACCAGCTTGCATTTTGGATGTCGTCGGTATCACCCACATTCACGTGGGCGTTAAAGGGCACAACGCTGATCTTTAAGTTGTCATCACTGGTGGAGTCGCCAAAAAGCGTTTGCAGCATGATATCTACACTGCTTTTCAAATTATCCAACTTTGACTCACCCCCACTACTACCGTCCGCAGGATCACCCATCGAACCGGTCACATCCAGGACGAGGGCCAATTCGATCCGGCCCGACCCTTTTTTGGTAATCTCCGTACTCGTACCAAGGTCAAAATTGGTGAATTTAAATTCTGCCGCACCGATCTTGATGGTTTGCAGAATAAGCGCATCCATGGTGCCTGTAACCCGCGGCTCAATCCGCGAATTCGTAATAATAAAG
Source organism: Pseudomonadota bacterium (assembly GCA_038531745.1). GTDB lineage: Bacteria > Pseudomonadota > Alphaproteobacteria > Caulobacterales > Parvularculaceae > CALLPQ01. The sequence continues at coordinate 94,921 of JBCBBJ010000003.1, forward strand.
TCAACGGTCAAATCGTCGACCATGTTGGCGTATCGGAAATTCTCATCGAAAAATCGGCGACCGATTAATTTTAGTTCCGTATCACCAATATCTTCATTGCCAGCCTCATACTGCGCAATGGCAAGGCCGGCAGCATCCATGGACTCGATCAAATCACCATACACAAGATTGTACCGTGAAAAATCAACGGCCAGGCCAGCGGTGATAAACAACATGATCGAACCGAGACCAAACAGCATGGCAACGTTGCCTCGCTCGTCACGGGCAAAACGTTTCGACAGTGACGGTTCGCCCATGGACTTCAACGCACTCGTGTCATGGAGTTTTGCTTTTGTGGACAATCCCTTCCCAGAGCGAGTTTCCGGTGTGATCGCCGACATCACGTTTTGGCAAAACGATTTCACTGACATAATAATTTTCCTGAATCCACATGGGCCCAAAACCTTCATGGAGACTACAGCGGCGTCATTAACGTGCTGTAAGGAAGGCTGGTTAATGGCTTTAGCCACGATAAAATAATTTATGTCGTATACGCGGCAAATCGAATTGGGCGCGTTAAGGATAATTCGGGCGCAGACTGATCGTCTGCCGCTTGTGCCGTTAATCCTATGATTGAGTACGGTAGGAGCGCATTAAACTTAACGCTGAAAATAGTTGGACAAAGAAATACAGAAAATTTGAGGAAAATTTGAAAAATCTACCACGCAAAACCGTTTGGGGCGCTGGGGAAATCGATTTCAACGGCATAAAATCGTTGTGTGTGAATACCGACCTTTTAATGCGGCATTGCAAGACTCACGCCGGTCAAATTGGTGTGGTATTTGAATGGTGAGGGCCGCGCTTGGTGTTCCATGTTGGGGCGGTGCGCGCGTTTGGTGCAAGTGAGGACATATGAAGGACCTGTTCCTACTGGCATTTGTCTCTGGCTGCCTCGTGGTCAGCTTGCGCTACCCCTTTGCCGGGGTCATCACCTGGGCGTGGTTCACGATTATGACACCGCACCAGATGGCCTATGGGACGTTTGGGGTCCCGTTAAACCTCTTGATTGCGGGGGTGACGCTTTTCGCCGTTGTCTATTCACGCGAGGCGCAGCGGTTCCAGGCCGACCCCATAACAGTGTTGATGCTGGTTTTTTTACTATGGCAAACGGTGGCGCAGCATTTGTCGCTCCTGCCTGAGGTGTCCGGTGAATATTATAGCCGGCTTTCCAAAACGCTGATTTTCACGCTTCTGTGCGCGCAGATGGTCACCGACAAGCTTCGGTTTCATGCAATCACGTGGATTTTGGCCGGCGGTATCGGCTTTTTTGCCGTAAAGGGCGCCCTTTTCACGCTCGTGACGCTGGGTCAGTACCGGGTTCAAGGGCTCGAAAATACGGTGCTGGAGGACAATAATCATTTCGGTATTGCGGTGGCGACAATGATCCCGCTCCTTGCCTTCATGCGCCAACAAACACGCAGCGTGATGATCCGCCATGGACTTGCCTTGACCATTGGCCTGTCGGTGATTGCGGTTTTGGGGACCCATTCGCGCGGTGCGTTGGTGGCGCTTGTGGTTTTTGGCCTCGTCTTGTGGTGGAAGTCTCGGCACAAGCTGAGCTTACTCGCGCTCGGGCTTGTGCTGCTTGTCCCAGCGATCAGCTTCATGCCCGATAAATGGCTTGACCGGATGCAAACCATCGGCAGTGCGAGCGAGGACGCCTCGTTTCGCGGGCGTCTTGATGCGTGGGAAATCAATTGGCGGCTTGCGGTCGACCACCCGGTGACCGGCGTTGGCTTACGCAACGCCTATGACAAAGAGATCGCAGCACTGTCGGCCCCCGATAAGGCGGAGGCCGCGAAAGCAGCCCATTCGATTTATTTCGAGATCCTTGGCGGGTCAGGCTTTATCGGTCTTGCGCTGTTTCTCAGCCTGTTTGCGGCGGCCTTCCTGACGGCGCGGTCAATCGAATTCAGCCGGGCGCCGATCCCCGACTGGCACCGTCAGTTTGCCCATTATGCGCAGATTTCCCTACTGATCTTTGCGGTGGGGGGCGCCTCCACCTCCATGGAAATGTGGGATGGATACCTTCTCATCATTGCGTTGATTGCCGCCCTCACCCGTCAGGCACAGGCAAATGAGGCTCCTGGTGGTAAAACTGCAATTAATCGACTTGGGCGTTTCCGCCAACGAACGCGCGGTGCCGTGCCACAAAATGCTCGGCAAACAGCCCCTCAGTGAGCAAAAGACTGCGCCACCGAAAAAAGGTGGCTCAATCATCCTTTATCAATGCAGCGTTGTGGGCGGAGGCCCCCTCTCGCCCTCCTCCACACCAACCTCGGACAAAGGGGTCGCCTTGGCCGATGGGGCTTTAGCGATGATGCTTGCCTTTTCGTCAGGGCCAAACTGTTCGGGCTCAATCTGAATAGTGGCGTCCAGCCCGTGATAATGTTGGTCAAGAAACTGCTTTATCTGCGCCAGCGTGGCCGTCGCCTTATCCGATGTTTTAACGGCCACATGCATTGTCAATTGCGGTTCCTCTGGCGTGATTTGCCACAATTTAAGCTGATGGATATCAGCGATATCACGCACTTCATCTTTCATGGCGGCGGCCAATTGATCCGCATTGATATGTTCAGGCGCCCCCTCCAGGAGAATATGCGCAGAGTCACGCACAAGTGAAATCGCAGAGCGCGCGATCAGCAGACCAACCAGGATCGATAACAGCGGATCAATTTGCATCCAGCCGGTTGCCATGATCACCAGCGCGGCCAAAATAGCGGCAACGGAGCCCAATAGATCGCCCATCACATGCAAGACAGCACCGCGAATATTGATGTTATCGTGGTTACCCTTGGTCAGAATACGAAACGCCATGCCGTTGGCCACAAGACCAAGGCTTGCCACTACGATCATGGTTGACCACAGGACCGGTTCGGGCGTTGCGAGGCGCTGGATCGCCTCAATAAATATCCAGGCAATCAGGAGGAGCAACAGGATACCGTTGACAAAACCGGAGAGAACCTGAACCCGGCGATACCCAAAATTGAGCGCGCTGCTGGCCGGCTTTTTGGCAATCCAGTGGGCACTGGCCGCCAGACCAAGCGCGAAGACATCGGTCAGCATGTGCGCTGCATCGGCCACGAGCGCCAGCGAATGGGAAATGACGCCGCCCACAATCTCGATGACCATAAAAATAAACGTAATCGCGAGTGCCGCCAGCAAGCGCTTTCCATCTGCCTTCTCGGCGGCCTGATGGTGCGCGCAATTGCCCACGGTTCAGCCCTGCCCCCGGCAAGGTCGGCTTACCGTTTCGCCAGTGGCAACCAACCGAGTAAGGCTGATACGGATTTCTGAAAAAGACCCGAACAAGAGCGCGATACCTCATTTAGTTTTATAGGGACGCGACCGTCAAAGAATACGCGGCCACAGAGCATTTTTACAAGGGATAGCCCTGAGATAAAAAGTGGAGCACAGCCATAAAGAACGAAAAAAAGCGCAAGCGGGTCGGTGTGCTCCCTAAATTTGCCCAAATTGGCCCTATAATCCGCGTGACGTGATAACATATTAAGGGTAAACGCGTCTTGGGGAACTGGTATCATCGCCGTAGACGTCTGCGATAATCCCAGGCAGTGATTGAGTAATGAGGGGGCGAGAGCACAAGTGCTCGTAGACGGGACAATAACGGCAATCGGGGCAAGCCTGTTCGCGGCGGTGATCAGCGGCATTGGGCTGATTTCCACGGCCTTGTTTGGCGATGTGGGGCGCCGCTATAGCCCCTATATCTCCGCATTTGCCGTGGGTGTGTTGCTTACCTCCACGCTTTTTCATCTTCTGCCGGAAGGCTATCTGTTATCGGATCAAATCTGGCAATGGGTTGCCGCGGGCTTTTTCGGGTTTCTTGGCTTCGGGTTACTGTTGCGTATCGTCACCAGTGGCCAAGCGTTCGAAACCGATTTGACGTTCGCGTTTTCCTCGGCAGTGGCCCTTGGAACCCATTCGCTGCTTGACGGTGTCTTGTACGCGACCGCCTTCCAAGGTGACGGGGTCGTTGGCTGGTTATCCGTTCTCGGATTATGGGTACACGAATTTCCCGAGGGCGTGATCATTTATTACCTCTTGCGCGAGGCAAATCTGTCGTCGGGTGTTGCGATGATGTTGGCGTTTTTGACCGCATGTGTCTCAACGCTGGTGGGGACCGTTGCGACCCTGAGCTTTCTTGATTTTTTTTCAACGTCCCTCGCGGCCATGATGGGCATCACCGCTGGCGCGTTTTTCTATATTATGATTTTCCATCTGGGCCCGCACGCGGCCGACACGCCCAACAAGCGCGGTTATCTCGCCGCCAGTGTGGGTGTAGTGCTGACTATTGCCGCAATCCTCGTCAATCACGCCGCATTCCATCATCACGGTCATGATCATGGCGCCCATAGCGGCGAGCATGATCATTGACGGCATGCGAAGATCAGGACGCGAGGGGCATGCCGGGCAAGACCCTTTGACGTGTTGTTAACTTCGGCAACCCGCGAGTCCTGCCACCGGGGTGACGAGCGTTGGTTTTTCAGGCTGTTCCACCGTGATCAAACCGCGTTTGAGATAGACCCCGCCATCAAAGCCCTGGCCGAATTCAACCTCGACGGTCACACTAATATTGGTACCAGCGGCAAAGCGCTGGCGTTCAAACACGCCAAAGTTGCCATTGCCGATCGCATCAACGCGAACCAACTCAAACGGAACGCGATTAAAACTCACAAGACCGCCCGACCCCGAAACATAGCGCAGAACGGGTACCGGCTGGTTCGCATCAAGCGTCCACAGGATCATACCGCATTTACGATCCGGCAAGCGGGCAACACCAATATCGGTGAGGAAAACTGCGTCGGGATTTTGGTTTTCAAATTTTGGCACCTGCGCCGGGATCGGGGTTGCGGGAACTGCGTCCTTTGGCCCATCGCTCGTACTGGCGCATGCGCCCAGTGTAAGACTTGCCGTGACCATCAGGACACAGATAAAATATTGAGTCATAAAGAGACATTCCTTAACGCGCCCCGGGCACTATAAGTCAACGCGCCGCCAGCGGGCTGAAAACCAATCAGTTCCAGAGCCTGGCGCACTTCACCACGCCCTGGTTTTACGGCAACGTCAACAGCGAATGAAAAATCCTGTCGCATGGTAAGAGCAAGATCAGCCTGGGCATCCGGACCCGCGCCGCTCAAATTCACATAAAGGCCGCCATCCTCACACGCGCCGGGCCCGGCCATATCAAAGCCTTGCGCGCCCCACCGCGCTGCGGGTGCTTTTAGAAAATCCGTCGTCAGCGTTAAGGCGCCGTCCAGACACCCGTCCCGGGGTGAAAACACCAGCCGATCAATGGCAACCTTCACTGCGCCCGTCACGGGAACGCCAAGGGCGCGCGTTTGGCTGATAGCATCGAGGCGAACCGTCAGGGTACCGGTGCCAATCCGGACCTGCTGGCGAGAGAGTTGAACAGGAATTTGCCCACCAATTGCCCCTTGCGAAAGCGTGAGGTTGAGGGCCGGCGATAGTGTCAGGACAGACAATGGGCGAAGTTTATAGACAACTCGCCCCACCGGTAATTGGCCCACAACAACATCGGAGACGGTGCCTTGCCACAATGTGCCGTTTACGGAAGAAAATGACAGGCCGGGCCCCGCGTGCGAAAGCCCCGCAGCGATAAGCCCGGCGGGCGCCTTTGCCACGATGAGTGTCAAAAACAATAGCCCCAACGCCATCAGACCAAGACGAAATGCACCAACCATGAGCTCTACTGCCCGCCGGTTGGGGCAGCGCCAACGCTTGCGGAAAGCGGTGGCCGCGAAAAGATCAAGCGGTCGGTTTTGATCAGCGCGGGATTGTTTCGTGCCCGGCTAAACCGTGCCTCGATCACAACGGCGCCATAACGGTTTTCGACCTCATCAATCCAACCATACAAGACTTCCGGATCGGCGGGCGCGAGGGTCAATTGCACCCGTGCATCGCTATTGCCATCGGTGGAAGACACAATCAGTCGCGCTTGCGCCGCGGTATTGGCAAGCGCCTGTTTCAACGGCGTTGCGCGATCAGCGCCCCTGGCCACGGCCTGTTGCTGTTGCCCACCATGGAGTTTTGCTGCCAATTGCACTTGCTCATACCCCACTTTGCGTTGGGACAAGACGCGGCGGCTATTCTCATGCCACGTGCTCACAGGCAGATAGACAAATTGATAGACGGCAAACAAGACCCCAGCTGCCAATCCAATGATCAGCATACCTCGTTCACGGGGGGAAAGGGTTTGCCACCAGGTCTTCATCATCGACCCACCGTCAACTCGCCGGAAAAGAGCCCGCCGCTGGTACGGTTCATTGCCCCTTCCTCCGCCTGGATGCCGTTTTCCGCAAGCGCCGCCTTCAACGCGCCCAGGGTGTCGAGGGTGTCAACCAGCACCCCAACCTGCAGGGCGCGCCCCCCATTTACAAACCGGAAATGCTCCACCTGTACACCCTGGCGCCCATCAACGGCCCCGGAAAACCCAACCCAAAGTGCATTGAACGTAACCCCGCCGCCGCTCGCGGACAAAACTCGTCGCGCGTGGGCAACCGGATCTTCGGTGGTGGCTTGAGGAAACGCATTGCGATGGATATCGCGGGTCAGGCTGGCAAGCCGCTCGGCTTGGCGTTCATTGCGCCAGCCCTCGGCTAGCCAAGCACCCGACAGCACAACCGCGAACAAGCCCGCCGCCGCCGCTACACCGCGCCAGGGCATAACCGCCGCCCGCCAATCGGTCTTGCGTCCATAATTGCCGCTTAAAAAGTTTGGCACCACCGCCCGCTGTGTAAATGCCTCGCCAGCGAGCTGCGCCAGCGCGTTCATGTCTGCGCCCGTATGCAAGGTAAGTGCGGGATGATCGCGCAAAAAATCCGGGCAAACCTCCGTATAAAGATCGATATGATCGGGGGCCCACTGATCGAGGAGCGGTTGCAACACAGCTTCTGCCGTCAGACGGTCAATGGAAACACCGCCTTTTGGCCCGCGCGCGAGGAGGCCATCAGCATGGATAAAAATGATCACCGTCTCTAGGGGCGCGGCACTATTGTCATCGGTGGACGGATCATCATTGGCCGCCTCCGCGCCTAATTGTGCACCATCATCGCCGCGCATGGGATTGGTGGGTTCTTCCACCGGTGCAACGCTGTCTCGCTGGGGGAGTGCAAAATAGTCAGCGGTCAAAATATCTGGGGTCAGACCCGTTTGCCGAAAAGCCTCGGCCCAGGCCACCATGATATCGTCAGCGATGCCAAGACATTGTCCACTGGTGCCTTGACGTGCCACGCAAACATGCAAGTCATCAATGGCTTCGGCCAGGCTGTCTTCGAGGAGATAGTGCGCCGCGGAGAGAAACTGCGCCTGACCGCGCGGCGGCGTTGGCAAAAGGCGCAAGGCTGTCAATTCACCGGGCAAGAGGGCAACAAAAGCGCCCTCCCTTGCGGGCGGATTGTTGGCAAAGGTCGCATAATCAGAAGCTTGCCCGCGCATGGCAAGACGGCCATCAGCCTGAACACGCAGCCACGTGAGGGGCACCTCCGGCGTTTCCCCCAACAGGACGAATAAACGATCGCTCAACGGTCACTCCCAATCCGCCGGGAAATCAGGGCCAGGCGGTTTCGGCTCTGGACTTCAAATAGCATGGTGACTTCCAAAATAGTCTTACCAAACTCAAGATTTAACCGGGCTTTCAAAAATTGGGAGCGCACGTCCAGCCGGTTACTGGCGCGGGCCCGGTCAAAGATGCCACCGGCAAGGATCGGCGAGCGCAAAACGTCAGCCACACTGTCATAGCCACCAAGCGGGCGCCGCTCAATCAGCGCTTCAGCGTCACTCAGGGAAATCGCACCCTCAAAAACGCCCACCAAGACGGGGGCATCAAGCGGCGTGAGCATATTAATGTTTACCCTTGAGGGTTCAGGTGTGGGATGCGCACAGACAAGCGGCGCGATGGCGGCAAGAAAGGTGGGATCAACGCCCAGCATGGCGCGCAATTCTGTCACATCAGCAAGGAGCGTATTGCCCGGGCGATAGGGCACCGGCAACCGTTGATAGGTCTCATCTTCGGCGCCGCCGGGGCCCGGTGTCTGGTCAGCGTCGATCCAGTCGCGTACGCGGATGCCAAGCTGGCGGGCATCGCTTTCGCTGATGCCGATGCTGCTTAAAACCGCAACATATTCCTCCAGCATCCGTTCCGCTGGCGACAAAGTGGTTCCGCCAGATCCACCACCGGTTGGTGCACGCTCCTCTTCTTCCTCAAGTCTCGTGGTGGCGCCACCGGTTCCCGATTGTTGGGCGCGGGCCGTATCAAGGCCGTTGAGATTGAAGCACCCGGTGGCGTCGGCAAACTGGATAGAACCGGTTTCGCCTTCATTTTCCGCAAGAACAGTCAGGTCAAAGGATTGTGCGGCCCAGATATCATCAAGGCTCATGGTGGATTTGGCTTCCAGCGCCTGGGATAAAAGCGCGGTCGCGAGGTTTTCCGCCGCATGCATTCGCCAAAACATTTGCGTGCGCGCCACCTCATTGCGCCCCCGGGCGGCGGCGACGACCGTTTGGTCTGTGAGCCCGATGGCGATCACCGAGAGGGTCGCCACTATGAACAGAACGATGATCAGCGCTGCGCCATTTTGTGCACCAACCGGCCGCATGTTGCCAGTCCCTTGTCTTGTGCGGGTCATTGGGAGCCCTCCTCCCCGGCCTTGATCCAAAAATCCTGGGCAAGGGCGCCATACCGCTCATGGGTAAAGCGTAGCGAAATCGCCGTGGGCGGTGCGGTTATCTCCGCCTGCGGATTATTGAGATCTTCGTCAACGGGCCACCGATCTGTCCATTGCGCCTCGCCGCGGTCAAAGCTCACGAGAAAGGCCGCCGAGACATCCGCCAGGTCGCTCAGCATAATCCGCTGTTGCGCCGGTTGATCGGCCGCTTCATCGGGAAACGGGTAAACACGGCGGATCAAGGTGCCGTTCTGGTTCACATATTCGACACGCTGGATACTGGGCCGCGGGTCCGCATAATCTGGATTGGTCCAGCCATGGCGCACAAACCGCAGCAGAACCGTGTTGTCCGCATCAAAATTCCGGGCATTTGCCGTTTGCCCGCCCTGAAAGCCCCGGGACAGCGGGTTGCCAAATTCATCACGAGTCCCTCGCGGGAGGAGTTGGGCCAGATCGTCTTTCAGGAGGAGACGCAGGGCCTGAAACTCGCGCAACCGCGCATCACTTTGCGCCAATTGCTCACGCGCGGTGACGCCAATCCGCAGCGTGTAGATCGTGCTGGTGGCGATCAACGAAAAGATCAGTAGGGAGATTAATACTTCCACAAGCGTGAAGCCACAGGCCTTCTGCTTTGGTGAAGAAGCATGCGGTCTCATGGGGCACCAAGGGTTTTGAGGGAGGTGATATCAGCAACGATTTGCGGCGAGCCCACGGCGCGAACCTGCACCGCAACGGTTACCAGACCGTCCACGGATGTTTCACCAACCGTGCGCTGAAAGGCCCAACGCCGATTACCAAGAGTAATTTCCCCGTCACGCTCGCCAACCTCAAGCGGAACAGGATCGACCAGTGCTTCAACCATCACATTGTCAGCAACAATGGAGGCAAGAAGTCGGGTTTCGCCCTGTTGCTGAAAGCGGGTATTCTGCCCAATGAGGATCAGGATTGAGGCGGTGGCAACGCCCATGATGAAAACCGCAACCAACACCTCCACAAGGGTAAACCCGTCCTGTGCCCGGTTGATTGTCTTTGTGTTATGAGGCCGTGTCACGTCGAACCTCCACCCCGCCAGCGTCATCAAGCGTCACCAGCCAGCGGCTGCGTTTATCGGCAAAGGCGGCAAGCACCGGTGTGTCCTGACCATAGGGATGAAACTGCACCGGCGGGGGGGTAATGCGGGTCTCATCATCGGCGTCAAAATCCACACCGTCAAAGCCGCGATTTGTACCGCTGCGTGCGATGATCTTGTCATTTTCTTTCAGGGAAACGCTTTGCGTCACCTGATAAGCAAGCGTCACAGACGGCTGGAGGAGCCACACACCAAGGACGCGACCGTCAGCTTCAACCCACTGACCTCTGCGAAAACGCAGGAACCGATACCCGTCCGTATAGATATCAAGGCCCATGACCTCCCCGGTCATGATGGCCTCGCTGGAGGCGGCGTCAAGCCGGGCGGCAAACCGCAGGGCCTCTTTTTTGGCCGTTTGCCCCGTTGGCGGCGCATTCAAGATAACAACTGCGCCCGCAAGACCCAAAATCATCAGGGCCAGGAGGACCTCAACGAGCGTAAAGCCGCGTTGCGCGCGCGAGTTGGGGCGCCGCGAAAAAAACGTTAGGTTTCCGACCAATTGCCAATATCCGCATTTTGCCCGTCGCCGCCCGGCTCACCGTCAGCGCCAAGAGAATAGATATCAAAAATCGAGCGCTCCCCCGGGAAACGATAGACATAAGGCTTCCCCCACGGATCGTTGGGCAGATTGCGTAAATACCCGCCGGGCCGATAACTTGCCGCCCGCGGCGCATCGGATGGCACGGTGCGCAGCGCCTGCAACCCCTGATCCGATGAGGGATAGGAGAACATATCCAGCTGATATTGCTCTAACGCTGCCTCAATGGTGCGGATGTCGGTGAGCGTTTTACGCTGGATCGCTTTTTGCTGCTCCGGTGCGATATTCTGAACTGCAATGGCGCCCACCAGACCGATGATGAAAATCACCACCAGCATCTCAACAAGCGTGATCCCTTTTTGCCCATGGCGATGTCTACGCCGGTGGCCGCTGCATTGACCGGGCTCACCCCCATCGCAACGGGCGGGGTCGATGATGGTTGATGTTGGTTTTTGGGCCATGATGCTTTCTCTCTCCGGGGTATCCTTGGCGCGCGCGCCGCCTTAGCCGTAGCTTACCCGCCCGATGCCAGGGTGTTCAACCGCAAGGTCGGTAATAGAATAGACAGAACGATAACCATGACGATCAAACCCATGGCAACAATGATCACCGGCTCCAACAGCCGCAATGCCACGGTTGTGGCGGTTTCAAACTCCTCCTCCAAATGACCCGCGGTTTTGTCGAGGAGCGCCGGCAGTTCGCCTGACTTTTCGCCGGCGGCCACCATGTGGGTCATCATGGGCGGCAGAACGGCGGCGCGTTTCAACCCCTGCGAGAGGCCCGCGCCCTCGCGCACCATGGTGATGGTTGTGTCGAGTTGATCACGGATATGGCTGTTGGCGAGGGTCCGCTGGGCCCCGAGTAACGCGTCAATCAAGGGAGCACCGCCGGCAAACAACGTCGCGAGTGTCCGCCCAAACCGGGCCCCATCAAGCGCGCGCATAAGTTTACCCAAAACCGGGATCCGGAGCACCGCACGATCCACATGCCGCTTGATCCCGGGCCGTTTCATGCCCTGCCACCCGGCAAGCCCAGCGATCAGGATCACCCCCGCCATGAGAAGGCCATAGTCGCGCAGGGCGTTGGAGATGGCGATCACCACCTGCGTCAAGACAGGAAGCTCGGCGTCGAAGTCTTCGAACTGCACAACAATTTTTGGCACCACATAGCGCATCAACGCAATCACAACGCCCATGGCAACAATGGCCAACGCCAGGGGATAGATCAGTGCCGTCATTGCCTTATTTTGCATATTGCGGTTCTTTTCCAGCATGGTGGCAAGCCGCTCCATCACCGCGCCAAGGTCACCGGACGTTTCTCCAGCGGCAATAACGGCGCGGTAAAGCGCCGGAAAAGACTTCGGGTCTTCGGCCAATGCATCGGCAAAGCGCCAGCCTTCCAAAATACGCTCACGCACCTGCAAAATCAGGAGACGGACCTTTTCGCTGTCCGACTGGCTGGCAACGGCGTTCAGTGCCTCCTCCAGCGGAATGCCGGTGGCCACCAGGGTTGCCAATTGCCGGGTGATCAGCACCAGTTCTTTGGTTTTAAGATGTTTGGCACCGCGGGCCTTTGCGCCTTGGCCAAAGGATGCACCGTTCGCCCCTTTGGTGCGCGCATTGGTAATCTTTACCGGGGTCAGGCGTTGCTGGCGCAACTGGTCCCTGGCTTTTTTGGGGGTGTCGGCTGTGATGACACCGCGCTTATTGCGGCCTGTCAGGTCCAGGGCCTCATATTCAAACGTTGCCATCGGCCTCCTCCTGGCGAATGACACGGATGACTTCTTCGGTGGCGGTCAGGCCGGCACGCACATGGGCAAAACCCGACTGGGCCAGCGTATCGTTACGTCGGAACGCATGGCTCGCCATTTTCTGTTCGCTGGCATCATCATGGATCATGGATTTGAGGTCTTCATCCACGATCATCAATTCATAAACACCAATACGCCCCTCATAGCCGGTCTGGTTACATCGTCCGCACCCGGCTGGTTTGTAAAGGGTTATCGGCCCATCGGGTGCCTCTATGCGCTGGCGTTCAGCATCGTCAGGCGTATAGGGCACTTTACAGCTGGGGCATAAGCGGCGCACCAGCCGCTGTGCCATGACACCGGCAAGGGTTGACGACAATAAGAAAGGCTCAACGCCCATATCACGCAACCGCGTCACCGCGCCAACGGCAGAATTGGTGTGGATCGTCGAAAGCACAAGGTGCCCGGTAAGAGAAGCCTGAACAGCAATCTCGGCGGTTTCCCCATCGCGGATTTCGCCGACCATCACAACGTCCGGATCCTGGCGCAGGATCGCGCGCAAACCCGTGGCAAAACTCATCCCCACCTTGGGATTGATCTGCGTTTGCCCAACGCCATCAATGGCGTATTCTACCGGGTCTTCCACGGTCAAAATATTCCTACCCGGATCATTGAGAAGGCTCAAACCACCATAGAGCGTTGTTGTTTTCCCCGACCCGGTGGGCCCCGTTACGAGAATGATCCCGTTGGGTCGTTTAAGCAGGGTTTTGAACCGGTCCAGCGTTTTGCCCGGCATCCCCAGGGCATCAAGGTCGAGCTTTGCTTCCTCCTTATCGAGGATACGCATAACAACGCGCTCCCCAAACCGGGCCGGCAGGGTTGAAACCCGCACATCAACCGTCTTCCCACCGAGCGCGAGGGAAATACGCCCATCCTGAGGCACCCGTTTTTCGGCAATATCGAGCCGCGCCATGACTTTTAACCGCGAGGTAAAAACCGGCGTCATCCGTGCCGGCAAAGACAGAACCTCGCGCAAAACGCCATCTATCCGTAGGCGAACAGAAAGACTGTTTTCATAGGGCTCCACATGAATATCGGACGCCTTGACCTTTACCGCCTCGGCGATGAGCGCATTGATGAGCCGGATGACCGGTGCATCATCTTGCGTATCCAGAAGATCGGCGGTTTTCGGCAAGCCCTCCGCAAGGGAGGAGAGATCATCGTCACCGGCAAGGTCAAGCTCATCGGTACTGATGCCCTCCACTGAATAAATCTCCGACAAACGCCGCTCAAACGCCTCGGCAGGCAAAATCTCAATGGTCACGGGCGCACGCACACACCGGCGCGCCTCCATCACGGCAAAGGGATCGGGCGCACTGCGCGCCCCGAGTTGAACAGGGACATTCTCAGTATCAAGAATGATTAGGCCATGTTCCTTAGCAAACCCGTAGGAGAGCTTTGCACCCACCCGCGCGCGCGGTTGGCTCGCGGCCTCCACCGCTGCAGCGTCCTCTGCCGGATACCCGTCGGTGTTGTTCGCCGGGATGGTGGGTGTCATAGTCTCCATAGGTTAACAGTCCTCGGGTCAAGTCTGTGCCAGTTTATTGCTAGACCAGCGTCTTAGTTTTGCGGGTCAACACCGGTAATGTCGTCGATCAACCGATTAAAATCATCCTGGGCACGGGGATCATTCAGAACCTCTTGCGCGCGGATATAATCAAATTTCCGCCGCGTTGCCGAATTGGCTGTCTGGCGATCGCGGATAATTGTGGGCCGTATAAAAATCATCAAATTATTGCGCACCTTTGACCGTTGGGTTGTTTTGAACAGATTGCCCACGCCCGGAATATCCCCCAGGAACGGCACTTTATCCTCATTGATCGCCTGATCGTCACTGATCAGTCCGCCGATTACAAGAATGTCCCCATCATCAACCAGTGCCGTCGTGGTGATCTCACTATTGTTCGTAATAAGATCCGTAGACGATGCAATAATCGGCCCGGCGATGGATGATATCTCCTGGCGAATTTCCATACGCACGGTACCGCCATCGGTAATCTGCGGGGTCACCTCCAAAATGGTGCCAACCTGTTCGCGCGATACGGTACGAAAAGCGTTGGAAAAATCATCGCCAATTTGCTCGCCGGTTGTTATGGGAATTTCCTGCCCGTCCGAAAGCATGGCCGTTTGATTATCAAGCGTCACAACGGACGGGGTCGATAGAACCCGTGATGACCCATCTTGCTGCAACGCCGTTAATAATGCGCCAAAAATGTTGCCACTACCAAAGGTGCCAGCCCCCCCAAGACCAAAACCGTTGATCCCCAGAAGCGAGCCAACCGCCGCCGCCGTCAGCGAGGAGGTAAAGTCAGGGTTTAGAAGACCTTGCTGGCCATTATCGGTTGTTGTGACGGTTCCGTCGGGCGCGGTTGTTGTCACGGTCGATTGGTTTTGGATGGGCGGGGTCAACGCACCGGTAAAGGCGGCGCCAGCAGCAGTAAGAATGTTCGGATTTTGACCCGATACATTGGCGGAAAACGGAACAAAGCTGTCGCCGCTGCCGCTGATGAAATATTGAACGCCCACCTCGCGCGCCGTTGAGTCCGAGATATCAACAATGATGGCTTCAACCAAAACCTGGGCGCGGCGCACATCCAGCCGCTGGATGATAGACTCAACTTCGCGTCGCAACACAGCATCCCCGCGCACAACAATGGAGTTGGTTGGCGCATAAGCAGAGATGACCTGTTGCCCGCCGGTTCCGCCGCCGCTGGGCGTTGGCCCTTCGGTATTGGCCCGGCCATTGCCCAGTGTGGCTTGCAACAACGGTAGCATTTCCTCAGCGTCCGAATGGCGTAGCGGAATGACCGACACCTCGGTGGAGGCAGCACCGGCGCGATCAAGCTCGCGGATGACATTTGCGAGTTTCGTCATGACCCGCGGCTCTGCACGAATGAGGAGAGAATTGCTGGCATCAACGGGAACAACACTGACGCGGCTGGCCGCGCTGCCATTTTCTTCGGCCAGGTCTTGCGCCACATCGGTCAGCACACGGGCGACCTCGCGCGCGGAGGCATTTACCAGCAATACGGTGCGAAACTCGCGCGTATCTCTGTCAAGCTGCGACAGGATTTGCGCAAACCGCTGCACATTGGCGGGGCTATCCACAATCATCAGCGAGTTGCTGGACCGGATGGCCGTGGCCACTGCGCCCTCACTATTAATCAGGGCAATATTGCGCGCCGCATCCTGCGCATCGATATATTGTAGGCGGAAGATTTGCGTGACGAGCCCGCCATCTCCATCGCTGCGGCCCACGGGGCCCGGCGCACGCTGCCCCTGGGACAGGGGAATGATGTTGTATTTCATGTCATCAATGGGTGTCGCCACAAAACCATTGATGCGCAGAATATTCTGAAACGCCGCCCACGCCTCATCGGGGCACATGGTGACATCTTCCGGAGCACGAATATTCACCTTGCCATTGACGCTACGGTCAATTGTCACAGTACGGCCGGTATCGCGCGCCATCTGCGTGATCAGCGCCTGCAGGTCCGCCCCGCCGTCAAAATTGAATTTAATATTGCAATTTTCCGGCGCACCGGCCCGGGCGTTTGCCGCCTGCGGCGTCACCGCTGCACCGACGAGGCCAACCGCAAGGGCAAGCACGCTTGCAGCCGCAAAGCGCCGTGAAGGGCGGGCGATTGGTTTTTGGAAGATAGGCATCCGCATCGGTTGATGATCCTTATAATTCAACTTCATCACCGGAAGGTAACGTCAGCGCTTGGTCACTCTGTATGGTAATGACCTGTTCAATATCGATGGTCACGTTTTTGGGCACGCCGTCGCGTTCGACCACCAGATTAATGCGGCCCGTTTCAAGGGCACGCTCGGCGCTTTGGTACGCGCGGCGTAAATCGGTGGGCGGCGGCGCACCATTGATGCTCACCAGTAAATCCTGCGGCACGAGCCCGGCCTGGGCAAAGGCGCTCCGGTTCCGTCCAGGATAAAGATAAAGCTGCGGGTTGCCGTCATCACCCTGTCGGATGCGAAAGCTCACCAGATCGCGCAATTGAAAAGGGTTATCTTCACCGCTGTCATTTCCGGTCGTTGGCGCGGCGGCATTACCCTGCGGTTGAGTGATTTGCGGCACCCCTGCGGGGACACTGTTTTGCGCCGCGCGATTGCGGATCGAGCCATTACGGACCAGCCCAGAAGATTGCCGGTTACGGGGTGTGCGGCCCGATGGGGCCCCGTCAGCATCGCGCATGCGTAAGACTTCGCGCACCCCTTCGCGCTCGATGACCACTTCGGTAAAACGAACTTCGGCGAGGGTAACGCCGTCAACAATTTCCGTACCCAGACCAAAAGAGTTCTGCCCATCGCCATTGCGCACATCGATGATCGCACTGGAATTGTCGCCATTGACGATCACCCCATGCAAAACAAGATCAAGACTGGTTTCCTGCAATGTTGCCGTTTCAACAACGACAACATCGTTCACCGGCGCGCCGGTCATCGCAAATGGATTTCGTGCACTGATACGGTCGGCGATATCGGGTTGCCCCTGGGCCGCGGGTACGATGGTTGGCGCGGTTTGCGGATACGGCAATGGCGCAAAGAGTGTCCAAAAGAGCTTGACACCCACCAAGACCGTCAGTCCAAGGAGCAAAATTTGGAGAAGGATCGCGGCAAGTCGTACCGGGATATGTCGCAAGACCGCGACATTGGCAATTGGCCGATTATCCATTCGAAACCGGTTCGCGGTGGGCGCCAGGGTGCCACCGGGCGATTGGGCGAGGCTTGCAGCGGCCACAGGGGTCGATGCTGCGCTCCGCGTGGGCCCGTCAGACCTTTGCGTGCCCATATCTTCCATCTGTGCCGACACCATGGACATGTTTTCGAACCGCTGTCCCAATTTCTTACCAACATGCCAGCTTTATTAATGATAAAAGGGGCTGGCACCCTTGTTTGGCGCGGCTCTCTTGCCGCCCGCTGTGCAAATATAGGACAGAAGCGTTACCAAATCCGCAAAATCGTAATGCACATGCCACCACTGATCCGGTGCACGATCCACCGGAAAACGGTCAATCGCCTGCAGCTGGCAATCCTTTTTTCTCTCCCGCACCCCAACTTTCGAAATTATCTTAACTCTTCCACGAACCATTGCCAACGCGCGGGCGGGCCGGCGCGGCTATGCGCGCCAGCCTACACAAGCGTTTTCACTGATTTGTGACCAAATAAGGCCTATCTATCTGAAAAGTTGGAGAGAATTCCGAGCGTTTTCAGACCTTCTGCCTAGAACCGTTTGGTCAGGCTTGCGCTGAACACTTGGCCCAAATCATAAACATCGATTGGAACCACGGTGCCATTGGTGCCCTGCGCGGTGGTATTGTAATTATCGCCGAGAATATTCTGCACCTTCGCCTCGATTTGCCAGCCATCGGACCCGGCAAATTCAAATTCGCGTGCATAGACAAAATCGAGGGTGAGGGGCAGGCGCTCAACCGCATCGGGCACCTGTCCCGCCCCGATCAGGAGACCCACCTGTCGGATCCGCGCGGAGCTCCAATTGACCAGCAAAAAGGCACGGCTGCGGGTCTCTTCATCCTCAAGACCAATCTGGCCATTAACAATCCATTCGGACTGTCCCTGTAGCCGGCGCCCTTCGGCAACGAAATTTGACGCGTCAACCTCCCGCGCCGCGATATTTCCGCCAAAAACCGGGAAGGTCACCGTGCCATCGGCGCTGACCTCGGAGTCAGACCAGGTCAGGTTCGTGCCGATCACCAGGTCCTTGCCGCCCACAAAGCGGTTATTACCAATCAAGTCAGCGAGATAGAAGCGCTGTTCATATTCGAACTCTATCCCAAAAAGCGTCGCGGACGGTGCGTTGATATAGGACACATTGATGTCATCACCCGACGCGATGAAACTTTCCTCAATCGGATTTGTTAGGTCCTTGTAAAACCCGCCAACGGTGATGAATTGCTCCCGGCCAAAATACCACTCGAGCCGCGCATCGAAATTGTTAATTTCGGTGTTGACGAGGAATGGGTTGCCAAAGACCGAGATGTCGCGGTCGGTATCGGTAAAGAACGCCGCGCCCAGTTCCTGAAACTGGGGCCGGGTCACGGTTTGCGAAAAGGCCCCGCGCAGTTGCAGATTATCGCCAAAATTCCAAGTGGCGGTAACGGCAGGCAGGAAATATTCCTCATCAATACAGCTTTCATTCGTACCCGGACAGGCAGGGTTCCCGCCATTGGCACCCGCGTTCAACGAAGAAGACGCAGCGATGGAGAAGTTATCAACCAACTGCTCAGACTGTTCATAGCGAACACCAGCCGACAGCCGAATAAAGTCACCAAGCTCAAGGTCCAGCCCCGCATAGGCCCCATGGATTGTTAGCGAGCCCTGATAAGCTTGCGGCTGAAAATCATCGGGAAATTCGGCCAGCTCAAAACCGCCCTGCTCCCCAATATTGCGGTCAGCCAATAGGAAATCGATCCGCTGGAAGAACAACGGATCCGTATCAATGAGACCCGTTTCATTGCGAAAGCCAAAGCGGCGCAAGCGGTAATCGCGTTCATTATCCGTATACGCATAGCCGAATTTAAAATCATGTTGACGATCAAACAGGGTTATGGGCAGGTTCAAATCAATGCCACCGGAAAAGCTCGTGTCTTCAACCTTTGAGAAACGAACGCCAAAGGCCCCCTCCGATGCACTGGAATCAAGTCCGATCGCTGAACGGAATTCCTGGATCCGATTGCTGGGCGATAAGAACGTGTTGGCATCGCGCACATAGGTGAATTCGGTTTCAAACGGCGCATCGCGAAAGGCCTCGGAATAGGCAATCCGCGGTTTGATGCTCAAGCCGCCAAGATTATCGAAAACATGGTCGGAACTACCCTGAACGGACCAAACCTGATTTTCAAAAAACTCCAGGTTGGTAATGAAAATCTCGTCAAAGCCACCAAAGGAAAGCTCTTCGATCCCCACACGCTCGCGCGCTTCTTTCTGGGTCTTGCGGAGAAAAATGCCGGTGATGTTGAACTCGTGGTTATCGCCAACCTCCAGACCGCCCGATACCAGACCGTTCAACAGGACCGTTTCGGTAAGGCTTTCAAAATCAAAATCAGCGTTCCGAACCGATGCCTCGCCTGTATTGCCGTCAACCGCCGAGTCGCCCTGTTCACCGATTTTTGTCTGGAAATTTCGGGCATAGCCAAGATTACCAACAATCCCGGCACGCACATCGCTATTTAGATCGAAGCTGGTGCCTGCGGCCACGTTAAATCCGTGATTGGGCGGGGTTGCATCTTCCTGCACAACACGCAAAGCCGAGTTCGGAAACGATGCCCCAATGGTGCGGATATCGGTTTCAGAGAAATTATCGGCTGTGACCGCGACACCGGGATTGGCTGCAAAAGCTGCCTCCAGCGGATCAGGGAAATTGCGAATACCGTCATCAAAACCAAGAAAATCGCGCTGACCCCCATCATAGGTCAAGCCATCACTGCCTGTGGTGACCAAATCGAGACCGATGGAGGTTTTGAATTCAAGAAAACTTTCATCGGGCACCGCTTTGGTACGCAATTCGATAAGACCGCCCCCAAATTCGCCTGAATATTCCGGTGAAAACGTCTTCTGTACAAGGACATTACTGATAATGGAGGTCGGAAAGAGATCAAGCGGCGCCACCCGGCGCAATGGCTCCGGACTTGGCAGCGGAGAGCCATTGAGCGTCAGGTTGGAGTAGCGCTCATTCAGGCCGCGGACGACAACGAACTTGCCCTGGCTCAAAGACAGCCCGGTCACACGGCGCAACGCGCCCGCAATGTCAGCGTCGCCCGTGCGCTGAAGCTTTACATCGGTCAGGACGTTGGAGATTTCCGCTGTTGCCCGTTTCTCATCGGGAATGTTCACACCACGGACAATAATCTCGTCGTCAAACTCAATCTGCGTGTCCTGTGCTGCTGCGCTAAAGGGCAATGCAACCGACGTCATAAGGACAGAGAGGGAAAAGGTAGAGAGCCGCCCCATTTTATCACCTTCAAAGGTATGGCCCGGTCAAGGGCCGTTCAATCAACAAATTACGGAAAAGGTCAGGCCCGCCCCGGGGGGAGCGGGCCTGACGGCGTCTATCGCTTAGAGGCTGCCCGGGAAGGTCCAGCCCACAAACCACAGGTCGTTGGCATCGCTCATGGCCCCGATCCGTGACGTCGTAACCAGGTTGGCATCAACGCCCGTCCCATCGATTGGTGTGATTGCGTTTTCGTTGGCGCCATTCACGATGGTGGCAGTGAAGCCGGCACCGGCCGTCAATGTGCTCATGCCTTCAGTGATCCCCGGCAGCTGACTGATGTCGGTGATTGGCTCGTCGGGGTTCCCATTGCCGTCGGTGAAGTCCACCAGAGACCCGCCATCACAGCTGAAGAACAGACCCACAAACTGGAGGTCGGTCTGACCTGGCGTGAGGGTTGTTGATGTATTCAACTGATCAAACGTGGCCTGATCGTCAATATCGAGGCAGCCATCATCCCACTCGGTGACAACGCCGTTGATGAAGGTACCGGCAGTGCCCTCACGGATTTGCATGCCGAGGTCTTCACTGTCGGCACCGATTGCCGTCCAGTTTGAAATGGTCGGGTTAGACCGTGGCAGGACGTTGTTGTCGGATGAGTTTGAGTCGCCTTCAAAGCCATTGTCGCCAACGCCTGACCCGGCGATGATCACAAATTGCGCCGAGCCATCCCAACCGGAAACCCAGTCAAGCGCGTCATCGTCAACACCGGTCAGAACAACGTGGCTCACATCAACTGTGCCGCCAAAGAACTCAACGCCGTCATCGTCATTGTTGTGAACCTGGATGAAGTCAACGTCCGTGCCGTCACCCACACCCTGGAAGGCGATGCCGTTCAGCTCGTTATCCGGCGTGATCTCAAAGCCCGCATACTGAACACGAACATAATTCAGAATACCGGAGCTATCGTTTGGCGCGTTACCCCCATAAGCGCCGGTGCCGCCTTCACCGGTGGTTTCGCATGTTGCCGGATCCGCTGGGTTGGCGCAGGAGTTGATCGGCGCGCGGCCATTGATGATCAAGCCGCCCCATTGGCCCCGCTCATTGCCCACATTGTTGCCAAGAACATCCTCATCGGAGGTGAAGATGATGGGCGCAGTTTGCGTGCCCGTAGCGCGAAGCTGCGACCCCCGATTAATCACCAAAAAGTCGGTAGGTGACTGACCAATAACCTGCGTGCCACCGGCGATAGACATGACCGCCGGCAGGGCGTCGCCATCGGGGTTGTTCACGTCAGGACCCACATCGGAGCCCACGAAGACCGCACCGCGCAGAACGAATGTGTTAAACGGCGTCAGGGACAGGTCCTGAGTGATCGTACCGTTGATCTCGCAAACACGCCCGCCGCTTATCGGAACCGGCAGGTTTGATGAGGCAGTAATATCGGTCACGTTCGGATGACTTGGGCATGCACCCTGATCAAAGACTGATCCCGTTACCGTCCAGCCGAATGCCCACGTTTCCTGAGGCAGAAGGCCTGGCTCAAACGCGCCGATAAAGTTTTCGGTGACAAGTGCCGGGGCACCAATCGTGGCGGCATCGATTGCAGCAACTGCCTGCTCGTTCGCGCCTGGCAATGTGTTCATGGAAAGCGTGCTGGTGCCCGTTGTGATGCCTTGGAAAGTTGCCGCAATATCGATTGGGTCGCCTGCGGTGTCATCGAATGCGGTGGCACAGGAGAAGAAGACCGAAGATATCTGCATGTCTGTTCCGCCCTGATCGATGGTGGCTGACCCATCGATCTGATCAAAGGTCGCCTGATCGTCGATATCGAGACACCCATCTTCCCAGCCGGTAACAATACCGTTGATGAAGACACCTGCGGTACCTTCACGGATTTGCATGCCGAGGTCTTCGCTAGGCCCACCCACAAGGGTGAAGTTGGAGATCATCGGATTAGAGCGTGGCAGGACATTGTTGTCTGAGGAGTTGTTATCACCCTCAAACCCATTATCGCCAACGCCGGAACCGATCACGAGAATGTCCTGGGCCGACCCGTTCCAGCCGGAGACCCAGTCGAGCGCATCGTCATCAACGCCGGTCAGAACGACGTGACGCACATTCACGGTACCGCCAAAGAACTCAACGCCGTCATCGTCATTATTATGGACCTGAACAAAATCGACTTCAGTGCCATTCCCCACGCCCTGGAAGGCAATGCCGTTCAGCTCGTTGTCCGGGGTAATCTCAAAGCCAGCATACTGAACCCGCACATAATTCAGGACACCTGAATCATCATTGGGGTTGTCACCACCATAGGAGCCCGTTCCGCCTTCGCCGGTTGTTTCGCAGGTTGCCGGCATCGAGGGGTCCGCACAGGAATTGATCGGCGCGCGACCATTGATAATTAGGCCGCCCCACTGACCGCGGGCTGCACCCTGACTGTCATTGGCAATGCCGTCGTCAACAATGTCCTCGTCCGAGGTAAGGGAGATTGGCGCCAGTTGAGAGCCGGTCGCGACAATGCGCGAGCCGCGGTTGACGGTCAGAAAGTCGGTCGTGCCAACAAACGCAACCTGAGCACCACCCTGGATGGTCAACGTGGCGGATGTTCCGCCAAGCGCGCCCGGTGTTGGACCGTCGTCGGTACCAATGAACGTTGGCTGTTCGAAGAAGTAGGTCCGTGGCTCGGTGGCAGACGCCGTCAGCGTTACAGGCCCCAAAAGTGCGCCCGATGTGGGGTCAACGATCACGCGGCAAGCCGTGACGTCAGAACCTGGAATTGTTGCCGCTGTGGTACCACCAGGGCATCCGCCGAAGGTCAGGTCCATGCCCATGGGACCCGGGGTTGTGGGGCCACCGCCGCCCGGCGGCGTACCGATAAATGCGCCCTCACCCGGCGATGAGATTTCAGAGCCGGAACAGCCAGCCAGCAGAGCCAAGGCGCTAGATGCAAATAAAAGAGACCGGAGGAAAGTCGGATGATTCATGTGATTGCCCCACAAAATGATGAAACACGAAAACCGGGCGCAGCGAGACTGCGCGTGCGTGAGGCCCTAGGCGCGTTAAATGACGCAGATGTGAAGCTTCTTTTTCAGTTCTGTGACAGTTCAAACGAGCCAATAGTTAACGGCTAATTCTGCGCAATGGGTGCGCAAATTCACAAAAACTTATATTTTGAATAAAAGCTTTTTTGTAAGGTGGTGGGAAGTAATGGTGAAAAAAATGCTTCAACGAAGTCGAATCGGTCAGCCACGAACCCCGTGCGGCGGAAACAGCGACCTTTTATGATGGCAATTTATGACAGCGAGCCGGTTGCGGTGGCCGCTGACTCCGGTCACTGAATTCATATGGTGCCCAATCCGTCCCCCAATGATCTACTGGTCTTAACGGTGGTGAACGAACCAATAGAACCGCTTTTGTGGGTCTTTGCGCTT
>JBCBBJ010000003.1:118638-308317 GCA_038531745.1 Pseudomonadota bacterium
TTCTTGGGCTGGTCTTTGGCAGCTTTTTGAATGTGGTCATTCATCGTGGGCCCCTCTGGTGGGGGCTCATTGACCAAGAGGCTGGGCCACACATAAGCGGGGCGCGGTCAAAGTGCCCGGCCTGCGGCGCTCAGATACGCAGTTGGGATAATATTCCAATCATCAGTTTTTTGTTGCTTCGCGGGCGGTGCCGGGATTGCGGTGCAGCCATATCGCCCCTGTATCCGGTGATTGAGGTGTTGGGCGCCCTTGTGGCCGTCACCGGTCTCGCCCTTTTTGGTGTGGCACCTGCCGCCATATCCTTCGCGATTTATGGGCTTTTCTTGATCGCGCTTGGGGCCATTGATGCCCGGACGGGCTATCTGCCTGATGCACTTACGTTACCACTGATTGCCATTGGGCTCGGCGTGAATATTTTCCCGGCCGGGTTTGTCCCACCCATGGATGCGCTCATCGGCGCGGTGGCTGGCGGCGGCGTTTTTCTGGCTGTGGCGCTCGGCTACCGGGCCATGCGCGGCCATGATGGGTTGGGGCTGGGCGATGCCAAGCTTCTTGCTGCCATTGGTGCCTGGTTTGGCTGGACAATATTAGCGCCGGTTGTGCTTGTGGCATCAGTCTCCGCGCTCCTTGCTGTTCTTGTGGGCTCGCAGGGAAAAACGCTTTCTGCGACGCAAATTATTCGCTTTGGCCCCGCCCTTGCCTTTGCAGGGTTTATGGTGCCGGTATATTCGCATCTCGTGCCTTGCCTATACCCGTAGATTAAGCATATTAGCTGCTCATTATGCAGATAATACTGTAGCCTCTTCAGAAGTTACTTCGGTGAGATTGAGCTTGAATTGCTCTTCAAATTGGCCAGCATTTTTCTCACTCAATCGCACCTGAATATGCTGGCCGGCATCAACGGTTTCCTCGCTCAGCACATCCCCTTGGGCAAACAGAAAGGCCCGGGCGGCCCCATTTTGCACCGGCACCAGCACCTTGAACGTTAAACGGTGGGCCGTCAGGAAACGGTCGATCTGATCGAACAAGGGCTCAAGCCCATCCCCATCCTTGGCGGAGATTGCAACCCGGACGGGGTCATCGGGGTCGCTGGTCTCCTGATCATGGCTGATGCGGGCCACGCGGGTTGCCACGAAGCGCTCATCGTCATCCAAGAGATCGATCTTGTTGAGCGCCTCGATATAGGGCTGCTGCTCATCATCACCGCCAATTGCGCCCAGATCCTGCAAGACCGACAGCACATCGCGGCGTTGGGCGTCACTGTCTGGGTGGGCCATATCGCGCACATGGATGATCAGATCGGCCTCCAGCACCTCCTCCAACGTGGCACGGAATGCCGCCACCAGCTGGGTGGGCAATTGCGAGATAAAGCCCACTGTGTCGGATAGAACGATTTTTTGGCCGGAGGGAAGCTTGACCGCCCGCATGGTGGGGTCAAGCGTAGCAAAAAGGAGGTCTTCGGCCTGAACGCTGGCGGTGGTTACCCGATTAAAGAGCGTTGATTTGCCGGCATTTGTGTAGCCGACCAGCGCGACCACCGGCTGGGGCGCGCGTTTACGCTGGTTGCGCTGAAGATTTCGCGTGCGCCGCACCTCTTCCAATTTTTGCCGCAGGCGCACAATTTTGTCGGCCAGCACGCGACGGTCAGATTCGATTTGCCGCTCACCGGGGCCACCAAGAAAGCCAGCGCCGCCACGCTGGCGCTCCAAATGGGTCCAGGACCGCACAAGCCGCGAACGCTGATAGGTCAAATGGGCGAGATCAACCTGCAACCGCCCCTCGCGGGTTTGGGCGCGGGCCCCAAAAATCTCCAGGATCAGCGCCGTTCGGTCGAGAACTTTAACCTCAAGCAGCTTTTCCAAATTGCGATGCTGAACCGGCGACAGCACGCCATTGATGACGACAATTTCGGGCGGCGTCTCGTCGGCGTCGATCTCAGCTTTGATCTCGTCAAGCTTGCCCGTACCAAACAAAGTTGCGGGCCGCGGCCGGGTGATTGCAATCGCGTGCGCCTGGGTCACCGATAAACCGATGGCCGCCACCAGACCCACAGCCTCCTCCAACGCCCCCTCAGCGGA
Organism: Pseudomonadota bacterium; assembly: GCA_038531745.1. GTDB lineage: Bacteria > Pseudomonadota > Alphaproteobacteria > Caulobacterales > Parvularculaceae > CALLPQ01. The sequence goes on from JBCBBJ010000003.1 coordinate 120,717, forward strand.
GCGCAAGTCGGGGTTCGAGCCCTGATCAGAATGGCGCAAAAGCACAGGGTGAAGAACAAATGCTGTACCCATAATCTCAGTTATATCATGAATGCGCCGGGTGGGCGCGCCCTAAGCGCGCCAACGGCTCAATTAAAATATCAAGGTGAAAATCGTGAAATGCCGAAGCGCGGCCCTTCAGCACCAAAAACCAAGGATAGTACTCCGTTAACGATTGAAAGACCGTCATACGATCGTTTGGTGATGATGCGCTGGGGCCCGGTTACTCGGCGTCCTCACCATCCCAAAGATTTACGGGTTGGGATGGCATAACCGTGGAAATGGCATGCTTGTAAACAAGCTGCACGTGGCCATCCCGGCGCAGAAGAACACAGAAATTATCGAACCAGTTGACAATGCCCTGCAGCTTTACCCCATTAACGAGGAAGACTGTGACCGGCACTTTTTCCTTCCGCACATGGTTTAGGAAAACATCTTGAAGGTTTTGTTTTTTCTCGTTCATTTTTCAAAACTTGTCGTTATACATCAGGCGCTCAAAGCAAGGCCTAGGCGCTATATTCGGTGAAACTGTACCGGATTTACGCTGCAACGCAAAAACAAATTCGACACGGCCCGTTTGTTCAGGCGTCCGGCCCTAACCACTTAGGAAGCGCGGGCGGGTGCAGCAATAGTTTTGTAAGCAGCGCGCAATTTTGTCGCCATTGGCCCCGGCTTGCCTGTGCCGATGCTCTCGCCATCAAGGCGCACGACAGGCATCACAAGGCTCGTGGCCGATGTGACAAACATCTCTGCCGCCTTTTGGGCTTCCTCTTGCGAAAACGCCTCCTCAACAACCGGGATTTGGGCGTCTTGGGCTGCGTGCAGCACGCTGTGGCGCGTGATCCCACCCAATATCCGATTGCCGAGCGGGTGCGTGCGCAGCACCCCATCACGCGTGACCATCCACACATTTGTCGACGAGCCCTCGGTCACGATGCCATCGCGCAGGAGGATCGCCTCAAACGCCCCAGCCTCCTTGGCCGCTTGCTTGGCCAACGCATTGGGCAGGAGCGAGATCGATTTTATATCCACCCGGCCCCAGCGGATGTCCTCCACCGTCACCGCAGCCACGCCCTTTTGGGCAAGTCGGTCATTGCTGGCGAGATCATAGGGTTTTGCCGTAATGCTCAGCACCGGCGGCGTGCGGGGACCCGGAAACTGGTGATTGCGGCTTGCGACGCCGCGTGTGACCTGCAGATAAACAAGGCCACTGCGCAGTCGATTGCGGCGCAAAACTTCCCGCATGATCGTCTCAACAACACCCCGCTGAACCGGATAATCGATTTCCAAAGCGGCCAGCGAGCGCTCAAGGCGGGCGAAATGGCCGTCGGCATCCCAAAGCGTGTTGTTCACCACCAGGCACACCTCATAGACGCCGTCGGCAAATTGATAGCCGCGATCTTCCAGCTGGATAACCGGCGCGGTGATTGGCGTGTACTGGCCATTGGCATAGGCAATCCGCGACATTGGGGTGTCCTTTCTTTATTCTTTCAGGTGCGCCAGAAGGCCCGATTTAACAGTACCAGCGCCGCCACGGCCTCAATCCGCCCGAGGATCATCACAACCATCAGACTCATCTGCGCCGCCGGAGCAAAGCCGCCGTAATTCCCCGATGCGTCGTCGGCGAGGCCCAAAAGCGGACCGGTATTGGACAAGGCCCCCGCCGCCGCGGCAGCGGCCACGTCAAAAGGTGCCCCTCCAACGGTGAGGATCAGCATCATACCCCCAAGGACGAGCGTGAAGACGAGAAAATGCATCCATACGCCAAACTCCTCCGCGATCGGCACATTGCCCTGGACGATATTCGGAGAAATGAGCCGGCGCACCTCCTCCCGGCCGCGTCTGATGATCACAAGCCACCGCAGCACTTTGAGCCCGCCAGCAGTGGAAACGGCGGCCCCGCCAATGAGCGCGGCCACGGCGGCGACGGCCAAAGGCGGCGACTCCCCGAGGAAAATGCCATTGGTGGTCAGGAGCGAGGCAGCATTGAAAAACTGCGATAACAGCCGGTCAAGGTCACCGGCCCCCGTCAGCACCCAAAGCAGCATACCCACGCCCGCAATCATGGCAAGCAGGGTTTCGGTCTCCCGGTCGCTCACTTTTTTCCATTGACCGCGCACGGCAAACGCAATCAACAGAAAATTTGTGCCCGACAAAAGCACAAACGGAAACAAGATCTCGCTTGTCCAGAGCGGATAATCGGCCAAGCTTTCCAGGGTGCCTGACAGCCCGCCCGAGGCAAGTGTTGATAGCGCAAGTATGCCCGCATCAAAATCCTCTAACCCATTAATCGTAAGCAGAAAAAAGCACAAAAATGTGAGTAAAGCATAGGTCCCGACAAAGGCATAAAACGCCGCCCTTAAGGAGCGTAAATAGGAATCGCGTTCCCCCCGGGCAAACGGCAATTTCAAGGTCTCAACGCCAAAGAAAACCGGGCGCACAATAATCGACGCGGCGATGGAAATCGACACGATCCCGCCAAACCATTGCATCAGGGCAAACCACAAATGATGCAGGGGCGCGCCGATCAGCGTGTCGCGCGACAGCATGGCGCCCGTTGTGGTCAAGGCCGACACCGCGAGGAAAAGACCGTCTAGCGGCGCATACCCATCAAGGATAAAGGGGAGCATTCCGAATAAGGGCGCCACTGTCCACCACAGGAACACAACCATAATGCCGCCGCGAAAATCGGTTGCCGGTCGCTGATTGCCGGTGGCGAAGATTAGACCGCCCGCGGCAATCAGGCTAACAACACTGGCAAACAAAAAGCTGCCCGCCCCGGCAACGCCGTTGATCAGACCAAAGCCGAAGGGGATCAGCATGCCAAGCGCCAGATAACCAAGGCTAAAGCCAAGCACCCGCAGAATACTGGCAAATCCCATGGGTTAGAAATATTCCACGCTCACGCGGAACATTTGCTCCACGGCGCGCACATGCTCGCGCAAGGCCATCAGGACAATGCGGTCGCCCGCCTGAACAACAAAATCTGGCTGATTGATGATAACGGCACCGTCACGGTAAATCGCGCCCACGATCACACCGTCCGGCAAGCCCGCCTCGGAAAGGGGTTTTCCCACCAAGGGCGAGGTTTCGAGCGCCACCGCATCAATGATCTCCGCGCTGCCGTCAAATAGCGAGTAAAGCCCTTTGATCCGCCCTTTTCGAATATGCTGAAGGATTGAAGAAACAGTTGTTGACCGGGGATCGATGGTTCGGTCGATGCCCACCGCGTCCCCCACTGCGCTGTAGTCCTCTTCATTGACCAGCGTCAGCGCCCGCCGTGCGCCCTCTTTCTTGGCGACAACCGAGGCAAGAATGTTCACCTGGTCATTATTGGTGAGGGCAATAACTGTGTCGGCATCACTAACCCCAGCTTCGCGCAGGAGAGTGCGGTCGAGCCCGTCCCCCTGGAGCACGATCGTGCGTTCGAGCCGCTCGGCAATATATTCGGCGCGCTTGCGGTCCTGTTCGATCAGCCGGATTTTCATGGAGCCCAGCCCCTCCAATCCGCGGGCAACATTTAACCCAATATTGCCGCCGCCGATGATGATGATGCGCCGCGCGCGGCTGACCGCCGTGCCCAGAATATCAAGTGCCCGGGGGATCTGCTCGCGCTTACCGACAAGGAAAATCTGGTCACCCCCATCAAGCTGATCGGAGCCATGGGCGCGCCAGATTTTCCCCTCCCGGCGAATGGCAACAATAGTGACCTTCAAATCGGGGAAGAGATCATAAAGCTGGTCCAGGGGGGTATCCACAACCGGGCAGTCTTCATTGAGCTTTACGCCCACCGCCCAGACCTTACCGTCGACAAAGGACGCCACATCGAAGGCACCGGGGGTGATCATCCGCTGCATGATCGCTTCACTGACCGCCAGTTCGGGGGAGATGATCACATCGATGGGCAGGTGATTGCGGCTGAATAGGTCTGAATATTTGGGGTCGAGATAGCCTTGCGCACGGATCCGGGCAATTTTTGTGGGGATCCCAAAAAGCGTGTGACCGATCTGGCTGGTGATCATATTCACTTCGTCAGACAAGGTGACAGCAATGATCATATCAGCATCGCGAGCCCCGGCTTCAGCCAACACATCAGGATAACAGCAATTGCCCAGCACCGGACGCACATCAAGACGCTCGCCGATTTCGCGGACCAGCTCTTTTGACTGGTCAATCACGATTACGTCGTTGCCCTCGCGCGATAGCCGCCGGGCAATGCCATAGCCCACTCGGCCCGCGCCGCACACGATCACCCGCATGGTACAATCCTGATTATGATGGCTCGATAAACCTGCATGGGTCTTTCACTACCGCGCGAGGGTTAACGCTGTGCGTAACGCGGTGCAACGCCGAAGGGTTGCCAACGCACCGAGTTTTTCTAAACCGGTGCCGGTTCCGGCGCTGTTTCATCGTTTTTGGCGGGCTGGCTGGCCGTATTGCTATTGCTCACCCCAAGCGCCTTAAGTTTGCGGTGCAGGGCAGACCGCTCCATCCCGATGAATGACGCCGTGCGTGAGATATTCCCACCGAAACGGCTAATTTGCGTGACAAGGTATTCGCGTTCAAACCGCTCGCGGGCTTCTCGCAGGGGCATGGCGATAATCTGTTCCATCCCCGCGCCCGACGAGACCGAAAAGCCGGTGTCGGTCACCTCGGATGGCAGTTCATCGCAGGCAACTTCGCCTTGGCCATCGCGGTCAGCGAGGATCAGCGTGCGTTCAATTACATTACGCAATTGGCGCACATTGCCCGGCCATTGATAGGTTTGTAGCGCGGCAATGGCGTCGGCGGTAAAGCCGCGTTTGGGCAGGCCGTGAGTGCGCGCAAGCCGGTCAACAAAGTAACTGACCAGAGACGGGATATCCTCGCGGTGGTCGGCAAGCGGTGGGGTCTGGATACCAACAACATTGAGCCGGTGGAAAAGGTCTTCGCGAAACTTTGTTGTGCCCGCCTCCGCCAAAAGATTACGCGAGGTCGTGGACACGATACGCACATCAACTTCCACGGGCCGGGTGCCGCCAATGCGCTTGAAACGCTGATCCACCAGCACCCGCAGGATCTTTGCCTGGGTCTCCAGCGGCATGTCGCCGACCTCATCAAACATTAGCGTGCCGCCATGGGCCCGCTCCATGAGCCCGATGGAGCGAAGGTCGCCATCTTCATTTTCGGAGCCAAAAAGCTCTTCTTCCATGCGCTCCGGCGCGATCAGCGCGGCGCTGGCAATGACAAAAGGACGTTTTGCCCGCGAGGACGCATCATGGAGAAGCCTCGCGATCGTTTCCTTGCCCGATCCCGGCGGGCCCGAAATCAAAACCCGGGAGCGCGAATCTGCCACCCGATCAATGATATTGCGGAGATTAGCCACCAGGGCAGAGCTGCCAATCAAACCCCAATTGGGCATCCGCCCTTTGAGCTCAGAATTCTCCTGACGCAATTGCGTCGCCTCAAGGGCGCGGTTAACCGCGAGCACCAGCCGGTCCGCGTGGAACGGCTTTTCCACGAAATCATACGCCCCTTTGCGGATCGCGGCCACGGCGGTTTCGATGGTGCCATGGCCAGAGATAACGATAATCGGCAGATCCGGATGGGTCTTTTTCAAGCTTTCCAGAATTTCGATGCCGTCCATGGCAGAGCCCTGCAGCCAAACATCGAGAATGACGAGCGATGGTACCCGCACGGCAACCGCATCAAAAACGTCATCGGAATTTGCCGCCGTGCGCGGTTCAAACCCCTCATCCTCAAGGATCCCTGAAACCAGTTCGCGGATATCCAATTCATCATCTACGATTAAAATGTCGATCGCCATTTAACACACCCTGTACGCTGCTGCGGCAGGGTTGTGCCCCGGCCGCCGTTGAAACCCCAAAATCCGTATATTGCTGGTCATTCCGCCGCCTGTATGGCTGTCTTACGGGCCCCGCTCACAGTGGTGCCCGGCTTCGTGCCAGTGTTTGTGCCTATCTTCGTGCCCGTCTTCGTTCTTGGCGCCGCTGCCGCTGATGAGGCGTCCGCAAGGGGCAAGGTCAGCTTGATCCGCGCCCCGGCGTTTTGACGGCCCGTTTGGCCCAAGGTCGTGTCATCGGCGAATCGCAAGGTCCCGCCATGGTCTTCCACAACCTTTTTCACAATGGCGAGCCCGAGGCCGGTACCTTTATCGCGGGTTGTCATATAGGGCTCCGCGAGCCGGTGGCGGTCCGCCCTGGGCAAGCCAATGCCATTATCGATGATCTCGAGCGCAATCAGATTAATCGCCGTGCCGTCTTCGGTTTTGGCCGTTTCGACAGGTGCCGATCCATCCAGACGGACTAGCACCCGGCCCTCTGTGATCAGACCGTCTCCATCACCTTTGCCTTCGGCATCAAAGGCCAGCCGGGCGGTGACCGATTCAGCAGCATTTTTGATCAGATTGGTCAGCGCCTGGACAATCAACCGGCCATCACAAGAAACAAGCACGGGTGCTTCCGGAAAGTCAGTGGAAAACTCAATTTCCGGGAAGGACACCCGCTGCGGAAACACCGCTGAACGGGCAAGCTCGCGCAAGTCTTCATCGGCGATCACTGGCGCCGGCATCCGTGCGAAGGACGAAAATTCATCGACCATGCGTCCGATATCATTGACCTGGCGGATGATGGTCTCGGTGCATTTTTCAAAAACCTCAGGGTTGGAGGTAACTTCCTTTTGGTATTTGCGTTGCAGGCGTTCGGCCGACAATTGGATTGGCGTGAGCGGATTTTTAATCTCATGGGCGATCCGCCGCGCCACATCGCCCCAGGCGGCGTTGCGTTGGGCGGAAATCAATTGAGTAATATCGTCGAGCGTAACAACGAAAGAGCCCTCCCCCCCGGTATCATCGCGGGCAATACGCACATTCAACGTGGCGCTGCGGCCATCGCGGGTGAAGTCAACCTGCCCGCCCACTTCCGGCGCCTGGGCCGTGTTCGCGAGCGGTGCCTCCTGGGCGCGAGAAAAGAGCGGCGCCAGTTCCGGCGCGATATCAACCAGCGGCTCGCCAATCAGCCGGTTCGATGCCCGGTCAAAAAGTTCACCGGCGGATGAATTGGCAATGGTCACGCGCCCGTCAGCGCCCACACCCAGAACACCGGCGGAAACGCCAGAAAGGACGGCTTCGGTAAAGCGCCGGCGCCGATCAAAGCGTTTATTGGTCTCAATCAGATCATTGCGCTGGGTTTGCAGCTGCGAGGCCATGTTGTTCATGGATTGGGAGAGCGCGCCGATCTCCCCATCATGCTTTTTCAATGCCACCCTGGCGGAAAGATCCCCCGCAGAAACGCGGTCTGCCATCCCGACAAGCCGGCCCACGGGATCAACAATCCGGGTTGCGGCGCTCAACGCCGCCCAAATTGCCGCAAAAAGGATGGTCAGGGCGAGGATGATATAACCAGCCACAAAGACCCGCTCGACCCGGCGGCGCCCCTGCACAGCCTCTTCCCAGTCGGCACTGGCGGCCCGCACCGTGCGCAACCGTTGGGAAACCGCAGGAAGGATCGGTTTATAAGCAACCAGATAGCCGCCATCATAAACCGGTAGCTTGATAATGCCGCGCCAATAATCAAGCTTGCGCTGGTCATTGGCATTAAAGCTTGAAATTGCTGGATTGATTTGCGCCGCTGCATCCCCCTCAAGCGCTGCCGCTCGGCCATCAAGCTGATCAAAAACCAGCTTTTCAGGCAACCCAAACGTTGCCTCCCCCTGATCATCGGCAACGAGACGGGCAATCACGGTGCGGTTGCCATCAAGAAGATACAGCGCGGAAAACTCCCGCGCTTTTAACTGAATACCCAGATATTCACGGAAGCTCACTGGTGTGCGGTCAAAACCGATATTTGCTTGCTCATTACGGGCAATGTCAGACGCCGCATTGGCGAGATCATTCCTGAAGTCGAAAACAACCGTTTCCACCAGACCGTTGGCAATTTCCCGGGCCGTATTCAGATAAGTGTCGATCCGCTTGCTAAAAACGTCGTTGAGGCTGGTCTGGAGGATCGAAAACGCAAACAAGAATGCGATGATCGCAGGGACCACGGCCACCGCGGAAAACAACCAGACAAGCTGCATATGCATCCGTGAACCGGCCAGCTGGTTGCGGCGCTCGGCCCAAACCTGAAGGATGCGCGAGCCCACCAGCAGGAATAGCACCCCGGCCACGGCGATATTGCCGATCACAACCGCGATCAGGATATTGCGATCTGTTGTTTCCACTCCCGGCGACAACAGGAACCAGGTCGACATAAAGGCACTGAAAATCGCCACCATGGAGACGAGCGCCGCCACAAGGTTTGACTGCGCCCAGCGGGCAAAGCCCTGTGGCGCAGCGGTCTCGGCGCGCGGCGTTTGGGACCCGGAAGACCCCATCGATGCGCCTGCATTATTGACGGCCAACATGATCATAAATGCTGTGCACTGCCCTGGTTCGGCTTGTTCCGGTCAAATCCGTGCTGCCCTGTGAGAGAAGATGCTGTTTCCCACGCACAGTGATTGACTAACGCCAGAGCATCGTCTCTGTTTTGTTGCTTGAAATCAACACAAAATGTTGCCCGAATAACGCATTTTTCCAGCGTCATCGCTTAGGCGGAGACGGCGCATGCCGTCGATGACGCCATATTCGCCAGTCGCTGGACTTGCGCTGGCAAGCCTTCAAGAATGGTCATCACTGTTTTCGGGCTGGCGCTTGTGCACAGGGCTTGGCGCAAATTTTTGCACGCGTCTGGCGCCATAAAATCAGTCAATTGGTCGGCAAATGCCGCCAGGTGCTTACGCGCCATGCGGATGCCAAGCGGTTCGCCATAAAGATCAAGGCTCGCGCGATAATGGGCGATCATCATCTCAGATTGGGTGGGCATCTCCGGCACACAAAGCTGAGCGGCCCCGGTTTCCAACGCATGGGCTATGGCTCCCGCAAGCCAGGGCCGCCCAATGGTTGCCCGGCCGATCATGACACCATCGGCGCCGGAGCGGACGAGGGCCAACCGTGCATCAGCTAGTGTATGAATGTCGCCATTCACGAGCAGCGGTCGATCAAGAACAGCGCGGGTGGCCGCCACGGCGGCCCAGTCGGCGGTGCCTTTATAAAACTGGTTGCGGGTCCGGCCATGGACCGTGAAAAGCGCAATGCCCGCCTCTTGCGCACGCGCCGCAATCTCCGGCGCGGTCAAAAGATCATGGTCCCAGCCCAGACGCATTTTGAGCGTTACCGGTTTGTCCGTGGCATCAAGCACAGCCTTAATCAGGGTGAGCGCCCGGTCAGGATCGCGCATGAGCGCTGAGCCAGAAAGACCGCCCGTCACCTGCCGCGAGGGGCAGCCCATATTGATATCGATCACATCAGCCCCGGCAGCATCGGCAAGTTCTGCGCCCGCCGCCATCCACCGCGCTTCGCGCCCGGCCAGTTGAATGACGAACGGATCAGGTTTTCCGGTACCCGGCGCACCCCCGGCGGCACGGCGCACAACATCTGGGCGCGCACGAACCAATTCTTCGCTCGCCACCATTTCCGACACCACAAGCCCAGCCCCGCCGCGCCACGCCGCCAACCGAAACGCAAGATCAGAAACACCGGACATGGGCGCCACCGCCACAGCGTTACGCAAGATCTTATGGCCAATCGAGATTGTCATGCCCAGTCGCCTAGCATCCTAACGCTCCTGCCGCCAGAAAAGAGGTCCGATTTGCCCCGGCAATGTGGTGATGGTCAACAGATTGGGCTTTGCAACAATGCTGTCATGGGGCAGTGATAACGCTCATGGTTAATAAAACCTTTGCGAGGACGTTCTCCCATGCCCTTTTTACATCGTCAGTCCCCCACAACACCGGCGCTCACGCGCATGCGGCGCCACACGGCAACCGTTTTAGGGCTCGCCTGCCTTGTCTACGGGCCCATCGTGCCCGCCACGGCGCAAGACACACAAACACCGGCTACGGATGATTTTATCCAAAAATGGGCCGACGATGCACAAGCCACCATGGCGAGACGTACAAAGATTAAACCCAACAAGCGGCGCGCTAAAAATGTCATCTTGTTCATCGCAGACGGCATGGACCCAACAACGATCACCGCGGCCAGGATCTATGATGGACAGAGCAAGGGAGAGGATGGTGAAGAGAATTTTCTGTCCTTCGAAACCCTGCCGCATCTTGCCATGGTCAAAACCTACACAACGAATGCGCAAACCCCGGACAGTGCGGGTACGGCAACAGCGATGGTCACAGGCATTAAAACCAAGTCGGGTGTTCTTTCCATGACCGATGCCGTTGTGACCGATGATTGCGCCGCGTCAAAGGGCAGTGAGATTGTTACCATTGCCGAGCTTGCCGAACAGGCGGGCCTTGCCACCGGGATCATTTCCACTGCCCGGCTGACCCACGCTACGCCCGCAACCATGTATGCCCATGCCGCCAACCGGAATTGGGAGGCTGACAGCCTGATTTCCGATGAGAATGCCGACGCCGGGTGTATCGATATTGCGCGCCAATTGATCGAATTTGGTCACGGCGATGGTATCGACGTGGCCATGGGCGGCGGACGGCGCAACTTTTTGCCCAACGATATGACAGACCCGGAAGAAACGGATCGCATGGGTCGCCGAAAAGACGGCCGAAACCTCGCCAAGGAATGGGCTGATCAGTCTACGGATCATTCTTATGTGTGGGATCGGGCGGGGTTTGACGCCCTTGATCGGCGCGCAGATCTAAAACTCCTGGGCCTATTTGAACCCTCTCATATGCAATATGAATTGGACCGTGTTCAACCCGGCGACACTGCCGGCAATGAGCCCTCCCTCGCTGAGATGACTGATGCCGCCCTTGATGTTCTTTCCCAGCATAAAAAAGGCTATGTGCTGATGGTTGAGGGCGGGCGTGTTGACCATGCCCATCACGCGGGTAATGCCGCGCGCGCCCTCAAAGACACGCAAGCTTTTGCCGATGCGGTTGCCCTTGCGCTCGAAAAAACCAATCCGCGCGATACTTTGATCATCGTAACCGCCGACCATGGGCATACGGTCACATTGCAGGGGTATCCGGTGAAAGGAAACAATATTCTTGGGCTCGTGCGCTCCCCCTATGATCAGTTTAATGATGATAATGGCTTGTCGCTCGCCCTTGATGGGAAACCCTATCCGACACTTGCCTATGGCAACGGCCCCGGCGCCCATGTGCATGAGGAAGGCGATCACGGCTTTCACCCGCGGCCCCTATTGACCGATGAACAAACGACCGATCCCGATTACAAACAGCCTGCCGCGATCCCGCTCCGCTCTGAAACTCATGGCGGCCAGGACGTGACAATATATGCGCGGGGCCCGCAAGCGTGGCTTTTTAGCGGCGTTGTGGAGCAAAGCTATATATTTCACGTGATGGAAAAAGCACTCGATCTCAAACGCCGCGCGGCGAAGGCCAACCGATAGCCTTTACAAAAAAAGGCCCCGACGCGAACGCCGGAGCCCTTTCGGAGAGAGACCGATTGATCCTATTCGTTGGCGGTGCGGTCGAAAGACGTGACAACCGTGGACGGATCATATTCCTTTGCGGAACGCTCTTGTGGTTGAGCCCGGTCAAGGCTGGCCGCAATCTTCGAGCGCAATGACGCGAGTTCCAGCGGCTTGGGCAGGACATCATCCATCCCCGCATTGATGAATTGCTTGTGGTCACCCGGCATGGTCACCGCTGTCAGCGCCACAATCGTTGTCTCTGCATTTAACTGACCGGCCGCGCGAATACGCTTGGTTGCCTCAACACCGTTCATAATCGGCATATGCACATCCATGAGGATCAGGTCATAGGCCGTTTTCTTGGCCGCCTCGACGGCATCGGCGCCGTTCATGACGATATCAGTTTCCACATCAAAGGAGCCGAGCACAGCCGAAACAAAACGCTTGTTGGCAAGATTGTCTTCGGCAACCAGCACGCGGCGGGTGGACGTCTTAACCTTAGCAACTTCCTGGGCCAGCGAAATGACTTCAGAGGATGCGTCTTCGTTATGGTTGTAAACAGTCTCGTTGAGGATCAATGACCGCAATTCTGAGAAGACTGTGTCATCGGTGATGGGCTGTTCGATTTGTGCATCAAAGCCCATGGCCTTCATGGCTGCATCCTCAACCCGTCCGGGGGCGGACAAGATCATCCGAGCGTCACCGCAAAGATTGTTGCGTTGCAGCTTTTCAAGCAGCTCGTAAGACCGGATTGTTGTCAGCGTGTCAGAGATGACAATCGCGTCAACGGGCTCCCCGGCTTTGCGGACATTCATCAGAAGATGGATCGTATCCTCCGCACAGCCCACTTCCACATGCTCGGCATTCATCCCGTTCAGGATCAAGCCAAAGACCTTCTGATTGATGGCAAGATCATCAACAACAACCACACGCTTATTGTTGGGCAGGGTACGCGCCTCGCGCGGCAGGACGTCCATTTCCTCGGCATTTGCTAGGGGTACGGCAATAAAGAACTCACTGCCCTCACCCAACTCGGTTTTTACCCCGATTTGGCCGCCCATGGCATCGGTCAGCTCCTTACAGATGGCCAGACCCAAGCCAGAGCCATCATGCTTGCGGGTGGAAGACCCATCAACTTGGCTGAAGCGATCAAACAAAATCTCAACCTTGTCTGACGGAATACCAACGCCGGTATCAACAACCGAAATCTTGATGTTTTCGTCACCCTCGTCGCGGCCCACAAAGACGGCCACAGACCCGTTTTCGGTAAACTTGATCGCATTACCGAGGAGGTTCACGACAATCTGACGAATACGGTCTGAATCGCCCATTACGAGGGTTGGCAGGTCAGGATCAATATGAATCGCAAGGTTAAGGCCTTTTTCCTGGGCTTTTGGTTGCAGCAGCTTTGTTGCCGCTTCCACTGAATTACGCAGATTGAAGGCCGCATTGCTCAGGTTCATTTTCCCCGCCTCGATTTGCGAGATATCGAGGATGTCGTTGATCAGACAAAGGAGCGATTCCCCTGATGATTGGATAATGGAAACCTGCTCGCGTTGCTCCGTTGTCAGATCACCGGACAACAGGATTTTCGAGAAACCGAGAACGCCATTCATGGGTGTGCGTAGTTCATGGCTCATGGTGGCAAGGAATGTCGACTTCAAGCGGTTGGCTTGCTCAGCATCATCCTTGGCAATCACAAGATCGCGTTCGATCACCTCGCGCCGATCAATCTCATTATGGAGCTGATCGACAGTGGTTTGGAGTTCCGAGTTGATTTTTCCAACCTTGTTCCGTGTCCGGTGCATATTTACCGCAATGGTAAAGAAAAACAAGATAACGATACCGCACACGGTGGTGATGGCCACCTGCATCACGTCTTTTTGTTTTGCCTTGGCGAGGAGGACATCGGACTTCATTCGCTCATTGCGCAACCGTTCGATGTTTAAATCCTGCTGCGCCACATTAAACTGAACACCCAGTAAGGCGAGGTTCGACGACGCGGCAACTTTCTTAGCCTCATCAGACAGCCGTTTGAAATTCTGATGATGGTTCAGCGCCATTTCGTGATTGTCATCGCTTAGATACACATCATAGGCGAGCTTGTGCATCTCCTCGAAAGACATATTGGTCTCATTGAGAGTTAAGCCGTCAAACGTCTCTTCGATTTTCGCAAGGGCACCCGCCTTGTCACCTTCTTCGAGGGCGATATGTGCCTCAACAGCGGTGGTGAACCGACGCCATTCGCGGTTGGTATCGTCTTTCAGTTTAACCTTTGCCTCTGCAATGCTGGCGCGGGCCGCATCAAGATCACCGGCCATGATCTGGGCTTCGGCAAGATTATTCAGAATACGCCCTTGCAGCACATCACTGTCCAGTTCCTGGGCATGAGTCAGGGCCTTGGCAAAGAAATCGCGTGCGCCCTCAAGATTACCCATATCGCGCAGCGTATTGGCCTGGTTGTTAAAGGAGGTCATGGCGAGAACCTTGTCGTTCCCATAAACCTCATTGGCGCGGCGGTAATAGTCGAGCGCCTGGGGATAGGATTGGGCATCGCGGTAGATGGAGCCAATTGCCTGAAGCACCATGGCCTCATTGCGACTCTCTTCTACGGCAACAAACACGTCGTGCGCTTTGAAGAAGCTATCGACTGCCGTTTGCACATCGGAGAGCCGACCCGCGATACGGCCCCGGGCGAGAAGAAGATCACCGCCCAGCTTGGTTGACTGACGATCCGTACCCACCAGTTCCAGGGCACGATCAATAATGTCCGCTCCCTTTTCCGGCTGGCCAGTGCGCACACTGGCTTCCCCGCGCAGCCACAAGGCGGTGGCAATGGCGATATCCCGGTCTTCTGGCGTGGTGAGCGTTTTAGCCAGGGCCTCCGCACTTTCGGCAAAGGCAGCCGCCTTTGACGGGTCCTTGATCATCTGCCCTTTTGATTGGGTGATCAGTTTGTCAAACGCACCCTGAATTGTATCGATACCGGCAATGGGCGCTTCGTCGCGTGCCGCCACGCTATCGTGCGCGGTGGTCGCCGTGCTTGCTAAAGCGGCAGCCGGCACCAGGGCCCCAAAGGCAAGTCCAGCACTGGCACTTAAAAGTAGGCGTTTCATTGGTGTCGAGCCCCGATTAGCAAAATTAGAAGAGAAAGAACGTGTACGGTTGTTAGTGAAATTCATCATGACGTGCCCTCCCTTAGAATGATGTGGAAAGGCGTGCACCGCCAGCAAATGCGTTGAAAGACCCCGAACCATCCTGGTTATTCATGTCGATCCGGCCAAATAGAGAGAGTGCGCTCGCGCCATCAAATATTGGAACGCCATATTGCGCCTCCGATATCAAACGCCTCTGCGTACTGCCCAAATCCCAGAACTGGTTTACGGCACCAAGCGCACCCGTCGCCCGGTCCGTCACCTGGACGGAGCGATAGAGAAGCTCACCCGTTTCAACATAAAGCGGTTGCGCCAGTTTCAGGGTCAGCGTGTCCCGTGACCGGAAGATGCCGCGATTGGTGGCAGCAATCTCAAAGGCTGTTGATGTCAGACCATCTTCGGCAACACCAAGGGTAAAGGCATCAAAATCGCCGGAAAGCGTGCGCCCCATGGTCCCCGCCGCCGAAATCGATAGGCTTGAGGTGATGTCATAGGTTGCCCCGATGGTAAGCGCGTTGGTGACAGCCCCCTCCCCGAGGGAAAGCACTCCAGCGCCTTGCGCTCCGAACAGGCCCGTGGCCTCATTCAGGCGGGTATAGCTGGCGTTCAGCGTGACACTATCGGCAACTGCATAATTGACGCCAAGCAGGAAGGCTTGCGCGCGGTAGTCATCAACATCTTCAAACTGGCGCAAACGGTTACCGGTAAGATCGTCAACATAGGAATGATCATCACGCGCCTGCGTAAAGCCGAGATTCACATTCATACCCGGCAATACTTGCGTGGTAACGCTCGCATAGGAACCGCCTGACGCAAAGCCAAGGAACGGATTGACACCGCCCGCCTCACGGTCCTGCTCCGCATCGGAAACTAGCGCATCAATCTGTGTAAGGAAGGTCGCCCCAAAGCCTTCACCAAGGCTGACCCGCGTTTTGCCATCACGAGAGGCAAATTCCAGCCCCGAATGGTAAGGCACACCGCGGTCTGTTTCAGGCGAGAACCGCGAGATTGGTGTACGGATCATGGAGATTGACCAGTCACCCATGGCACCAACCGCTGCCTGATCACTAAAGGAGACAACTGATCCCCCTTCGGCCCAGTCCAGAAGACGACGATGCACATGGCGCTGGAAGCGCTCGGTATTCCCCTGGAATGTGGCACTTTGCTCATAAATCAGCGTCGAGAGCGGAATGGTAAAGTCGCGATAGGTATCGCCGATATTCTCCACTGCGAAGACGTTGGCGCTGGTATTTTGCCAGATATCAAGCTGACCCGGCACCAGAAGCGAGTTACGGAAGTCCGCGGCACTGCTTTGGACGAGCTGTCCCTGAGCGTTTGCCTGATGGAAAACGAGATTATTAAAATCGATTGGCGATTGGGCCGCGGCCACATCAAGAAGACCGTGTCCATAAACCTCATCAACACCTGGCGCCCCAAGATCCTGCGCCGTTTGAAGAATAATATCGGCTGTTTCTTTGGCGTATTTTTGCAGCCACGGCCACCGGTCATGGACCAACGAGACCGCGCCGGTCACCAGTGGTGCGGCAAATGATGTGCCGGATAGACGCGTGGTGCCGCCATTATTGTCCGACACTAGAATAAGCTCGCCCGGTGCCACCAAGAACCGGTCTTTGAGCTCATAGCCTGCCGCGCATTGACCCGACACAACAAAGCAGGAGGAACCCACACCATTGCTAAAGGAGGAAATCTGTTTGTTTGGATTTACCGAGCCAACAATTAACAGACTATCGACCGAGGCATTGGCGTTCCACTGCACGTCTGTGCCCTGCGTGATCCCATCATTACCAGAGGCGATCACGAAAACAGTATTATCCGCATGCTTTTGAACGGCACCGCTACTCAGGAAATTTGCAATTTCCTGATGCAATGCATAGCCCGGTACACCAAGGGACATATTAATCACATTGGCGCCGGCAGCTGTCAGGGCGTTAATCCCCTCACTGACTTTGGCAAAGGACGCAGTACCGCTGGCGTCAAACGGACTGAACGCATGGATCGTTGCCCGCGGGGCAATACCCATAACACCCATACCGTCATGGCGACCGGCGATAAGACTGGCAACCGCCGCCCCATGCTCGTTAGGCGAATGGGCGAAACCGCCCGCATTCACAAGATATTCGATATTTTGATCAGTGGCGGCAATAGCCACATCAAGAAGACCCACAACCGCGTCATGGCCTTCGCCCTGATCCTGTGTGATGGCCGGCGACCAATTGATTGTCGCCATCCAGTGGTCAACCTGATCGGTACCCGAAAAGCTCTGTAAGCCGTCATACCAATCAAGGAACAGCCGCGAGCGTGTTTCTTGGGAGATATTGCGCAGACTGTTACTGTCATTCAGGTCAATGCCATAATCGGCAAAGAAATCAGTGGCGAAACCATCGCGGAAGGATTGGCCCGTGCTGGTGGTGACCCGTGATCCGTATACGGTCTCCGCCTCGTCAATGATGGTATTGAGATCGCTCAACAAACCGTTGAATTGCGTTTTGGAGCCGTTGTTGGCGTTGTGTTGGTTCCAATTCTGGTTCAGTGAGCTCCACTGCGGGCCCGTCGCCGACCAATAAGTTGTAACATCGGCAGCAAATGGGTTCAGGTCACCGCCAAAGGGATTGATATCGCCCCAGAACGGATTGATGTCTCCGCCAACGCCGTCACCCGCAAAAGGATTGATGTCACCCCAGAAAGGATTGATATCGCCCCAAAACGGATTGATGTCCCCGCCAACACCGCCGCCCCCAGTGGAGAAAGGATTGATATCCCCGCCAACGCCGTCGGTGGAAAACGGATTAACGTCCGTACCAAAAGGATTGATGTCTCCGCCGCGAAAGCTCGTATTCAGGCTCTTGCGCTGCACGCTTAAAGGCGCCGGGGCCTTTTTCGCCGTGGTTGCAGTTGGCAATTGACCAAGTGACTGTACGGCAAAGGCTGATTGCCCCGCAGTAACACTTATCCCCAACAGCGCTGAAATGGCTACGGATCGGTATAGTTGTTGCGTTTTCATGCACATCTCCCAAACGGTCTCGGTTTCGCCGCTTTGGAGATTAAAAAACCGCAATTTTTATAAAATTCTATTTAAATCCTTTGTTAATATCGATTAACCAAACTTTTTCGATGGTATTAGAAATAAAGTTTTTTCTGCAATTTATGATTATATTTACTCTATAATCAGTGAAATTTGGTTATTTATGCTGCGGGTTCGTCGGTTGCATCCCCGAACAGGCACCGAAAAAGGCGAAATATTGTGGTATTAAGCGAACAGTGAACCTGCCGGCGATATTCGTCATTAAGACGGCGCGATGGCCAGCCTATTGCCTGATACCAAGCCGCCAGAGACCGGCGCCGCCGATAAATATGATCACAAAGCTGGCAACGATGAGGCCAAGAAACGGGCCGTGCCCATAGCCGTGGCGCACGACGGTGCGGGCGGGCGCACTCGGATGATAGGCTACCACAACTTCATCCCCCTGCCGCAGCCGCATGGCCGGATCGCGGCGCATCAGACGGTTATTAACAAGAAACCGGGTGCGCCGGGCACGCCGGGTTTTCCCATCAACTACGTAAACATAGGACGCACCGCGCAAACCGATGATCCCTTCCGCCGCGGGACCCAGCATGGTTGCCCGCGCCGTGGGCCAGGACGTACTAACGGCGGCATCGCGAAAATCCAGCGTCACAACGGTCATGAACGCCGCACCGAGGCTGATAAGCGCGAGGTAAAACGCCGCGAGGACAGCGTGGGCCCTAAACGACAGGGATTGTAGTTGGCGCATAACAGTCTTCCAAAAGGGCCAACCATAGAGGCGTGCAAAACCGCCCATACGACACGCCGCGTTGCTTTGACGTTGTTATAAACATGTTTATCTCAAACACACCGGTCTTAAAAACCTTTGCTATAGTGGCCCCGCCATGACGAAACCCACACCAACAAGCGATCACCCCGCCCCGATGCCGCAACCCCAAGGCCCGGAGCCCCAAGGGCCGGAGCCCGTGCGCGATCACACCACAACGCAGGTTCTAGAAGAGGCACCGACGCTGACGGGGCGGGCCCTAATTGAGGATACGGTCAAACGCCTACCCGGCAAACCCGGTGTGTACCGAATGATCGGGGAGCGCGGCGCAGTGCTTTATGTGGGCAAGGCAAAGGATCTTAAAAAACGTGTCACCAGCTATGCCCAAGCACGCGGGCATTCTAATCGCATCTTGCGGATGATCAGCGATACGCGCGCCATGGAATTTGTGGTGACACAAACCGAAATCGAAGCGCTATTGCTGGAAGCGAATCTGATCAAACAGCTTAAACCTCGCTATAATGTTTTGCTGCGCGACGACAAATCTTTTCCCCATATCCTGATTGCCCATGACCATGCCGCCCCGCAAATTCTGAAACATCGCGGCGCGCGTAAGCGCCCCGGCCGCTATTTCGGACCCTTCGCCTCCGCAGGCGCCGTGAACCAGACGCTCAATACACTGCAAAAAGCTTTCCTTTTACGTTCATGTTCTGACAGCGTTTATGAAAGCCGCACGCGCCCCTGTCTCCTCCATCAAATAAAGCGATGCGCCGCGCCGTGCGTCGACTTGATTACGCCGGCTGCCTATTCGGGCCTTGTGGCGGAGGCGGAGAGCTTTTTGAAAGGCGACAATAGAGCTGTACAACAGGGGCTATCCCAGCAAATGGAACAGGCGGCCACGGATCTCGACTTTGAGCGAGCCGCCGCCTTGCGTGATAGAATCCGTGCCCTGAGTTTTGTGCAGGCAAGCCAGGACATCAACGCCTCAACGCTCGGCGATGCGGATGTGTTTGCCATCCACGAGGAAAATGGCCAGGTGTGCGTCCAGGTCTTTTTCTTTCGCGCTGGCCAGAATTGGGGCAACCATGCGTATTTCCCCCGCCATGACCGCGATGATCCGTTAGCGGATATTATGAGCACCTTTATTGCCCAGTTTTATGATAATCGCGATATCCCCAAATTGGTGCTGACTAATGTGGAACCCAGCCAATTGACGCTCCTTACGGAGGCCCTGGGCCTGAAGGCTAATCGGCGTATTGCAATCACGTGCCCCCAACGAGGCGAACGCCGCGATATCATGCAAAATGCCGTGATGAATGCGCGTGAAGCCCTACAACGGCGTCAGGCGGAGAGCGCCAGTCAGATCAAGAATCTCAAAGCCCTTGGCCAATGCCTGGGATTGGAAGAAATGCCAGAGCGTGTGGAGGTCTATGACAACTCCCATATTCAAGGGGCCCATGCCGTGGGCGGCATGATTGTCGCTGGCGTAGAAGGCCTTCAGAAAAATCAGTATAGAAAGTTTACAATAAAGGATAGCGCCATCACCCCCGGCGATGATTTTGGGATGATGCGCGAAGTTTTGCGCCGCCGCTTCTCACGCTTGTTAAAGGAAGCGGATCACAATGACAGCGTAGTGCCGGATATCATCATCATCGATGGCGGCAAGGGCCAATTGTCTGCAGCGATGGAGGTGTTTCAGGAATTGGGACTGTCATCGATTGGCAATAGTGCGTCACCCGCAATCAAAACGCCCTTGATCGTGAGTATCGCCAAACCAAAAAGGGAAAATGACCGCGGTGTCAAAACCTCGGACAGAACCATGGGCGCCGTGGCAGAGCAGATATTTCTGCCCCATAAACCGCCCTTTCTGATCCCGCCGCGCGATCCAGCCCTCTTTTTCATTCAACGATTGCGCGATGAGGCACACCGGTTTGCGATCTCCGCCCACCGGGCAAAACGCAAAAAGGCGGTCAGCGCCAACCCGCTTGATGATGTGCCTGGCGTTGGCGCCAGTCGCAAGCGTAACCTCCTTAACCATTTTGGCTCCGCCAAAGAAATTGCCCGCGCAAAACCACAAGACCTTGCCGCCGTCGATGGGATCTCCGCGGCATTGGCGGAACGGATATATGATTTTTTCAATGCATAGGAAATCGGTAGGAAGAATTTTTAATCGGTATAAGGATTACTTAATGCATACTGTTGGGAATATCGATTTACACGTCATTCGTAAGATACCGCCACCGGGCTCACATCGCCCCTATTTATTGCTGGTAAGGAAATCCCCCCATGGATGACGAAGGAAAGGCAAACTGAACGCACAATGATGGTCCTCCCCCATTAATGAGGGCAGTGTCCTGAATGGCTGGGCAAAGAGCGTGACCGATTGTGCCGGGTCGTAGGATAGAAATGATGACGATCGACCGCCAGCCCTAGATGCCAACTACTTACGATCACCATCGACTGGGTCAGCACCCAAGGCCTGCATCGCGGCGCGTACACTGACGATTACCTGATTAACGAGCATTTCACTCTCCGAGCGCACAACAACGGTGACGCCCCATTCGTCACCATCAATGGGGTAGCTGCCGATGGAAACACCGTTTAGCGCCGCCTGAATATCGGCCAGTTGGCGGGCAAGCTTTGATTCCGGCAGGCCGTGGGCGGTGACTGCTTTTGAATAGCGCCGGACGCCGCGCGTTAGTACCGGATCAATCGCGGTTAACATGGCCTGAAAAATCCGCGGCACGCCCGCAAGGACAAAAACATTATCAAGCTGCACGCCCGGCGCGCCGGACGCGGTGTTGTGGATGAGTGTCGCCCCTTCCGGCATGAGTGCCATGCGGGCCCGCTCGGGCGTCACCGCCTGGCCCTTGGCTTCATACCAGGTGGTGATCAGGGCCATGGCCTCCGGATGGGGTGTGCACGGACGGTCAAAGGCGCGGGCAATGGCCTCATAGGTGATATCGTCATGGGTTGGCCCGATACCGCCCGAGGTAAAAACATAGTCAAACCGCGTGCGCAGGGCATTTACTGCCGCGGCAATCGCGCCAAGATCATCCTCAATGATACGTACCTCAACCAGACGGATACCCCGCTCGGTCAGCCAACCGGACAGATGATGGATATTGGCATCGCGGGTGCGCCCAGAAAGCAGTTCATCACCGATGGCAACCATGGCAGCAGATATTGACGGCATTCAATCCCCTTAAAGCTTCCGTATGGGAAAAAGTTGAGAGACTTAAAATTAAGGCCAGCCCGAAGGCTGGCCCAATTGATAACGGCAAAACCTAAATAGACTTATTCATCGCCCTCAGTTTGGTTTTCCTCGGTACCAGCTTCTGCTGCAGCAGCATCGGCTTCGCGCTGAGAGCCCGGGAGAGGATCGCCATTGATATCGTAGCCGCAGCCGCGCAGGTCATCCTTCGTACCTTGGGACAGATCCTGTTCCAGAGAACCGCCACGCAATTCGATAACGCGTTTGGCATCGGCCAGACGCTCAAGCGCTTGATCACATAAAAGCTCTTGTTCCAGTTTTTCACGCTCATCCTGCAAGCGCTGAACCTTATTAACTTCGTCAATATAGCCTACCCAGCGTTGCGCATCGCGGCGCGTCTTCGGATAGCGTGTTGCCGAGACGAATGCCTCCCGCGCGCGGTTGCGTTGCGCCACATCGTCGGGCCCCGCCCGGGCAAAACGGGCATTCCCCAAAAGCATATAGGCATCGGCCAGATCATTTTGTTTCAATTGGCCAGACCGAATGGCCCGCTGTAGGGCTGTCTCCGCATCGACAAATTGTTCATCAGCGACGAGGACGCGGCCAAGGCGGAAGAACAGCTCACCCTTGCCTGTGGACTCGGCAGCCTCACGCAGGATCGGAATGGCCTTTTTGGCCTCGCGTGATTGGTCCCACAATTGGGACAGGAGGATTAGGTTTTGTTCATTGCGGCGCACTGTACCGGCAGCCATCTCCCGCTCCAGCAACACCGCACCGCGATAGGCATTTTCAAAAAAGGAATAGTACTGAATAAGCTGGATAACTTCATCTTCCTTGGAAAGAAGCCCCGCCCTGTACGCAACCTCCAGTACGGAAAATGCCTGGCGGTCCTGGTTGTCAACAGCATAGGCGCCAGCAAGTTGCTTCCAATACGCCGCATCGTCGGGCCAGATGTTAATCATCTCCTCAAGCAGCGACGCCCGTTTTTTATTATCGTTGAGTTCAGAATAGATCAGGTTGAGAACATTGTAGTAATTCTTGTCCTGCTCACCGGTCTGTTTTTTGAGCTGAAGGGCGCGTTCCATTGGCTGGCGCGCGCGGCGGTAATCTTCCTTCGCCACATAGGCGAGACCCAAAAGATAATAGGCGTTTGCGGGCGGTGCTTTCCCTTCATTCTGGGTAAGCTGGATCCATTGATTAAGACCGGAAATAGCCTGGTCGTAATTCTCCAGGCTGAAATGCAGCTGGGCAACCGCATAGCGCAAGCCATTCTCCGATGCAGGCGGCAGCGCGCGGGTATCAATTGCCGTTTGGAAATCGCGCAGCGCCCCCGGATTGTCTTCCAGCTCAATTTTGAACTGGCCCCGCACCTGATACACGATTGCTTTGTCATAACCTTGCAGGCGGTCGCCCCGCTGGGAAATCAGGCTGTTGAGTTTACTGAGCGCCTGCTGATAGTCCGCCTTATTCGGCTCGCGTCCTTCCGGTGTCGTGATTTGGATCGCTTCTTGGACGCCTTTGGCAACTGTGGGAGACAGGGACGGCGAAGAAGACCGGCGTGGCTGGTCGTCATCCTGGGCGAATGCAGCGGCCATCCCCGCAATCGGTAAGCCGGGCGCGCTCGCCACCCCCATAATCAACGCCAGACTGGCAACAAGTGATGTCACACTACGCTTCATGACTTTGGCCATTTCTACTTTTTCCATCATCTTTACCGTCTCATCTGACGCCAGGTGCCCCGTTAGCCGCCCAGCACCCGTCTTTACCTTTAGTCAGCCAACTGGAAACTGATCCGCTGGACGACACCGCGGCGCCATTCCGGGCTACCTTCAACAATTTTCGGCTGATATTTCCAACGCTCAACCGACCGCACAGCGGCGCGGTTAAAGCAGCTTGAACTCGCCTCAATCACCTGGATGTTTTGCGGAACACCCTGCGTATCCACGTCAAATTGCACGATCACAAACTCAAGGCTTTTTGCCCGCGCCTGGCAGCGCTCCGGATATTGCGGCGGGATCCGTACCAAAGGCTGGGCATCGCGGTCAGGGTTAAAGCCGGTGCCAATATCAAGGTCCACCTCAACTTTAGGCACCTCTGCGCGTACCCCGTCAATCGAGGGGCGATTTGATGGATCAACCGTGGCTGGCGGCGGCGGCGGCGGTGTGTCAAGCTCGGGCCGCTGCAAGTCTGACAAGCTTTCGATCTGATCAACTTCCTGAACCTTGGCGTTGATATCGATTTTTACGAGCTCTTTTTGCTCAGCAAGATCCTGTTGCTTGGAAATAAGAGAATTCATCAGGAGGAAAAGCCCGATGGTCACTACAATGGAGCCGGGAATTCCGATGATCAGTCTTATCAATGAGCCCATGGGTTACACTCCAAAATTTGTTGCGGATGCGTTGGGCAGCATCCTGATTGTCATGTCACTCACAAAATCGCGCCGCTTCGCTTGTTAAGAATCCTGGGTAGAAACGGCGATATCATTCATGCCTGTGTCCCGTACCGCATTTACCACTTCCACAAGGGTGCGCGAGCGGGCGTTCACATCCGACTGGATAACCGCTGTTGCTTTGGGATTTTCGCGAACAATTTGTTCCACGTATGGACCAACACCTTCAAGTTCGACTTTTTCTTTGTTCACAAAGATTTCGTCTTCCTCACTAATGGCAATCAGAATTGTGCCAAAGCGCTTATCCACAGCCGTGTCGGCTTCCGGCCGAATGGGATCGATACCCGGCTCCTTTACAAAGGTAGAGGTCACGATAAAAAAGATCAGCATGATGAAGACGATATCGAGGAGCGGCGTGACATTAACGTCGTCTTCGCCGGTGCCGCCATCACCTGAACCTAATCTGCGTCTTGCCATTTTGTCTTACTCGCCTTTTATGCCGCTGCGGGTCGTCTTTGGTTTGTGCACAGACCAACACCGCGGAGTTATATTACTTCGCACTGGCTACTAAGCCCGAGCTAACGTCCCATTCCCCGGCACCCGCACCAAGACAGGCCCCTCGAAAAACCATAGGTGCGCACTCATTCCTCCGACTGGAGGGTGAGAGACAATCGACCGGTGGCGCCTGCCTGGCGCGCCTGGTCCATGACGACCACTGCCACACCTGACGCTGATTCAGGCGACGCGCTCACCAGCACCACCCCCTTTTGGTTGGCAGCAAGAAATTCAGCTACCGTGTTCTTAACCGAAAGCGGGTCAATCGTGCGCCCCAAATTCACCTGGACGAGGCCATTCTCAAGAACCGACAAAACCATCGAGGGTGGCGGCGGTTTATCCTCATCTTGCGGCGTGTTGTCAGGCGTGCTGACATCTATGCCTTTTTCGCGGATGAACGTTGCCGTCACGATGAAAAAGATCAGCATGATGAAGACAATATCGAGAAGTGGGGTGACGTTGACGTCACCCGCCTCATCGGCGTGTCGTGCGCGTTTTCTCATGGACTACTCAATCCTCAACAAAGCGGAAATCCGCTGTTCGGCTTGTTTCACGTAACTGTCGAAAGCGTTGATAAAGATCACGCCGGACAAGGACGCCACCAGGCCAGCCATAGTCGGGATGGTTGCTTTGGTGATCCCACCAGCCATGAGGCGGGCGTTGGAGGTGCCGGTTGCAGCCATCACATTGAACACTTCAACCATGCCAGTCACTGTGCCCAGGAGACCAAGCAGCGGAGTTACTGCCACAAGCACCCGGATAAAGCCATTGAACCGTTCAGTGTCGCTGCGCGTGTCTGCAATCAGCTTGTCGCGCACCGCATGGGCGTACCACGACTTTTTATCGTTTCGGGCATCCCAAGCGCGCTGGGCGCGCTTGTAAACGGCATCCTTGGCGGTGGTCCAGAAGATCACCCGTTCAAGAATGAATGCCCACATCAAGAACGTAACGCCCATGATGATCACGAGGACGTTGCCGCCTGCTGCCAGGAAACCCAGCAACGCCTCGTAAGCCAGAGTAGGGTTAAACATTGATCAGTCCTTTCACGGGTCCTGCCGATGCTCTTACCCACGCCCTTCGGCATGTTCCGCGATAATCCCCGCCGCTTTCTGCTCAAGGGTTTGCGAAACATTTTTCGCAGCGCCGCTGGCAAAGGCATGGATCAGGAGAAGCGGGATTGCCGCAATCAGGCCCTGTACCGTTGTCATCAGAGCAGCGGAAATACCGCCGGCCATGATTTGTGGGTCACCGGTACCAAACAAGGTAATCGCCTGGAAGGTCTGGATCATCCCAATCACGGTCCCGAGGAGACCGAGAAGAGGCGCAACCGCCGCGAGAACCTTGATGAAATTCAATCCGCCTTCAAGCTTCGGAATTTCTTTCAAAACCGCATCATCGAGACGCAAGGCAACGGTTTCCACATCCGCAGTGTTTGTCGCCTCATAGGCTTGCATGACGCGGCCCAATGGGTTGCCTTTGTTGGCGCGCTTAGACCGTGCTTGCGCACTGACAGCCCCGTTGGTCAGGGTCAAGGTCACGAGTTTGTAAAGCCCAAGCAGGATACCAAAGATCGCAATACCAATGATCACATACCCTACGGTACCACCTTGCTTGATACGCTCGTTCAGCGTTGGCTCGTCGACCGTTAGAGCCAACAGTGCGCCGAGGGAGGGATCAACAATTCCGCGCACATATTGACCAGGCTGCGCGTTTTCCACATTCGAGGCGAGACCGGTTCGACCACCAGTGGGCTGGCGGGCGAGCAGTTTAAGTTGGGCAACACCTTGATCATTCAGCGCGTAGGTAAGAAAGTCGCTGTCCGACATGGCCACAAAAGGCCCAACCCGGGTCACGGTTTTTTCGACACCTGTCTTACCATCGGCATCAACAACACTGGCTTGATAGGTGGAGATTTTACCCTGCTGAACAATTTCCTGCAGATAGGTATCCCAGAGATATTCCAGCTCTTCGATGGCGGGGAGCGAATCGTTCACCGCTGTTTTCTGTAGCTGCTCGTCCCGGCCCGGAAACTCCGAGCTGATCAATGACGATTGAATTGACGATTTTAACTCATTTGCCGCTGACCGCGCCGCCCCGAAAAGCTCGCGATATTCGGCATTTTTCTCATCAAGCTCGCGGGTCAGCGCCGCAAGGCGCTCGCGATTTTCATCGCGGACGCCCTCAAGCCGGGTGGTCTCATTCTTCGCGGCATTCTTTTGACGTTTAACCTCAGCAACCTGGGCGCGCTGGGTGTTTCGCTCCGCAAGAAAGCGTTGTTCGCGCTGGCGATTGGCTTCCGCTGATGCCCGGCGTTCCTGACGGACCGCATTGAGCACATCATCGAGGCCGATTTGCTGCGCAACAGCTGTGGCCGTGGGCAATATATTCGTTGTCTCAACGCTGAACGCAGCGACGCCGGCGCAGAGGGACAATCCTGCAAGTTTCAAGAGTTTCATGACTTAGCTATCCTTGCTTATCGTTATTCAGCGCGCTTAAGCGGCAGGGCGAACAGGGTTGGCGCGGCCTGACCCTTTGCAATCCGCATGGCAATTTTCACATCGGGTACATAGCTTTGGGAAATATCAGACCAAGACTTTGTTGAATTGTCCCAAGCCTTCAACACCGAATCATCTTCGGTTTTGAACAAGAGTTCCACGCGGCCAACCTGGAGAAAGTCGCCGGAAATTTCAGCGCCATCAACATTAATGGTGCCTTGGGAGAAGTTCACCGTTCGGCCAAATTCCGCCTCAAGCTTATAGCCCTCAATGATGGTGCGATATTTCTCGGCTGCAGACTTATTCGGATCTTCCAAATTCTCACGCATCCGCTGGGCGCGCAGCAAACGACCCGTTGGCCCGTTCAGATTAAACGGCAAGTCGGCCTCGACGAATTTTTCGAAAGCCGCGACCATGTCCTCCATGAGGGGCTCAATCGCTTGTTGAAGGCCGCCAACATTTTCGATGTCTTCTTGGATGCGCCCAATCTGGCGTTCCTGGTTGGAAATTGTCCGCTCCAGCGACCGGTTGTACCGACGCGAGGCATCGAGTTGTTTTTGGTCAGCGCGAAACTCATTCAACAATTGAGCGGTTTCATCATCCAGCTGATCAATCCGCTGCTGAGATTTTTTCGCCTCGTCAGCGGTTGCCCGGCTTTCGCCCAATGCCCGCTGAAACTGCGCTTGTGATGGCGCCGCCAGCACTAACCCAATGGCAGTTAATGATCCAATGATCGCGACTTTATTCATTCTTGCCTCACCTGAATTTGCCTCACGTACCGGTTTCATGTCTTTCACCGGCGATGCCGGCATGTTCGACAATATCAATCCTGTTTGTTGAGGCACCAAAACGGCCCCCAACGCGTTCATGCGCCCGAAAACTTCAAGCACTACATGCGTCGCCGAAGCGAAAACGCGAAAGATGGAGGAAACACCACAGGGACAGTTTGGAAGGCATGAAACCTACCATCAACCACACCCATGATCCCCTTCATTCGCTAACCGTGACCTATGTTTCCGTTCATTGCAACGACATATTCGCGAAAGATTACCATGTGTGCAGTGCACAAAAGCTGATCAGTCGAATTATATGCCGGAATTTACTTGTTTCTCGCGCGGGCCCACAGCTCAGAAAAGGTTACGTTAAATTATAACAATTGCAAGACCCGATGCAGAGAATCACCGGTCACCGGATGCAGAATTCGCACTGATACTTTACGACGTTAAAAAAGGTGATACCCGGCCCACAAATCTTGCACCGGCTGATACCAAAAAGACTTTTGTCTTTATCAAGAACATTTTGGCTGGGGCGCCAGGATTCGAACCTGGGAATGTCGATACCAAAAACCGATGCCTTACCACTTGGCGACGCCCCAACGCGGCAGGCGCTGCCTGCGCTGGACACAAGAAAAAAACTGAAAAGCCCTTCTCTTGCGAGAATGGGGGGATACCGGTTACCCATGGGGCTTGCAAGGGTGAAATTTCCTGCATCGCTTGAAAAGTTGTCGCGTACCCGCCGAGATGTGCCGCGTTGAGCGAAAATCGGAGCGCGGGCCCGCTAGGAGTTTGCCGCCGCTCACCCCGACGTATAATATAGAGGGAGTATCTTATGCTGTTGCCAACTTGGCCCCGCCGACCGGGTCGGACACACCTTGGACTTTTAGCTAAGGCTTTATTGCCTCTAGGGGTAAGCCTAATGCTGGCGAGTTGTGGGCAGGCCCCCTCCTCCGACCGCAATCAGACGCTGCGTGACCCATCACCGCCAACCACGCTTATTGCCGACACGGTTTTTACGGCCGCGAAAATTTACACCGGCGACGCATCACAACCGACAGCGCGCGCCGTGGCGGTAAAAGACGGCGTGATCATTGGCGTCGGCGGCGACGATATGATGACATCTTTTATAGGACCCACAACATCGCAGATCTCGGTGGGCGCTGGCTATCTTTATCCCGGCTTTACCGATGCACATGCCCATCTGATCGGTATCGGCATGCGCGAATTGACCCTTAATCTTGAGGGCACGGTGTCCATCGCCGCGCTTCAAGCAACTATTGCGCGCGAAGTGGTCGCCCTAGACCCCGGCATCACCCTTTATGGGCGCGGATGGATTGAAACGGGCTGGCCGGAAAACCGGTTTCCAAACCGGAACGATCTTGATGCTGTTGCCCCGGACAATCCGGTTTTGCTGGAACGCGCCGACGGCCATGCACTGGTGGTCAATAGTGCGGCGCTCGCCAAGGCCAACATCACCGCACAGACGCCAAACCCCGATGGGGGCCGGATCGACAAGGACGATGACGGACACCCCACCGGGCTTCTCATCGACCGGGCGGGTGACCTTGTGCTCGGCTTAATCGCGGAGCCTGGCCCCGAAAAGCGGCGGCAAGCCTATACAATTGGCGCGGGTGTTTACGCCGCCTACGGATGGACCGGCTTGCACAACATGTCCGTACCGCCCGGCGATCTTGATCTCATCGAACGTCTTGCCAATGAAAAACGCGCCGGCACCGATACGGCAAAAGTGCCGATCCGGGTTTATAATTCCATTGACGCCTATGGTATGGATGCCCTGCTCGCCACGGGCGCGCGGACCGATGACAGTGGGCGGATCATTACCCGCGCCATCAAGCTTTATGCAGATGGCGCGCTCGGCTCACGCGGAGCAGCTTTATTTGATCCCTATGCCGATCAACCTGATACAAAGGGTCTGGTACTCATTGATGATGATGCAGCGATATCACTTTATCAAAAAGCGCTGGATGCTGGCTTTCAGGTGAATACCCATGCCATTGGCGACCGCGGCAACCGACTTGTGATTGACTGGTTCGCCGAGGCGATCAATGGCCGCGATCTGGCACCGCAAGCGGCGCGGTTTCGGATTGAACATGCCCAGATTGTTCGCCCGGAAGATATTGGTGATATCAAACGCCTCGGGCTAATTACCTCCATGCAACCCTCCCACGCAATCGGTGATTTATTCTTTGCGCCAGCTCGTTTGGGTACTGATCGTCTAAACGGCGCCTATGCCTGGCAATCCATGATTGATGCAGGCATTATTGTGCCCGGCGGCTCTGATGCACCGGTGGAACGCGGCGACCCGAGGATAGAGTTTTATGCAGCCGTCGCACGGCGTGGGCTTGATGGGACGCAGACCGATGATTGGCATGCGGAAGAGGCAGTAACCCGCGAAAACGCGCTTAAAATGTTTACCTTATGGCCCGCCTATGCCGCGTTTCAGGAGGACCGCCTTGGAACGATCACCGTGGGTAAACAGGCAGATTTTACCGGATTTTCTGCCGATATCATGACGATACCGGCGCAAGATATTCTGACCGTGGAAACCGTACTCACCGTTGTTGATGGTGAGGTGATCTATCAACCAGAATAGGGTGTGCCGGGGCGTCTCTCGACTAGGTGTCACCGGTGGCAAAAAGCCGGTCGGCATCGCGAAACGTTTTGAACTCCAGGGCGTTTCCCGATGGATCCTTCACGAAAAATGTCCCCTGCTCGCCCGGTTCACCGGCAAACCTGATCCGTGGTTCCAGCAAAAACGGTACGTCGGCTTGCCTCAGCGATGTGGCCAACGCTTCCCAGGCGGACCATTCAAGGACACAACCAAAATGGCGCACGGGCACCGCATCGCCGTCAACCGCGTTGCAAATGTCGGCGCCCATATCGTCGCTCAAATGGGTCACCAATTGGTGGCCAAAAAAATTGTAATCGATCCAATCATCTGACTGACGGCCGAGGGCGCAGCCAAGCACGCCATGGTAGAACGCTTTTGCCGCCAGGAGATTGGTTACCGGAATAGCTAAATGAAACGGAATATTCACCACTGTCTCCCATGTGCGTGAGGATATTGCCCACGAGGTTTCATTGCCCCCTGATACCAGTGATTTACCCCGGAGCAAATTGCGGTAAGATATGCGACGGAAGAGAAAGTAACGCCCACATGTCCGAAAAATTTATTCCCCTTACCGATGATTTCTATGTGTCGCCGCAACTGACCGAAGGCGACATGAGCGAAGCGAAGAATCTGGGGATCGGCTTGATCATTTCCAACCGCCCCGATGGCGAAGAAGCCGGCCAGCCCCGTAACGATGACCTTGCCGAGACCGCTAAAGCGCTTGGCATCCGATTTGAGCGGATACCCGTGGACCAGCGCGGTGTTTCTAAACATCATATTGAGCATTTTAAGACGGTGAGCGCCGATTACAGCGGGAAAACGCTGGCCTTTTGCCGGAGTGGCACACGCTCCACCATATTGCGGGCTTTTGTGCGGGCGAGCGAAGGCGACGATATTAATGGCTTGGTTCGGGAGGCCGCCGCCGCTGGCTATGATCTCTACACGATGGTACCGGGCTTAGAGGCAATTTCGCCAAAACCCACACCAAAACCAAAGCGCCGTTGATAAATCTAGGGCGCTATAAGTCCCAACAAAATCAATGCCTTCGGCAAAGGCCCTGATATGATATCTAGGGCCCTTCATCGCTTGTCACCAAAAATTCGAAAATACCCGCTTGCTAATCCAGAATGAGTGTTCTAAATTCAGAATACTCATTCAGAACCAACGTTCTGAAAACGCAAGTGAATGACCATGAGCCCGACACCCTCAAAATCAGCAGCGCAGGACGTTGCTCGCCAACGTGCTGTTGCCACGGCAACCGAGCTATTTTGGCGCAACGGGTATGAGGAAACCTCCATGGCGGAGTTGGTCTCGCAAACCGGCATGAACCGGTATGCGTTTTACACCAACTTTGGCGGCAAGCTTGATCTGTTTATGGCGGTGCTGGAGGGCTATCACCTCGACCGCAAAAAGATGTTCATGAGCGCCAGCAATGACCCCAATGTGGCGCCGCTTGATGCCATTCGCGGTGTGTTCGAATATTCGATTGCGGAAATGGCAAAGCGTGGCACCGGCTGTCTCATGTGCACGATCGCCAACGAATTTGCTCAGCATAATGATCAAGTGCAACACCAGATCAATCGATATATTGGCGAGATTACCGAGGCATTTATTCACGTTTTAACCCGTGCCCATGAAGCCAATCAGTTAAATCCCAAAGTGACGCCAAAGCAGGCAGCTCATCTTTTGGTATCGCTGATCATGGGCTCCGGTGCCCATGCGCGTAGCGGCGCCAGCGAAGAAGAAATGATTTTTGTTTTTGACGCCGCCATGGCAGCGATCAGTCATCCAGATATGAAAACGTAGCGTAGACGGAACAATTCTTTTTAGGGGACGCGTCAGGCGCTTGCCCTGCGCACTTTATGGAGCCCGGACTATGGACCGCGAACAAAATTTACCCAAGAGAAACGCACTAGATAACTTTGCCGTTTTCCTCGCCAGTCTGATGATCAAACTGCGCTGGTTAGTCGTTCTTCTGGCTATCATCATCGCGGGCGCCGTAGGCACGGGCATGCCAAAACTTGCCTATGACAATAACTACCGAACGTTTTTCTCCGATGATAATCCTGAGCTAAAAAACTTCGAGGAGTTTCAGGCAACTTACACGAAAAATGACAATTTCCTGATGGTGATCGTACCAAAGGAGACGACCGACGTTTTTAATAATGAAACGTTTGCGTTGCTACATTTCATTACCGAAGAGGGGTGGCAGACCCCTTACGCCAGCCGCGTTGATTCGCTTACGAATTTTCAGTACACCTACGCGATTGAAGATGACCTCATTGTTGAGGATTTGATCGGAAATCCCGGGGAAAGCAGTGCGGAGGAGCTTGCCCGCAAAAAAGCCGCCGCCTTGAGTGAACCGCTTCTGGTGAACCAACTGGTTACGCAGGATGCTTCGGCGACCGCAATCAACATCGTCCTTCAATATCCGGAAAAAGACCTGGGCGAGGTCCCCGAAGCTGTTGCGTTTGCGCGGGAGGTGCGTGCAAAGGCACTTGAACAATATCCGAACCATGAAATTTATTTGTCTGGGACGTCGATGTTGTCCAATGCCTTTTCCGAGGCAATTCAAAGTGATTTCTCGTCGCTCATCCCCGCCATGATTCTGATCATTCTGGTGACCACAGCCATTGCTGTACGCTCGGTATCAGCCACCTTGTCGACATTGTTTCTGGTCATCCTATCGGTCATTGTCGGTATGGGTTGGGCTGGCCATGTGGGAATCAAGCTTGCTGGGCCAAGCCCAAGCGCGGTGATCGTTATTCTGACGCTCGCGATTGCAGATTCGATCCATATCTTGATCTCTGCGCGCGGGGCGATGCGCGGCGGGATGAACAAACGCGACGGCATTATTGAGGCCATACGCGTCAATTTCCTTGCGGTCTCCATCACGTCGGTGACCACGATCATCGGCTTTATGGCGCTCAATTTTTCAGACTCGCCGCCCTTCCGCGACCTCGGCAATATATCTGCGGTGGGTATTTTTGCCGCCTGGATGTTCTCCCTCACGCTTTTGCCAGCATTGCTCTCGATTATACCGTTCAATGTGAAGCCAAAGCCCATGGTGGAAAACAAAAAGACCTTCCTCACCGGCTTTGCCGATCTGGTTATCGGTAACTATCGGGTCCTGTTTTTCGGGATCGGGTTTGTGTCGCTCGGCCTTATCGCCATGATCCCGCGCAATGAGCTAAGCGATGAATTCCGCAAATATTTCACGGAGAAAATCGAATTTCGCCGTGATGCCGACAAGGCCGTCAACCATTTCGGATTTTATCCGGTGGAGTTCTCCGTCAAGGCGGGGGCGCCCGGTGATGTGAGTGATCCGAAGTTTTTGGCCAAGCTTGAAGACTTTTCAAACTGGCTTCGTGAACAGCCCAACGTGACCCATGTCTATTCGATAGCCGATATCATGAAGCGGCTGAATAAAAATTTGAATGGCGATGATCCGGCGTTTTACCGCTTGCCCGATGACCGGGAACTCTCCGCGCAATATTTGCTGTTGTTCGAGCTTTCCCTGCCCTATGGCCTCGATCTCAATGACCGGATCAATATCGACAAATCAGCAACCCGCGTCACGGCGACCTTTGACGGTGATACATCATCAAAACGCATGCGCGCATTCCTGAAAGAGGCCGATGCCTGGTACGCGGCCAATGCACCTGAATTTGAAGCCCCGGCAACGGGCGCGCAAATCATGTTTACCTTTATCGCTGAGCGTAATGTGAATTCCATGGTTCGCGGTACAGTTTTGGCTGTTGTTTTTATTGCCTTGATTATGATGTTGGCGTTGCGCTCGGTCGCCATGGGATTAATCAGTATGGTACCCAATGGCCTGCCCATTCTGAGTGCGTTTGGCGTGTGGTCTTTCCTGGTTGGTGAAGTGGGCTTTGCGGTTGCGGCTGTCGCCTCAATTTCTCTGGGGATCGTGATTGACGACACTGTGCATTTCTTGACGAAATACACACGCGCTCGAAACGAGAAAGGACTGTCTACCGCAAATTCCATTCGCTACGCGTTTGAAACCGTCGGTGTGGCAATCATTATTAATACCATCATCCTGTCGGCGGGCTTTTTGATCCTGACCCTCTCCGCCTTCAAGATCAATTTCGAGCTTGGGCTTCTCACCGCCCTGTCCATTGGCCTTGCGCTAATCCTCGATTTTCTTTTCCTGCCCGCACTTTTGATGATGTTTAGCAAGGATAAAAACGCGGACATCACCCCGGAAACGCAAACAATCGGGACGGCGCAACCTGCCTAACCAATTTGCACCCCCCCCCTTTTTCAATTGGAGTTTACACATGAAACAGTCACCCCAACCCAAAAGCCAATTTCGCAAACTCAGCCTGATCAGCCTCGTCGCCCTCGGCGTAGCGGCTGGCCCCATCAGCCTCGCGCAGGAGACGGAGACTGGCGTTGCTGAAGAAGCGGTTTCAGCGGAACCAGCGGTTTCCTTCACCAACGATCCAGAAGCGCGCGGCACCACGCCCGAAGCCCAAAAGGGCTATGACATCTCCGCGCGCAGCGATCGCACCGACACTGGTTTTGGCGATAGTAAAGTTTCCGCCCGGATGGTCCTGCGCAATGCGGCAGGCCAAGAGACAGAAAGGGAATTGTCTTTTTCAACGCTGGAAAAAACAGACGAGACCGTCGGCGATAAATCCCTCGTCATTTTTGAATCCCCACGTGATGTGGAGGGCACAGCACTCCTCTCCCATGCAAAAATTCTTGATCCAGATAATCAGTGGTTGTTTCTCCCCGCTCTTAAGCGGGTAAAACGGATTTCCTCGGCAAATAAATCGGGCGCCTTTGTGGGTTCTGAATTCGCGTTTGAGGATTTTACGGTTACGGAACTGAACAAATTCACCTACTCTTATATTGGTGAGGAAGAGCTGGATGGCATGACGGTTGACGTGATTGAGCGTTTTCCGCGCTATGAGAAATCCGGATATACAAAACAGAAAAGCTGGGTTGATCAGGACATTTTTCAGGCCCGCAAGGTGGAATTTTATGACCGCAGAGGCGCGCTACTGAAAACCCTGACGCTGTCTGATTATAAAAACTATAATGGCGTATGGCGCGCTCAGAAATTCTCCATGGTCAATCATCAGAGCGGTAAGGAAACCGATCTTCTGTATGAAGACTACAGTTTTAAAAACGGTCTGTCGGAGAAAGACTTTAATCAGGGTGTTCTTTCCCGCCTGCGTTAGGCGTGCGGGAACAAACACACAAACACAAATCGTGGCAACCGAGCGCCCGCTTATGGCGCTCGGCCTGTCGGCTCGACTTTTTTGAGGCATTCCATGGCAAATGTTCTGCGCAAATATTCCCCGCAACTGACGCGGCGACCGACACAGCTTACGGCTCATTTAGGAGCATGGGCGGCATCCGCTGGTACCGCGATATTGGCGACCGGTCTGGTGATGGCGCCGTTGGCACATGCCCAAGAGCTTGAGCTCAGCGGTGATATCGCCGGCGAAGTGCGGTATTTCCCTGATGATCCGATGTTTCCAGGACAGTTTGACGATTTCCAGCCATCACTCATCTTTCAAGGTGAAGCGCGGTGGGAGACCGAAGACCGCAAACATCAGATCGTTTTCAAACCCTTTTTCCGGCTTGATGGTCAAGATGATGAGCGCACGCATTTTGATGTGCGCGAAGGCTATTACCGGTTTAATTCTCATCAGAATTGGTCGCTAACCATCGGCGCTGCCAAAGTCTTCTGGGGGCGGACGGAAAGCCGCCATCTTGTGGATATCATCAATCAGGCCGACGCGGTTGAGGATATTGACGAGGAAGACAAACTTGGCCAGCCCATGGTCAATCTGACGATTATCAAAGACTTTGGCACCATTGATCTGTTTGTTCTCCCGGGTTTCCGTACCCGTACATTTCCAGGTGTTGAAGGACGTTTGCGCTTTGATCCCGTTGTTGACACCGACACGCCGCTTTTTGAGCGCGATGCCGGCCGCGCGGGCGTCGATTTTGCGGCGCGCTATGGCCACTATATTGGTAATTGGGATTTCGGCGTTTCCATCTTTCATGGCACATCGCGTGAAGCGCGCTTTGCGTTTTCTGCGCCAAGCCTCGCGGGGACACCCATTGATCCCGCAAGCTTTGTCTTTGACCCGGCTGCGCTTCCAGATGATGCGATTATTCAGCCGGTTTATGATCGGATTACACAAGGCAGTTTCGATCTTCAGTACACAAAGGATGCCTGGCTATGGAAGTTGGAGGCCCTGGTACGTGAAGGTCAGGGCGATGTCTTCGCCGCGGCCGTGGGCGGTTTTGAATATACGCTCTATCAGATTTTTGGTTCCGGTGCCGATCTTGGCCTGCTTGCGGAATATCAATATGATGGCCGAGACACCGATATTGTTGCCGACCAATTTGGCATTGGCCTTGCCGCGCCGGTAACAGTTGCCGACAATGATATTTTCTCCGGCGCCCGGCTTGCGCTCAATGACGCCCAGGACACAAGCCTGCTCATTGGCGGGGTCGTCGATACAACCGACGCCACCACATCCATGTTCATGGAGGCTAGCCGCCGGTTTGGTCAAAACTGGACCGGCGAGTTAGAGGCACGGCTTTTCTTTAATGTTGATCCCACGAATTTCGTGGATGCCTTCCGAAATGACGATTTTCTCACCTTGAGGATTACCCGATATTTCTAATTGTGGGTCTTTTCCCACATTTATTGTGGCAAAAATAGTCGAACTCACGCAATAGTGGGTTTTATCCCACGCGTAATCCTGCTATGCCCTCTGCAAGAACTGGCACAGGGGTTTGCGATGGCTGCACAGATTACCGATCTTATCACGCGGGCAGAACGATTTGCTGATGGGAACGGCCTTTCGCTGTCCACGGTTTCACGCAAGCTACTTAATGATGGCAAAGGGATTGCGCGCCTGAAAAACGGCGGGCAGTGCACACTCAAAACCATCGAAACGGCGTTTGAGCGTCTCGCCGCCCTCGAAACGGGTACGCACGCGCAAAACACGCGCCCTGCCAGTGCCAACAACACAATTGCTTCTGCTGGGGCAAGCAATCCTGGTCACCTCGACAGACTTGAGGCGGAGAGCATCCACATCATGCGCGAGGTCGCGGCCGAAGCGGAAAACCCTGTCATGCTTTATTCGGTGGGTAAGGATTCCGCCGTGATGTTGCATCTGGCGCTTAAGGCGTTTTACCCGTCGAAACCGCCCTTCCCGCTCCTCCATGTGGATACAACCTGGAAGTTTCGCGAGATGATCGCGTTTCGCGATAATCTGGTGCAGGAATTAGGGCTCGATCTGCGGGTACATATTAATGAAGACGGTGTGCGCCAGGGCGTTGGTCCGTTCACCCATGGCTCTGCACTGCACACGGACATCATGAAAACCCAAAGCCTGAAAATGGCGCTGAATACTCACAAATTCGATGTGGCTTTTGGCGGTGCGCGGCGTGACGAAGAAAAATCCCGGGCTAAAGAACGGGTCTTTTCTTTTCGGTCTGCCGAACATCGCTGGGACCCAAAAAATCAGCGTCCGGAGCTTTGGAATATCTTCAACACCCGGATCAATCCGGGTGAGTCGATCCGGGTCTTTCCCCTATCAAACTGGACCGAGCTTGATATCTGGCAATATATATATCGCGAGAACATTCCGATTGTGCCGCTTTACTTTGCAGCAAAACGCCCCGTGGTGGAGCGTGATGGCACCCTGATCATGGTTGATGATGATCGCTTGCCTCTGCGCGATGGGGAGATACCCATGGAAAAAATGGTCCGCTTCCGCACCTTGGGGTGCTATCCGCTGACCGGGGCCGTGGAATCAACCGCAACAACTTTGCCAGAGATCATTCAGGAAATGCTGCTTACTACAACGTCGGAGCGTCAGGGCCGCGTGATTGATCATGACTCCGCTGCCTCCATGGAGAAGAAGAAGCAGGAAGGCTATTTCTAATCCGCCATGCAAGTCGCCCTATTGTGCGATGATCTCGATGCCCCCTTTCATAATTAAGGCCCAATCATGTCCCATCAGGATGAATTGATCAAAACCGATATCCTCGCCTATCTCGATGCCCAGGCAAGCAAATCGTTCCTGCGGTTTATCACTTGCGGTAGTGTCGATGACGGCAAATCCACCCTGATCGGGCGGCTCCTTTACGATACCAAGCTTATCTATGAGGATCAGCTGACCGCCCTACAAAGCGATAGTAAAAAGCAAGGC
This sequence comes from Pseudomonadota bacterium, assembly GCA_038531745.1. GTDB lineage: Bacteria > Pseudomonadota > Alphaproteobacteria > Caulobacterales > Parvularculaceae > CALLPQ01. Next base: position 159,438 of record JBCBBJ010000003.1, read on the forward strand.
ACGCAAGGTCAGGAAATAGACTTTGCCTTGCTGGTTGATGGTCTTGCCGCTGAACGCGAGCAAGGCATCACCATCGATGTTGCCTATCGCTTTTTCTCCACCGACAAGCGCAAATTTATTGTCGCCGATACGCCAGGTCATGAGCAATATACCCGCAATATGGCAACCGGCGCGTCCACAGCCGATCTTGCGATCATTCTGATTGACGCACGCCAGGGCGTCCTTACTCAAACGCGGCGCCATAGCTATATTGCCTCGTTGCTTGGTATACGTCATATTGCTGTGGCAATTAACAAGATGGATTTGAAAGACTATCGCCAGGATATTTTTGACGAGATCGAAAGCGAATATCGCGACTTCGCTGCGCAGCTTGGTTTTGATTCGATCACGTGCATCCCCATGTCCGCACTGCGCGGTGATAATGTTGTGGCGCGTAGCGAACAGACCCCATGGTACCATGGCCCGGCGCTCTTACCGTTTCTTGAAACCGTCAATGTTGACCGCAGCGGCGATGACGCGCCGTTTCGGCTACCGGTACAATGGGTGAACCGGCCAAACCTCGATTTTCGAGGTTTTTCAGGCACCGTCGCATCGGGGTCGGTGACGCCCGGTGACGAAATTATCGTGCTGCCATCAGCAAAGCGATCAACCGTTGAGCGCATTGTTACCCATGATGGCGATCTCAAAACGGCCAGCACTGACCAGGCCGTCACCCTGACGCTGACCGATGAAATCGATATCTCGCGTGGTGATATCATTTGCGCCGGCGACCAGCCCGCGGCGCAAACCGATCAGTTTGCCGCAACCCTTTTGTGGATGAGTGACGAGGCGATGATCCCCGGGCGGCAATATCTCCTGAAAACGGCAAACCAGATAGTACCCGCCACGGTAACCGAATTGCGTCACAAGATTAATGTGAACACTCTTGACCAGCTATCGGGCAAAACGCTTGAGCTTAATGAAGTGGGTTCAACGAAGCTGAACCTCGCCCAGCCGATTGCCTTTGATCCCTATACAGATAACCGGACGACGGGATCGTTTATCGTCATTGACCGGCGAACCAATAGCACCATCGGTGTGGGTATGATCGACCATTCCCTACGCCGGGCCCAGAATATCCACTGGCAGGATTTGGAAGTTGTCAAGGAAAGCCGTGCAGAGCAAAAACTGCAAAAGCCATGTGTGCTGTGGTTTACCGGCCTCTCGGGCTCTGGCAAATCAACGGTGGCGAACCTTGTTGAAAAGCGCCTGTTTGATCTTGGCCGCCATACCTATACGCTCGACGGCGACAATGTGCGCCATGGCCTGAACAAGGATCTAGGTTTTACCGATGCGGACCGAGTGGAGAATATCCGCCGGGTTGCAGAAACCTCCAAACTGATGGTTGACGCGGGACTAATCGTTCTGGTCTCGTTTATCTCGCCCTTCGCCAGCGAGCGGCGGATGGCCCGTGAGTCCGTTGACGATGGCGAGTTTATCGAGGTCTTTATTTCAACGCCGCTGGCGGTGTGTGAGCAGCGCGACGTGAAAGGCCTTTACGCCAAGGCCCGGCGCGGTGAAATTAAAAACTTCACCGGCATTGACTCAGATTATGAGGCTCCCACCAATCCTGAAATTGATGTGGATACGTCAGAAATTTCAGCGGAAAAAGCGGCAGACATGATTGTCGACCATCTGCGCGAAACTGGCTATTTGAAGGTATAAATCCACCACACCGTGCCCGATCAATTTAGCGCAAATCCTCATATTGCTGGGCGAGGCGCGGGGAATTTTCCTGGTTCCAGATCGCCAGGGACAACATGGCAAAATCTACCGTCCGCGATGAGGCAATGGTCGTGAGAAAATTCGCGGGGCCGTCAGGCGCGGTGAGCATGACGGCGGCCTCAACGATAAAGTCACCGGCACGAAAGGGGCTGGTGATGATCAGATTACGATCACGATAAAGCGGATAACGCTCGGCCATTGCCAGCCTGATATCTTCGTTGCCCGCGCGCAATTCCGCAATGTTGATACTGGCGCATAATTCTGCCGCTTGGCCCCGGTCAAACGAGAATGTTTGTGACCACTGGTCCTTGCCCACCGCCTGCGCCTGAAGATCGTAACATAGAATGCGCGTAAAGACCTGGCGCCATTCGTCCGTCATCAGACTTTCGCTTTGATCTGCGTAATCATCAGGGCGCCGGCTCGTAAGGAACCACAGTGCCTCCGGATTGGCGAGGCACAATACCACGGGCTCTTTCGCGCGGCAGCCGGGAAGTTGGGTGCGCCCGGGCGTCCCAAAGGGACCATAACCCAGCATGGTGGTGATTTTTTCATCAAGACTGGCAAGGGCCTGCGCATGAATCCGTTGGGGGCAGTAGCCAACACCGCCGGGATTGACGATCCCCACCATGCGCCGGAAAATCGTGGACACAAAACTGGACGCACCCGCTGTGCGCAAGCCATCACGGAACGACCGATTGGCACACCCCCGGCGGCGATAAGCAATGGGCACGGCCGGGTGGGGCGCCGTGTTATTGGCCTCCAATATTGGGTCCAGTGCCCGGATATGCTCGGGATAATTCTCCCGTGATTTGTCCCACGCAATACGCGTATAGTCATAGAGACAAAAATAGCGGTCATGGAAAAGTGCCGCCGACAGGGTGCGCGGTGATTCTGTATCAAGAATAGCGCCGGGTAAAATCTCCCGCACAAAATCCGGTGTTGAAACCCCATCGGAAAAATATTCTCCGGGTACGTACCAGACATTGGCGTTCTTGGTGACCTTGTCGATAAAGAAAAAAGGGTCGCCCGTGCGGATATAATTGCGTTGGCCATTGCCGCTCAGCATATTCTGGCAGCTTTGTTGGTTCAGGTTCCGGGCGAAAAAATCAAACGCGCGTCTATCGCGAATATCAAATATCTCCATGGACTGGCAGCCGATAAACGTGCCCCATTTGCTATATTTCGTATGCAGATTATAGCATTCGGGATCTTTTTGTAGCGCAAGCCGGTCCCATGCCAGAAGCGGGGCCTCCACCCGCTGATCCATGGTGCTTACGGGGCCGAGAGCCGCACAGCCCCCACCGCACAAGACCAGCCAGATCAAAAACCCGATTGCCCGAACACGCATCATTCACTCCCTAAGCTATTATAAGCATAAGAGAGTTTAGGCTCGATGAGAATGGAAAATCAGGAGCCCACGATACCGCATCCAAAAGGGCCAGAGGCCGCAGAATCAGTCGCCCTCGATGATCTCGTTTTGGGTGAGCGCCAATACCTCTAGCGAGGAGCTGGATAGTTTCACCGCAAACCCGCTATCGAACCGACGGGTTACCTCCCCCGGATGAACGCCGCCACTTTCAAAATGCAGGTGAATTGGCCCACCGGGCGCCGGTTTGGAAAGACTTGAAATAGCGATCCCACTGGCTGAAATATTTTCAGTCTGCCCACAAACAATTTCTCCATTACCAAGCACGAAAGTGCACGGAATGCTCATGGTTACCCGGTCATCAAGGCGGCGTTCGGGCCCGTCAAAGGCGACGGTTGTGAGATTTTCATCGACAAATGGGTGTGCGACGGTTTCCGATTGGCTAGCCATGGTCTTCTCCCTCTTCCTAAGAGAAAAGGGTGGCGTGCCGAGGCTAAGGTAAGGTTACGTGAAACCGATAAATTGCGATGCCCGGATTAAACATAATCGACAGTTCACGTCGCAAGAATGGCTTTCATCCGGGCGCTTTGGCATAAAGCTGGTTAACGCTGGAGCCAAATCCGCGCACAGAGCCCGGCTTGTTATTGATCCTGTGCGGAGACGGCCACACCTTTTTGGCTCAGGAAGCCCCGCAATTCTCCCGTCTCAAACATTTCGCGCACAATATCGCAGCCGCCCACAAACTCACCTTTTACATAGAGTTGCGGAATGGTTGGCCAGTCCGAGAACGCTTTGATCCCCTCGCGCAATTCGTCGGAGGCGAGCACATTTTCCGAGGCAAACTCAACGCCGAGATAATTCAAAATTTGAACGACCGTTGACGAAAACCCGCATTGGGGAAAGTCCGGTGTGCCCTTCATGAAAAGCATGACGGGGTTTGCAGAAACCTGCGTTTGGATGTGGGTATTAGTTGCGTCGCCGCTCATGGCCGAGCCTTCCTTGATGGTTTCGCTAGAGCTAATGAGCCCGGTTCGGCGGGTCAAGACCCTCCCGCATTGCCCGCGCCCTCGGTGTCGTGCGCCATCGTGGTCAGGCTGTCCAGCAGGGCCGTGTCAAGGCCGTTGGCGCGTGCCAATTGGAGTGTTTCGGTTAGGTGCACCGATTGCGTAGTCGAAGTGAGCGCATAGTCGATCGACGATTGCGAAAGCACGTAACCAAGCATCAATTGCGCCGCAGTGAACCCGTCGACCCGATTGAGCATTTGCGCACTTGCCTGGCGCTGGCGCCATAATTGACGCGGATTGCGCACGAGCGCCCGGGCAAGTGCCCATAACCCGGTGCGGGTACGCGGCGTCAAAAAGCCCTTTGCATAAAGCGCCTGACCGAGGGGTGCGATTGCAATCGTCGTCATGGTCGCCTCTTTCGCCTCGGCAAAGACCGGCCCCAATGCCCGGTCAAACAGGTTGAACCGCGCCATGATCGCATCGGTCTTGCGCCCTGCAACGGCGGCGCGGATAGCCGGGCCGGTTCCGCAAACGCCAGCCTTCGCAATCAGACCCTCGGCCTTAAGTGCGTCAAACACCGGCCGGGTATGGTCAACAACCCAATCGTCAGGACCGTGAAGAAACAGGATATCCAGACGGTCGCGCCCCAAACGGGTTAGGCTCGCCTCTAGATCCCGGCGGATTGCCTCGGCCGAAAAGTCTTTTTTGGCTTTGCGTCCTGCGCCTTGCGTACCGGTCTTGGTACTGATGACCACATCATCAATTCCGCGCAAGGCAATGCCCAACCGTCGCTCCGCCTCCCCGCCCGCATAAAACCCGGCGCTATCAAAATAGCGGACACCACCCGCATAGGCTTGCTCGATCAAGGCAATGGCTTGGGCTTCCGGAAACCAGGGTTGCCCCCATGCGCCCGACGCCCCAAAGCCCAGCCGCAAGGGATGGGGGATCTCAAACACCGCATCGTCAATCACCAGCGATAAACCCCGCGCGCTGCGCGCCACGTATTCACATAGGCCTCAACGCTTAATTCTATGGGGTCGGCATAACCGCCGCCAATAGCCATGGACACCGGTATGCCGTGCGCCGCAGCCCCCGCAAAAACCAGCCGATCGCGTGCCATCAACCCGTCAAAACTGAGCGATAGCCGGCCAAGACGATCCTCCGCTAGCGGATCAACACCGGCCTGATAAAGAACGAGTTCCGGACTAAACGCCCAAACCTTTGCGAGGGCATCATCCAGGGCGTCGAGATACGCCCCATCACCGGTATCATCGGGCAATGCCACATCATGGGTTGACGGATATTTCCGAAAGGGAAAATTCTTTTCCCCGTGCACTGACAGAATGTAGATATTTTCATCAGCCCCCAGAATAGCTGCGTTGCCATCGCCCTGATGCACATCAAGATCAATGATTGCCAGGCGCCGGGTTGTGCCACTTACTATCAGATGACGCGCCACCACAGCGAAATCATTGTAAACGCAATAGCCCGACCCAAAGCCCCCATGGGCATGATGGGTGCCGCCCGCCAGCTGACCGGCAAACCCGTGGTGCAGGGCGGCCTCAGCCGCTGCAACCGCCCCGCCCAAAGTCGCGCGCGCGCGCAGCGGAATGCGCGGCGACCAGGGAAAGCCGATACGGCGCATGGCCGCCGGCTCGATGGTCCCCTCTTCAATGGCGCTCACATAATCCGCATTATGGGCGAGGAGGACCGTTGACACCTCAACAGGCATCGCGCGCCGCAAGTGCGTCTCGTCAATCACCTTTTCATCGACCAGCGCCTGCCGGAGCATGCCATATTTATGCCCGGGAAAACGATGTCCCGCCGGCAATTGCAAATCAAACTGATCAGAGAAATAGACTTCCACAATGCAACTGGTGCCATAGCCGCGAAGCGCCAGCAAGACAGCGCATCTGCCCTTCTCGCCGCACCCCTGAATACCGGCATCCAAAGCAAAACGGGCGGCCCAAATGGGCCGCCCGCTTGGTCTTCCTGCCATCGTATGATGGCAACGACATGCCGTCCTAGAATTCGAACCGAAGACCGAATTGCACCGCCCAAAGGCTAGCGCCGGCATTGCGGTCAAAACCACCCTGACCGGTAACTTGAGATTCAAGACCACTGCCACCAATAACGAATTGACCTTGATCGTTAATCTCATCAATCCCGAATACTGGGACGCCTTCACGCGTGTTGCCACGGTCAAATGTACGCTGAACATTTCCACCGAAGAGGTTTAGCGCATTCTCTACATCAACAAAAAAGATGGTCCGCAACCGATCAGAGAAATCCGGCAAATCCTGCTGGAACCGGAAATCAAGATCAACGAACCACGGATCATTGAAGGCGTTTCGCGGGGCAAAATCACCGGCGAAATCCGACAAGCCGCTCTCAGCTATAAAGTTGAAGAGCGCAAATTGTTGATCCGCAGACAGGTTGCTGAAATCGAAACGCGGGTCATTTTCATCGACCGGGACGAATAGCAATGTCCGCGCTTCATCATCGGAGTCGCCAAAAATGTCTTCTGACGTGTCGTCATCAAACACATAAGAGAACGGCGTTCCCTCCCGCGCCTGAACAAAGAAAGTGAACTGCGTGGGCAGATCACGAATAAATTCCTGACGGAAGGTCGTTGCCAACGAAATGACATGCGGGTTGACAAATTGCGATGGTGCCGTGAAGGCCCGGTTTGGCGTAATGACCGCAACTTCTTCAAAGTTCGACGTTGCAGTGGAGCTCAAACTGCCAACAACTTGCGTCGCGTCTGTGTAGGCGTAACCGAGATTGACGGAGAAGCTTGCCGGATTGGAGAACAATTCATAGTCAAACGTCTTCGCGAACTGCGCAGAGACTGAAATTGAGCGCCCATCATTGATGCCGTCAGCCACGTTGGTCAGGAGGATGTCCTGATCACGCCCTGTAAAACAATCTGGTGTCGCCCCCGTGAAACCATCACGAATACCGACGAAGGTTGCGTTACAACCATCAAGCAGAGGGTCAATCGCTTGGACGATTGGTCGACCGTCGGGCGCCGTTCCAATTGGCGACAGTGTCAGATCAACAAAATCGAAAGCATTACGGTTGGCCGAGTAAATGGCATCTACATTGATTGTCCATTCATCAAACAGACCACCGAATGCACCACCAAAGTCGGTGAAATGGGTAAATCCGACAGAGCCGCGGATCGTTGACGGAACCTGCAGGTTCGGATCGATTGCATCGGTCCGCCCATTACCGGCCGCTGCGTTCGCCTGAATTTCATTGATAATGCACTGCGGAATTGCAAAGCCCGTCTCTCGCAAGTTGGTCAACGTATTTGGGTCAGCATTACATTCGGCATTATTTTCATCCGCGCTTGCTGTACCAAAGCCATTGTTTGTGAATGCGTTGGAGAAAAATACCGTCGGATCACCACCAGAAAAGACACCGGCACCTGCGCGGAAGGTTGTTTCCCCAAAAAAGGTCGCGCCAGCGTCATAGTTGATGCCCAAACGCGGCAGAAACACCTCGAAATTGTTAAAGCCGGTATTATTGGTAAATCCATAGCGTTGTTCAAACAGCGGGCTATCAAGGGGTTGGTCACCAGATTGATAAAAATCATAACGCAAACCCATGGTCACCGTCAGTGCGTCGGTGGGCGTCCAGGTGTCCTGGAAGAAAAGCGTGTGAATGTTACGGGTGAACTCTGCGGCGGCGTCGCCAATATCGCCCGTTGCCGTGGAGGTAAAGTCAATCGTCTCGGCGTTTCCAGCAAGGAAATCGTCCACGGTTTCGAATTCAATGGTCCCGGTGGCATTCACTGCGAAAAGGTTGAAAACAGAAATTGAGTTCAACTCATAACCACCGGTGAAAAGGTGGTTACCAGCAAGTTTGTCGAGCTTGAAGCGAACCTGGTCGGTTTGCGTTTCCAACGCGTTGGCAGACCGGAAGAAGCCGGGGCCTGCGACCTGAACACCATTGTTAAAGCCGCCCGGACCGAACTCACCATTGGCGCCACCCTGAATAATGATACGCGGAATGGGGAACGTATCCTGCGCCTCACCGCCGCCAACGGGGTTTTGAATGTCGGTATTATCGGTTCGCGACACCCGAATTTCCGTGGAAACCGTATCTGACCATTCAGAGAAGAGACGTGCCGAATAACGGTCGTTACTCGATCCGGAATTTTCAAACGAGTTCAGGAACTGAAAGCTTACACCGAACAGATCAGGCTCGACCTCAAGCTCCCGCTCGCGCGAATAGTTGAATTCCAGACGATGTTCATCGCTGAGGATCCAGTCAAGACGCGAAGCAATACGCCGACTAGTTTCGGGGATAACTGAAGCTTGGCCACCAGTTTCGAAGCCAGCCATTTGGGCGGCAGCATTTATTGCGTCAAGATCACTCTGCAGAAGGTTGTCTACCGGGTTAGCGACCGGTGCACCTTGTGGACCAAAACCAACGACAGAACCACCATCTCGGATTTCTTCATAAGAAACGGCAAGGAACAGTTTGTCTTTAACGATTGGACCACTGACATTTGCCCCCCAATTGAAATCCCTGAAGTCTGCATCACCTAGAATCGTTTCGCCATCAGCCTGTGAGCCAGTCAAACCGCGAGTGTTATAAAATGCGAAAGCCGAAGCCTGGAAGTCATTCGAACCGGCCTTTGTGACAATGTTGATGTTACAGGTCGTAAAGTTACCGTACGTCACGTCGTAAGGCGCAAACTCGACTGCCGTTTCCTGGATCGCATCGAATGGCAGCGGAAAGTTGCCGCGGGCGGGGGTCCCCGAAGCATTCAAACCGAAGGCGTCGTTTGCCGCCACACCGTCAATCGTAAAACTGGTGGCACGGCTGTTGCCACCGAGACAAGAAACCTGGTCATCGCCGCCGGAAACTGTCAACCGCGGATCAATCCGGATAATATCCCGGATATCGCGACTAATCGAAGGCAGGGCCTCGATGGTAGTTTGACCAAAAACAGAGCTTGGACCAATAGCAAGCTGTTGTGTGTTCGACCGGCTCGCCACTACGACGATGGAGTCATCGACGCCAGCGCCGGCAGGATCAAGATCGATATTTGCTGATGTCACCCCACCCAGGCTCACAAAAACACCTTCTAGGCGTTCAGTTACAAATCCATTTCGAGAGACTTCTACCGTGTAGGGACCACCTACGGTCAAATTTCGAGCAAAATAGGTCCCACTCTCATTCGTCACGCTCGTTTGCGAAGACCCATTCCGAGTATCGGTTACGGTGACTGTGGCACCAGAAAGCGGCGCTCCGTTCCCATCGGTGATTACACCGCGAACCGACGATGTTGTATTCTGTGCATGTGCGATTGGTATGATTGACAGCGGCGATAGTGCACCGCTCAAGGCGAGGGCGGCAACGCCTGCCTTCAGGACATTTTTGTTGATCATCGGATAACCCCTTGGTGAAAATGTGTATGCTTCAGCAGCGCAATTTGCTGTCGCCCGCGTGCCCTACGCTGCGCTCGTGAAACAAAGGCAACACAATTGTTTCACCTATGTGACAAAGACGACGGATACAAAATATTTATGGGCGATGGGCGCGGTCTTATGCGCGGTGTTGCATTAATATTGCACCTGCACAATTCGCTGATCCCCAACGGAAAAAAGGGATTGCGTGAATAAGCTTTTTTTCCACAGGGTGTCGTGACACCCGCGCCGACGCTTTTGCTACATGCGTTCGGGTACACTTATTCCAAGCAAATCAAGGGCTTGATCAAGTTGTCCGCCGGCGATGCCAGCGAGCCTGATGCGGCTCGCACGGATGCTTTGGTTCGGCTCATCGTTCACACGGCAATTCGAATAGAAACGAGAGAAGGCTTGCGCCAGCGCGTAGCAATGCTCTGCAATGATATGCGGCATTCTTTTTTCCACAGCCGCCCGCAGTGATTCGTCAAATCGCAAGAGGATAAGCGCAAGGTCACGCTCCTCATCCGTCGAAAGAAGAAGCGTTGCGCCCGTACCCGTGGTGCCATCGGGGTCCGCTTTCGCCAGCATGGAACGGATCCGCACACTGGCATAAAGAAGATAGGGCCCGGTCTTGCCTTCAAACGCGGTAAACCGATCGAGATCGAACACATAGTCAGAGGTTCGCGGGTTTGACAGATCGGCAAACTTCAACGCCGCGATGCCGACCTTGCGGGCAATCTCGGCGACTTTTGCCGCGTCTTCACCCGCGCCCATGCCTGATGCTTCGATGCGGTCCCGGGCTTTGTCCGTGACCATATCAATCATATCGCGCAATTTCAGAACACCGCCTTCGCGGGTTTTGAACGGCTTGCCATCTTTGCCATTCATGGTCCCGAACCCGAGATGTTCCAGATGAGTTTGCGGGAAATAGCCCGCCATATGCGCGGCGCGGAACACTTGCTCAAAATGTAGGGCCTGACGCTGATCAACCACATAGATCATGCGGTCAGGCGCCGCTGCCTCTTTGCGGTCGATGATGGTGGCGATGTCCGTGGTGTGATACCCCGCACTCCCCTCCGACGTCACGAGCATAACCGGTGGCACTTCCTTGCGATCATCGTCGCGTTTGACCCTGACGATGACGGCGCCGTCACTATCCTCGGCCAGACTTTTAGTGCGCAAATCGTTGACCATCTGATCGATTAGCGGGTGGGCATCGGATTCGCCCTTCCACCAGTCAAAGGTGACCCCCAGATCGTCATATTCCGCCTCGATGGCAGCGCGGGAGACTGACACAAAATGCTGCCATAGTGCACGATAGCCCGGCCGACCCGCCTGCAAGTCAAAGGTGGCTTTTTGCGCGGCGACCCGGCGCGCGGTGTCGGTTTTGCACGCCGCCGATGCAACCGGATACATCGCCTCCAGATCGGCCAAGGTCACTGGCGATGTGGCGGGATAATCGCCAGTCTTTTCCGCATCAAAATAGGGCAAGGCCGGTTCACGGATTGCCAGCTCACTGATGAGCTGACCCATCTGCAATCCCCAATCGCCGAAATGCACATCGCCGATAACCGTATGGCCAACATGGCGAAAAATACGCTTCAGGCTTTCCCCGATGATCGCGGCGCGCAAATGGCCCACATGCAACGGCTTGGCCACATTGGGCCCGCCATAATCAAGGATGATCTTTTCGGCGGCGGCGACCTGCCAGTCCTGTGTCGTCTTTTCAGCACGCGCCTGATCGCCCAGACGCGCGGCCACATAATCATCAGCCAGATTAACGTTCAAAAAGCCAGGCCCCGCAATCGTCACCTCACGGAAGATCTCTTCTTCCAGCAACCGCTCTGCCAACAGGCCAGCAAGCTCACGCGGATTGCGTTTTTGCCTTTTGGCAGCGGCCAGCGCGCCATTGCACTGAAATTGCGCGAGGTCAGGCCGGTCAGAAACCCGAACCTTGCCAAGGGCAGCATCAAGCCCCTCCGCCCCAAAGGCCGCGCCCACACGGGCCGAAAGATCATCCAGCAAGGTCATAGGAAAAGATCGGGTTCAGAATTTCGGGTCGGGCTAACACCAGCCCCCGCGCCGCGCGCGTTTCCGGGGCCAAAAAGCCGAGATTAAAGGTTTGGGAATTTCAGGCTTTTGCCTGATCGGTTGAATAGGACCTGGTCACGCTCCAACACAAAACCGACGACAATTTCAAAATTGAGACCGCTGGTCTTTTCGCTGGCGCGCGGAATAACGAGGTCATTGATCTTTTCGCGCAAACCCAGTCGCGCGCGATCGCCGTTGAAATTGGCTTCCATGGTGAACTCCTCACGCGCAATCACCTCCCGGTCTTTGCGGGTGACGGCCACAAAATAGGTGACGTCGTTTCGGTTTGACTGCGCCGCGGGTCCGCGGCCAAGCGCAAAATCCACTTCCAGCGCGCCGCTGATGGGGCTGTCTTCAAAATAACGGCAGGTGTAGCGCACATCGGTAATCTCACCGGACCAGGCCACCTGATCCAAGGTCTGGTCGCCGTCAAAGGTCACAAACCGGGCCGCATCGTTTAGAACGATAACATTGGGACATGGCGCGGGATTACGCTCTGAACGGGCTTTGGATGATTCGCATCCCGAAAGGCCAAGAAGGGCCGTCAGGGATGCGGCGAAAAGTGACAAAAATCGCATGGGCACAATGCCGCTAAGCTCCTATATCAGACAAACAAAGGTGCAATCGGATTGGCAGCGCCGGGTCCGTCCGTACCTTGCGAATAGCTAAAGCCTGTCGTAGCCGGATGCCCGCGCCGGTGCAATGCATCTAGCCTGCGTACCTCTCCGGTAAGCAAACATGATTGTACGGTCGTCACCTTTTTGCCTGAATGCGGGGGCACACCGGTCCTCAAGAGAAACGCGCCTTTCCATGAATGAAACCACCAGCCCCATGAGCCCCACCGCAGATACGACCTGCCCCGAGGAAATAACGCAGCCGCCCCTCGCAGTGACGTTGGCCGCGCCGCGTGGGTTTTGCGCCGGTGTTGAACGCGCGATCCGCGCCGTGGAAGAGGCGCTGACGCGGTTTGGCGCCCCGGTCTATGTGCGCCATGAGATTGTCCATAACGTTCATGTTGTTGAACGGCTTAAACGCATGGGCGCGGTTTTTATCGAGGATATGGAGGATGCGCCGAGCGATCGACCGATTATCCTGTCTGCCCACGGCTCCCCCGCCCATGTGCACGACACGATTTCTGACCGCGGCATGACCTCAATTGACGCCACCTGCCCGCTTGTGAGCAAAGTTCATAACCGGGCAAAACGCCTTGCTGAAAAAGGCTATCACATCATCCTTATCGGCCATGATGGTCATCAGGAAGTTGTGGGCACGCAAGGCCAGGTTGCTGACACCGAGATGAGCCTCGTGGAGACAGTTGATCAGGCACAATCCATGACTTTCCCCGACGCGCCGCTTGCTTATGTGACGCAAACAACGCTGTCCGTTGACGAGACAACCGATATCATCGCGACACTGAAAACCCGGTTCCCTGACATTGTTAGCCCGGCGAAGGCGGATATTTGTTACGCAACATCAAACCGTCAGGATGCGATCAAAGCGATTTCACCCGATAAAGACCTTGTGATAGTGATCGGGTCCGCCACCTCCTCAAACTCAAAACGCATGGTTGAGGTTGCGCGCGAAGCGGGGGCGCAAAATGCGGTGCTTACCGACGATGCCGACAGCTTTGATTGGTCCCTTCTGCGCGGGCTCAAACGGCTGGCCATTAGCGCTGGTGCGTCTGCACCGGAAGACCTTGTTGAGGAATTTTTGCTGGCGCTGTCAAAGCGTTACGCCCTCGCCATTGATACGCTGGAAGTTGCGCAGGAAGCGGTGACCTTCAAAATGCCCGTCGCCCACAATAGCTAACAGCGCTTTGCGCGCTTAGCCCCCTACCCCGCCATCGCGTTTTGTGGTCTCTATTTGCGCGGGCGACACTTCGCCCTCATTTGTGAATAAAGGACGATAGCGTGGCCGTTTATACGCGTGTTGACGATGGCGCTTTGCGGGCGTTTCTGGCGCGCTATGATGTGGGCACCCCGCTTAGCTTTAAGGGTATCGCCGAGGGTGTGGAAAACACCAACTATCTCGTTGAAACCACCCGGACCCGGGCGATCCTGACCCTCTATGAAAAAAGGGTGGACCCCGACGATCTGCCGTTTTTTCTGCGTGTGATGAGCCATATGGCTGGGGCGGGCCTGCCCGCCGCCCTGCCGATCGCCGACAAGACCGGTACCATTCTCCAAACCCTGAAACAAAAACCCGCAGCGCTCATCTCCTTCGTTCCGGGGATCAGCCCCGATGATCCCGGTGAGGAACATTGCGCAGCCCTTGGCACGGTTTTGGCGCGGATGCATCTGGCGATGGCGGGGTTCGATGAAGAGCGCCCGAATGCCCTATCTGTCGATGGCTGGCACGCGCTGGCGGCGCGCTGCACCGATGAGGGGCTGAATAGCATTGCGCCGGGCCTTGCAACGACCATCACTGCAATGTTCCGTGAAATCGATGGCGCCTGGCCTCGACTCGGATCCGGCGATCTCGGGTCCGATGATCTTCCGGCCGGGGTGATCCATGGCGATCTCTTCCCCGATAATGTGATGCTGGGCCCGGACGGCGTGATCACCGGGATCATTGACTTTTATTTTGCGTGTACGGACTTTTATGCCTACGACCTTGCCATTTGCATCAATGCCTGGTGCTTTGACAAATATTATACATTCTCGCCAGCGGCCGCAAAAAGCCTTTTACGGGCTTATCAGTCAGTACGCCCCCTACTGGATAACGAAATCGATCATCTTGATCTTTTCGCCCGCGGCGCCGCCTTACGCTTTTTACTGACGCGCGCTTTTGATTGGCTTAACCAGACACCGGGCGCGGTGGTTCGGGTTAAAGACCCTGGCGAATTCCTGGCGCGGATGGAGCATTTTGCTGCCCATCCTGATGTCCTGCGCACTCTGGCCGCTCAAACGGCTGTGTCCTCCCCATTACCAACAGAAGACAAAACCATGCTCAAAATATATACCGATGGCGCCTGTTCAGGAAATCCCGGTCCTGGCGGCTGGGGCGTGCTGATCATGGACGGTACCGAAAGCCGGACCCTATGCGGCGGTGAGCCCGAGACAACCAACAATCGCATGGAGTTGACCGCCGCCATTGAGGCCTTGCGCACGGCACCAAACGGCGCGCAGATCGATCTTTATACAGACAGTACTTATGTGAAAGACGGCCTCAATAAATGGATGGCCAACTGGAAACGCAATGGCTGGAAAACAGCGTCGAAAAAACCGGTGAAAAATAAAGACCTGTGGATTGAGCTCGACACCCTCGCCGCTGCCCATACCGTCACCTGGCACTGGGTGAAGGGTCACGCGGGCGACCCGGGCAACGAAAGGGCCGACGAATTAGCCCGCGAAGGTATAGATAAATACGGGCGGTAACTTTGCTATCCGGATTTGGCACCGCCTCCGTTTTAACACACGCCGTGGATTGAGTAGGAGGGCCAAAGGAGGCGCATTCGAAAACACGACCCGCCCCCCAACAGACGCCTCCCCGCGACTTGATCGCGGGGTCCAGGGGGTATCGAGTTAGAATTCATTCTATAGTTCCACCCTAAGCGGCCACCTAATGGGCCCCGTGGTCAAGCCACGGGGAGGCATTGTTTTTACATAGCCCCACCCCAACCCACTGCGGGGGTTCGGGCGATACACACCTGCCTGACACACAGCTTCATCGCCTAGGCTTTCTTCTCCCACCGACCGCGATCCCCTTGTTGCCAATAGGTCAGGTCCAGCGGCGGCTCGATGGCTTTGATTGTCTTCCAATAGGCGCGCGCATGATCAAGGGCTTCCTGCACGCGCCCGTCAAAAATTACCACGATGCGGGCAAAAGCCGAAAAGGCATCGGGCGCAACGTCCGCGCCGCCAACAACAAACAACACATCCGCCCCGTTGAGCGGTGTACGGACGGCCTCATCTCCATCATCAAGCAGGATGGTTTCCAGCGCGGGATCCTGACTAGCGGCCACACTGGCATGCGGCAAAAAGCTGTCGTCGCGGTAAGTCCAGAGTGTCACATCCAGCGCATCGATCGGCGCGCCTGCGCCCGTCACCACAAGCGCCTTCCAGTCGCGTGCGCGCGTTTTTTCCAAAAGCCCCGGCAAAACCGTCTCCAGCGTTGCGCGCTCAAGATGGTAAAACAAGACCTCGGGACCGCTCATGGCGCGTTACTTACTCCGCATGGGTCCGAATATACGTATCGAGGAGCCGGACCCCATAGCCCGCCCCGCCTTTGGGGATGGTTGGTGTATCTTTCTCGTTCCAGGCCATCCCCGCAATATCCAAATGCGCCCACCGCACACCGTCTTTGATAAAGCTGCCAATAAAGGACGCAGCGGTGGAGGACCCACCCCAGCGCCCACCAAGATTTTTAATATCGGCGATCGGCGATTTGATCATGTCATAATGGGTTTTTGTCAGCGGCATGTGCCAGAGCTTGTCGCCAGACGCGTCTCCAATGGCGAGTAATTCCTCCGCCAACGTCTCATCATTCACAAAAAGCCCGGCAAACTCGTGGGCCAGCGAAACCAGAATCGCTCCTGTAAGCGTTGCAAGATCAATGACGGTTTTTGGTTTATAGGTTTCCTGCGTCCACCAGATCGCATCGGCAAGGACAAGCCGCCCTTCCGCATCGGTGTTTAAGACTTCAATGGTTTTTCCGCTCATGGAGGTGACAACATCGCCCGGGCGTTGGGCATTGCCGTCGGGCATGTTTTCCACCAGGCCAATAACGCCAACAACATTGGCCTTTGCCTTGCGGCCCGCAATCGCGGCCATGGCACCGGTCACCGCACCGGCGCCGCCCATATCCCATTTCATATCCTCCATGCCGCCCGCAGGCTTGATGGAGATACCGCCCGTATCAAAGGTGACGCCCTTGCCCACAAAGCAAACGGGCGCGTCGCCTTTGGTGCCGCCCATCCATTCCATGGCAACGATTTTACTTTCGCGCACAGAGCCCTGCCCCACACCGAGAAGCGAGCCCATGCCGAGCTTTTCCATCTCTTTTTCGCCGAGTACTTTAACTTTGACACCCAGTTCTTCCAGCGCGCGGCACCGATCAGCAAAGCTCTCCGGATACAGAATATTTGCTGGTTCGGAAACAAGGTCGCGTGTCAGAAAAATACCATTCACCAACGCATCAAGATCGCTATAGGCGGCTTTTGCCCCGCTGGCGGCCTGATAAAAACCGATTTTAGTGAGCGCGAGTTTTTCACTCTTTTCCTGTGTGGTGCGATATTTATCAAATCGGTAGCTGCGCAACCGCGCGCCAAACGCCATGTGCGCGGCAAGGGCATCATCATCCATTTCTTTGGCGCTGACCCCGGACATGAAAAACAAGGCCGCCTTTTCGCGCAGCTCAATGATTTTGGCGACGGCGGTGCCCCCCATACGCTCGGCGGTATGGGCGCTTACGGCCGCGGGCTTGCCACCGCCGATGAGCACAACATAATTATTATCGATCCCCGCCGGGCCTGCGATGACGGCAAGCTGGCCCTCTTTACCGGAAAAATCTGCCGCTTTGGCCGCCCGCTCCAGGGCGCCTTTGGTGGCCTTGTTCAATTCTGTGAATGCGGGGTTTTTCAGGTTGCCGTCAAAGACCGGCACGATAATCGCGCCAGATTTGGGCAGCGCGGCTTTTGAAAATGAAACCTGCATTCGAAGGGCGTCCTTTTTGGTTGGGTTTTGATTGTTGTGACTGGTAGGCGATCACTCACATTGACGCAACTGACTGGCGCAACATCACCGACACCGCATCGCTGGCCGCCATATACTGGCCATGGTTGCCATGGTACATGCTCGCGGCACCCATCCGCCACACTAAGTCAGAGCAGCCGTGACGTCGCTTGATCGTTATATCCTCCGTCAGTTTTTTGGGCCCTTTGTGCTAATCATTGTGGTGCTGACGCTGGTGATCTGGCTCACCCAGAGCCTGCAACGCATCGATATCCTGATAGAGAATGGTAGCGGCTTTGGGCTGTTCTTTTATCTGAGCCTATTGATCATCCCGAGCCTGCTGGTGATCCTGATCCCTTTTGCGCTCTTCGGGGCGGGGCTTTACGCCCTTTACCGTATGCACTCCGATAGCGAGATTGCGGTTATTTATGCGGCCGGTATTTCGCGCACCCGGCTTGCTATGCCGATTTTACTGGTCACGTTTTTTGGGGCGCTTGCCACTCTTTATGTGGCGCTTGATCTGTCGCCGCGCACCTATCGCATCCTCAAACAGAACGTCTTAACCCTGCGCACGGACCTTGCCGGAAATGTTTTGCGCGGGGGGCAGTTTGTGACCGCCATTAATGGATTCACCATTTATGTGGATGAGGTTGCCGGCGGCAATGAATTTCGCGGTATCCTGATCAATGACTATCGCAACGCGAATGAAACACGTACCTATATGGCTGAACGCGGGGCCTTGCGGGACACCGACGCTGGCCCAGTTCTTATTCTCGTGAACGGAAATGTGCAGCGGGTTCGAAAGGGCACACCCATTGAGGAGCTTGATCTTTTGCCGTTCGGTGAAACCCGGATCAATGTTTCCTCCTTGCAATCGGATCAGGAACTTCAGTTGGAGCTGACAGAGCGCTATTTGTCAGAATTGCTCAACCCCGATGTGAGCCGCGAGTGGGAGCGCAATAATCTTGGCAAATTGCGCGCCGAAGCCCACAACCGGCTTGCGACCCCGCTCTACGCGTTCAGCTATGTGCTGATCGCGCTCTTTGCCCTGGTGGGCGGGGCCTATAACCGGCGCGGCTACCTGGTCCGCGTCGCATTGGCCGGGGCTGGTGTCATTGCATTGCGGGTGGCGGGCTTTGTGGCCCAAACTATGGCCGCGCAAAGTGGCAGCCAATGGCTGCAATATGCCCTGCCCATTGGGGTAATGGTCCTTGCGGGCATCTTGTTGTTTGATCTGCCGCACCGCCTGAAAAGGCCAAGCCCATGAGCGCAACCCTGTCGCGATATCTCGCCTGGCGGTTGGTGGCCAGTGTTGGCGGTTTGTTTATTGCCTTCACACTCCTCATTATGCTGATCGATCTGATCGAGAATCTGCGCTTTGCGGGTAAATATGTTGATGGTTCGGTCGTCTTTGCCCTGAAGATTACGGGCTTGCGCGCTTTGAGCTTGACGCAGGTGCTTTCACCCTTTTTGTTTTTGTTTGGCGGGTTATGGTGCTTTCACCAGCTTAATCGCCGGTCAGAAATCGCGGTAATGCGTGCGGCGGGTTTGTCCATCTGGCGGGTACTCTTGCCGCCTACCCTGGTGGCGGGCGTGATTGGCGCAATTCTGATTATTGTGATTGACCCGCTTTCTGCGCGCATGATGGCCAGTTCCGAAACCCTACAGAATGAAGCACAGGGCCGGCGCACCAGTCTTGTTCAGTTTTTTAATGATGGCGTGTGGCTGCGCCAGCGCGATGCCAGAGAGCGCCTGATGATCAATGCCAAAGGCATTGACCAGGAAAAAGGGATTTTGCGGGCGGTGACGATCCACCGATTTGATGCCAACTCGGTTTTTCTGGAGCGTATTGATGCACCGCTCGCCCGGCTGCAGGCAGGAACGCTTGAAATGACCGATGCAAGCTTGCGCATGCCCACCGAGGCCGTTGCGCGCAAGGTGCGCAGCTTTACCCTGACCACAAACCTCACCGCCACGGACCTGACCGAGCAAGTGGCAAAACCGGAAACCATCTCCGTCTGGCAACTTGGCCGGTTTATTAGACTGGCCGAGGCGGCGGGCTTGCCAACAAAACAATATTATTTGCGCTATCACGATCTTCTCTCAACGCCGCTCAAACTGCTAGGCATGGTCCTGATCGCCGCGGCGTTCTCGATCCAGCCCACACGCCTTGGCGGAACGCTTAATCTGGTGCTGGGTGCCATTGGTACTGGTTTTGCGCTTTATGTGGTCACGGAGCTGGCGACGGCGCTTGGCGAATCGGGCAACGTTCCCATTGCGTTAGCCGCCTGGACCCCCTCCATCATTGCCACCCTCATGGCCGTGACCGGGCTTCTCCATCTGGAAGATGGCTGATCGGTGTCGCAGGGGCGCACCAGCCGGCCTTAAGACTTTGTTAACCATCGATTAACCGAACTTTCGGCTAACTGGCGATGGACCGATCCGGTGAGGTCGGCTAGGAAATTTGAGGGTATTCATGCTGTCCGCTTCGAGCGATCAGTAAGGCAGGTTGGGTTTGCGTCGAGACGTTCGGGTTCCATTGATGATCGGTGCGCCAACCCAGTGGTCAGCGATTGGTTCGCCCCACACGGGGTGTCGACGTCGTTTGCTTGCCACCGGCACGAATTTTTCAGCAAACTTTGGTGTTTTCGCAACTGTTGGCTTGACCGCGTCGCTTTCCCTGATCGTGTTTCCTGCCACAGCACTGGAACCGCAAGTCAGCACCAACGCTGGCACCACGATCCTGCCCGCCACAGCGACAGAAAGCCTTGGCCGCAGCGCGGCGACCATTCCCCAATTGATAGGCAGTCAGGCGCTATCGCACACGCCCTGGCTTGATCATTTTAACGCCGTCATGGGTGCCCAGGTGGCCGCCGATGCCGTGCCCGCTCCGGCCCCCTTTACGCCCCAAACCGCACCACAGTCTGCCGATGGCGAAACCGTCCTGTTTGAGGCCGATGAAATTTACCGCGATAGCATCGATAGCCCCATTGAGGCGCGCGGCAATGTGAAAGCCTATTTTGGCGACCAATATCTTACCGCCGAAGCCTTAAGCTTTGATCCCGCTACGGAGGTTGTGCTGGCCAATGGCCGCGTCTCCATCACCAGCGCCGATGGCGAAACGGTGTTTGCCGAACGGGTGGAACTCACCGGCGATCTGCGCGACGGGATTGCCGAAAACTTCAATGCATTGCTTGCGGAAAACGCCAAAGTTGCCGCCGAAAGCGCGATCCGCCGACAAAATGCACGCACCGATCTCAACCGTGTTGTCTATACCGCTTGCGACGTCTGTAACGACGACGGCGATGGCAAGGTGCCCACATGGCGCGTGAAATCCTTGCGCGTTACCCGTGATGAAGAACGCAAGGTCATCCGTTTCCGCCACGCCTTTTTCGAACTCAAAGGCGTGCCTATTCTGTACACGCCCTTTTTGCAAACGCCCGACCCTTCCGTAGAGCGCCAGTCAGGGTTTCTGACCCCAGTGATTGGCACGTCAAGCCGACTGAGCGGGTTTATTGAAATCCCCTATTATTTCTCGGTTTCAAACCAGCTTGATTTTACGTTTTTTCCGAAATTCACACTCAGCGATGGGACACTCTGGCAGGGAGAGTTTCGCCGCGCCGGGCGTAATAGCCAGCATGTGTGGGCTGGCGGGGTCATCGACTTTACCCGGCCGGCTCAAGATGCTCTGGGCAATCTGCAAAATCAGGATGGCAATTTTGTTGATCGTTTCAACAATGTTGTCGAAGTTGTGGACGGTCGCAATGTGGTGGTGATCCCGCGCGCCCAAAATGATACGCCCGCGCCGGAGGACGCGCCGGGCGTGCGCTGGTACTATTTTGGCCGTGGGTATCACAATGTCACCAATAATTTCCGGATCGGCTATGACATCGAACGCACCTCGGACGATCTGTTTCTGCGCCGTTATAATGTGTTCAGGCGTGGGGACCTGCGGCTTGAGTTTGATCGTTCACTGATTAATCGCTTACGTAGTAACGTGAACACGGCATGGCGACGGGGAAATTCGACCCTCACCGCTGATGCTTACCTTTTTCAGGGTCTGCGCATATCCGATGACTCAAACCTCACACCCTATGTCTTGCCGCTTCTGAATTTCAATCACGAATTTGATCGCAAATTGGGAGGCGGCAATCTTAGCGTAAATGCGAATTTTGCATCCCTACAGCGTACCCGCGGTATTGACTCCCGGCGCATCACGAGTAGCGCGCTTTGGACCCGCGATTATATCACCCGGGGTGGCCACCGCTTTAACGCCTTTGCCGAGGTTCGCGGCGACGCGTTTTTCTTTCAAGACCTCAATGAGGTTGATCAGGGTACAGAGAACTTTCTTCAATCGCTTGTGGTACGCGATAATGATGATACCGATGTGGTGGCCCGGTTCGCACCTACGATTGGGGTGGAATGGTCATACCCGCTTGCGCGATATTATGGCGGGACGAGAGTGTTGCTCGAGCCGCGCATCCAGCTGGCGGCAAGCCCAACGAACCGGAACAGTAGCGCGATCATCAATGAAGACTCGCAGCTTACGGAATTCGACTATTCAAACCTGTTCAGCTTTAACAAGGCAACGGGGTTCGACGCCGTTGAAGACGGCCAGCGTGCAAATGTTGGCATTTCAAGCTCGGTCACCTTTTCAAACGGTATCAAACTCCAGGCGGCAGTGGGCCAGCAGTTCCGCGTGCAGGATACCAATGCTTTTGCGTTCGGCACGGGGCGCGGTGACCTTTTCGCGCCCTCGGTTGGTCTTGGTGATACCCGATCTGATTATGTGGGCGAGGCCAAAATTGAAATTGGCCGGTCGCTTTCCCTGGCCAATCGGTTGCGCCTCGATACCGATGGTCGGTTGCGCCAGGTTGATTCGGTCCTTGGGTTTAATTTTTGGCGCTTTAACGGGATCCTCGGCTATGTGCGCCTTGAGGATGTGATTATTGATACCACTGCCCGTTCGGTCGGCGACCTCACATTCGATACGGTTGAAAATCTCGAAGAGCTTGATGCCGTGACCGACATTGAAGAACTCTCAGCGCTCGTGCGGATGCGACTGACCAAACACTGGAGCATTGGGGCGGCGTGGCGCGAAAACCTGCGCCCGCTCTTTAACGAGGAGACGCAGGCGTTTAATAATGGAACGCTGAACCAGGACTTCTCCCTCAGTTACAAGGATGAGTGTTCGGCCTTTGATATTACCTTCCGACGCAATCTGACAGCAGACAGGTCCTTGGAATCGGACACCTCAGTCCTGATCCGCTTTTCGCTCACCTCATTGACCGCTGGCAATTTTCAACAGGGGCAACGCCGTCAATAGGATGATCATGGTGCCAGCGGCAGGGGCCCAGACCGACCCCGAAGGACGCGGGACTTTGCTATGGTCAAGGGATGCTAGGCCCTGTTATAAACTATCAAGATGTTGCCATGATTATTGGCTACTCCTCCTGGCTGTCCCAGCCTTTCGTGAAGTGATCTCAGGTTTTTATGACCCACCGTTTTAGTTTTCTGGCCAGTCTTTTCGCCGCGTGTTTGCTGACCCCGCAGGCAGCAGCCCAGCCCCCGGCCACCCAACCTGGAGGTCAAGCGCCGGCACAAGGGCCAGCTCAACCGCGCGTTCAAACGCTGCCGCCCGGGGAAACAATTGTCGGGCTTGTGAATGATGAGGTTATCACCTCTTTCGACCTGCGCCAGCGGATCAAATTGATCTTGTTGTCCAGCGGCGGGCAAATCAGGCCCGAGCAAGTGCCTCAGATACAGCAAGAGGCTCTGCGCGATCTGATCAATGAGCAGATCAAAATCAAAGAACTGGAGAAATTCGAGGTCAAAATTCCGGACCGCGAGGTTGACCAGGAATTGCAGCAAATCGCCGCCCAAACCGGCCTCACGCTCACAGAGCTTGAAAAAGCGTTGAGCCTTGAAGGCATTTCAACCGATGCCTGGCGCCAGCAAATTCGCACCAGCATCGGGTGGCAAAACCTCGTCCAGGGGCGGTTTCGGGACCGGGTAAAGATCAATAAACGCGAGGTTGAACAAACCCTGCAAACCATTCGCGATGATGCCACCAAGGAACGCTATCTCGTTAGTGAACTGTGTATTCCTGTGGAAGAGCCAACCCAGATTCAGGCCTATTATCAGGCCGGCTTGCAGTTGATCGAACAGATGCGACGCGGGGTCCCCTTCGCTGCCGCCGCGCAGCAATTCTCCGGCTGTACATCGGCATCCATCGGCGGTGATATTGGCTGGGTCCAGGCGGGCGAATTGCCACTGGAACTCGATAGCGCCCTTCAAGCGATCCCTGTGGGCTCGGTGACCAATCCGATCCCGTCGGAAGGCGCGCTGATTATCCTCGCCCTGCGCGACAAGAAAGAACCGGTGGAACCGGGCGAGCCGAGCTTTACCCTTGCCTATGCCAGCGCCCCCGTTGCTGCAGGCGAAAACAAGGCCCGCCTGGCGCTGGAAAAATTACCCACTGCCGAAGTGTGTAACGCCCGTGCCATTAAACTGGACCTTGGTCCCGATGTGGGCACGGCGCTGTTGGAGAATGTGAAACTCTCCCAAATTGACCCGCGATTTCAACGCTTTATTGCGGACCTTAAACGCGGTGATCTAAGCGCAGTAATTGAAGCCGATGGCTTCCTCCACGAGGTCTATATTTGCGAAAAAGATGAGGGGCTTGGCATTCCAGCGCGCTCGGCGATTGAAGATCGTATTTTCCGCCGCCAGTTGCAATTGCTGGGGCAGCGCTACTTGCGCGATCTTGAGCGCAAATCCACCATCGAGTTTCGCAATGCGCAAAACCCTGCCGCTGGCCGGTCGCGCCGCGACGGCCGATAGAAACAGGCACCGCCATGGTCGCGCAGCCATCGCCGCTTGTCTTGACGATGGGCGAGCCCGCCGGCATCGGCGCGGAAATCACCGGCAAGGCCTGGCAGGCGTTACGCCATTATACCCCTGGCGATGGCCCGGTCTTTTTTGTGATTGACGATCCGGCGCGATATCGGCGGTTTGACGTGCCCGTAACGCCCATCACCCACCCGGCCCACGCGGGCGATGCTTTTGCCGGTGCCCTGCCCGTCCTGCCCCTCACCAACCCCGTCACCCCCACCACGGGCCAGCCACTTATTGATAATGCACCGGCGGTACTTGAGGCCATTGAAAAGGCGGTGAAGCTGTGCGCGGCTGGTCTTGCCAACGGTGTTGTCACCAATCCGATCGAGAAAAAGATACTGATTGATGCCGGTTTTTCTTTTCCGGGGCATACAGATTACCTTGGTGCGTTGACCCGAGGCTTACCGGGGGCAAGCGCGTCAGGGCCGGTCATGATGCTGGCCGGGCCAACCTTGCGCACCGTACCCGTAACCGTTCACACCGCGCTGGCCAATGTGCCCACCGCGCTCACGCGTGAGGATATTGTGGCGGTGGGCCGTTGTGTCCATGGGGCTTTGCGCACCGATTTTGGGGTTGAGGACCCTCGTCTTGTGGTTGCGGGGCTAAACCCCCACGCCGGCGAGGGCGGTCTGTTCGGCCACGAAGACGAAGAGATCATCGCCCCCGCTATCGCCCAATTGCGCCGCGAGAATATTGCGTGCGAGGGGCCCTTACCCGCCGATACGCTTTTTCATGCCGAACGCCGGGAAACCTATGATGCAGCTTTGTGCATGTATCATGATCAGGCATTGATCCCGGTAAAGACGATTGATTTTCACCATACCGTCAATGTCACCCTTGGCTTGCCAATCATTCGCACGTCCCCCGACCATGGCACCGCCCTTGATATTGCGGGACAGGGCGTTGCCAACCCGGCTAGCCTGATCAGTGCCTTGACCATGGCAAACACACTGTCCGGCCATCGCCAGCGGTTCAGCCAAACGTGATGCCCCTGACCGCGCAACCGGACCTGCCAACGCTGCGCGATATTGTGCGCAATCATGGGCTTGATGCGCGCAAGGCGCTGGGCCAGCATTTTCTTCTCGATATGAATATTACCCGTAAAATTGCCCGGCTGGCGGCGGTTGCGCCAGGTGACCAGGTTATCGAAGTGGGCCCCGGGCCCGGCGGTCTGACCCGCGCACTGTTAGAAACAAGGGCAACGGTCACCGTGATTGAGCGCGATCAACGCTGTCTCGATCTTTTGGCTGATCTTGCCGATGCCTATGATGGCCAACTGCATATTCGTTGCGAAGATGCGTTGCGGACGGACTATTCCACTTTGCTCGGCGCGAACGATACGGCGCATCTTGTCTCGAACCTGCCTTATAATATTTCAACGCAGCTTCTGACGGGCTGGCTCACTGCGAACCATGGCCAATGGCGGCGCATGACGCTCATGTTCCAAAAAGAAGTGGCCGATCGCATCCTCGCAACCAGCGGCGGCAAAACCTATGGCCGCCTGTCAGTCCTGTCGCAAAGTGCGGCAACCGTGCGGCGCGGGTTTGACCTACCCGCCCAGGCCTTTACCCCGCCCCCCAAGGTTGCCTCCAGTGTTGTTGTGTTTGACCGGATCGACACGGTTACCGCGCCACTTGCGGCGGTAGAAATGGTAACGAAGGCCGGCTTTTCCCAACGCCGCAAAATGCTGCGTACGACGCTGAAGCCGGTTTTTGGGGCACAAACAGCGGACATCCTAACAAGGGAGGGGATCGACCCCTCAACGCGCGCCGAACAGGTGAGCGTCGCCCAATTTCAGGCGCTCGCCCAACGCCTTGCACAAGACCAACCTGCCAACCGCGATATCGTTTGAACGCCGTCAATGATCAGCGTAAAACACGTGCTCTGCTAAAAAGGAAACAGTGGTGACCAATCTGCACACGACGCCCGGCGACCCGCCCCCAATAAGCGGATCTGGAAAAGGCATCCCGCTTGTCAGTGATCAGGTGACGGATGATATGACGCCGGCTGAGCCGCACTTTGGAAAGGCCTATCCCCACACCCCCTCGCGCAGTCTTTCCGACCTCCAGCTTTTTACGCAAGGTCACCCCTGGGCCCTTTATGAGGAATTGCGTGCCCAAGCGCCGATATCCTGGCATCCGGAAACGCCCGCCGGAACGGGCTTTTGGGCGCTGGTCAATTATGAAGACATTCGCGCTGTTGAGCTTGATACCCAAACATTCTCCTCGGCGGCGGGCGGTATCAATATCAATTATGGGGCGCCGGAAACGCGGCATCCGGAGCTTTACAAGGCAGCACTCAATACCATGATCTGCCTTGATCAGCCGTTTCACATGCCGCTACGCCGCGCGCATATGCCGTTTTTTACGCCGCAATATGTGGCGGGGTTGCGCACCCGGATCGACCAAAAAATTGAAAGCCTCCTCGATCAAATGGCTGACGCGGGGCCGGAACTGGACTTTGTAGAGCATTTCGCGGCGCAACTGCCCATGTTCACCTTGTGTGAGATGCTGGGCATTCCGGAGGACGAACGTACAAAGCTGTTTGAGTGGATGCATTACCTTGAGCGTGCGCAAGATACGATGGCGCGGCGCGGTATTGGCGGCATTGATCCTGAATTCCTAATGCGTTTTCTCGGTGAGATGACGGCGCTGTTCGCCTATGGGCGGGACATTCTGGCCGACCGGCGGGCTCATCCGCGTGAAGATCTATTGAGCGCCATTGCCAATGCCCAAGTGGAAGGTGAACTTTTGTCGCCCGAATTTCTCGACGGCTCGTGGCTCCTCATCCTTTTTGCGGGCAATGACACAACCCGGAACTCTTTGTCGGGAACGATCCGCCTCCTGACCGACTTCCCGGATCAGCGGGCCGCACTCCTTGCCGCACCGCAGACGATGACGGCAGGTGTTGATGAAGCGATCCGCATGGTCTCTCCGGTCATCTATATGCGCCGGACCGCCACCAAAGATACGCAGATTGGTGCGCAAAAAATTGCCCGCGGCGAAAAAATCGTGATGTTTTATGGCGGTGCAAACCGCGACCCGGCGGTTTTTAGCGATGCGGCGCGCTTTGATGTGGCCCGCGCCAATGCTGGCGATCACATGGCGTTTGGCTACGGGCCCCATGTGTGCCTCGGCAAACGGGTTGCCAATATGCAGCTTGAGGCCGCCCTTAGCGCTATCCTGGCACGCTTTCCAAACATCAAAACCACCGGCGATATCGACATCGCCCCCAGCAATTTTGTCCATGCGATTTCACGACTTGGGGTCGCCCTCAACGGCTAACCCACCAATTGGCGATAATGCAGTTTTTTGACCAGAATTTTCTTATTTGCCCCGGGGTAGAAAAGTGCGGCACCACGAGCTTGCATGCGTTGCTCCAGGGGCAGACGGGCCTGTGCGTGCCGGACAAAAAAGAGCTTTTTTTCTTCAACGCCAATTTCGACAGGGGCGAAGATTTTTACCGCTCGCATTTTATTACCAAGACGGGCGCCGCCGACAATTGGTTTGTGGATATTACCCCCTCCTATTTTCGGCGGGACAAAACGCTTGACCAGATTAGCCAATCCCTGCGCGGGGAAGTACGCATTGTCATTTTAATCCGTAATCCGATCAAACGGGCCTTTTCGTTTTATTGGCACGACATGGTGCGCCATTATTTGCGCGGTGAAAAAGGGGCCAGTAATTTTGACACCTTCCTGAATTGTTCATTCAAAAGCTTTTTCCACCTGCGTAACGATTATTATTTTACGCCGTACGCGCCGATGTTAAAACGCTGGCTATCAGCCTTTCCCGATCATTGTTCCGTCCACATAACCGAAGAAACAGTCCGCGATCCACGTCCTCTAATCGGGGCGATCAACACCATGTGCGGTACCTCTATCCCGGAAGAGACGGCCTTCCCCCGCGAGAACGCGGCGCTGCTTGAAACGCTGTCAATCTTTCCGAAGGGGCTGCGCCGCCATACTGACCAGGGGATCAAAGTGATGCAAATGCGCCGTCAGAACGCGATCAACGCCATGGCGATGCAGGGCACCTTTACCCATTTTGTTCCACGCACTGAAGCCGAAGACATGTATCAGACGCTTTTTGCCGATGATATTCGCCAGTGTGAAGATATTCTGGGCCGAGAGCTTTCCGTCCTCGCCGAGCAGAATGATTTGGTATCGCCCATCGTCAGAGCTTATGGGCGCGGGGGCGTCTAGCGGCACGCGGTTGCAGAATGGATAGGGCTTTTGACCCGGAACTTCCGCCTCCCCGTGGCTCGACCAAAGGGTACATGGCGTTGCCCCTAGACGATTTATCGATATTCCTCAGTAGGCAGCGCACCCTGGGCCCCGCGATCAAGTGGCGGGGAAGCGGCGGAGCACCAACCATAAAATAGACCCCGTGGGCACGGACCCAGTGCGATCTTATGTGTTGAGACCAGCCTCAAGCGCCTCAAGACGCTCCAGGAGGGCCTCGTTCTCGGCTCTGGCTTTGGCGGCCATTTCCTGCACCATCTCAAACTCTTCGCGGGTGACAAGGTCCATATCCGCCAGCATTTTTTGCAATTGCCCGCGAAAGACTGTCTCCGCCTCCCGGCGCACGCCGTCGGCGGCTCCGGCTGCTTCGGTCATTGCCTGGGCCACATGATCAAAAAATGGGTTTCGCGTTTGCATCGGTGAAATTCCCTTCGCTTTGCCATCCATATAAGACGCGCCACGGTAATTTCAAACCGGGCGACCATTTGACAGCCCCGCGCCGTCTCTCCACACTTTGGGCAAAAAGATGATAAAAAGTGGAGAACGCCCATGTACACGCTTGCCCTGACGCAGGCTTATTTTCCAGCCCAGCCCGCCGACGATGGCAGCCCGGCCCCGGCACCCATGACGATTGGGGATATGCTCCACCAATCAGCCCAAAAAGCGCCCGATCACCCGGCCTTGAAAGAGCTATTACCCGATGGTGAGATTGGCCGGGTTTGGACCTATGATGCGCTTTATGCGGACAGTATGCGGCTTGCGAACGCCCTTGCCAGCCGTCATCCGGCGGGCACCCGTGTGGCGGTTTTTGCCAATAATTGTCCCGAATGGCTTTTGTTGGAAATTGCCACCAGCATGGCAAAGCTCATTCTGGTGACGGTCAATCCGGCTTATCAGAAAAGTGAGCTAAAGTTCGTCCTCGAACAATCGCGGAGCGAGGCGATTTACTATGTGAACGACTTTCGGGGGAATCCGATTAAATCAATCGCCGATGAGGTATGTGCCAGCCTGCCTAATATTCAGCATCGCATTCTCCTCACCGACCATGACGCTTTATTCGCCGGTGCCGATACGCCCCATAACCGTACTGCGCACCCCGATGACCCTGTCCAAATTCAGTATACGTCAGGAACAACGGGTTTTCCAAAGGGAGCGCTCCTTCATCATCACGGTCTTGTGCGTAATGCGATCGATTGTATGCACCGCTCCGGGATTAGCCCGCAAAGTGTTTTTGTTCATTATATGCCTTTGTTCCACACCACGGGCTGTGCGGTGTTGGCGTTGGGCGGACTTGGCTCCGGCGCCACCATGATCCTGGCACCAATGTTTGATCCCGTCCTGATCGCCCGAACTTTTGCGCGTGAAAACGTCACCATGTTCTTCGGTGTACCAACCATGATCGTTGCCCTTTTGGCGGAGATAAAACGGGCGGGCTATGAATTACCGCATCTTAAACGGGTTTCCGCTGGCGGGGCCATGGTGGCGCCAGAGCTTTGCCGGGAGGCGCGCGATCTGCTCGGCGCCTCCATTCAGATTGTCTACGGACAAACCGAGGCTTCCCCGGTGATCACCCATGCCTGGCACGATGACAGTATGGAAGACATGACCCAGACCATTGGCCAACCGGTGCCCCATATTGATGTGTCGATCCGCAATCCGGCGGACAATAGTGTTTGCGCCCTTGATGAGCAGGGGGAAATCTGTTGCCGCGGTTATCTTGTGATGACCGGCTATAATGATAACCCGAAGGCGACCGATGCCGCCATCGATGCCGACGGCTGGCTCCATACCGGTGATCTTGGCACCATGGATGCGCGCGGCTATCTGAAAATCACCGGCCGGGTAAAAGAGATGATCATTCGGGGCGGGGAAAACCTCTTCCCGGCGGAAATTGAGAATGCCATGCTCGAACATCCCGATGTGGCGGAGGTGGCGGTTGTGGGCATTCCAGACCAAAAATGGGGTGAGCAGGTGGCCTGTTTCATGCGGGGCGCAACGGGCCATAAACCCAAAGATGCAGATCTGAAGGCTTTTATCCGCCGCGATCTCTCCCCCCAGAAAACGCCCACCTTTTGGATTTGGGTTGATGAA
Source organism: Pseudomonadota bacterium (assembly GCA_038531745.1). Classification (GTDB taxonomy): domain Bacteria; phylum Pseudomonadota; class Alphaproteobacteria; order Caulobacterales; family Parvularculaceae; genus CALLPQ01. The sequence continues at coordinate 189,989 of JBCBBJ010000003.1, forward strand.
TGGCCCCTCACCGGCTCTGGTAAAATCCAGAAATTTAAGCTACGAGAGGCTTTTGAGGCGGGTACCTTTTCGCAAGACACGGTTTGTTAACCACGATAAGACAGGCCTTTGTGAGGCAACACCATAGGCACCGCCATGCCCTTCCCCGATCTTGATCCCATTGCGTTACAGCTCGGCCCTTTGCCAATCCGCTGGTACTCGCTTGCCTATCTGGCGGGTGCGGTTTTTGGCGCGATCTATCTGTTGCAAGTGCTCAAACGCCCGGCGCTTTGGGGGTTAAAAACGCGCGGTCCGCTCAACAGTGATCAACTGACCGATGTGGCAACGCTGGCCGCCCTTGGCGCCATTCTGGGTGGACGGCTTGGCTATGTGCTTTTTTACGACCCAAGCCTGCTGGTTGCCCCATGGGAAAGCCTCGGCTCGATGATGGGCGGCGATGGCCTCATCAAAACGCTGATCGGTTGGGTGCCGATCCCACCCGCCCTGATGATGTGGCGCGGCGGCATGTCGTTCCATGGCGGGCTGATTGGCGTATCGATCATCGGTTACTTATTCGCCCGCAAAAACCGGGTTGACGCGCTGGTCCTCGGCGATCTTTTCGCCTGCGCTGCGCCCATTGGATTGTTCTTTGGACGGATTGCCAATTTTATCAATGGGGAGCTTTACGGGCGCGCGTGGGATGGCCCGTGGGCGATGATTTTTCCCGCAGATCCGTTCCAAGTCGCCCGCCACCCCAGCCAACTCTATGAGGCTGCACTGGAAGGGCTGGTGCTTTTTGGCGTCATGATGGTCACAACGTTTTCTTTTGGGTTTTTGAAAAAGAAAGGGGCCAGTATCGGGGTCTTTCTGGCGGGCTATGGCATCGCCCGGATCATCGTTGAAAATTTCCGCGAACCCGATGCGCATTTGGCAGCGTTCCCGTTCGGGCTTACCATGGGGATGATCCTGTCAACGCCGATGGTGCTGGCCGGTCTGTGGCTCATCCGCCGCGCCCATTCTGTTGCAGCATGCCCCATTGCCGAAGCTCCCCCACCCATGGTGACCGATAGCGCCCCCTCAAAGAAATCGGGCACCAGAGCAGGCAAAGCCGGGCGCCCATGACCGCGCCGCCCCCCTCAACCTCGTCAAAAGAGGGCAACAACGCTGGCGACGCATCGGCACTCGCCGAGCGGTTGAAGGCTGTCATCAAGCAACGCGGGCCCTTATCGGTCCGCGATTTTATGGCCGATGCGCTCTACCACCCTCAGGATGGCTATTACATGTCCGCCGCTGCGCACGGGCGTAAAAGCCCGCTTGGGGCCGACGGGGATTTTACCACAGCACCGGAAATCAGTCAGATCTTCGGCGAAATCCTGGGGCTATGGCTGGTTCAATCCTGGCTTGATATGGGCAGTCCGTGCCCGCTCAATCTTGTGGAGCTTGGGCCCGGGCGCGGTACACTGATGAATGATATCTTGCGCGCCGCCAGGCTGCGGCCCGAATTTGTCGATGCAGCGCAAATTTGGCTCGTGGAGACAAGCGGGCGATTACGCCATGAGCAACAAAAACGGCTCAAACCCCATAATGATGCGCGGATCGAATGGGTTGATCGGTTTACGGATGTTCCGGGCGCCCCAACCCTGCTGGTGGCCAACGAATTTTTCGATTGCTTGCCCATTGCGCAATATGTCTGGCAACAAACCGGCTGGCATGAGCGCGTGGTTGGCCTCAATTGGGAAAGTGAGGATTTTTGTTTTGACATGGCCCCGGCCCCGTCGCTCGACCGGACACTTCTCGCGCACCCCCTCGGGGTGACACCAACCCCCGTCCCCTCAACCGCTACGGTGATAACCCCATTGGCGGCAACAACCCCGCCAGTGGCGGGGGATATTCTGGAAATCGGTGAGGAAGGTCAAAAACTTGCTGCCACCATTGCGCAGTTTTTGACGACCCATTCCGGCCGTGCCCTGATTATTGATTATGGACCTGCAGTGAGCGGCTATGGCGAAAGCCTGCAAGCGGTGCGCGACCATGAGTTCTGGCCACCCCTTTCTGACCCCGGCCAGGCTGACCTGACGGCCCATGTGGATTTTCAACGTCTTGGGGCCGCTGCCCTCCACGAGGGGGCAGCCTTTTACGGACCGCAACCGCAAGGGCGGTTTCTCGATCGGTTGGGGCTTGCCTTGCGGGTTGAGGCGTTGTGCCGCGCCCGGCCGGAAGCCGAAGCGGACACGATCCGGCAAGGGGCATATCGGCTTTCAAGCCCGGCGCAAATGGGGGAATTGTTCAAAGTCATTTGCCTGTCGTCGCCAGCGCTTGCACCCCCGGCGGGCTTCGAAAGTGCTTTGGCGCCGTGACCGGTGCGCCTGCGCTTGCCCCCCTGCGTGCACCGCGCCTCGATGCGGTGGCGGGCATTCGCCACGGCTTTTTTGGCCGTGAGGGCGGTGTCTCCCCGGCCCCGTTTGACAGTTTGAATACCGGTTTCGGCGCCGATGATGCGCACGCCAATGTGACGGAAAACCGGGCCCGGTGTGCCGCTTTTCTGGGTGCGAAGCCGGACCGTCTTTTAACGGTTCATCAGGTGCATTCGCCCCGCGTCGTCACCGTCGATGGCCCGTGGTCGGGCTCTGCGCCCCAAGCCGATGGCCTGGTGACGACCCAACCGCATTTAGCGTTGGGCGCCCTTGCCGCCGACTGCATGCCCTATCTATTTGTTGATCCACAGGCGCGGGTTATCGGGTCCGCCCATGCGGGCTGGCCCGGCACGCTCGCCGGCGTTCTTGAAGCCCTGATCGCGGCTATGGTTAGCCTCGGCGCGGACCCGGCGCGGATTGAGGGCGCCTTGGGTCCATGTCTGCGCCAACCAAACTTTGAGGTGGGGCTCGATCTCGTGGCACAGTTTGAGGCGAAATTTGGCGGCACAGCCATGGCCGCTTTTTTCGCGCCAGGACAAGGGCCAGAAAAACGCCAGTTTGATCTTGCCGGGTTTGGGCGCGCGCGTCTGGCCGCGGTTGGCGTCACCCGGCTTGACGATGTGGACGCGTGCACCCGCGCGCGCCCGGACCGGTTTTTTAGCTATCGCCATTCGCGTCAAACGGGTCAGCGGGACTATGGACGCAACCTGTCTGCCATCATGCTGACCGCGTAGGGCGGCGTGCACGCCGTTAACCGCGATTGTTCGTCTGTGCTAACAGCAATCTGACCAATCACTGTAACAATCCCTTCACGATGATTGCGCTGGTGCTCATGGAACGCTAAGATTCTGACGTTAGGGAAGGTCGGCATGCGCAAAGAAGACATCAATCAGCGATTTGGCCTCGATGCCGGGAATGATTTTTACATCACAGCCCCGGCTCCCTGCCCCTATTTGGCGGGTCGATATGAACGCAAAGTGTTTTCTTTTCTTGGCGGCGACAAAGCCTCCATCGCTAATTCAACCCTGACGCGGCGCGGTTTCCGACGTTCACAGAACATTATTTATATTCCCGCGTGTGAACGGTGCACGGCGTGCACGGCTGTGCGGATCCTTGCCGATGACTTTGAGCCCTCAAAATCAAGGCGCCGCATCCTTCGCCGCAATGGTGATCTGGTGCGCCGGCTACGCCCAGCGAAAGCCACCAGCGACCAGTTTTCCGTCTTGCGCACCTATCTTGACCATCGCCACGCCGATGGCGGAATGGCCGAGATGACCGTGCTCGATTATGCGGCGATGGTGGAGGAGACGGCCGTCGACACCATGATCGTCGAATATTGGCTGGAACAGGACGGCCGCGAACAATTGCTCGCGGCGGCGTTGACCGACCGGCTCGAAGACGGCCTGTCCATGGTTTACAGCTTTTTTGATCCCGACCATGCCCGCCGTTCCCTGGGTCAATTTATGATCATGGACCACGTGACCCTCGCCCGCGACCTCAACCTGCCGCATATCTATCTCGGCTACTGGGTCAAAGGCTCCACCAAGATGGATTACAAGGCCGACTTCGAACCCTTGGAACACCTGACCAAGGATGGGTGGAAGCGGTCGTCTGTGTAGTGACGATTTTAGTGCGTTCGGCATTCGTGCCACTGTTGGTTCAGCCATGAACGCAATTGAACGACTACTATAGACGGAGCACGCGCTGAGAGCTTTTATGGCGGGCAAATGCCCGCCCTACGCTTTTTGTCGGAGGTGTTTGAACTGAGGTAGGGTGGGGTTTACCCCGCAGCAACGCATCCATACGCACACAAATGATATATCTTTACCAAAAACATATCCGCGTCACCCTGCCGTCATCAACGAGGTTAACCCCAGCGCACACCCATTACTCGCTCAAACACCGCGAAGAGCATCAAAAAGTGCATCAAGATTGGCTAAAACCGACGCCGCCGCAACGACGAGGCTAATCACGGTCAGGGCGATAATAAACCGGGTCTGATTTTTCGTAATCTTAGTGAGATTAATCGCTTCTTGCGTAAGCTCAAGACTGCGTTTCAGATTGGCAATTTCAATGATCCGATCGAGGCGGTCGCGCGCATTGGCCAGCCGTTCGCCAATCCTCGCGATATTTTCAAACTGGCTATAGAGCCGCCGATTGACAAATTCGGCATACGGCTCCCATCCCTCAATCCGCTCACGATCAAGATCAGGACAAAGATCTTTCACCAGACGTTTGAACTGGGTCGAATACAGCGCGGATTTCGACACGCGGAAATACACATTCCCGGTAGTCAGGTTTGCCATTTTCGCTAGGCGTTTATACAAACCAAAAACTGTTTTTCCCTCGTCATCTAAGCGGGAATAAGGGTTTTGACCAGCATTAGTGATATCGCCTTCGATGATCGAGAGTTCATTATCTACGCGGTAAAGCGCCCGCAAATCTTTCAACGCAAGCAGCCTTAATGTGCCGAGCGAATGCAACCGTAAGACGGTTCGATCAAGACGCCGACCCAACATGGCCTGGGCGCGGTCATCGTCTTCGCGGCAATAAAAAACCGAATAGCGCACAGCCGTTTGAGAGGGTGACATCATCCCGTCCCATGCCGGATCCTCAACCGCATCATCGAGCCATGCGGCAAAGGAAGATGCATAGATGGCGCGCCCTTCCAGCAATAAGCTCGACACGGTGCGGCGATGAAAGTGCGGGTCCTGACCAACCTGGTCCGGTACCTTACCCCCTTGCCAGTGGATGGCGTGGCGAAGCGCAGTATTGCGCGCGAGCACGCGTCCAGCACTCACCCGGTTCCAGCGGCGCGGCGTTGTTGGCGGTGCCTCGCCAAACTCATCTCGCGATTTGTAGCCCATTTGCTGGGAAAGGGCAGCTTCACTTGCCACTTCGGGTAAGCCCGTCAGGTCCGTAGGGATAAATTGCTCAAGGCCCCGCGACACGCGGGCGAGATGGCGCTGCTGCTCTCCCACAGAAATTCCGCCCACCAACCAATCACGCGCTAGAACAACACCGCGAAAATTGCAGAAAACGAGCCCCGGCGGTGAGCGCACGGGCGAGGACGCTGGTTTTGCCCAAAAGCTCTCTTTGGCCTTTGTTTCGGCGGCCTGCGCGCCGTAATATCCCTGTTGGATATCGTTAGGCACCCTCGGCTCAAAGGCCAACTGCCAGGCGGCATCATATAACCGGTCCCATGCAAGCGCAGCGCGGTCGCGATATGCGTCATCATCTTCGCCATCAAATCGCGTGATATTCTCAAAAACATCCCGCGCAAGTGCGTTCACGCGCGGGTCCGTCGCCTGGTGCGGTTGCCCGGAAAGCGACATGCGCACCGGTTTTTCATTGATCGGCGCGCCGTCACCTGTAAGCGGATCAACAATGGGCAAAATAAACGTGTAGGAGACATGTTCCTCATGAAACTCCGTACGCATCAAAATTGCCGGATTGACGTCAATACCTTCGAAAGTGAAGACGTTCCCTTTCAGGGTATTTTGCCCCACTTCATCTGTGTCCACATTAAAGGGCTCAATATGGGCGGCGTTTTCTCCGACAATAAATTTGATAAACTCGTTTTGGCGTGCATGCCAGTCGGCGCGCGCCTTTTCGCGTCCAGCCGGGCTGGTCTGCTGTTCATAGTGGGCCTCATACTCCGGCCAGACACTGAAATGCCAGGTCAGGTAAGGCGGCTTTACCTGATTGGGAAACCCACGCTGGGCCTCAACATTCAGCCGCGCATATTCAGTTGAGTGCTTAAAAATAAAAGGCTGTTCGCCCATCATTATTCCCCATTGCCACCATTACCCGGGGATACATTAACGCTTTAACAGCCTTATGGGAATGGGATTTTTGGGCTGGAAGCTTACACGCTTCGCCCCCCCCCCTCAAAGCCACTTCAATTTTTTGAACAAGTAATATTGCAGCGCCATGACGCCGATCAGCAGGACGACAACAACCCAGAAGGCAGTGGGCGTATCAACACCCGGCATACCGCCCACATTGATCCCTAAAAGACCCGTTAGGAAACCCAGTGGCAAGAAAATCGCCGCCACGATAGACAGCATATACATTGTCTTGTTGGTTTCCTGCGCTGCACGGTTTTTGAGGTCATCTTGCAGGACGAGCGCGTTTTCCTTTGATACATCAATATCATCCAAATAGCGCTTCAAGCGCTCGGTAGTCTCTCGCAAACGCCGATGGTGATCGGGGTTTAGCCAATCCAAATCCTCCTCCGCAATCTGAACAAGCGCATCATATTGCGGGGACATATACCGTTTGATCGCCAAACAGCTGCGCCGTCACATCAACATCGGTCCCATCCATCGCTTCGAGCGCATCAATGCGCTCATTCATCGCCATGATCCGTTTGCTCAAATTATAGATCAGCCGCTCCGTCAACTCTATGACAAGATCGCCGGGCCCGCGCGCTTCTTTGAGCAAGGCGAGCACATCGCGAGGCGTCCGCATTTGGCGACGGCGAAGGGAAATCACATAATGGTCCGTGGCCCAGATTTGCATGGCGATCATATCATCGGGATCATTATCATCATTGAGGTTCTCCCCGCGCAAAATGGCGACAATCGAGCCGCCTTCCCAAAAACTACGCGGCCGGGTCTCGTTGGAGACAAGCACCTCTGACGTTTCGTCATTCATCGTAAAACGGGCGGCGAGCCAACCATCCATGCCCTCTATCGTGCGGTCACAATGGAGCCACAGGGTCTCATTGGGCGATTCCTGTTTCCAGGTGAGCGCTTCAGCCCAGTCAATGACCCGCGCGCCGCCATTACCGTCAAGGACAAAGCCAAACAGCAAGGCATCGTCTTCGGGTATTTTCGAGATTGTTTCGATAGGATTCGTCATAGCTCCAACCTATCGTTAGCGCTTACGATTGCAAAACAAGGGGGGTACCGCTCCGGCTTCGCAAAACCGATATATTTTTGATCAGCACCATGATGGCCGCATCTTTTTTGTGAACGGATTTATACCAGCCGGTAAAAACGCTTTGGTCCCGGGGCGGCACCGCCTATGGTGGTGGAAAATAGGAAATGCGGGCCATGAAACGACGAGATTTGCTGACCGGAGGCACGGTTGGCGCGGCCTCCCTGCTGGCGGGGTGCGATTGCGGCGATTATGCCAAAGTGGGCGGCACACCGGTTGGTGATAACGCCGACGCCGCGTGCGGAACGATTACGCCGCGAACCCTGAAAATGGTCACCACCTGGCCAAAGGATTTTCCTGGTCTCGGCACCATGGCCGAGCGCACGGCCGACTTCATCACCGCCATGAGCGGCGGCCTCCTAAATGTTGTTGTCTATGCCGCCGGGGAGCTTGTACCCGCCTTTGAGAGTTTTGACGCCGTTTCTAATGGCTCGGCTGATCTTTATCACGGGGCGGAATATTACTGGGTTGGAAAATCAGCGGCCTACCCGTTTTTCACCGCCGTCCCCTTTGGCATGACGGCGACCGAAATCTCCGCCTGGACCGAATTTGGCGGCGGACAGGAATTGTGGGACGAGCTTGCCAGGAAATTCAATCTTAAGGTTTTTGCGGCGGGCAATACGGGTCACCAACTTGGCGGCTGGTACAAAAAAGAAATCAATAGCCTTGAAGACATCCGTGGACTGAAAGTCCGTATGCCGGGGCTTGGCGGAGAGGTATTGCGCCGCCTCGGCGGGGCGGCGGTCACCCTTTCGGGCGGCGAGCTATACCAGGCTTTGCAATCGGGCGCCATTGACGGTACCGAATGGGTTGGGCCATGGAATGATCTCGCCTTTGGCTTTTACCGGGAGGCGAAATATTATTACTGGCCCGGGTTCCATGAGCCGGGCGCGCAACTCGGTGTGGGGGTCAATCTTGATCTGTGGCAGGGACTATCCACCCAGGAACGGGCCATCATTCGCGCTGCTTGCCACCAGGCAAATCATTTATCGGTTGCCGAATATGGCCATTTCAACGGCATTGCCCTCGACCAACTCATCAACAAACATGGCGTTGAATTGCGTCAGTTCCCCGATGACGTAATGGTCGCCGCCGCGCGCGAAGCCAAAACCGTTCTGGAGGAAGTTGCCGCGAGTGATGATCTCTCTAGCCGCATTTTTGAAAGCTACAAGGCTGCGCTCAAGCGCTCGCAAGTGTGGTCCGGCATTTCTGATGAGCCCTATATGGCAATCCGGCGTGATGTTTTCTCTCTTTAGGCAGCAACCACGCGCTGACCGCAACTCTTACCGGGCACATCCATGACCCTCCTTTCCCTCATCGGCAATATTAGCGTTTGGCTGACCGTAGCGGTTCTCTTTCCGCTATTGTTCTTGCCGGCGAGTATTCTTGCCGCCCACACAATGCGGTTCGGCGCGACCGCCGCAAGTCTGATCTGGCTGGTCAAAGTGCTGACCAGCGTTGGCCTTGGCATTTTGTTTCTGCGTTTAATCCCGGCGCCCCTTCTTTCCGGCTTGCCGGGGTCATTTTTCATGTGGTTGGCCATGATGGTTGCGCTCGCTGGCGCCATGGCCCTCAGCGGCGGTCCCGCCCGCTGGGCCGGAAGGCTCCTCACCATAACAGACCCGCTCACCCGGTTAATCGGGCGGAGCGCCATGTGGCTGACGATCGTCATGGCCATTGTTCAGTTTACGGTTGTTATTCTGCGCTATGTTTTCGGGGTCAGTTTTATCTGGATGCAGGAAAGCATCACCTATTTTCACGGTACGGTATTTTTACTGGCGGCAGGCTACGCACTGCTCACCGATGATCACGTACGGGTTGATATCTTTTATCGCGGCGCTTCAGATCGCATGAAAGCATGGATCAATCTTTATGGGACCTATTTTTTACTTTTCCCCGTATGCCTGATCCTGTTGTGGGCCGCCGCGCCCTATGTGTTTGCATCCTGGGCGGCGACAGAGGGGTCCAATGAATCCTCCGGGGTTCAACTGCTTTTTGTGTTGAAATCGCTGATCCCCGCCTTCGCGGTGTTCTTGCTTCTTGCCGGCTTTTCGCTCGCCATGCGGTGCGTTAAAACCCTAACGGACGCCCCCTCATCACCGAAGGAAAATGGCGCGGGCACCCTGGCTGACCTTAGCCTGAATGGCGGGCGGTCATGATGGACGCGCTTGCCATCTGCCCATGCGTGGTCGTACCCTATCTGGACATTTTTATGGTCCTCGTTTTGTGCGGCTTGCTCCTCCTTGGCTTTCCCGCGGCCTTTAGCCTTGCAGGCACCGCGCTTTTGTTCGCCGTCATCGGCATGGCGTTTAACGTTTTTGATGTGAGTTTCCTCAAACCGTTTCCCCAACGCATATTTGGTGCGGTCACGAACACGACACTCATCGCGGTGCCATTGTTCATCCTCATGGGTGTTATCCTGGAAAAATCGCGGATCGCCGAAGATCTCCTCGACGCCATGGCAAAACTCTTTGGGCGATTGCGCGGCGGGCTCGGGATTTCCGTGACCATTGTTGGCGCACTGCTCGCCGCCTCAACCGGTATTGTGGGCGCAACGGTGTTGACGATGGGCCTCCTCAGCCTACCGACGATGTTACGCCGCGGCTATGACCCCGCATTTGCCACCGGGTCCATCGCGGCGGCGGGCACCCTTGGTCAGATTATTCCGCCCTCGATTGTGTTGATTTTGCTCGGCGATGCGATATCCAACGCCTATCAAAAATCACAACTCGCCTCCGGTAACTTTTCCCCCGAGACGGTATCCTCCGGCGATCTTTTTGCCGGGGCGCTGCTGCCCGGGCTTATGCTGGTGGGACTATATATTGCCTGTCAGATTTTTGTGGCGTGTTTTCAGGGCCATAAAGCACCGGCAATTCCCGCTGATGAATTGGGCCCCCGCGGCGCGGTCTGGCGCGATGCGGCCCGTACACTCCCCGCCCCGTTGATCCTGATCATCGCCGTGCTCGGCTCTATCCTTAGCGGCGCAGCAACGCCCACCGAGGCCGCCAGCTTTGGCGCCATTGGTGCCCTGATCATTGCGGGATCAAAGCTCAGTACCGGTCTTATTCGGCAACTGATACTGGCGGGCGGGGTCGCCATTGCGGCTTTATTTGTGCTCAGTCAGAATGCCGATTTGCGCCTTGGGCGCGCGGATGTGTCGGCCCTCACGTCGGTGCTCATCGTCGCGGCGTTCGGCCTCTGCACCCTCACCGGTCTTGGCATTGCGGCAGCGCTGAAATCCCTGGGGTCAAAACGCTTACTGGGGGAAATTGCCGACCAGACCAGCCGGGTAACAACCATGGTCTTTACGATTTTAATTGGGGCGGCGCTCTTCTCCCTCGTCTTTCGCGGGCTTGGCGGGGATGAGACCGTGCGTCATGCGCTAGAAACTACCCCGGGCGGTCTGGTCGGGGCCATCGCGGCGGTTATGCTGGTGATGTTTATCCTCGGCTTTTTTCTCGATTTTATTGAGATTACGCTGGTTGTTGTGCCCCTGGTGGCGCCCGTTCTTTTGGGTATGGGGCTTGATCCGGTTTGGCTCGGCGTTCTTATGGCGGTAAATTTGCAAACCTCGTTCCTAACACCGCCTTTTGGTTTCGCGCTCTTTTATCTGCGCGGTGTTGCGCCGCCGGAAATTACAACACTGCAAATCTATAAGGGCGCACTGCCTTTTATTGCGATACAGATTTTTGCGCTGGTGATGCTGTTTGTCTTTCCACAATTGGCCACGTGGCTGCCGGATCAGATTTATGGTTGATCCATCCCTCTCAATTCTTGAGCAATTTACGCACGCAAAGCGCAGCGATAATGCGTATAGTGAGGATCGACTGGTCATTGGCAAACATGCCGTGGGCGTCATCGACGGCGCCATCGGCCCGCACCATACCGATACTGCGATGATCACCGCGGCCCTGAACGAAATTGTCAGCTTTCTTGAGGCAATTGACGCCCGCGCAACGGCCCGGCAAACCGTCGATCAGGTGTCAGCCATCCTGGCGCGAGCAAAAGCCAATGCGGGACTAACCGATTTGCGGTATACCGGCGGCTTTCATTTTGTTGTTTATCACCTGGCGAGCCAGCAGCTTTGGCGGGTGGGCGATTGCCAATTTCGCCATAGCGGGCAAACCCACACCAATGATTTAGAAGTCGAAGCCATTGGCGCGCGCCAACGCGCCGTTATGGTCGAGGCCATGCGTTTGCGCGGGATGTCCGATGAAGCGATTATGGCAAGCGATGCCTATGCAGATATATTCGCGCCATTTTTCGCTCCGCTGTTGGACTTTGCCCTTCGCACCGGCCACCCGCTAGGTTTTGGGGTCATTAACGGCATGACCGTCCCCGATGAATTTATCGGTGTTTATGATCTCTCAAAAATCAGGGGCGCCCTGATCATGGCGTCAGATGGCTATCCGGCGCTCTACGATACGCTTGCACAAACTGAGACGCATCTCACCGGGGTTTTGGCCCGTGACCCTTTATGTATTGAGGAGCATATGTGCTCAAAGGGGTTAAGGCCCGGTCTATGCTCATTTGACGACCGCACTTTTCTGCGCGTTCAGCTTGGCTAGAGCACTTTCGGTTTGCTTCGAGTGGAAAACCCTCGTCCTTGGAGACGCCCTTCGGGCTCCTCAGGATAAGATTCTCCCGTAAAAACACTAAGGTTCTCATCCTGAGGAGAGCGCGTCAGCGGTCGTCTCGAAGAATGATTGTCGACCCCTGAAACCGAGAGATGCGGGTAAGGCTGCGTTCTCTGGATTATCTATATCATGCGTATACCGATTAATATAGAGCATGGGCGCTGCGAAACATGGTCCGCGATGGATCACGTGATCACGTCTCGGGAGGGCTGGTCTCGGGTTTCGGAATTTTCTAGGCCAGCCGATCGGCTGGCCGACCACACCCGTCCCACTTAAAAGGCTAAGCGACCCGTAATGAAGGCAAATGCCCTCAGGATCAATAATTTTATCCCTATACTGATAACAGTCAAGCCCTAAAAGGGTTCAACCGGTTTGGGCGCCTCGGGCGTTGGCAAGGGATCGGGTAACGCTTCTTCGCTTTCACTGGCGACATTGGCCTGGTCGCGGGCAATACCTTCCTCCAGTGCCCGCACGCGGTCTTCAAGCTCGGCATCGTCGGCCCGCTCGGCGAGCGGTAGGCCATTTTCGTCAAGATTAAATTCAGCTGCCACAGCAGAGCGCGCCTCTTTCAACGCCGTTTGCGCTTCGATCCGCGCTGCGCTCAAGGTCTGCGCCGCTTGCGCGCGGGTGCGGTCGTCAAGGCCATCGGGAACAGTGGACGGCACCTCGGATAGCTTGGGAAAAGCAGGTCGCTGGTCAGGATCAGTTTCCTGTGCCTGCGCCCGGGCATTAATGCGCGCTTCAATGTCCGGGCTCGTGGGAATGCCATTTGCCCGCTCTTCATATTTGTAAATACCTGGCGGGGCGAGCCGCTTTGCCGTTTCGCATGCCGACAAGCCCGCCGCCGCCAACAGAACGCCCGCACCGGTGAACAGCGGTTTGACGCCCTGTTGCCTGAAAGAAAGAAAAGACAGTTTCATGCAGCTTACCCATGACGTGACGGCACCTTGAATTCATGACATAGCTTAGTTTGATGCCAGAATAAACGCACATCACACACAACAAGGGGGTCAATCGCGATGGCGGAGACAGAAACACCCGAAAATCAGACACGCAAGACCGGCGCCCAACCGGCAGGCCGCAAAGGCACGGCAGCCAAGAAGGTGGCCAGTAAGACCGCGAGTAAAAAGACCGCAAAGAAGACAACAAAGAAGACAACGACCAAGCGCAAAGCCCCGGCAAAAAAAGCGACCCCCAAAAAGACGACCCAAGCTCCGCCGCGCAAGCCCCGCAAAAAAACCACACAAGCCAAACCGGCATCGCCGAAAACTGGAAAAACAAATCCGGAGGCGGATCAACCCAAACCCGGCAATGACGCCGATACCGATAGTATCTATGGCGATTTTGATGCGCTGTCTGAATACCTCACCGATATCACCGGGCGTAGTCAGGAGGTGTGGAGGGACTTCGTCACGCAAAATCCTGACTTCAAAACCTTGACCGGTGAAATGTCCGCCGACCCCTTGAACGTCTCGGAGGCATTTTCCGAATTGATGAAAGGCCTGTCACAGGACCCGGGCACGGTCATGCAACGCCAATTCAAGCTGTGGGGGGACTACGCCAAATTGATGGCGAACATGCCGCGCAAAATGGCGGGCGAAGAAATCAGACCCGCCGCCGTGCCCACACCCGGCGATAAACGCTTTCGCCACAAAGCATGGGAGGAAAACCCCATGCTCGATTTTGTCAAACAATCCTATCTGATCGCGGCCAACTGGCTCGTCGATACGGTTGAGGATTTGGAGGGTCTGGACGACCACGAGCATAAAAAAGCGATTTTTTATACACAGCAATTTACAGATGCCCTCTCCCCGTCAAATTTCGCCATGCTCAATCCGGATGTTGTTGATGCCACCTTGGAGAGCAAAGGCGAAAACCTCCTCAAAGGGTTTAAGAACCTGTTGGAGGACCTTGACCGCGGTGACGGCCAACTGGCCATCAAGCAGGCAGATACAGACTTTTTTGAGCTGGGCAAAAATGTTGCCACCACCCCTGGCAAAGTGGTGTTTGAAAATGAGCTGATGCAACTTATTCAGTACACCCCCACCACGGAGCAGGTGGGTGAGCGCCCGCTTTTGATCTTCCCCCCCTGGATCAACAAGTTTTATATTCTTGATCTGCAACCGGCCAATTCCTTTATCAAATGGATGGTTGACCAGGGGCGGACCGTATTTGTTGTCTCCTGGGTGAACCCGGGGCCGGAACTGCGGGAAAAGACGTTTTTTGACTATATCCGCACTGGTCTTTTCGCCGCCCTTGATGCGGTCCACAAGGCCACCGGCGAAACGGATGTTGACGCCATCGGCTATTGTATCGGCGGCACGATGCTATCCACCGGTCTTGCCTATATGGCGGGCGTTGGTGATGACCGGATCAAGTCGGCAACGTTTTTCACCGCACAAACAGACTTTACCGAAGCGGGCGATCTGCAACTCTTTGTTGATGATGCCCAGCTTGACGCCATTGCCAAACAGATGGATGCGGCCGGCGGCGTATTGGAGGGGCGGGCCATGGCCACAACCTTCAATATGTTGCGCTCCAATGATCTAATCTGGTCATTTGTGATTGATAACTACCTCAAGGGCAAAGATCCTGCAAAATTCGATCTCCTCTTCTGGAATTCTGACGCCACACGCATGCCAAAGGAGGTCCATCTGTTTTATCTGCGCGAGTTTTATCAGCATAACAAACTCGCCAGCGGCAAGATGGTGATGGATGGTGTGCCCCTCGATTTGGGTAAAGTTTCTATACCGATCTTTATGCAAGCGGGGGAGACCGACCATATTGCCCCCTACCGCTCAATCTATAACTCTGCGCGGGCCTTTGGCGGTGATCAGGTGCAATATATGCTTGCCGGTTCCGGGCATATTGCCGGGGTTGTTAATCATCCGGACAAAAAGAAATACCACCATTCAACCAATGACGCGTTGCCCGGTGATGTGTCCGATTGGCTGGCGGGGGCAGACAAACACCCCGGCTCCTGGTGGCCCCATTGGATGCAATGGCTGAATGAAATCAGCCCGGACAAAGTTGCCGCCCGTATGCCCGGTGACGGTGGGCTCACCCCGATAGAAGATGCCCCCGGGCGCTATGTGAAGGTGAAGGCGTAGGGCGATGATACCTCTATGGATTCGTGAGAAACCATTGCGCCGCGCCCTCGACGAGTTGGGGCCGACGCCCGGTATTCGAAACCCTTACCTAGCTGGTGCTTACTCATTCACAGTTTGTGCCTTTGTATGCGTCGTTTTTATGATGATTTTATCGGGCACACGCGGCGCGTCTTCGGCAATGGAACTGTTCGAAGCAAGTAGCTGGGGCGTCATTGGAGCCGCCGGGATTTGTGGTCTGATTTATGCCGGCATTTTCATTTCCAGTCTCTTTCCACAGTGTTATCCCTATCGACTGAAATTTGCCGTAGGCGGATTTTGTTGCATGGCGCCGGTGTTTTTGTTGATGCAAACGACCGGATATCTTTTACGCACATTATACCTGCCAACGGCTCCCATCTGATGATGTGTTGCGCAATTGCACGGGTGGTCAAAATCCGCCCCTTCCGTAAAGGCCCCTAGAGCGAGAGCTTGTGCGCGTTAAGGTTTCGTTAACGCTTTCGAATCACCCTTCGTACGCAAGATCATGGTTAGCAAACCATGAATATTCGAAGCGGTAAGACACGCGAACGGGGCATCAGTGGGCACACAGACTTCAGCGATGAACAAGCCTCAGGGCGTGGGCGAGGCCCGGCGCCCCACCACAAGCGATCTGTTTTTGCGCCTGGCGAAAACCGAACGGGCGCGCCGTGCAAAAGCAGAAAATGCTTTCCGACGGTTGCGCAAGACAAGCCTCGACGAGGGTGTAGCTGATCCCGAAAAGATCGTGGGTAACGCCGTCGCGCGGGCCAGCCTTGATCTTAAAATTGCGGCTCGCCAAGACTAAACCCACACCCGTCAAGCGCCAGGCTTGCTGTAGAGCCGCGTTGCGGCGATCCCTTTATGACGTCATGGTACGGCCTAACGCTGACATTTGAGCCATCCCATGCCCTTGCCCATTACCATTGATCCCGCCGTTTTTGACAGCCAGGCCATTGCGCCCGAAACAACCGCCACCAACGACAAACTAGAGGCGTTTTTCAAAACTATACCCCCGATCTGGGATGTGGGTGCCCCAGCCATCCGTGCCGCGCGGCGCAATGGCGAAGGCATGCTGGGCCGTGAGCCAGAGGCCGACATTGCCCAATGGCGGACGATCAGCGCCAATGGGCAAACCGTCCGGGTGCGTATTTTTACGCCCGAGACGATCACCGGCATTTACCTGCATATCCACGGGGGCGGCCACACGATTGGCTCGGCTGATAATCAAGACCAAACGCTGGCCCATTTTGCCAACACGCTTAATATGGCGATCGTTAGCGTCGAATATCGTCTGGCACCGGAAAATATTTGGCCGGCGGCGCCCGACGATTGTGAAACCGCCGCGGTTTGGCTGGCCCAAAATGCCCAAACCGAATTCGGGACTGACCGAATGCTGGTGGGCGGTGAAAGCGCCGGGGCCCACCTTGCGCTCGTGACACTATTGCGTATGCGCGACCGCCATGGCTTTACCGGTTTTTGCGGTGCGAACCTTGTTTACGGTGTTTATGACATGGCATTGAGCCCCAGCGCACGGCAATGGGGCGAGCGTAATTTAATCCTCAGTACGCCTATTATTGAATGGTTTATGGAAAACCTGTTGCCAGCAACCGCCTTTTCCGAAACCGACAAACGCGCGCCAGAAATTTCCCCACTTTATGCCGCGCTCCATGATTTACCGCCGGCCCTGTTTACCGTGGGCACCCTGGACCCGCTGGTTGATGATACGCTGATGATGGCTGCACGATGGGTTGGCGCGGGTAATAGCGCAGACCTGCGGATTTATCCGGGCGGCATCCACGCTTTTGATATTCTCGACATCCCAATCGCCCGTGAGGCCCGGGCCAGCATGGTCGAATTCATGGGCCAGTGTCTTGGCTAGAGTGACAGATGTTCACATTGGCCCGTGGAAGTACGAGGAATACCCGGCTTTTAGGCAATTCCTGATTCAAGTTGAACGTCTTTTGCTATAGACCGTCGTCTTTCCCCATTTATGGGGAAAGGAAGAGCCATCAATCAAAAAGATGACGCCCGTGCTATCAACCAACGCCCCCCCGCGACTTGATCGCGGGGCCCAAGGTGATCAGCCTACAGAGGGTTATCTGCAAATCACTTTACCAGAAATGCCGTGGACCCCGTGGTCAAGCCACGGGGAGGCGAAGAGATCGGATCAACGTGCGGTATTCCGAGGACCGTGTGGTGTTAACTTGGACTTGCGGGTCGAGATTTGCGTATTATCTCCGCCGGCTCCCGCAGTTGACCAGCCACATTCATCCTATAGCGGATTAAATTGCCCTTGCAGCCAGATTAGCCAGGGTCGGTAGCCCTCTTCTTCCAGATCGATGGCGCAGAATGATCTGACAATCGCACGCACGGCCATCTCGTCACTATTATCCGCGAGGACTTGCGCAATATCGTCGGTGACGGCTTTGCCCTCGGGTTGCCAGTCGAGCACCATGTCCTGGACAACGGCCTCAAGGCTATCGGCGCCGAATACCGCTTCGGCGTGCAGATAGCCGCCCAACATACGCGCCAGCGTCGGATAGGTCGTGCGTAAGGCGGCTTGTGCAGTTTCAAGATCGGCCATGGTTTGCGCCACGGCGCCCGCGGGCGTCGAGGCACCGCCATCGCCATGGTCAATAACCGGCCCACCGCGGCCCGGACCGGAGAGCTTTGCGCCGCGGGTACGGCTGCGGTTCAACCGCTCCCGGCCCAATTGCACCGCCTGCATGGCGATGATGCCAAGGGCAACGAGGAGCACAAGATAAACAAGTAGGATCATGACCCTTCCTTCAAGATACGTCTACCATCACCGTGTGTCTGACCTCAAGATACGTCTGGCGCTGATTGTGCAATCAACGTGCCTGCGCCCTCAGCAATGAGCGCGAGGCCGACGCTGCGTCCCAATTCGCGTGGTTTGGCGGCGGGCCCAGAGCGTTCGCAGCGGATGATTGCTGTACCATCAAGGCTCAAGACAGCCGCGTGCAACGTCATGATGTCGCCCTCCCGCGTGGCAAGCCCGGCAATGGGGGCATTGCAATGCCCGTTCAGTATCCAGAGCATTTCACGCTCCGCCATGGCCGCCATCCGCGCGTCGGGATCATCAATTAACGCCAGCATTTCACGGGTTTTCCAGTCGCGCGCGGCGCATTCAACAACAACAATACCCTGACCCACGGCCGGCATCATTTCTGATGGTGGATAGGTTTTCGCAATCCGGTCCGATAGTCCCACACGGCCCAACCCGCTTTTGGCCATGACGAGCGCATCGGCGGGCCCAACCTCCCCGCCGCCGGGAAGTTTTTGCAATTGCCGCGCGTCAAGCTTTTGAATACGCGTATCGGCGGCGCCGCGATAATGAATAATCTCTGCATACGGATAAAGCTCGGCTAAAAAAGCCGCCCGACGTACCGAATTTGTACCAAGTTTTAGCCCCTCACCCTTGCTCGCCTCCAACGTCTCCAGCGCCAGATTGGGGTGCAGAACTAGGGCATCCTCCACCGCCTCGCGCTTGAGATAGGCGGCAAAGACAAGCCCCGGGGCTTCCTCATCGCCGGGCACATCTTTGAGCGAGTGCATGGCAGCATCAAGCGTGCCCTTGCGCATCGCTTCGCGGATCTCCGCCACAAAGGCGCCGCCTTTGCCACCATGGCGATCAAGCTTTGAGGTTTGGTCAATATCGCCGCGCGGTTTGAAATGCACCACATCGGGCTCCAGGCCGGAGATCGCGGCGCGCAATTGCGCGACAATCTCGTTGGTTTGGGCAAGAGCCATGGTGCTGGAGCGGGTACCGATTTTCATGGTGCTGATCATACTCTTCTATGCGCCGTTTACGGCGTGGCTCGGTGGTAATTTGCGTAAGAACAGCGGCAAGACGGCGTGCCCAGGCGCGCGCTCACGCCCCTTCGTTTAAGCGCGAAAGCCCCCACCGGATCAAGAGGACATGGCTGATAAAGGCGACGCCAAGGCAAAGGGCGACGGGCCCATGGCTGACCCCAGCAACCAAGAGCCGGAGGGCGAGAAAAAGAAACCAGCCGGAGACCAAAAATAGCGCCAATGGCCAAACCGCCGATGCCGCACCGCGGCGCCACAGATAAATCGCGGCAATAATCAGCTCCACAATCAACCCGGCGAGGATGGCATCAAGCAGAAGTGGGCTTAGCGTGATGCTAGGCATGGGTGCCCCTATATTTGTCGTCAGGCAAAAGGCCGATTGAGCACAAACACCCGGAAATTCAGCCAGGCGGCAAACGCCGTCCACACAAGATAGGGGAGGAAAAGGGTCCCGGCCACCTGGTTTGCCGGTAACACCCATAGGCACAGCGCCAGCACCGACAGCCACAGGGCAACGACTTCAAACAAGGCCCAATCGGGTCGTTGCAGGGTGAAGAAAAGCCCGCTCCACGCCACGTTCAAGATCAGATTGACCCCCACAAGTCCGAGAAAGATGAGCCGGTCATCACCCGGCTCAAGACTGCGCCAGGCGAGAACCCCGGCGGTGCCCGTAATCAAATAAATGAGCGTCCAGGCGGTAGGGAAGGCCCAATCGGGCGGGTTCAAGGATGATTTCTTGAGCGAGCGATACCATGGCCCTATTTGGGTCAGGCCGCCGCCGCCGATGGCCGCGATAAGGACAAGACCGACGGTGACAGCGATCGGATAATACTGTTCAGGCATAGTTGGCATCCGGCTTGGTTATGAGAGGCACTACGTGCCAGGCCCGCCGATTGTTCACGCCCGTTCGCGTTTGCGGCCCACAGAGGCAAAGCCCAACAGGTGCGCCATGTCTTTCATAAAGATTTTTGCGTGGGCCGCGTGGTCGGCCTTCACCAGCTTTTTGTTCATATAGGCCTCCCAGGTGAGACGCTGGACGTCTTTGTCCTCGCAGATTTTTACGAACCGCTCCCGGCGTTTGTCGTTGCGATACCAGAAATGCTGCATGATCCCGAGGATGAAAAAGACCCGGCCATGGTCGGCCATATAGCGTTTGCGCGCCCGGGCAAAGGCTTTCACATCACCGGTGGCCAACACTTCAGAGACCGCTTGTGCGGCGGTGCGCCCGCCCAGAAGGGCATAGTAAATCCCCTCCCCCGATGCGGGCGCGACGCACCCGGCAGCGTCACCGGCCAAAAAGACATCGCGGCCATTGTCCCAACGTTTTAGCGGCTTGAGCGGGATTGGTGCGCCTTCGGTCCGCACCGTCTCACACGCGTCAAGGGCGGTTTCGGCCCGCAAGGTGGTAATGGCATTGCGCAGGGAAAAGCCCTTATTGGCGCTGCCCACGCCAACACTTGTTGTGTCGCCATGGGGGAATATCCAGGCATAAAAGTCTGGCGACAAGCGGCCCTGGTAATAGATATCACAGCGTTTGCCATCAAAGGCGTAGGCTGATGGGTCATGGCCGGCACCGGGTGTACGGATGATTTCATGGTAGGCAAAAACGCACGGGATTTTGTCAGCGTCCTTGATGGTCTGGCGGGCAACCTGAGAGCGCGCACCATCGGCCCCGATGACCATTCGGGTACGGATGGTTTGTGTGCCCGGTGCCTTGTCATCCGCCTTCGGGGTGTAGACGATCACCGCCGTGCCGTCTTCGTCCCGATCAAGACGCACAAAACTGCCTTTGCGCCAATCGGCCCCTTTTGCGGCGGCCCGTTCGCGCAGGAACTCGTCAAAATGCTCGCGGTCAACCATCCCCACACAGCCGCCATTAATGGGCATGTCCACCTCATTTTGGGTGGGGGAGACCATGCGGGCGGAATTTGCGCGCGCCACAATTTGACTATCGGGAATATCAAAATCGCGAATCGCCCGCGGCGGAATGGCCCCGCCGCACGGCTTTATTCGCCCGGCCTTATCGAGCAGAACAACACGGTACCCCTGATCGGCAAGATCAGCCGCCGCCGTAGCCCCGGCGGGTCCGCCGCCCACAACAACGCAATCAACTGTTTCGTCTATGATCATCCTGGTTGATCCTTTCGGGAGTAACGGGCGGCGTATAACCGACCGGTGAGAAGTGCATTGTTTAACTTGATAGGGCGGGCTGCTGATCCGCGATCAGGGTCTCGCCCGTGGGTATCGCCGGCAACAAGCGTTCATCGGCGTCGGTGCGCCCCACGCGGAGGGCAAGCCAGGCGGCAATGACAAAGATTCCCCCCTCCACCGCAAAGACACTGGCAAAGGCAGGGGCGATTTCGCCGAGAAGACTGCGGGTAATATCGATGGCAAGGGCCCCGGCAAAACCGCCAAGCCCGAACGCGGTTGCCTGGGCGGCGCCCCAAAGGCCCATGCGGGTGCCCTCGCGCGCATGGCTTGAGGCGCCTGCACTCGCCAACGTCATCATGGAGCCGATGGCCGCTACCGCAAACATGCCATTCGCCAGACCGAGGGCAAATACAGACGGCTTCAAGGGCCAGGTCGGCCCAACCATAGCACCGATACTCAGTGTACCGAGCGCCAGCGCCGAGGCAACACAGCCAAACACCGTCCAGCCGCGCATAAACCCGGCCCGTGATTTGCCAATCGTCGTGCCAATCAAAGCGGTGAGGATCATGCCCAACAGGACGCCGCTATTTTGTGTGCCCGCCAGCTTGGTCGACTCGCCAGGGGTGTAATCATAGACAAGCCCCGCAAAGGGCTCGAGGATCAAGTCCTGGGCGCTGTAGGCAAGCATGGAAACAAACACGAAGACGGTAAAGCGGCGCGCCTGATCATCGGCCCACACCTCACGAAAGGCGCCGCGGAAATCTGGCTTTGAGGCTGGTGCAGCTTCCGATGCCGCTGCCGAAGACGACCCTTGTGTTTGAAGGCGTCCCTCAAGACCCCAAAGGGCAAGCCCTGTTACCGTGATGGCAATGGCGACGATACCGCTGGCCACCGCGAGGAGCCGCCCCATGGAAAACGGGTCAAGCAAGCTACCGCCAATACCGGCCGTGAGAACAAAACCCACAATCATCATGATCCAGACGATTGCCGCAGCGGCTGCCTTGCGCGCAGGACGCGTATGGGTGGCAAGTAAGGCCAGAAGATTTGTGCCCGATGCCCCAACGCCCATGCCAATGAGGAAAAACGCAAAGATGGCAATTGCCGTCCCGCTCAGCGCTGAGCCTGCCATGACCATGGCGGCCAGGGTGGCAAGAACGGCGCCGAGGCCCAGCACAACCATACCGCCAAAAATCCACGGTGCACGCTGGCCGCCGCGGTCCGCGCCATAGCCAAAACGCGGGCGAGCCAGTTGCACCGCATAGTGCCAGCCCACAAGCGCACCAGGCAGCGCCGCAGGCAAGGCAAGTTCCACAACCATCACGCGGTTAAGCGTTGACGTTGTCAGCACAACGATGGCGCCAATGGCCGTTTGCACAAGGCCGAGCCGGATAATGCCGAGCCATCCAAAATCACGACCAGATGATCCGGGTGCTGTCCTGTGTGTGTTGCCGGTCATCAGTTTCCTTCCAGCCGTTTTGGGCACCGTTTTTTAGCCTGAAACGGGCCCGACGCCTCCAATCAATGAAAATAAGGGCGTTTCCAATCCACGGACGGCAAACGCCGCCACCAGCATGCCAAGCACATAGAGACTGGTGCCAGTTGCGTTGTACCAGGGCGCTTTTGCCCGCGGATCCGCCAGAAAAATACGCATCAGGAAAATCTGTATAAGGACGAGGACAGAAATACCGAGCGCGTGAAACGGGCGATCTATGGCAAAAAGAAAACCAATGACCAAAAGCTGCGGCACCGTCATCACCGCGCAGGCGAGCCGCGCCGCACGCGCCGGGCCCAATTGGACCGGCAAGGATCGGACGCCCAGTTTGATGTCCCCTTCAATGGCCTTGAAATCATTGAGGGTCATAATGCCGTGGGCACCAATGGAATAAAGCAGCGCCAAGACGATGATGAGCGTCGGCGGCAAGGCGCCCAGCATGACAGCGGCACCAGTAAACCAGGCAATCCCCTCATAGGACAGGCCAACGGCAGCATTGCCCCACCAGCCATTGAGCTTGAGCCGCAAGGGCGGCGCCGAATAGGCCCAGGCAAGCGCAACGGCCAGCACCGTCGCCACAAAGGCCCACAGGCCAAGCGCAAGCCCAACACCAAGAGAGATCGCCGACCAGCCAATCGCAATATAAAGCCCCCAGCGCCCCGGGATTCGTCCCGATGGAATTGGCCGGTTCGGCTCGTTAATGGCGTCAACATGGCGATCATACCAGTCATTGACCGCCTGGCTCGCCGCGCAAACGAGAGGGCCAGCCAGTACCATGCCGGCAAGCATCAACGCCCAGCGATAATCAGCAAGAATCGGCACGCCCGTGGAAACAACGCCGCACATAAAGGCCCACATGGCCGCAAACCAGGTGACGGGCTTGAGGAGTTCCGTGACGGCGGCCAGCGATGGCCGTTTGCGGGTGGCATTGGTCGCCGCGGTATGGCGCGGTTCAGCTGGCCCCCCCACAAGCTCGCCGCCCCCTAAAACAGAGGTTGGCGTCGACGAATGCAAAGAAGGGCTGGCCATACCAACAGCGTATGGCCAGCCCCTCAAACTGTCAATTTAAATAGACACTATGTTGTGTCCATACGAGACTCGCGTGCGCCGATTACAGGTCGAACCGGTCATTGCGCATGACCCGCGACCAAGCGGCAACAAAATCGTCAACAAAAGCCTCTCCGGCATCGGTGTAGGCATAGGCCTCCGCCACGGCCCGCAGCTCCGAATTTGACCCGAACATCAGGTCAACCTCAGTCGCTGTCCATTTCATATCGCCGCTTTCCCGGTCATAGCCCTCATACATAAAGGCTGCGTCTTTGGCCGGTTGCCAGCGTGTTTCCATACCGAGCAGATTGACGAAAAAGTCATTGCTCAATGTGCCGGGATTGTCGGTGAGGACCCCATGTTTGGCCCCGCCCGCATTGGCCCCAAGCGCGCGCATACCACCCACCAGCACCGTCATTTCTGAAACGCTGAGGTTCAACAGATCAGCCCGGTCAATCAACGCCGCCGCCGGGGAGCTATCGGCCGATCCCAGATAGTTACGGAAGCCATCGCTCTTCGGTTCCAAAACCGCAAAGGAGGCCGCATCGGTATGGGCGTCGGTGGCGTCACCGCGTCCCGGCGTGAAGGGTACCGTCACGTCAAAGCCCGCATCGGCCGCTGCCTTTTCAATGGCCGCGGCACCGCCCAGAACAATAAGATCAGCCATGGACACGCGTTTGTCCCCACGTTGACGATCATTAAAGTCGGCTTGGACGCCCTCCAACGCCGTGAGAACGGTGGCAAGGGCTTCGGGATCATTCACGGCCCAATCGCGTTGGGGCGCGAGACGCACCCGCGCCCCATTGGCGCCGCCGCGCTTGTCGGTATCGCGGTAGGTTGAGGCCGAGGCCCACGCGGCACGGACAAGGTCCGAAACGCTGGCGTCTGTCTCAAGGATCGCCGCTTTCAGCGTTTTCACATCGCGATTATTAATCAACGCGTGATCAATAGCGGGGATCGGATCCTGCCAGATCAGATCATCGGTTGGTACATCGGCGCCAAGATAGCGCGCCTTCGGGCCCATATCGCGGTGGGTCAGCTTGAACCAAGCACGGGCAAACGCATCTTCAAACGCCGCCGGATCTTCCAGAAACCGTTCAGAGATTTCGCGGTATGCCGGATCAAACTTGAGCGATAAGTCCGTGGTAAACATAATCGGCGCATGGCGTTTGTCCGGATCATGGGCGTCAGGCGTTAGCTCGCTTGCTCCCTCATCGGTGGGAATCCATTGCACGGCGCCTGCGGGACTGCGTGTTTGTTTC
The DNA here is from genome assembly GCA_038531745.1 of Pseudomonadota bacterium. Lineage (GTDB taxonomy): Bacteria > Pseudomonadota > Alphaproteobacteria > Caulobacterales > Parvularculaceae > CALLPQ01. Next base: position 214,874 of record JBCBBJ010000003.1, read on the forward strand.
CATTCGTAGGAGAACAGATTTGTAAGATATTCGTGGGTCCACTGGGCCGGGTTGGCGGTCCAGCTGCCTTCAAGACCACTGGTGATCGTGTCCGCGCCCTTGCCGGTGCCGCATTTGTTTTTCCAGCCGAGCCCCTGTTCTTCAAGCGTTGCACCCGCTGGTTCCGGGCCCACACACTCAGCCGGGCTCTTCGCGCCATGGGCCTTGCCAAAGGTATGCCCCCCGGCGATGAGCGCCACCGTTTCCTCATCATTCATGGCCATGCGGCCAAAGGTTTCGCGGATATCCTGGGCGGCAGCCACCGGGTCCGGCGTCCCATTGGGTCCTTCAGGGTTTACATAGATCAAACCCATCTGCACCGCGGCGAGGGATTTTTGTAACTTGCGGTCACCGCTATAGCGTTGATCCGCGAGGAATTTGTTTTCCGGACCCCAATAGACAAGATCGGGTGTCCACGCATCTTCGCGGCCGCCGGCAAAGCCAAAGGTCTTAAAGCCCATATCTTCCATAGCGACAGTGCCGGTAAGGACCATCAGATCCGCCCACGAAATTGAGCGGCCATATTTCTGCTTGATGGGCCACAAAAGGCGTTGAGCCTTGTCGAGATTAGTATTGTCGGGCCAGCTGTTCAACGGCTCAAAGCGTTGTTGCCCGGCGCCCGCACCGCCGCGCCCGTCGGAGATTCGATAGGTGCCGGCGCTGTGCCAGGCCATCCGTATAAAGAAAGGACCGTAATGCCCATAATCGGCTGGCCACCAGTCTTGGGAGGTGCGCATGGCGGTCTTGATATCAGCTTTTACCGCTTCCAGGTCGAGCGCATTAAACGCAGCCGCATAGTCATAATCCGTTGACGGATCATGGTCACTGGCATTTTGGCGCAACTGGGTCAGGTCCAATTGCTCTGGCCACCACTCGCGGTTCGTTCGGGCGGCCGTCCGTTTACCTTTTTCGTCGGCTGCGGGGGCATAATCTGCTTTCGCGCTGACGGTTCCAGCCGTAGTTGCTTCGGGCGTTTGTGCCTGCGCCGAACCTGCCGCCGTGACCGATGACGTTTGTTGCCCGCACGCGGCAATCGCCAACGCAAGGACAGAAACGCCGACCAAGTTGAGGCCTGTGGATCTCTTCATCATGGGGTTTCCTTCACATCAAATTTGTCATTAGGCCGAAGCCATACCGAGACGCTATCAAAACATAACACCGCGCGGTAGGTGCAAAGGCATCGATAATCACAAAGCGGACTATCGATCAGCCCAATGGCACCGCGAAAAGGGACTAGGTGGCCTCGTTAAGCAGCGGGCTTAACGAATCGTTTAGTTACCCCACACGCAAATGTGATCGGCGCTGCTTGAAATAATTAAATAGGCCAACATGGCGACCGCTTTATCTTTGAGTCATTATTCCTTGTTCGGATGATGAGACGTTTCATCATTCTGACCTTCCGCCTCACAAAAAAGCAATTACGGGATCATTGGGGTCCGCTGAACCATGAAAGGAATGAGGTAAGCAGCCGCTCAATCGCCAATATTAAACCGCTTGAGTTTTGAATAGAGCCCCTGGCGGCTTAGGCCCAAAATATCCGCCGCCGACACCCGGTTGTCCCCGGCAATATCAAGGGCAGTTTCTATACAGAGTTTTTCGATGAGGTCGGTGGATTCGCGAACGATATCGCGCAAGGGCATGCGGCCCACCAAACCGGTCACTTGCTCCACGGTACTGGGCAACGCCTCACCAAGGCGCGGGCCCGCTTCCATTCGCCGGGCAACTGACCGCACCGAAAAACAATAGGAAACCGGACCATCATCGGGCGCAGAGACAGCGGATAGCTCAACCTCGTCCTCCACACCGAAACGGTCGCGCAGGACGGTGGAGAAATTGCGCACCGCACCGTGGGTTTTCAAAGTTGAAACCAGCACATTAAGCTCGGTTGAGGACCGGCCCAGCCAGCTCAACAACCCCTCCCCTTCGACTTGCCCATGACCGGTGAGGCTCGCCATTTTCAAAAAAGCCGCATTGGCGGCAATGATGCGCAAGTCGGCGCTGGTCACCACAAGGCCGTCGGGTAAATCCCGAGCGATTTCGAATGGATCGCTCTCCTCCTCCACCGGCCCCGCATCGGTGCTTTTCGGCACCATACGGATGATGACCCGCACCGCATCATCCTGGCGGAAGGCCGATGCGATCAGCACACAATGATGATCATTACCAATCAAGATCGACTTCGTCTGTGCGCGGCCTTTTTCAAGGACCTCACGCAGCAATTGGTCAATCTGGCGTTGCTCACCCGCTGGGACAAACCGATCAAGCCGCTGACCCACAGGAATTTTACCCGTCCACCCCCACAAACGGCGCGCGGCGGGGTTAACCTCCTCAATACGCAAGCCATCGGCGGAAACAACCATGACCGGCTCGGCCGTTGCCTCAAACAACAAACGATAACGCGCCTCGGTCTCGCGCATGCGGGAATATTCGCGTTCAAGATTTTGGTGCGTCTCCACGAGGCGCTGCTGGATCGCAGAAACGGAGCGTAGATCCCGGCCGAGGGCAATCAGGCGTCCGTCCGTATTTGTGCCCACGACTGTATATTTGATGGGCACATCAATACCGCGCTGGGACGCGTGATTAACCTGACGCCAGAGCGCCTTTTGCTCATTCAATTGGGCTTTTTGATCGCTGGTCTTTGCAACAGTGTTTTTACCGCGCCCGCCAGCCCCCTTGGCGGCCGATGATTTGGCGCCAGTAGTTTTCGATGCGGTCTTGGCGGACGCCTTGCTTGGGGTGGCGGCCACCGGAGCGACAGCCTTTAGCAAATCATTGATCTTGGCTTTGCTCTCGATGGTGACGGTTTCGGCCCAATGCTTGCCGCGCCAAGTTTTATCGTAGCCTTCTGCGATCAATTCAGGATTGCCAAGAGCAACATCGCGGATGATCCCGCCCTCAACCAGGAGCGCCACGTCGGCGGCTGAGGCAATAATCTGTGCCGTAACAGTTGTATCAAGATCGGCCAGGAACTTTTTCGGACTCTTGAAAGCCAGAACGTCCTTTTCTGGGGACTCTGCTACATCCATCATTACATCCAAATCAACCACACGGCGGGCCGCGTTTACTCTCAGGTTTTCGCTCAGCTATGTCTTATGGTTGCCGCGACCAGGCTGGCAGCGCGTGACGGGGCGGTGCGGGCATTGGTGGAGCCATCATCGGCCCCGATCCGCGTAAACAATTCCGGGTCATCAACCAATTGCGGGCCACCCACAATAATCCGCAAATTGGGGTTACGCGCGCCCTCACGAAGGTGACTGATCTGCTGCTTCAGCGCCTTCTCAGACGTCACCCCGGACAGGGAGAGACCCAGAACGTCAACATCCTGATCGCTCAGATAATCAATCAATTCCTCGCAATCGCTGCCTGGGGCGCATTGCACACGCCATTGGGCCCGGCGGAAAAACTCAGCCACGATCGCAATACCAAAAATATGTGTGTCCGTATCGAGCGTGCCGAGCAGAATGGACGGTCTGTCACCATGGCCAATAAAATTTATGTCATAGGTGGAGCCCTGGGCGCGGAGTAATTCATGCAGACGGCAAAGGCCGAGTGTCACCTCGGCAAAACTGCACAGATCAGCCTCCCACATTTCGCCCAAACGCCGCGCACAAACGGCAAAAAGATCCGTATAAATTGCCTCCTGCGGAATGCCGCGCGCAATAAGCAAGTCAACAAACCCGCGCGCCTCCGCGTCGGCATCATCAAGAATAAGCCGGTTAAAGATCGCCACATCCTCATCGGCGACAGAAATTGGTCCCGGCGCGAGGGCACCATCGCTGGCGCCGGTGGCGGAAAGAGAGGATGGGACAGAATGAGACAACATCAGCCTCGGAATAAATTCGCTTTCAACGGTCGATTTTAGCGCTTGACGCGCCGATGGGGATAGCGACGGCATGGAGCCGTTTCCCTTACCAAACAGATCGGAAGCATAGCCCAATTCCTCCGCACTGCGAAGCCCGGTTGGTTCATTGTCTGCCTGCAGGGCAAAAAGCGCCTTGAGCGGGTTTGCTGGGTCTAGGCCGTCTTGATCTGACATCGGTCACTCTCGAAATATGTTGCGCAGAAAGCTGCGGATTTCATCGGTCGGCGTCGTCACGTCAGTCTTAATGCTCCGGTTTCGTTCGACCTTTTGGCAAGGTCTCCAAAGCTTTCTTCCGGCCCCAGTCATTCTCTTTTCACGTATCACTTAACGCGTCATTGGCCCCATGGTTATTGGGCGCTCGGCCTGAACGGTCTGCCAATTCGCAACCCAAAAGCGGACAAGATCTCAGTCGGTCTTCATTGTCTTATCTCAGATGTCGCCAGCCAAACCGCGCAACGCCGTCAATTAGTGCAATCATGGGCCTGTCGTTAATCAGTGCCACACATCGTCGGCTGCCGATAGAATATTCTTTTTATTTCTTCATTCATGACCGTGCGTGGCCGAAATATTTTTCAAATTGTCATCCTTATTTTTATACACTCCCATGACTGCGCATTTTTGCAGAAATACTTCGTGACAACATCACACTTCGTAACAACAACACAGATGCTTTACAGAGGCGTTTTTTACACCTGCGCATGCCAAGTCGGCACTGGCGCAAAATCCACCACCCGGCCAAATCGAGACCCGTTGACTCACCGTTAAGAAACACTAGCACGCGAGCCAAATCTGTCAATCTAAATAGACGTCAATTTGAGTTGACACCTATTTCCAACACCGATACCGTTGCGTCATGGGTGAACATTCGGGACAATTTCAGGCACCAAAAAAGCCCGCTCTTCACAATAAAAGAGCACCAATCCGGGGCGATAATTCGACCTCTGATCGCCAGGCGTTTTTGGCCAATGGTCCCGATTTGGCGCCCCCTAAACCCGCAGGAACACCGCCGTCCCTCTATACCGCGGCCCAGCGTCAACGCCGGGACGCAAGCATCTGGACACCCGTACAAGGCATTCTTGCCCCGCTACAATTTCTGATTTTTCTCATCAGCCTGTTTTTGGTGCTGCGCTATTTGACAAGCGGTCAAGGTTATGACGTTGCGGTCATTTCTATACTGATCAAAACGCTGGCGCTTTATACAATTATGGTTACCGGCGCCCTTTGGGAAAAAGAAGTTTTTGGTCAATATTTGTTGGCCCCAGCGTTTTTCTGGGAAGATGTCTTTTCGTTTCTCGTTATTGCGCTGCATACGGCCTATCTCGCGGCGCTGATATTTGGTATTGGCACCCCGGCCCAGCAACTGGCCATCGCGCTTTTTGCCTATGGAACCTATGTGATCAATGCGGGCCAGTTCATCTGGAAATTGCGTCAAGCGCGGTTACAAGCTCGGTCGCAGGCACACAATACCGCTCCCTATGGATCGTCTTTACCGCAGGGGGCACAATCATGAGCCCGCCCCTTGATCTTGCCCCGGAGCATCAAGACGCGTCCTCGTGCGATAGTACACAAATGCGCCCGCCAGTGTTGCGCGAACGCGGCCAACGCGAGGTTTTTTGTGGGCTTACCGGCATTATCTGGCTTCACCGGAAAATTCAGGATGCGTTCTTTTTAATTGTCGGCTCACGCACCTGCGCGCATCTCATGCAATCGGCTGCCGGGGTGATGATTTTTGCTGAACCACGCTTTGGCACGGCCGTTCTGGACGAGCGGGACCTTGCCGGTCTCGCCGATGCCAATGACGAACTCGATAAAACCGTTAGTCGCCTGTTGGAACGGCGGCCGGATATTAAACTTCTCTTCCTGGTAGGTTCTTGCCCGTCAGAAGTGATCAAGCTTGACCTCAGCCGCGCAGCGAACCGGTTATCACAAACCTATTCGCCAGATGTGCGTGTGCTGAACTACTCGGGCAGTGGGATCGAAACGACGTTCACACAGGGTGAGGATGCCTGCCTCGCCTCGTTAGTTCCTTCACTGCCTGCCGACGACAAAGCAGCCCCTTCCCTGCTTGTCGTCGGCGCTCTCGCGGACATTGTTGAAGACCAGTTTGCGCGCCTATTCGCGCAGATGGGGATCGACAATGTTGCCTTCCTGCCTGCGCGCAAGGCTGACGCCATGCCAACCCTGACGCCGGGCACGCGCTATCTTCTTGCCCAACCGTTTCTGCGCGATACCGCCCTGGCACTGGAAAAGCGCGGTGCACGGTATATTCCCGCGCCCTTTCCGCTCGGCGTGGAAGGCACAACCGGGTGGCTTTACGCGGCGGCTGACGCGTTTGGCATCGACCGGGCCCATGTGGATGCGGTTACCGCCCCGGCCCGGGCGCGCGCCCAAACGGCATTAGCAACTCACCAAGATGCCTTGCGCGATAAACGTCTTTTCTTCTTTCCCGATTCGCAATTGGAAGTGCCGATTGCGCGGTTCCTGTCCCGTGAACTTGGCATGAACCTGACCGAAGTGGGCACGCCCTATCTCCATAGTCAGCATCTGCGCGAAGAACTTGCCCTTCTGGGTACAGATGTTCAGCTGAGCGAAGGTCAGGACACCGACCGTCAGATTGACCGATGCCTCGATGCAAAGCCTGATATCACCGTGTGCGGTCTCGGTCTTGCCAATCCGTTGGAGGCCCAGGGTCTCACAACCAAATGGTCAATTGAGCTCGTCTTTACCCCCATCCATGGCTACGATCAGGCTGGCGATTTGGCTGAGCTTTTTGCCCGCCCGCTTAAGCGGCGCACAAGGATAAGCATCTGATGCAGCTGACCGTCTGGACATATGAGGGCCCGCCCCATGTGGGCGCCATGCGCGTCGCCACCGCCATGGAGGATATGCATTATGTTCTCCATGCGCCGCAAGGTGATACCTATGCGGATCTTCTGTTCACGATGATTGAGCGGCGCCAAAAGCGCCCACCCGTGACCTATACAACGTTTGAGGCGCGGGACCTCGGCGCTGATACCGCAGAGCTCTTCAAAAAAGCTGCCCGCGAATCGCGAGACCGATTCAAGCCATCGGCCTTAATGGTTGGTGCATCGTGCACCGCCGAACTGATTCAGGATGACCCGGGCGGCCTTGCCAAAGCGCTGGACCTTGACCTGCCGGTGATCCCGCTGGAGCTGCCTTCCTATCAGCGCAAGGAAAGTTGGGGTGCGGCGGAAACATTTTATCAAATCGTCCGCCATCTGACCGACCAGAAGCGGCCAAAGGTTTCCGCGCAAACCGGGCGTCCCACTTGCAACCTGCTGGGCGCCACGGCGCTTGGCTTTCGTCACCGCGATGATGTGAAGGAGATTACGGGCCTCCTCACCTCGCTTGGCATCGATGTGAATGTGTGTGCGCCGCTCGGTGCACGGGTTGACGATATCCGCGCCCTTGCGGCGGCTGATTTTAATGTGGTGCTTTACCCTGAAACCGGCGAGAGTGCGGCCCGCTGGCTGGAGAAGAACTGCGGTCAGCCCTACACAAAAACTGTTCCCATTGGCATTGGCGCAACCCATGAATTTATTGAAGAGGTTTGCACGCTCGCCAATTGTCCGTCCCCTGACAGGACGCAAAGCCCGTCAAACTTTCCATGGTGGTCAAAGTCGATTGATTCCACTTACCTCACCGGTAAACGCGTCTTTATTTTTGGCGATGCAACCCACGCCATCGCCGCGGCACGCGTGGCGGCGGAGGAGTTTGCTTTTGAGGTCGTTGGGCTCGGCTGTTACAACCGCGAATTTGCCCGCGATGTGCGCGCTGCGGCAAAAAAATATGATGTGGAACCGCTGATTACGGATGATTATCTCAGCGTGGAGGCCGCCATTGCCGAGGCGGAGCCCGAACTCGTCCTCGGTACACAGATGGAACGCCATATTGCCAAACGTCTTGGCTTGCCCTGTGCGGTGATCTCTTCGCCTGTCCATGTGCAGGATTTTCCTGCCCGCTATAGCCCGCAAATGGGCTTTGAAGGGGCGAATGTGTTGTTCGACAGCTGGGTCCACCCGCTAGTCATGGGTCTGGAAGAGCATCTTCTCGGCATGTTCCGCGATGATTTTGAGTTTCATGATGGGGCTGGCGCGTCTCACCTCGGTGGCCATGGGGCGGTGCGCGCCGACGGGCCGGTTCACGCGCTCGCAGAAAAATCCGTTGGGTCACCTTTGTCTGCACCGCATACCGATGATCCATCATCGCAAGACCCCGTTGCCTGGGCCCAGGATGCGGAAAAAGAACTGCGTAAGATCCCGTTTTTTGTCCGCGGCAAGGCGCGGCGCAATACCGAAGCCTATGCTGCTGCCCACGCCCTTCATACCATTACCGTTGATACTCTTTATGAGGCCAAGGCGCATTATGGACGGTAAGGCAATACGGGTAAAAGCGTGCCCCGTGCGCGTGGTGATGGTGACGCTTGATGCCCATCTCGCCAGTGCCGTGCGGGATGCTGAACGCGCGCTTGCCCGGCAAATTCCCGGGCTTTCCATTACGTTTTTCGCCGCCTCCGATTGGGACCGGCAGCCCGACAGTCTGGAGGCGTGTAAGGCCGCCATTGCGCAGGCCGATATTATCCTCGCCTCCATGCTGTTTCTGGAAGACCATATCTGCGCCATTCGCCCGGCATTATTGGCGCGTCGTCCCCATTGTGACGCCATGGTGTGCACCATGTCGGCCAGCGAGATTGTCAAACTTACCCGTCTTGGCCGGTTTGATATGGATAAGCCCGAAACAGGCCCCATCGCCCTTCTCAAACGGTTGCGCGGGTCGGGTAAGGCAAGCCGGTCCGGTGCTAACCAGATGCGGATGCTGCGCCGTTTGCCAAAACTGTTGAAATATATTCCGGGTACTGCCCAGGATGTGCGCGCCTATTTTCTGTCCATGCAATATTGGCTGGCGGGCTCTGAAGAAAATATAGCTGGTCTCGTCAGCTTTCTGGTGGACCGGTATGCCGCTGGACCGCGTCGTCATTTTGCGGGGACGTTGCAGGTAAGCCCGCCCACAGACTATCCCGAGATTGGCGTTTACCACCCCCGCATGACGCCAACCATCGCGCAAACCGCCGCAAAGCTGCCGCTTGCCCGGTCAAAAAAACCGGCGGTGGGATTACTCCTTATGCGGTCTTATTTACTTGGCGGTGATACCCAGCATTATGATGGCGTCATTGCCGCGCTGGAGGCGCAGGGTCTGCGCGTGATCCCGGTTTTTGCCAGCGGTCTTGATGCCCGCCCGGCGATTGAGAAATTTTTCCTGAAAGAGGGCGTCCCCCTTATTGACGGGATGATTTCCCTCACCGGGTTTTCGCTCGTTGGGGGCCCGGCCTATAATGACAGCGCCGCCGCCGCCGACACCTTGCAAGCGCTGGATGTACCCTATCTTGCCGCCCATGCACTGGAATTCCAAAGCCTCAGCGAATGGGGGGCTGGCACCCGCGGTCTTTCCCCGGTGGAGGCGACCATGATGGTTGCCATCCCCGAGCTTGATGGCGCCACAAACCCAACCGTTTTTGGTGGGCGGGGCGGCCCTGAAAAGTGCACAGGGTGTGGCCAGCGTTGCAGCTTTGCCCCCCGTGACCATGGCCGTATGGTCAGTTGCCCCGACCGCGCAGGCATGTTGGCCGCCCGCATGGCAACACTGTTGCGCTTGAGACAGCGGTCACGCGCCGAGCGCAAGATTGCAATTACTCTGTTCAACTTTCCGCCCAATGGCGGAGGTGTGGGGACGGCGGCCCATTTGGCAGTTTTTGAATCGCTCCTCAACACCCTCAATCGTCTGCAGGCGGAGGGTTATACTGTTGACTGCCCAGCCGATATTGACGCCTTGAAAGCGGCCATTCTTGAGGGCAATGCTGACCAACATGGCGCCGACGCCAATGTTGCCGCCACCGTGCCGCGTGATACCCATGTGACGCGCGAGACCCGGTTGAATGAAATCGAAGCGCAATGGGGTCCCGCCCCCGGTCGTCATCAAACCGATGGCCGCAACCTTCAGGTTTTTGGCGCGCAATTCGGCAATATCTTTGTGGGCGTCCAGCCGGCCTTTGGCTATGAAGGCGATCCCATGCGCCTGTTGTTTGAGGGCAGCTTTGCGCCAACCCACGCCTTTGCGAATTATTACCGCTGGATGCGGAAGGATTTTGGCGCCGATGCACTCATCCATTTTGGCACCCATGGCGCGCTGGAATTTATGCCCGGCAAACAAAGCGGCATGTCCGGCCAATGCTGGTCCGATCATCTGATTGGCGATCTGCCGCATATTTATTTCTATGCGGCCAATAACCCGTCGGAGGCGACGATTGCTAAGCGCCGGGCTGCGGCCACGGTGGTGAGCTATCTGACCCCCGCGGTTACCGAGGCTGGTCTGTATAAAGAGCTTATCGATCTGAAAGAAACCATTGATCGCTGGCGCCAAACACCCACCGACGAGGAAGAAAAGCGCACCGCCCTTGCCGCCGCCATAACGCAGCTTGCCGCAGCGCTTCATTTTAGCGACATGACCGAAGACAACGCGGCGGCCGAAACACTCCTAACGCCGGCGGCCATTGAGGCACTGCGCCTGGAGGTCAACACCACCGAAGACGCGTTGATCCCCCACGGCCTCCATGTGGCGGGACGCAAACCGGAGATTGCCGAGCAAGTTGACCTTCTCAAAACGCTGGCCACGACCCAGACCGAGATCGCCGATGCGGCGGAGGGGACGCTCCCCGATGATGCAATCATGGCGCTCGCCCGCGGGGAAGAAGTGAGCACCATTGCCAAACGCCACGGCCTGCGCGCGCACACTGATCTCCTCACCAAGCTGGCAACCGCGCGCGAAGCGATGACGGGCGACAGTGAGCTTGATGGCCTCATCCATGCCCTTGATGGCGGCTTTATTGCCCCGGTGGCTGGCGGCGATCTGATCCGCAATCCGGAGATTTTGCCCGCCGGGCGCAATATTCATGGGTTTGATCCGTTCCGCCTGCCATCGGCCTTTGCTGTTATTGACGGACGTAACCAGGCTGACCGGCTGATTGAACGTCATCGCGCCGACATGGGCGCCGCGGAATCTGGGGCAGAAAGCGTTCCCGAAACTGTGGCTATGGTTTTGTGGGGTACGGACAATCTCAAAAGCGAAGGCGCCCAAATTGCCCAAGCCCTTGCCCTCATCGGGGCAACACCGCGGTTTGATAGCTATGGCCGCCTGAGCGGGGCGGACCTCATCCCCCTTGAGGCGTTGAGGCGGCCCCGGATTGATGTCGTTGTTACCTTGTCGGGCATTTTCCGCGATCTGTTGCCCTTGCAAACCCGCATGCTGGCCGAGGCGTGCTTTGCGGCAGCCAGCGCCGATGAACCGGCGGCCATGAATTATGTGCGCACACACGCGCTTGCCTATCAATTGGCCCATGGCTGTGATCTTGAAACGGCCGCGCTTCGCGTTTTCTCCAACGCCGATGGCGCCTACGGATCAAATGTAAACCATCTGATTGATGCAGGATGCTGGGATGAGGAAAGCGACCTTGCCGATGCTTATGAGCGGCGTAAATGCTTCGCCTACGGCATATCCGGCAAACCGGTTCAGCACGCGGCGCTCCTCACCTCCATCCTCAAGGATGTGGACCTTGCCTATCAAAACCTTGAGTCCGTTGAATTGGGCGTCACCACCATTGACCATTATTTCGATACGCTGGGCGGTGTGGGCCGGGCGGTCAAACGCGCCAAAGGCACCGAGCCGCCTGTTTATATTGGCGATCAAACCCGCGGTGATGGCGTGGTGCGCAGCCTGACCGAGCAAGTTGCCCTGGAAACACGCACGCGGACCCTAAACCCCAAATGGTATGAAGGCATGCTCAAGCATGGCTATGAGGGTGTGCGCCAGATTGAGGCCCATGTGACCAACACCATGGGGTGGTCGGCCACCACCGGCCAGGTTGACCCTTGGGTCTATCAGAAAATCACAGAAACCTTTGTGCTCGACAAAGACCTCCATGAGCGGCTTGCCAGCTTGAATCCAAAATCCTGCGCCAAGGTTGCCAATCGCCTGCTGGAGGCAAGCGACCGCAAATACTGGACGCCCGATGCTGAAACGCTGGCGGCATTGCACCGGGCCGGTGAAGACCTCGAAGACAGAATTGAAGGCATTTACCCCGCCGACGCCCCGCAAGGAGCGCTCGCATGACCCTTCTAAATCAAACAGGCACCTTTAATACTTATCCGTATCGGGAGGATACTCAATGACAGTACTTGATTTGGAGCGCCCTGGCGCGCGCCCCCTCACCCCCCCAACGACGAGTCCATCCGGTGGCGGGCGACCCGATGGTGAGGGCAGCGTACAGGTCTCCCTTGATCCTGATATGGAAATCACCAATGCCAAGGTCTTCGCCATTTATGGCAAGGGCGGGATCGGCAAATCGACAACCTCCTCAAACCTGTCGGTGGCGTTTTCCAAGCTTGGCAAACGGGTTTTGCAAATTGGCTGCGACCCGAAACATGATTCTACCTTCACCTTGACCAAACGCCTCGCCCCCACGGTGATTGATGTTCTTGAAACCGTTGATTTCCACTCGGAGGAACTGCGCCCGGAGGACTTTGTCTTTGAGGGCTATAATGGCGTCATGTGCGTGGAGGCCGGCGGCCCGCCCGCTGGCACCGGTTGCGGCGGGTATGTGGTGGGCCAAACGGTCAAGCTGCTCAAAGAACATCACCTCTTGGAAGACACCGATGTTGTAATTTTCGATGTGCTGGGCGATGTGGTGTGCGGCGGCTTTGCCTCTCCCCTGCAGCATGCCGATCGCGGATTGATCGTCACGGCCAATGATTTTGATTCCATTTTCGCCATGAACCGCATTGTCTCGGCGATCCAGGCCAAGGCGAAGAATTATGAAGTGCGCCTGGGCGGTATTATTGCCAACCGGTCGGCGGACACGGACGAAATTGATCGCTATGCGGCGCAAACCGGGCTTCAGCGTCTGGCGCACTTGCCGGACCTTGATGTGATCCGCCGTTCTCGTCTGAAAAAATCAACGCTGTTTGAAATGCCGTCCTCCCCTGAATTGGACGCGGTTCAAGAGGAATATCTCAAGCTCGCCGCAACCTTATGGGCTGGAACCCCGTCCTTGGACGCCTCGCCCATGAAGGATCGCGAGATTTTTGACTTTCTGGGGTTTGACGGATGATGGAAACGCACCAACCCGCATCACAAGGTGACACCATGTCAGGGCCGAAGGCTGCTGCCGGCGCCATCCCCATGACGCCGGACGATTCTTATGGTCAAACCCGCGCGCAGCTCGAAACCTATTTTGATAAAACGGCGGCGGACAATTGGGCAAAGCTTACCTCCGATGTACCGGTGAGCGGTATCCGCGCCACGGTGCGCGCCGGGCGCGACGCCATGCGCAAGACGCTGGTGGATTGGCTGCCATTTGACCTGACGGGCCGACGCATCCTCGATGCCGGGTGCGGGCCGGGGCAGTTATCGGTTGAGCTTGCCAATCGCGGCGCCGATGTGGTGGCGATTGATCTCTCGCGCAGTTTGATCACGCTTGCCCAACAACGTTATGACCGCAGCGGCATGCGTGGGTCCATCGATTTTCGCGTAGGCGATATGTTTGATCCGTATACGGGACAATTTGACCACGTTGTCGCCATGGATTCGCTGATTCATTATGGTGATAACGATATTGCGCGGCTTCTTGATGGCTTTGCCCGGCGCACCACCCGGTCCATTGCGTTCACCTTTGCCCCCGCAAACCCAATGCTGCGCACTATGCACACCGTGGGCAAGCTCTTCCCGCGCAGTGACCGCGCGCCAGCCATTCAACCGGTTAGTAAAACCCGGCTGATCGACAGGATGAGCACCATGGGCGCGCTCCAGGATTGGCAACCGCGGGCCGGCCAACGGATCAAGTCAGGCTTTTACATCTCCGAGGCGCTGGAGGTTTGCCCCCAATGACCAGCTCCAGCGCACATCCAGGTAGCGGGCCCCCTATTCCCCCCACGACCACTGGGAGCCCCACCACCGCGAGTGCCACCGCTGCCCAGCCGGGTCAGCCGCCGGCACTCGCCTTTTGGATGTCGCTCAGTACCCGGTTTTTGCCCTTCGCCGATGCTGCCACAAAAGACTTACCGCTCAGCCGGATTTTGCGGCTGTCGCTGTTTCAGATTTCGGTTGGCATGGCCGCGGTACTGCTCACGGGCACGCTGAACCGCGTCATGATCGTTGAATTGTCAATCCCGTCCTGGATTGTAGCGTTGCTGGTGGCTGTGCCGGTGATGGCAGCGCCCTTCCGCGCGCTCATGGGCCACCGGTCCGATGTGCATATCTCCGTTCTTGGCTGGCGGCGCACGCCCTTTATCTGGACCGGCACCATGCTGATGTTTGGCGGCCTCGCGATCATGCCTTTTGCGCTGATCGTTCTGTCGGGTGACGCTGGGGCGCCGGAAAATCTTGGTAAGGCCGCGGCGGCGGCGGCATTTCTGCTTACGGGTACGGGGATGCATATGACCCAGACGGCGGGTCTGGCGCTTGCCACTGATCTTGCCGATGAGAATGTCCGTCCCCGGATCGTTGCGCTTCTTTATATCATGCTCCTCATCGGTATGGCGGTGAGCGCGCTTGTCTTTGGCGTTCTCCTTACCGGGTTTACCTATCAAGCGCTGATTGGCGTTATTCAAGGATCGGCTGTTGCCGCGCTGATCTTCAACATCATTGCCTTGTGGAAACAGGAACCGCGCCAGACCGCTGCCATGCGCGCCGCACAAAGCACAAAAGACGCACCAGCTTTAAGCTTTCGCCAGTCCTGGGCCAACTTTACGGGCACGCGGGAGACGCGGCGGCTCTTGATCACTGTGGCACTCGGCTCTGCGGCTTTCAGTATGCAGGATGTTTTGCTGGAACCTTATGGCGGAGAAATTCTTGCGCTCTCCGTTGCGCAAACAACGCTGCTCACCGCAATCTTCTCGCTCGGTATGCTGGCGGGTTTTGCGCTCGCCGCCCAGCGCCTCATGCGTGGGCGCGAGCCCCATCGTCTTGCGGCGTGGGGTATCCTTGTCGGGGTCTTTGGCTTTTCAACCGTTATTTTTGCTGATCCGTTCCATTCGGCAATAATGTTTCGCGTTGGCGTTTGTCTGATCGGTCTTGGTGCTGGCTTGTTTTCCGTCTGTACCCTGACGGCGGTGATGGGCGTTGCCGCACAAACCGATAGCGGGATTGCCCTTGGCGCATGGGGCGCGGTCCAGGCCACTGCCGCCGGTGTCGCCATTGCCGCTGGCGGCATGATTGCCGATTTCTTTGGTGGTCTTGCCGCACAAGGGGCCCTTGGCCCGGCGCTGACCATGCCGTCCACGGGCTATGGCATTGTCTATCACATCGAGATTTTACTGTTGTTTGCAACGCTGGCCGCCATTGGTCCGCTGGCGGTGCATTCGCCCCCCCCCACCGACGACGACGCAACCACACGTCAACACAAATTCGGATTAGCCGCCTTCCCCGGCTAGTCCCAACAAAGGAGAGTGACCCATGCTATTCAGTGGTGAGTTTTTACCCGGGATCGATCTGGTCAGTATATGTAACTGGACGTTCTTATTATTCTTTATCGGGCTTGTGTTTTATATCCAGCAGGAAAGCCGCCGCGAAGGCTATCCGCTGGAGTCTGACACCCGCGGACGCATAGAAGATAAAGGCCAGGTCTGGTACGGGCCGAAAAAAGCCTTTCACCTGCCCCATGGCCGCGGCACCGTTTTACAGCCCCATGGCACCCGCGATACCCGCAACCATGCCCTGCGCCGCACCGCCGTTTGGCCGGGTGCCCCCTATGAGCCAACCGGCAACCCCATGAAAGATGCCGTCGGCCCTGGTTCCTATGCGGAACGAATGGACCTGGCGGACCTGACCGATGACGGACGCCCGCGCATTGCGCCCATGCGTCTAGGTGACGGCTATGATGTGGCTAATGAGGATGCCGACCCGCGCGGCATGACCGTTTATGGCTGCGATGATCAGCCGGGCGGTGTTGTTGTTGATCTCTGGGTTGATCGATCCGAGGCGATTATTCGCTATATGGAGCTCAATGTGGGCACCAGCGATGCGCCAAAAAACGTGTTGCTGCCCATCCCGTTTGCGGTGGTCAAAGGCAGCCAACGCCGCATCAATGTGCACGCGATTACGGGCGCGCAGTTTACCGATGTGCCGCAAACAAAAGTGCCCGATGAGGTGACCCGCCTGGAAGAGGATAAGGTCAGCGCCTATTATGGTGGCGGCAAGCTCTACGCGACACCTGACCGGGTGGAGCCCTGGATATGAACCTATTCCACGATGAAGAAACCCATGGCGGGGAGCCCATACGCGGGCTTCCCCAGCTGCTACCCCCGGGGGAGCGGGTGTTGTGGCAAGGGGCGCCGCGCCCCCTCGCCCTTGCGATCCATGCCCTCCATATTCGGCCGATCGGGCTTTATTTTGCCGGCTTGATGATGTGGACGGTCATCAGTGCCATGACGAAAGGCATGGGCCTGGGTGTTGCCCTGGGCGATGCCCTCGCCGTCGGCATCGCCGGCCTGATTGCCATTGGTATCTTGTTCGTCATTGCCCGGATGATGGCGCGGGCGAGCGTCTATACGATCACCACCAATCGCGTCGTGATCCGTAGCGGTGTTGCCTTACGCAAATATATCAATCTACCGTTTGCACAGATCTCTGCCGTCGCCCTGAAAGCACGTACAGAAAAGGCTGGTGATCTCGCCCTTGAACCCACGAGGCAGACCAAGGTGCCGCTTCTCCATCTGTGGCCCCATGCCCGGCCATTTCGCTTGCTGCGCCCGGTGCCGTTACTGCGCGGGTTAAGCGATGCCAAAACCCCGGCGGACATTTTGGTGGCAGCCATTAAAGCCCATGCGGCAAGTGCCGACACCGTAAGCGCGCAAGACATGGGCGCCGACGTCAATGATACACCAACCCGCGCGGCAAAGCAGGCACCACAAGGCACAACCGCGCACCATGCCGGGCCCTTGGGCACCGCCGCCCCCGCATAGGCTCCCACGGAATAAGGGCTTATCCGTACAAGAACGAAAGAGAAAACGACGTAAAGGACAATCGGAAGGACTAAAGGTAGGAAGGTTTATTATGATCATCGCACACGCCCAAGGGGCCGTTCCCCGCAAAATGCTGATCTGTGTATTTTCAATCGCGCTTTTCAGTGTATTTGCCACTTTTTTTAGCCAGTGGACGGGCATCGGCCAGCAACCGGAAAAGCCGCTGTCCATCGTCAGTGAACGCAGCCTGTTATTTCTTGACCATGCAACAGGCGGTATCTTGGTACGCGACGCCACAAGCGGCGATGAGGTTTACCTGTTTGAGGCCAACCAGGCAGGCTTTGTGCGCACGGCATTGCGCGCCATGGCGTTCTCCCGCCAGAAATTCGATATTGGCCCCGAGATGCCGTTTCGTCTAGTGGCCACTAGCGACCGCGGGCTCCTCCTCATCGATCCGCTAACGGAGCATCAGGTTGAGCTCAATGCCTTTGGCCGCGCCAATGCCAAACAGTTTGATGTGCTGTTGCCAAACGCCACCCTAAACACCGCCGGTGCGCCAGCCTTGCCACAAGAGGATTTGGCAACCATCACCGATAAGGTGACATCATGATCATAGCAGCGATCACAGTACCCCACGCGCCCTCTTTGAGGTTCTGGCGTCAGAAAATTGCCACCGGCTGCACTGTACAGGTCAAGCACACTAATGAAACGCTTGAGGCCCATGTGGCCCTCGACGATAATCTGCAGGCAAATCTTGGTGACAGGATTTTTGTCCATGGCGCACCCGTGCAATTGGCATTTGGCGAAACGCTTTTTCTGCGCCGATCGGCTACGCTCACGCGCGCATCAATTTTCGATAAACTCTGGGTACGGCTGAAATCGATCTTTCTTATTACCGAGCTTTATGAGGTCAGCTTCTCGCCGACCCTATTGCAGCGGCCAACCCCTCAAACCGGATATTTGAAATGACCACAGCAACCGCAGAACCCAACCGCGAGGATTTTGTTGCGCTCCAGGCCCAAACCACACCGCCCGGTCGCACCAAACCCGAAACCAACAAAATGGCGCAGGAGAGCACAACCCTGAGCCCGCGGTTTTATACAACCGACATCAAGGCCATGAACGCGCTCAACGTGGAGCCCGTGCGCCAGGAATGGGACGCGCTCATCGCGGAGCTCGCCGAAGACCGCAACAAAAATCACTTCAAGCGAACGGCTGAATTTGAGGATATGCTGGACACGCTTCCGCCCGACTTGCGCGCGGAGTTTGTGGATTTTCTCGTCTCCTCCCTCACCTCGGAATTTTCCGGATGCGTCCTTTATAAGGAAATCGCGCGTCAGGTTGATAACCCGGATATCAAAGCCCTGATGAAATATATGAGCCGTGATGAGGCGCGCCATGCGGGCTTTATCAATCACGTCCTCAAAGACTTTGGCATTGGTGTTGATCTTGGGTTTCTTACGAAATCGAAGAAATATACCTTCTTCAAACCCAAATATATTTTCTATTCGGTCTATCTGTCCGAAAAGATTGGCTATGCGCGCTATATCGCGATTTATCGCCAGTTGGAAAAACACCCCGAATTGCGGTTCCACCCGATTTTCAAGTGGTTTGAAGATTGGTGTAATGATGAATTCCGCCATGGGGAGGCGTTTGCCCTATTGATGAAGGCAAACCCGCATCTGTTGCGCGGCGGTAATCTGTTGTGGATCCGATTTTTCCTCACTGCCGTTTACGCGACCATGTATATCCGCGACCATCGGCGCCCGGCTTTTCATGCGGCGCTAGGGCTTGATCCCACGACCTATGACTACAATGTCCTCCGAATTACCAATGAAATCGCGCGGCAGATTTTCCCCGTAGAGCTTGATATCGATGATCCGAAATTCCGGACACGAATGGAAAGCCTACGCCAGACCGCCGATGCTATGGAGGCGCTCACCGGCGCCAGCGACATTCGTAGCCGGATCAAACGCATGGGGCTCGGCCTGCGCTGTGCCATGAAATTTGCCGGTATTTTTATGACGCCTGTCCGCCGCAACGACTTACCCGCGCAGGTGCGTCTTGCACCCGCCTGGTAGCGGCCATCGTGGATGAGGCGTTGGCACCGAAAAAGCCGATACGCCCCATTCGTCTTATCAATTGGCGCCCCGGGCGCCGCTGCCATAGACCCAAACCTGCTGGAGAAAGACAAGAAGACGTGACGACGACGCAAAACATAACAAACCGCATGACAACTCACTGGCTTGGCAGGGCGCAATGATCGCATCCTTTCTTCCTCTGCTCGTGGCGGCCTTTGCGTGGTGGATATCCACCGGCTTTGTGCTTTGGCTTGTGGGCCGGCCGGCGGCAACGTTTAAGGCAAGCGCCTGGGTGGCAGCCTTTGCCATGGCCGGGGCAACCGTGGCGGTGTTGCATTTGCGAGGCAATGTCACCGTGGCGGCGGCCTATGGCGGCTTCCTCGCCGGCCTTGTCCTTTGGGCGTGGCACGAAATCATGTTCTTGTTGGGGTTTGTCAGTGGCCCGCGCAAATCGACCTGTCCTGATGGGCTGTCCCTTTGGCGCCGTTTTCTCGTCTCCGCCCAGACGATAATTCACCATGAGGTTGCAATTGCCGTCCATGCGCTGGTCATCACGGTGATGAGTTGGGGCGCCGCAAACAAGACGGCCCTTTGGACGTTTCTTTTATTATGGGGCATGCGGCTTAGCGCCAAGTTCGTTGTATTCTTTGGCGCACCGAACCTGTCGGCAAACTTTCTGCCGCGCCATCTCACCTACCTCACCAGCTATTTTTCCAAGCGCACGGCAAGCGCGTTTTTTCCCGTGGCAATTGTGGGGGCAACCAGTGTTGCGGCCTATCTCATCTGGCTGGCCTCGGCAGCCGTACCGGGCAGTTATGCAGCCGTGTCCTGGACCCTGGTGGCGAGCCTTGCGGTGCTCGCCGTGATTGAACATTGGGCCCTTGTCCTGCCCCTGCCCGATGCGGCGCTATGGCGCTGGGCAATACCCGATGCTGCCACCGTAGATACCGCAGGAACACCAGAAACGCGCGCCCGGCAGGGTGCCAAACCAAGAAAAATTCAGCTATAGCCGATAGCGCGGTGTGGCTACCGCCATGGAGATCAGAATGGACTACGAAGCGTTTTTCAAAAGCACCCTTGAGGGCCTGCGTGATGAGGGCAATTATCGCGTTTTCGCCGATATTAAACGCCAGCGCGGTCAGTTTCCCCGTGCCCATAATCATGGCGATATCGGCCCATCGGAAGTGACGGTTTGGTGCTCCAACGACTATTTGGGTATGGGTCAACATCCCAAAGTACTCGACGCGATGCACACGGCCATTGACGAGTGCGGCGCCGGTGCCGGCGGCACACGGAATATCTCTGGCACAAGCCATTATCATGTGTTGTTGGAGCGCGAACTGGCTGACCTCCACAATAAGGAAGCTGCCCTGTTATTCACCTCCGGCTATGTGTCCAATTGGACGGGCCTGAGCACGCTGGCGGCAAAAATTCCGGGCTGCATTGTCATCTCCGACGAGTTGAACCATGCCTCCATGATTGAGGGCATCCGTCATTCCAAAGCGCAGAAACATATCTTTAAGCATAATGATATGGCCGATCTGGAGCGAATTCTCAAAACGCTTGATCCCGCTGCACCAAAGCTGATCGCGTTTGAGTCGGTCTATTCCATGGATGGCGACATCGCCCCGATTGAGGCGATTTGCGACCTTGCCGATCGTTACAATGCGATGACTTACATCGATGAAGTCCATGCGGTTGGTCTTTACGGTCCGCGCGGCGGCGGTATTGCCGAACGCGAAGGCCTAATGGATCGCATCACGGTGATTGAGGGCACGCTGGGCAAGGCCTATGGGGTACTTGGCGGCTATATTGCGGCGTCTACGGATCTTTGCGATTTTATCCGTTCCTTTGCCTCGGGCTTTATTTTTACCACCGCTTTACCACCCGCCGTTGCCGCGGGGGCACTTGCTTCCATCCGTCATTTGAAACAGAGCAATGCCGAACGCCTAGGCCAGCGTGACCGCGTGGCGAAAGTGCGCGCCCAACTGGCACAAATCGGCATCCCCACCATGGACAATCCCAGCCATATCGTCCCGGTCATGGTTGGTGATCCGGTGAAGTGCAAATGGATTAGCGATTGGCTCATGGAAAATCACGGCATCTATGTGCAGCCCATTAACTATCCCACGGTGCCCAAAGGGTCTGAGCGCCTGCGCATCACGCCATCGCCGGTCCATAGCGACGACGACATTGCGCGCCTCGTAAACGCCCTATCGGAAATCTGGTCGCAATGCGCCCTCGCCCGGCAAGTTGCCTGATCGCCTGCTATTTTGAAGAGCAGTGGTGAAAACCCGTTGCCGGGGAGGCGGACCCCGGCCCGCCTTTTATAAATTCAGACGTCAGTTCGCCGGGAAATAAAACGTTGATTTTATATCCCTGCCTCCCCGTGGCTTGACCACGGGGGCCATGACGTTGCGAAAAGTAGATCCACCGACATCCTTCGTTAAGCGGATGATCCCGGCCCCTGTAATGAGATTGCGGGGCGACGATTTATTGCTTGCCCGCGGTCAGTCCGTTATCGGGGTTGCATGCGGATGCCGCCATCCATTCGGATGGCTTCACCATTGGTGTAATCATTTTCCACAATATATTGCGCCAAATGGGCGATCTCGCCGGGTTTGCCGAGGCGGCGTGGATAGAGCACCGAATTGGACAGGCTATCATAAACCTCCGTCGGCATGGCCTCAAACATCGGTGTATGGATCAATCCGGGCACGATGGTGTTACAGCGAATGCCAATCTGCGCGAGGTCGCGGGCAATGGGCAAGGTCATGCCCACAATCGCCCCTTTGGAAGCGCTATAGGCCGCTTGTCCCATCTGGCCCTCATAGGCGGCGATTGAAGCGGTATTGATGATCACACCGCGACCGCCATCCTCCGTCACCGGATCATTCTTGGCCATCTGCGCCGCGGCAAGACGCAAGACATTAAACGTGCCGGTAACATTAACCTCCAGCACCTGACGAAACATATCAAGGGGGTGGGGCCCGTCTTTACCGACAGTTTTGGCGGCCCGGGCAATACCGGCGAAATTGCAGTTGATATGCACGCCGCCAAACGCGGCGATGACAGCCTCAATGGCGCTTTGGGTCGCCGCTTCATCGGTCACATCGACGGAAAAATAGTGGACGTGCGCGCCAAGCGCCTCGACAAGGGCGGTGCCCCGCTCCTCATCCCTGTCAAAGATAGCAACCTTTGCGCCCGCCCCGACAAAGCGGCGCACCGCGCCCTCCCCCAAGCCCGAGGCGCCGCCCGTAATGATTGCCGTTTTGCCGTTGAGGTCCATCCGCTGTCTCCCGTTCGTGCCAAAAAGAAATACCTCGCGCGTGGTGGCGGAGCATCGAAGGAATTTCAAGGGCGCGTGACAGCCGGCAAAAAAAGCCCACGAGTCCTCAATATCTCCGGGTATTTTGGGGTCGGCGGATTTGCACTCCGGCGCGAATTATGCACGATAATAAAGGGGTTGATCAGATAGGGCGTTGGATGTCTCAAAAAGTAAGTCCGGTTCCGGCACGCACGCCGCTAACCGAGGAAGACATCGCAGGGTTGCGTGCGGCCATTGATGCGCGGCTCGATCAGTACTTTGCCCACCATGAGCCGGATTCGCGGCTTGTCTGTGCAATCCGCCATGGTTTGTTATCGCAGGGTAAAAGACTAAGGCCGCTGATCACGCTGCTTGCCTGTCACCAATGTGGCGGGGTGATAGAGGACACGATTGATGCGGCCTGCGCCGTGGAAATGGTCCATGCGGCGTCCCTCATCATGGATGATTTGCCCTGTATGGATAATGCCCGCCTGCGGCGCGGCGCGGTAACCACCCACGTGGTATTTGGAGAGGGTGCGGCAATGCTTGCGGCAATCTCTCTTCTCAATGAGGCCTTCAAGATCATTAGCCGGTGTGAGCGCACGCCCATCCATGCACGGCTTAACGCCGTTGCCCGCCTGAGCGATGCGGTTGGCGTTGACGGGCTGGCGGGTGGTCAGGACCAGGATCTGACCTGTTCCGGGGCCGCCAGCCACAAATCCAAACCAGCCCACGGCGGTGCCAACCCCGCCGCCAGCACGGTTAGCCTGTCTGATATGGAAAAACGGCATATGGAAAAAACCGGCGCGCTCTTCTGCGCCGCCGCCGCCATTGGCGGGGAATTTGCCAATGCAAATGAGGCGGTGATCGAGCATCTTGTGGATTATGGCGCCAGTCTTGGCCTCGCCTATCAGGCCTTTGACGATGTGATTGATGTCGCCTGTTCCAGCGATACCACGGGCAAAGACGCCGCGCAGGATGGGGAAAAATCCACCGTGGTCAGCCTGCTAGGGACCGACGGCGCGCGCATCCTCGCCGAACGCCATTTGGGCAATGCCATCGACCATGCCGATGCGGCGAGCACAATCGCCCCTGCCCCCTTGGCCGATCTTGCCCGATTAATCGGCAAGACCTTTGGGTCAATGACAAAGTGACACGAACGCCGTGACATCATCGCCCGCGCCGGCCCCCGACCCTGACGCAGACGCTGCGTTGCCCACTGAACCCCCGGCGCCATCCGCCACCGACACGCTAAGGGAAAATCATCCCACCCCGGATGATCCGGCGTGCACTGATGATCCACCAGCGCTCGCGCTAACCGGCGTGCATATGCATTATGGTGGGCGCGCGGCGCTGAACGATATATCTTTCTCTGTCAAAGCGGGGTCCATCAGTACCGTGATCGGTGCCAATGGCGCAGGCAAGTCTTCCATGGTGCGGGCCATTTGCGGGCGTCATCCTTTGACCAGCGGCACCATTTTGATCGCGGGCACCAATGCCCATAGCCGCGCGGCCCGGCGACATCTTGGCGTGGCACCGCAGAGCGCCGCGCTTTATCCGGCGCTGACCGCACGGGAAAATCTGGTGTCATTTGCCCGCCAGGCTGGCATGCGTCTTGGCGAGGCACGTGACCGCGTGGAACCGGTGCTGGATCTGACGGGTATGGGCAGCCACGGCGACAAACCGGTCCGCGCGCTGTCCGGTGGTATGCGCCAGCGGATCAATATTGGGGCAGCCATCATGCATCGGCCCCGGCTTGTAATCCTTGATGAACCTGTTTCCAGTCTTGATCCCGATGGCACGGCCCAAACCAACCGTCTTATCTGCCGTTTGCGGGACGAGGGGTTTGGCGTTCTCCTCATCACCCATGACATGGACCAGGCCATGACGCTCACCGATGAGCTTCTCGTGCTGGACGCCGGCTATATCGTAGCGCGTGGCAAACCGCAGGATATTGTGGATATTTTTTGCGGTACCCGGATCAATCTTTTTCTCACAACACCGGACACGGCGCTTGCGGACCGGTTTGGCTTTCGTCTTTGTCTGGACCGTCCGGGCTGCTGGCGCAAATCGGTGCTGGACCGCGGGGCGTTATCGGCGGAAATCCCGCGCTTGATTGAGGCTGGCATTGCCGTTGACCGTTTGAATATTGTACCCAGCCATCTGGGCGATGTGCTGGGCGTGCTGGCCAAAACCAACGCGGCGGAGATGGCGTAACCATGCGGTTTGCAGTGTTTCAGGCAATGGCTCTGTCCCTATGGCGGGACCGCGCCGCCTTTGGGCTGACCTTTATCCTGCCCCCGATTATTTTTCTGATTTTCGCCGCTGTCTTCTCGTCAGCGGCCAGCGGCGATATTGCCATCAAGCTCGGGGTGACTCAGCCAGCGGATGATGCCATCACGGCAGAGATCGTTGATGGGCTCTCCACGTCCTCCATGGTTTATGCGCTCAAACCGATGGCCGATGAGCGCACTTTGCGCGAGGCGATCCGTGCAGAAACCATCGATGCTGGGATCGAAATCACCCGCCCCGACAAAACACAGGCGCCAGCCTTCCGCATTTTTTATGACCCGGTAAAGACAAGTGCCGCTGCGATTGCCGAGGCCGCACTCGCCGCGCAACAACCACGCGACAATGAAGAAGAAGGCGGGGACGAAGAAGACGGGGACAACACAAGCGTCGCCAAACCTGCCGCGCGCATCGCCGTTACGGGCGCGCAGGCACCGCCGCCCATGGCTGCCTATTACGCCGCCGGGGTTGGCATGCTGTTTGTCTTTCTCTCCGGCTTTCAGGCGGCGTTGAGCGTGATCGAAGAACGCGACGACGGCGTTCTTGAACGCATCGCGGCGGGCCCATTCGGGTTGCGCCCCATGATTGATGGCAAGTTTGCGTTTCTCGTTGTTCAGGGAATTGGCCAGTTTTGCGTGTTGCTAGGCGTTGCGGCCCTTATGTTCGGCGTATCCCTTACCCAGAGCCCGGTACAGTTACTGATTACAATCCTGCTCGCCTCAGTGTGCGCGGCGGGTCTGGCGCTTGGCGTGGTGGGGGCGTGCCGCTCGCGCAGTCAGGCCCATGCCATCGGTGCTGTTCTGGCGCTCGTGATGGGGGCGCTCGGCGGGTCCATGGCCCCGCGTTTTTTGATGGCCCCGGAAATCCGCCAAATCGGGGCCCTCACGCCGAATGCCTGGGGCATTGACGCCTTTGCAATCAGCCTGTGGCGCGGCGGCGGGCTTGATCTTTTGGTGACGCCATGGGCCCTCTTACTGGTCACGGGGTTTGCGGGTCTTATTGCCGCCTATGGGCTCATGGGTGTGACCATGAAACATCGTTAGCAACCCGCGGCGAGCAAACCCAAACCGGCACCGGGTGACACGCGGATGCGGCAACGCGGCCCAGGCGGGCAGCCCGTCAAAAGCTGGACCTAACCCTCAAACCCGATAGAACAAAAGGTAGGTTAGAAAGCTGCCCATGGCCCTTTGGATGCACATTGCGATTGTGATCGCTTTTATCCTGTTGATGGAGGTGACCGCCTGGGTCTCCCACCGCTACATCATGCATGGCTGGGGCTGGGACTGGCATAAATCGCACCACGAGCCGCGCACGGGCAGATGGGAAAAGAACGATCTTTTTGGGGTCGTTTTCTCCGTCCCTTCCATCGCGCTTATTTATGTG
The DNA here is from genome assembly GCA_038531745.1 of Pseudomonadota bacterium. GTDB lineage: Bacteria > Pseudomonadota > Alphaproteobacteria > Caulobacterales > Parvularculaceae > CALLPQ01. The sequence continues at coordinate 240,866 of JBCBBJ010000003.1, forward strand.
GGGGTGTGGCATTGGACGCCGGCGCTCTCCATGGGGCTCGGCATTTTAGGCTATGGGCTGATCTATCTCTTCCTCCATGATTTTTTGGTGCACCGCCGCCTCGATACTGGCTTGCGTCCCAAAAAGGGATATCTTGCCCGCATTGTCCAGGCCCACCGGTTGCACCACGCCGTGGAAGGCAAAGAAGGGTGCGTGTCCTTCGGCTTTATCTTTGCCCCGTCGCCAAAACGCCTGAAAAAAATGCTCGCCGCCACGCAAGCGGCCAATGATGCAGTAAGACTGCGCAAAGCCGCCGGACGGCAGGCTTCTCTCTAGGCTTCTATTTTTTTGGTCTCCGTTTTCGCACGCGGGCGTGGCGGAAGGGGCGCTTAGCGCTCAACGGGGACGATATTTCACGGAGCCCCCATCGCTCCTATGGAGTAGTTCCCTCATGAATGGGGGAAGATAGATGTGTCTACTAAAAACCCAAACTTCCCAATTGCCTCCCCGCGACTTGATCGCGGGGTCCAGGGTGGTCTGCCTACTGAGGGTTATAAATAGACCGCCTTTGCGCCCCGTCATGAACGGCGCCATGGACCCCGTGGTCAAGCCACAGTGCGGCGTAAAGGTAGGAGTACCCCGAAGCTCTCGGGCCCGCCCGGAGCCCGATGAAACTGACAATCTAGCCGATAGCCTTCACCACCTCTTCGCACATTTTCTTGGCATCGCCGAAGAGCATCATCGTGTTGTCGCGGAAGAATAATTCATTCTGTACACCCGCATAGCCCGACGCCATGGACCGCTTGACGAACAGCACGGTGCCCGCATTCTCCACATCGAGGATCGGCATGCCGTAAATGGCGGAGGTCTTGTCCGTTTTCGCTGCCGGGTTGGTCACATCATTGGCGCCGATGACAAAAGCGACATCGGCCGTGCGGAATTCCGAATTGATGTCTTCCAATTCGAATACCTCATCATAGGGCACATTGGCCTCCGCGAGGAGGACGTTCATGTGCCCGGGCATGCGGCCCGCCACGGGGTGGATGGCGTATTTAACCTCTACGCCTGCCTCTTTCAGGGTATCGCACATCTCGCGCAGAGCGTGCTGGGCTTGCGCCACCGCCATGCCATAGCCCGGCACGATGATAACCTTACCGGCATTTTTCATGATAAACGCGGCATCTTCAGCGGAACCTTGTTTGACCGGGCGATCATCGTCGCCGCCGGCCCCGCCGGCGGCTGCATCTTCACCGCCAAACCCGCCCAGAATAACCGACAGGAATTCCCGGTTCATGCCCTTACACATGATGTAGGATAGGATCGCGCCCGAGGAGCCCACCAGCGCACCGGTGATGATTAGCGCCATGTTTTGAAGCGTGAACCCAATACCCGCCGCCGCCCAGCCGGAATAGCTGTTCAACATGGAGACAACCACCGGCATATCACCGCCACCAATGGGAATGATGAGAAGAAAGCCAAGGGCAAAAGCAATCAGGGTCAGGATCAAAAAGACCGTCCAATTCTGATCACCGCTCATCATCATGATGACAAGCAACACCGACACGGCACCAAGCCCAATATTAATCACATGGCGAAAGGGCAGCATGATCGGCTTGCCGCTCATCTTGCCGCTAAGTTTGAGGGCCGCGATCACAGAGCCTGAAAACGTAATCGCGCCAATGGCCGCGCCAAGGGACATTTCAAGGATGGCCTGGCCGTGAATATGACCCGGATCGCCAATGTTGAACGCGCGCGGGGCCAAAAACGCCGCCCACGCGATACAGACCGCTGCCAGACCCACGAGCGAATGAAACACCGCCACCAATTGCGGCATGTCAGTCATGGCAACTTTGCGGGCAATGGTACTGCCGATAAACGCGCCCGGCACAATGGCCAAGGCGATCAATACCCAGGTGCCAAAGCCCTTATCTTCCAGAAGGAGAAACGTGGTGAGGATGGCAATCGCCATCCCGATCATGCCAAAGCGATTGCCATCGCGCGATGTTTCCGGCGAGGAAAGCCCGCGCAGCGCAAGAATGAACAAAACGCCAGCGGCGATATAAAGCAGGGAGGTGAAGTTCGCCATGACTGTGTCGGGCCCCTATTGTTCTTTTTTCTTATACATGGCGAGCATGCGCTGGGTGACGAGGAAGCCGCCAAAAATATTAATGCTAGCAAGGATCACCGCGATAAAGCCAAGCGCTTTGGAGACGCCGCCCGCCTGACTGTCGGCAAGGTTTGCCCCCAAGGCAATCAGAGCACCGACGATCACTACGGAGGACACCGCATTTGTCACCGACATAAGCGGTGTGTGCAACGCAGGCGTCACCGACCAAACAACGTAATAGCCCACAAAGATCGCGAGCGCGAAAATCGCCAGCAAATAAACAAAGTCCGACGGGCCGCCCAGGCTTTCAGAAAAACTCAATAACGCATCAAGGGAGCCAGTGGCCTCCTTGGCTGCGCTTGCCGCCTGATCAGCATTTTCGGCCGATGCGGCCGCGGCTTTTTCTGCCTTGAAGGCGGCGTCTTCGGCGGCTGCCACGGCGGCCTCCACATCTTCTTTGGTGGGCGCGTTATCCTGCATCAGCATGTTCGGCTCCTTGGGGTCCCACGCCTGGCGGCGGGGTATTGATCAGTATTCAGCTCAATGGGGCTACGCAGTACCGGGTCCAACGCTATCATTATCGTTATCGCTACCCAGATCGGCCTCGCCGTCGCCTGTCATTGGCTCTGGCTTTGGTTCGGGCGCTGCTTCTTGCACTGGTTCAGGTGCTGATTCAGGCACTGGCGAGTGATCAGCAGGCTGGAAATTCGGGTGCACAATGGCGCCATCGCGCGTCAGGGCTATACCGGCAATGATCTCGTCTTCAGGGTCAAATTTGAACGCGCCCGCATCCTTGTCATAAAAGGCGGTGAGAAAATTCAACACATTGCGCGCGTAAAGATTGGATGCATCGGCGGCCAAACGGCTGGGCACATTCAAATGCCCGAGGATCGAAACGCCTTTATGGTCAACGACTTCACCCGGTTTGCTGGGGCCCACATTGCCGCCTTGCTCCACCGCTAGATCAACAATGACGGCGCCTGGCTTCATGCCGTCAACCATGGATTGGCTGATCAATTCCGGCGCGGGCCGCCCGGGGATCAGGGCCGTGGTGATCACAATATCCTGCTTTTTCAGGTGCTCGGCGACGAATTCGGCCTGGCGCTGCTTGAAGTCATCGGACATTTCCTTGGCGTAACCACCTGATGTTTCCGCATCTTTCATGGCCTCTTCATCAACAGTGACAAAATTGGCACCAAGGCTTTCAACCTGTTCTTTCGCCGCAAAGCGCACATCGGTGGCGGTGACAACCGCGCCCAGACGCCGGGCCGTGGCAATCGCCTGCAGGCCTGCAACACCAGCGCCCATCACAAAGATTTTTGCCGGGGCCACCGTGCCCGCCGCCGTCATCATCATGGGCAAAGCCCGGCCATAGGCGGCGGCGCCATCAACAACGGCTTTATACCCGGCGAGGTTTGATTGGGAGGACAGAACATCCATGGACTGGGCCCGGGTGATACGGGGCATTAAGTCGAGGGCAAAACTGTCGATATTGGTGTTGGCGTAGCTCGCCAAAGCCTCATCATCGGCATAAGGCGCGAGGATACCGATCAGTTTGGCACCATTGGCGATTTGGCCCAATTCGGTGCGCGTGGGGCGTTGAACCTTCAACACATAATCGGCGCTTTTTAAGGTTGCCGCGGCAGAGCCATCAACGCTTGCGCCTGCCTCCTTGTAGGCATCATCACTTAGCGACGCGCCAGCGCCGGCCCCGCTTTCAATGGCCACCTCGGCGCCCATGGCCACCAGCTTTTTAACCGTCTCCGGTGTTGCGGCCACACGGGTTTCGTGGGCTTGCGTTTCCTTAATGATCGCAAATTTCATGGAATCTCCGATGGTCAATTTCTGGGGCCGCGCACCATTCCGGCGTGTACCGACGGCTCGCTGCTACCCTGATTCCTTAGCACACGCCCGGCAATCGCGCCCGGCCATAAGCTTACCAACACCACAATAGCAAGGGCCGGCGCCGGAAAAGGCCCGCTCGCAACCCGGCGCAAATACCGCACCGTTAATGGCTGAAGAATGATTTCACTACGATATTAGCGAACAGATAGGTCACGCCGCCGGCAATAAGCGCGATGAAAATGCCCTTGGCGAGCACAAGGCTGGTAAACATCACCGTAATCCCGGCAGCCGCAGGCAGGCCAATCCGGGTGGAAAAATCCATCACCGATTTGTAGGTGTTGCTATTCATCTGGTCGTCATCATCGTTGGAGGTAGTGTTGCCTGCCATTGTCCGTTTGTCCTCGTCTTCGTGGAGAGCCTTCTGCGCATTTGCTTATAAGCGATCAAGGAGTGAATACCACCATGGTGAGGTGAAGAAAGTCTATTGTCTCCCGGCCCCCGGCACCGCCCATAGTCTTATAGTCCCACCCTTACGGGCCAGCTGGTCAGCAAGGTGCGCAGGGCGGCCACAAATGCCATGGGCTGATCAATCATCATATGATGGTGCCCACCGGGAATGACGATAAAAGGCGCACGGCCGCGCGCCTGGTTGCGCATATGGTCAAACCCCTCGCCTGACGAGAACAGAGATTTTTCCCCATAGATAAAGGCAAGCGGGCACCGCGCCGCCAGAAACAAATCGCGCTCAAAATGAATTTCAAAGTTTTGCCCGTGACGCGGGTCAAACTTCCACGCCCATCCGTTCTCGCCCGTGCTGGTATCCGTGGCGGCTTTCAGCCCTTCACGCGCAATATAATCAACCAGATATAATTCCTCGCCCGGCTGGCTCGGCAAAAATCGAAAGCGACTTATGGGCTCTTCACGGGTGGCGTAGATACGATTCGATTTTGGGCGCTCTCGCTGCTCGCCTTTTTTATCACCGCCCATATTGATCGTGTAGCCCTCATCAGGGTCGGGCACGCCAAAAGGCGAATCAACAACAATCGCCCCGCCAAGGCGCTCGCCCGCCATTTCTACCGCACCAAGTGTTGCCCAGCCCCCAAAACTATGCCCCATCACGATCGGGCGGCTTGCCTCGTTCAACCCCGCCGCCTCGCAAACCGCGAAGATTTCTTCTGCGTGACAGGTCAGTGAATAGCGTTCGCGCCAGTCAGAATCGCCAAGCCCTGACAGGTCCAGCGCGGCAACCCGGCGGTTTTCTGCCAGCATCGGGGCAAAAGGAAACCACCAACGCCGATGGGCCCGGCCCCCATGGACAAGCAATAATCCCGGCGCACCGCGCGGGCCCCACGCGGAATACTGGATTTTTGCGCCCGCCACGGTAACGGCATCATCTTCCCGCCCGGCAGCCAGAGCGTCGGTAAACCAGGCAGGCGCATCAGGCTTTTGCCCGGCAAGGCCAGCAAGGGGCCGGATCAGCGCGTCTTCTTTTTTATCGGACATGGTAATGCGACATTTTTATTCAAAATCGTACCCGGTTTCGGGCAATTGAACCCCAGAAAGTGTGGGCGCGGATAACCGGGTCAATAGGCCCATGCGCTCGCTCTGCGCCTTCGGTATCTGCCATCAATGCACGCAATGCAAGCCCGCTGCACTTGATACGCCCCGCGCTCTTTATTACGCAGAAATTTCCGTGCCCGGTGCATTTTATACCACCGCGTTAAGTCTTTATTCGTACTCCGTCTATTTTTTCGGCTTTTTCTGGATCAGTTTGATACGCCTTAAACGGATATTTACCGGGTGAGCGCTATTTTCCCTCAAGTTCAATCTTGAGGATGCGTATCCCCCATGGCGAAAACTGTTCTGATCGTTGATGACGATCCCACCCAACGCCGCCTGATGCAGGCCGTTTGCGAAAAAGCAGGCTACCCGGTTCTTCAGGCGGAAAGCGGGGAAACAGCCCTGTCAGTTCTGCAAAGCCAGCAAGGTCACGATGTGGGCCTGATGATGCTGGACCTGAAGATGCCCGGTATTGGCGGTATGGAAACATTGCGCCGCTCCAAGACCTTTCGCGAAGACCTACCCGTCATTGTACTGACGGCCCAGGGCGGTATCGACACGGTTGTTGAGGCCATGCAAACGGGTGCTGCGGACTTTTTTGTCAAACCGGTATCTCCCGAACGGATTATTGTTTCCATCAATAATGCGCTGAATATCTCGACCCTGAAGGGTGAGGTTTCTCGTCTGAAGCGTAAAAATGACGGCAATATGCGGTTCAAGGATCTGGTGGGAACAAGCCCTGCCCTTGCCCATGTGACCCGGCTCGGCGAGCGGGCGGCTGCCTCGACCATTCCGATATTGATTACCGGCGAATCAGGGGTAGGCAAGGAAATGATTGCCCGCGCGATCCAGGGCACCTCCGACCGTTCCGGCAAACCGTTCATCACGGTCAATTGCGGCGCAATTCCGGAAAATCTGGTGGAAAGCATCCTCTTTGGCCATGAAAAAGGCTCCTTCACCGGGGCCAATGCCAAACATATTGGCAAGTTTCAGGAGGCCAATGGCGGCACCCTCTTTCTTGACGAAGTGGGCGAGCTACCCGCCGATATGCAGGTCAAACTGCTTCGTGCCCTCCAGGAAAGCGAAGTTGACCCCGTTGGCTCCAAACGCCCGGTAAAGGTTGATGTGCGGGTGATCTCCGCCACCAATCGCGACCTTGCCGAAGAGGTCCGTACCGCGAATTTCCGTGAGGATCTTTTCTATCGCCTGAACGTATTTCCCATTGAAGTGCCGCCCTTGCGCGAGCGTCCGGAAGATATTCCCGCTCTTATCGATCACTTCATTCAGCGCTATAACGCTGAAGAGCGCCGCGATGTGCGCGGTGTCCAGCATGAAGTGCTGGAGGTCCTGAAAAGTCAGGCCTGGCCCGGCAATGTGCGACAATTGGAAAATACGATTTTCCGCGCGGTTGTTCTGGCCGAAGGCGCTTATCTGTGTGGGGAGGATTTCCCGACCCTCACTGCCGAATTTGAAAGCGCGGGCATTCATGCCGGACCCCCGGTTCTGTTTGAAGACGGCCCTGCTGATCCCTCCCATGGCGAAGCGCCAAACGCCGCTGTGGGCAGTGAGTTTCGTGAAATTGGTGCCACTGAGGCGAGTGACACCCACGATTTCCATCTGTTCGATTCCGAAGGCCATATGCGTACCATCAATGATATTGAGCAAGACATCATCCGTATGGCAATCGATACCTATGATGGACGGATGTCAGAAATTGCCCGGCGTCTCGGCATGGGGCGGTCAACGCTATATCGCAAAATCCGTGAATATGGACTTGAGGTGCGGCGCGCCAGCTAGCGCCCGTGTTTTGAGGGCAAAGCAACGCGCTTGATTGGCGACGTCAAATCGCCTTAAGAATCGCCAATGACTGACGCTGCGCCGCTTCGCGAAACTGATCTCTATCTGCCCATCAAGACCTTCCTTGAGGGCCAGGGTTATTGTGTGAAGGCCGAAGTGGGCAATGCGGATATTGTTGGCGTACGCGGTGACGGCGACCCTGTGATTGTTGAGTTAAAAACCGGGTTTTCGCTTGCTCTTTTTCACCAGGCCATTGCCCGCCAATCGATCAAAGCGCATATTTACGTAGGTGTACCCCATAAATCGGGCCGCCCTTTTCAAACGGCCCTGAAACACAATAAAAAGCTATGCCGCCGCTTAGGCTTGGGCTTGCTCACGGTCCGCCTAAAGGACGGCCTTGTCACTGCCCATATTGATCCGGCGCCGTTTCAACCGCGCTTTGTACGCAAAAAGACCGTGGCACTGCTCCGCGAATTCGCACAGCTCGAAGGCGATCCCAATCTTGGTGGCACGGCGCGGCGCGATCGCAACATGATCATCACACCCTATCGCCAGGACAGCCGCAAATGCCTGCACTTTCTTGCCCGCCATGGGCCTCACAAGGCGTCGGTTGTTGCCGCTGAAACCGGTATTACACGTGCACGGACGATCATGGCTGACAACCATTATGGCTGGTTCACCCGTGTCGCCCGCGGTATTTACGATGTGAGTGCTGAAGGGCGCACCCTCGCCGCGGACTAGGCCCACGCTGTGGTCGTGGGAAAGCCCGCGCGGGGTGCGACGCGATAGACAAATAACGCCGGCATCGTCAGTTGCGCCCCCTCAAACAGCAGCCATCATCCGTGTGCTGGCTTCTTCGGTCCAGCCCTCCGCCAACGGACCGACCGTACAAAGGGCTGGCTGATCCGTTTCGCATACTGTCTGCGCAATTTGCATGACATCGCCCACTGTCACGGCCATGATTTCCGCCAGAATTTCGTCAATGGGGCGCACCCGGCCAAAGATATGCAGGCTTTGGGCGTTGCCCTCCGCTTTGGCTGCACGATTTTCCTGCGCCATGAGGAGCCCGGCACGGGCCAGCGCCTTGGCGCGGTCAAGTTCGCCCAGCTCTACCTTGTGGGCCAAGGCACGCACCGCCGCCATGGCCAGATCCAGGGCTTCGCCAGTTCGGGCTTTGTCTGTTCCGAGATAAAATCCCGTGAGACCGGCCTGATCAAACACATCAGCATAGGCATAAACGGAATAGGCCAACCCGCGATCTTCACGCACCGTTTGAAACAGACGCGACGCACTACCCCCGCCGAGGATTTCTGCAAATAGCCGGGCGGCCATAAACCGGGGGTCATCATAGCCATAGCTGGGAAATGCGGTGGCCAAATGGCTTTGCTGCAACGGGCGGTGGATGGCCCGGCTGCCGCCCTGCCAGCGGGCGGCGGCACGCGGTGCCGCCTGATTATCACCGGCAAAACCGGCAAAATACTGGCTGGCCAGCATGTGCGTTTCATCCGGCGTGATGGCCCCGGCGGTGGAAAAGACGATATTGCCGCCCCCATAGGTGCGGGCCATGAACGCGCGCAAACTATCGGGCGTTTGTGCCTTCACACTGCTCGCGGTGCCCAGAATGGGTGAGCCCAAATGCCGGTTGCCCCAGGCAAGGCTCGCAAGCGTTTCAAATAGAACATCGTCGGGTTCATCGGCCGCCTCGCCGATCTCCTGGATGACAACATCCTGCTCGGTCGCAAGCTCCCCGGAATGAAGCGCCGGGTTCAACAGAATATCGCCGAGGATTTCACACAAGCCCGCCACGTCGTCCGGCAGGCATTGCACATAATAGGCCGTACGCTGATGGCTTGTTGCCGCGTCAAGCGATGCCCCCACAGCCTCCACGGCAATACTGATATCGCGGGTCGACCGGGTTGTGGTTGACTTGAAAGCCATATGTTCGAGAAGGTGGGCAATGCCGTGTTCGCTCGATGTTTCATCAAGCGTACCCGCCTGCACCCAAAGGCCAAGCGCAACGCTATAGGCGTCATGCGCAGGATGGCAAAGGGTCCGCACGCCATTGGGCAGCTGTGAGAGGATTGGCATCTCCATCACTGCACCACCCGTGTACGGATAAAATCCTTCACCGCATTGGTGTTATTATCGCATCGGTGAATGGTCTCCGCCCGGTCAAACAGATCAGCCATGCCCGCCGGCAAGCCCGGGTGTAGACCAGTTGCCGCTGAGACAGCCTCCGGAAATTTAGCCGGATGGGCCGTAGCAAGCGTAACGATGGGTCTGGTCATTTGGCCACGCGCGCGCAGTTTTCTGGCCGCAACCCGGCCCACCGCCGTATGGGGATCAATGGCGTAGTTTATCGCCTGTTGATGGCTCGCCATGGCGTCATTTGTCTCGGCTTCATTTGCGTCAGCCGAAACAATTCTTTGCCCGATTGCCGTCACCAGATCATCGCGCAGGGTAAAACCGCCATCCGCGCGCAGGCTTTCCATGACGTTGCGCACATAAGCGCCATCCCGGTCTGCCTCCTCATACAGGAGACGTTCGAAATTGCTGGCCACCTGAATATCCATGGACGGCGATGCGGTGGGTGTGACCGTATCGGGGTAATAGTCACCCGTCGCCAGGACCCGGTGAACAATATTGTTCTGGTTCGTGGCAACGCCAAGCTTGCCCACGGGCAAGCCCATTTTGTGAGCCACAAAGCCAGCAAAAATATCGCCGAAATTGCCGGTGGGCACTACGAAAGAGATGGCCCGGTGGGGCGCGCCCAGGGCAACCGCGGCGGTAAAATAATATACCGCCTGCACCATGATACGCGCCCAATTGATGGAGTTTACCCCGCCAAGATTGACCGTGCCCACAAAATCCTGATCCGCAAACATGGCTTTGACGATTGCCTGGCAATCATCAAATGTGCCCTCAATGGCGATATTGTGGATATTGCTGGCGGGGCATGTGGTCATGATCCGGCGTTGCACCGCGGAGATGCGCCCCTCCGGATGCAGAATAAAAACCTCAATACCCTGACGATCTTTCAGGGCCTCAATCGCCGCCCCGCCCGTATCACCGGAGGTGGCCCCCACAATGGTCAGCTTTTCCTCGCGGCGGGACAAAACGGTTTCGAACATGCCGCCCAAAACCTGCATTGCCACATCTTTGAAGGCGAGGGTCGGCCCGTGGAACAGTTCCAGGACCCAATCCTCGTCATCAACCTGGACCAGCGGTGTGGTTGCCGGGTGGGTAAAGCTGGCAAAAGCGGTGTCGCAGATTTTCGCAAGTTCATCGCCGGTAAAAGTATCGCCGCAAAAGGGGGCCAACACCCGCTGGGCAACGGCGGCGAATGGCTGGCCCGCCATCTGCGCGATGTCCGCCGGTGCCAGCTGCGGCCACGATACTGGCATATAGAGCCCGCCATCGGGCGCGAGACCGGCTAGCAAGGCAGCCTCAAAAGAGACCGGCCGGTGCCCGGCATCGGGGTCGTGGCGCGTGGAAATATAGTCCATGGATATCGGTCTTCCAGCAGTAATCTTCTTTATTCTGAAACGCTTACATCAGATACGGGGTGCCTTACCATCAAAAGCGACAGGGTTAGTATCTCAGCTTGAAATTCCGTAATGAACCTGCCTTCTTCGCCACTCTTTGCCGTAGCGAATGATTTGGCGAACGACCGAATTGTGATGTACTTTCACCTTAGCCCCAGTGCCATACTTAGGTCGAAATTAAATCAACCTTGAACAGTCTCAGATGATAGCATTCTGATCCAATGCCCTCAATCATCTAAAGCCGAGCGCACGGCTGATCTGCGGGACAAAGTCGACGATGTTGGTAATTACACTAATGTCAAATTACTGCTTGGTGTTTCAAGTGTTCTGTATACCGTCGATTAAAAGAATAAGTGGATGTTCTTTCGATTCCCAAGCCGCAATTTCATTGCTGACAATTTTCAGCTTCTCAAGTTGCGATTTATTATCTCCGAGCAAGACTGGATAAAGCAACTTGATCGATGTCCACATTCTTCTGAAATGGTGAACTCCATCAGGCAGAAGAAAAGCGGCCATCTTTCGGATATTGCTTCCGCCCGTTAGAAAAACCCGTGCTTTCGGATTAGGGTGCCCTCCCATATCACAGTGCGTCCAATATTCTTGGTCTCTGAAAAGTCCACTGGATTTGTTTCGCATTTTCTGCGGTGTGAATTGTTTGCGAAGCGTATTACCATCTGCTTCAAGCCACTTTCCTAGTTCGCTTTTATCCAAGTAGGCGACAAAAAATAAATATTCAAATTCCACCAGTTGTCGTAACAGTGCAGCTGCCGAGTATTCATTATGGCTTCTGATTAAAGTAGTAAATCCAATTGTGATATCTACGGCTAAACCACTTAGCACAGCGAAAGCTGATATGTCCTTATCCCCAACTAGGTGTCCATGAATTTGTGCGTGGCTCCCAAGTTCCTTCAATGATTTTCCGCCTACATCCAATACGCTTAACGGGGTGTATGATATGATAGGATCGGAAAAAGCACTCTCAAAAACCTCTAAAATTTCATCTTTGTCCATGGCAACCACAGTGATTAAAAAGTGTTTCCCTTCACTTTTCTAGTCATGGCAAAAATCAACCTTATTCCAGACCTACGTTTGAAAAAATGGATGTCGCATTCGGGCCAAACGTGGCCCTATGTGGAGATGCAGGCAATGACCTTCGCATGATTTCAGACTGAGACACTGTTCCACAAGGATTTGGGATCATACCCCGTTGCCCTGCATCCGGCAGATCAGGAATTTTTCTTCAAACAGCGCGCCGATCACAAGACTGCTGCCCAACCGGGCGGCGCTCGATGAACCTGAGAGAACAGAGCCATCGTCCGCATAAATCTCCGATAAGCTATCGGTGGCCTCATCGAAGCGGAAGACAGAAGACGGGGCAAGCGCCGATTGATCGCGTTGATGACGCAAAAGCGCCAAGGGCCTCGGATGCGCCCCAATCCAAAGCTGTCCCTCCTCATCAATATTGATATTATCCACCGCTGCGTTCACGCCAATCCGGCGGTGAAGTTTCAAATACCCGGTCTGCCGATCGCGGCGATAGTCAATCAGGCTTTCGCCCGCCGTTTCGCCCACATAAAGCCGGTCGCCCGCGCGATTGACCGCAAGGCCGTTGGCATACTGAATATTAGTTGCCGCCTCATGCCAGGAAATACCGTTGAAATATAGTACCTTGCCGGTGCCGCGCCGAAACAGGAAATTGATGTTCGATTTTACCGTGCCGCGTGTGGCGTTATTATCGTTGGTCACATAAAACGCGCGTGGGCCCACGGCGACAACATCATTGGGGCTCGACAAGCGTCGCTCGGTAAACTGTTCCAGATGGGTGAGCGTGCCGTCCGTATGCACATCGTAAAGCTCAACTGATTTTTGTGCGGCGTTGACCACGAACAGACGCGCGCCATTTTCGTCGCGATAAAGATGCAAGCCCAAGGGCTGAAACCGCGCTGGCACCCCGCCTGTGAGATCGCGCCAGGACCGATCATCAAGCGGATTGGCCAGATCAAACCGGTGCACGGCGCCGCGCAAATCCGTTGTCTTGGCACCCTTGGCGAGCGCCTCGCGCCGATCAAACGACGACACAAATGCAAAGCCGGTGCGAAAATCGATCTGAATATCTTCCGGGCCGGCAATCCCCGCCACGCTCTTGCACTGGCCGTCAAACCGGCTGGTCACCTGATCGAAATGGTTAAAGGATCGCACCGTCAAAAGCCCCCAAACAGCAATGGCAAGGGCAAAGCCCGCCAAGGTCAAGGCCAGGAGGGTGCGGGGCATTGGCATCGTCCTTTTGCGGTTTTGCGGGCCGGCAGGTTGCGACCGGCTCAGCGAGCAATCATCCTGCTCAACGGTACCGGACGAGCGGTGAAATTCAAACGGACAAATTCGCCAGTTCCGCGAATTTTTGTGAGCGACGACCTTGCCCATGCGGCGCTACCGTAGCCCGCGTTTTGGCCCTTGCGAAACCCGGAAATTTGCCGTACTGCACGGCGCTCAAAAAATATTGGTGCGCTCGTAAGTTGGGTGCAGCCGCCGCGTTGAAGTCAGGTTTGAACGATGAAAAAAGATATTCACCCCGCCTATCACACGATCAAGGTTGTTATGACCAATGGTGAGAGCTTTGAGACCCGCTCAACCTATGGGGAGCCGGGGGCGACATTAAACCTCGACATTGATCCCAACTCCCATCCGGCATGGACGGGGGGACCGCAAACCCTGTCCGACCGCGGGGCGGTTTCCAAATTCAACAAAAAATTCGGGGCTTTCGGCCTCAAATAAGACACCGCGCACAACGTCCCCCCGGGCGTTGGCACTGTCTATGTCTTTTTTCCGCTACTACTGGGCGCCAAAGGCGCGCAGGAGCGCTTGTTGCTGCGCGGCGGCGCCCGTTTGCGGGCCGGGCTGTTCTTCACTGGTGAAAAGCCCGGTATCAAGACGCGCAATCCGGTCATGGAGGCGGTCGGCCCGTTTGATCAGGGCCACCAGCATGTCCGGCAAGTCATCATTTTCCAGTCGATGGCCCGGCACTGTCTCACGCTGGTGCAGGCGGTATTTCGGATCGCTTGCCTCTGCCGCGGTCATATCCCCCTCCCGCATGGCGCGCAGCACCAATAGCCACGAGGCGATCTGCATCAATTGTGTGGTCAACCGCATGGAACAACCCGCATAGGCAAGCGCGGCGCTGCGGCCCATGGATTTTGACAGCTCGCGCCCATCCCCATCAAGATAGTTCGCTGTCTCTTCCACCAGCGCCATGCCTTCCTTGAAGGTTTTGGAAAACAGGGCCGACTGGATAAACGCTTCCACCCGTTCAGCCGTCGGGCTACATTGCGTACTCGATTGATCCACCACCAAACCTCTTCATACCCTTCGGCCACCATGCCAACGCGTCCCCAGCGTGACAAGCCGCTGCGCCGTGAAACATCCCGGCACCGTCTTGTGCTCGCGCAGCAATGCATGTGCCATTAACGGATTAACGCTGTATGCCCGCAACCTTGCCGCCGAGCACCTGGTATGCCAACCCGGCCCACTGGACAAAGATGGCCGGCACGCCCCACGTGCTTGGCCTTGATGGCTGCCCCGACGGGTGGGTTGTTGCCCTTCTCAGTCTTCCGACCAAAACCTCTGCAAAGTCAGCGACATCGCCGGTGGGGGACACGGCACCGAAAAACGTGACCCTCGGTTTCATGGACCATTTTGAGCAGGTGTTGGCCCACCGCCAGGCTTATGCCCGGACCCTGCGCGGCGTTGTGGTTGATATGCCAATCGGTCTCCTCGATTGGGGGCGCCGCCCGTGTGAGGCGATGGCGCGCAAAAAATTGGGGCCCCGCTCTTCATCCGTGTTTGCATGCCCCCGCCGGCCCATGCTGGCGTTCGACACCTATGAAGAGGCCAATCGATGGGGCAAGAGCGGGGGCCATGACAGCGGTGGCGGCTTGTCGAAACAGGCGTGGAACCTCCTGCCGAAAATTCGCCAGATTGATGACCTTATCGCCCCCGCCGATCAGGCCTGGCTAAGCGAAGGCCATCCTGAGGTGACGTTCACCAGGCTCAATGACGGGCCATGCACCTTTTCAAAGAAAGAGGCCGACGGTCAGTCAGAACGAAAAGACCTGTTGGCCCGCGCGGGCCTGCGCCAACTTGATCCACTGATTGATGCGGTACGGTCTGACCGGCCTTTTCGTCATCATGCCGATGATCTTCTTGATGCGCTCGCCATGGCTGTTACCGCACGGGGGCGTCTTAACGGGGAGGCCTGGTGCCTTGGCGATGATGTGCCGGACGCACGCGGCTTAAAAATGCACATCTGGGCCTAACCGTTAAGCTCGGATGATCTGTTCACGTCTTAAACACATTTTCCGCCGCACTGCGTAAGGCATCGCGCGCGGTGATCAACCCGCGGCAGCGCGTAATCTCCGCCTCCATCGCCCCAATACGCGCCGTTAAGTCGCCCACAGACAAATCCGACAGATCCTGTTTTTCCAAAAAGCCCAGTAACAGATCCGGGGCCGGTTGATCATCTTCTGTCATCACATCACCATTTGCTATTTTTCACCGCGGTGAAGGGTATGCGAATGCGCCTCGTGAGACAATTCGTTGGCGCACGCCACAGGCAAATGGCAAGGGCTCTCTCAGACAGGATTGCCCTGCCTTTGGAGGCCGTCTGCGCTCGTCTTACTGCGGGAGATGGATTAAAATTCTCATCGCCGCCTCTCCATCTGCGCTTTTCTGGGGCTTGACCACGGGGTCCATGGCGTCGCGCAAAAGCGATCCAACGATACTCCTCGGTAGGCGGACCACCCTGGACCCCGCGATCAAGTCGCGGGGAGGCGGTTGTTGGTGCTTGGGAATGAACGATGAATCATCTCTGTCCCCCCGTAGTTCGTAATAACGCCAACTCCCCGTGACACAGCCATTGCAACGGGGGTACCGTATTTGTCAGACCAAACCGGAGCGCCACCAAATGCGTGTATCTGCCCTGATTTCTGTCATCATCCTGGTGCTTGCCGCCGCACTTTTCAGCCTTGGTGACTTTAGCAAGGACAATCCTGATGTTGATATACAAAGCCCCGTGCGGTTTGGCGGCACTTTCCTGGCCCTATCCGACACCGATATGGCGGGCACCGCTTATGCCGACGGCCAGTTGGAACCGATTGACGCCATCGACACCCTCTCTTTAATCGCTGCCGGCGCAGTAACCGCCAGTGTCCCCGCTTCAAATTCCGTGATCTCCTGGCCGCAAGTGATTGATATTGCACCCGATGGCAAGCAGGTGTTTGTGGTGGAAACGCGCGGCGCCGCTCCCGCCGGCGTTACCGCCTTTGATGACGTTCGGCAGGATTTTCCAGCTGGCTCAACACTCTCGATCTTTTCCCTTGTGGATGGTACGCTTTCTTTAATCGGTACACGCACCGATATTGGTACTAATCCAGGATCGGTAGAATTTGCCAAACGCAGCGGTTTTCTCGTAATCGCCGCTGAGGATAAAGGTAAGGAACTGACGATTGTGGGTTTACGCTGGGATGGGAGCGTGCGCGAAGTCCGGCGTCTGGCGCTGAACATTGACTATTTTCCCAATGAGGAAAACGAACGAGTGCGCACCGTTCATATTGCCCCGGACGGGCGCACCCTCGCGGTGAATATCGCCAATCGCAGGGTGCAGTTTTTTACCCTCGACATTGATAGCACCGGCCTGCCCCGGGCTGCCATCCCCATCGGCAACCCGACCAATCAATTCGGTAAGCGTTTATCGGTGGGCAAATGGACACCCGACGGACGGTTTTTTATTACGACGGATACAGGCTGGTCAGACAACGCCCTCGCCATGATGGTGCAAGGCCCCGGTACATTAAGCGTGATTGCGCCACCGCGAACCGGTGGCAACCCCAGAATTGTCAGCCAACAGACAGTCGGCCTATCACCGGAGGGGTTTGACATCAGCATTGACGGCACACAGGTGGCCACCATCGATATGGGGCGCACATACTTACCCCCCCACCCCGCCCTGTCGTTCTGGCCAGCCCGGCGCAGCTATACCATTACGCTTCTCACCCTTGACCCAAACACCGGTATTCTAACCCGTACGGATCAAATTGCCCGCACCGGTATCCTGCCCGAAGACATTCTGTTTGATGCGCGCGGAAAAAATCTTGCCGTTGCTGTTTTCCATCGACGTACCGGACCCGACAGACAGCGTGGCTTTATTGATTTTTTCTCGATCAACGAGGGTACGCTCACCGCGCAAAAGGCAACGCGGGTCGTCCCGCGCGGTGTGCACGATCTGGTTCTCGTGCCCTCGCCGAAGTAGCAATAACGCGAGCGGGGCTCGCTAATCACACCACAGAGTTGAAACTCTTCGCCATCGGCTTTCGAAAGCCCTATGCAGCCCTTATGCGCTGTGAAAATCTTACTGATTGGTAACTAATTTATTTACAACTTTTGGCCCGGTCCTATATTTACATTTGTGCTGGGGGAAGGTTGTGGGATCACCTTAAGATTCAAGCGTTTCGTAAAATACCTTCTTCCATAATTTAGGCCGGGTACAGATGTAGCCGGTTTACTGCCCCAACGATAGATATTGTCGGGGCTAAATTTATGCCGCCAAGGCAAAGGGAGAAAGACAATGATTTCAGAAGACAGTAAATTTTCCGCAGTGATCGTCGTAGACAGCGCCGAAGATACCATTGACCCAAATGATGGGGTCACGACATTGCGTGAAGCGATCATCGCCGCAAATGAAAATGCCGGAGACGACCTCATCATTTTGTCGAGCGAGATCGACGGTCAAACAATCTCACTTGGAAGCGCGCTTCCTAACATCACTGAAGGTCTAAAGATTGCAGGAAGTTCCTTAGGTGCAATTATTGACGGTGGTGATAATGGCGTTTTCCTCGTTACAGCAAACGACAGCGTCATAAACTTTTCGAACCTGACGATAAACAACGCGACTGACGCTATCGAAATCGACGGTCACAGAAACCAAGTGACAGTTTTTGGGACAACCATAACCAATAATCAGGCCGACAGCATAGAAATCGACGGTGACGAAAATACCGTTGTTCTCGATCAATTCACGACCATTGATTCTGAAGATGATGGTGTGTCGGTCGACGGCAACAATAATTCACTCTTTGTCACAAATTCTCGGTTCATCAATTCCGATGAGGACGAAATCGATAATGATGGCACTTCCAACGAGATCGTCGTCGAAAACTCGACTTTCATTACCGAAAGCACTGACGATCGGATTATTGATCAGGATAATGCAGATCTTACTATTCGCAACTCGACGTTCGAGGGCAATGGTGGCGATGGTATCGATATAAGCGATAGCGAGACTGGCTCCGGTATCGTCGTCATTGAAAATTCGTCGTTCATGGGCTTCAGCGAGGCAATTGACATATCGGAGACCGCGGTCGGCAGCACCATAACAGTAAGCGGAAGCTCATTCGTCAATAATGATGTTGGGATATTTGCTAACTTAGGCGTAACCAATCCCGAGATTTTCGTCAGTACCAGTGCCTTTATCGGGAACACCACAGCTATTGAAAATGAAAGCACTGATGTCGTTGTGACTGCAGAGGGGAATTTTCTCGATGACGCTGCTACCCCCTTCATCGGCATGGTTGACGACGTGGATAATGTGAGCTCGGCCGCTGATATGCAAAGCGGGGATGACGGTAATAATCGCTTGAATGGCAACAATGGTATCAACTTTATTGCTGGCGAAGGCGGAAATGATCGTATCAATGCGCGCGGCGGTAACGATACAGTCTTTGGCGGCGACAGTAATGACACAATCAATGGCGGCAATGGTGCCGACAGACTTGCCGGCGATGGCGGCAATGATCGGCTGAATGGCGGCAGTGGCGCAGATAATCTAAGCGGTGGTAGCGGCAACGATATCCTGAATGGCGGCGGTGGCAACGATAACCTCACCGGCGGTGACGGCATGGACCGTCTACGCGGCAATGGCGGAAATGATACGCTTGAGGGCGGCGCCGGTGATGACGTCCTTGACGGGCGTTCCGGCAACAACCTTATTTCCGATCTGTCTGGCAATGACACGATTGTTGGCGGTACCGGAAACGACACGATCAATGACGGTCTTGGCGATGACCTGATCAATGGTGGCCCGGGCGATGACATCATTACGCTGAGCTTTGGCGATGATTTGATCTTTGGCGATGATGGCGCGGATACATTTATCGCCAAGCACGCCGCGATCGGCAATGACCATCTCGGTGGCTTCACTGTTGAGGAAGGTGATCTTCTCGACCTGCGGGCGCTTGGCGTCTCATCAGCCGCTGATGCCCTCGCCATCGCGAGCATGGATGGCGGCAGCACCGTACTCGATTTCGGCAACGGCAACGCGCTAACGCTGATTAATATTGACAGTGCGTCGATCACCGACGACTTCTTCGTGCCAGAGCCAGAAATAATAATGATGGAAGAGGTCATGGCAAGCCTGACAATCATGCAACTCGACATGATCTAGCTTCATCCTGTGTCTTCGGGGGCCTCCGCCCAAACGGTCCGCGTTTGCGGCGGGCGCTCCCGGGCCAGCACGAAGCCCGTACGGGAATAAGGCGGCTATTGATTGCGCAAAACTTTCAGCCGCACAAAGATCGTTAAACCACCGCAGGACGCGATAAGGTCAACGTCCCCTCATCAGCATTCATGAGGGCCGGTAAACCAACCGGCATTGTGCGCTTTTCGCGCACATGGCCAACCATGGCACCGGCGAAAACCGGGATACCCAAACCCTCAAAATGATGTTTGAATACATCATTAAGGGAAAATGTGCCGTAACCGCCAGATGGATCGACGCCGCAATCGGTAAAGCCGCCAAGCACGATGCCCGCGACCCCGTCAAACGCGCCAGCCAGGGCCAATTGGTTGATCAACCGGTCACACCGATAAATATACTCGCCCACCTCTTCAAGAAAGATGAGCGCGCCGGCGGTATCGGGAAACCATGATGTACCGAGCAAGCCGGCAAAAAGCGTCAGATTACCCCCAAAAACTGGTCCTGCGGCCTGACCCTTCGTAATCGTCTGTATACGGTTGTTACGCACCGCTAAGGTCCCGTCAGCCTGCGCCGGGTTGCGCATGGTGAGCGCTTTGCCGTCGAACAAGACCGCCCGCATTGCCGACGTCGTAAACGGGTCCCATACCGTGTTGGCATTGGGGCCATGGAACGTCACAAGACCGGTTTTGGCTGTGATCGCATTGAGCAGTGTTGTAATATCCGAATACCCCATAAAGACTTTCGGGTTCTGGGCAATCACCTCAAAATCGACATGGGGCAATGTACGGGCCGCGCCCCAACCCCCGCGTAGTGCAATTACCCCATCAACTGCCGGGTCAGCAAAGGCGCGGTTGATATCATCGGCGCGCGCTGCATCCTCGCCAGCCAGGTAGCCATGGCGATCCATCACGTGGCGACCCACGCTTACCGTTAGCCCAAGCGCCGATAACGCCTCAACCGCGATGGCAAGATCATTAGCATCATAGGTCACCGACGCCGGGGCCACGATGCGCACAGCGCTCCCTTTTCGTAAACGCCGGGGACGGATCATTTCCACACCAGGGTCAGCAGTTACTTGCGACGATGTCGCCGCCAGGGGTGCGGCCAACGGCGCAAGCGGCGTCAGCGCCGCACCGCGCATCACAGATCGGCGAGAAAGGGCCATGGGTACCTCCTAAACGGATCGTCAGGGTGTGCCCATAGCTGGACCAGGTCAAGGGTCGCGAAGGGCAAACACATTACCGAACACGCAGAGCACAACGCTATGGACCCCATGGTCAAGCCACGGGGAAGCGGCGTAACCACCCCTCCCCTGCTAGGCCGTCTTGGGCTGGGCACCCGCCAGAAATGTGATCAGCTTTTCGAGCCGTTGAAAGAACTGCACATGCTCAAGCACCGGGTTCACCAGGTTCGTCATGGTACAGAAGTAATTGTTCTTTGCGCCGCGATGGTGGCGCCAATGGTGTTGCGGCGACTGGAGGAGACCGATCCGTTGGAGACCACGCACCACAGCCGGTGTTTCTGCCGCGCGCAGATGCGCCCAATAATGGGCTTGCGTGGGCAGAATGCTGGATACCGCCACAAGACTAACCGTGAAAACGGTAACCCATCCGGCTAACCAGAAGCCGAACGCCAGCACCAGCCCCACAAAAAGGCTTGGCCAGTTGCGCAACCAGAACCCATCTCCCGTAAAGGCGCGCGGTTGCGCATGGTGGAGGTTATTGGCGTTAACGATCAGCTTACCGACGATTGGCCAGTGCTGTTTTAAATATCGATCTTCCACCCAGTGCAAAACGCCGGAGCAAAAGTCCGCAATTAACAGTGATGCAAAAAGTTGCAATAATACGCCAGCACTCTGGCCTAATGTCATGGATGTGTTCATGAATTTCCCCGTTTTCAGCGCGGGAGAATAGTCTCTTTTCTGGGGTTTGAGAAGGGGCCAGCACACGCCAAACGTGTGTCCTTCAGGTATCAATTTTCCGGGTCGGGGTCGCCTGGCGCATCGTCATTAAGCGCAATCGCCCGCGCCACCGCCGCTTTCACCGCAGCACGGGTGAGTTCGCGCAGAGCGTTATCGCGTTCAAAAATGTCCAGCGCCGCCGCCGTGGTGCCACCGGGCGAGGTTACCGATTGGCGCAGGGCCTGCGCACTGCGCAGATCTTCGTGCAGCACCCGCCCGGCCCCATGGGCGGTGGCGCGGGCAAGGGTGGCGGCCGACGCCGGGCTTAACCCCGCCTCGATGCCCGCCGCAGTGAGCGCCTCCACGAGCAAAAAGAAATAGGCTGGCCCGCTGCCGGAAATGGCGGTGACCGCATCAATTTGCGCCTCCTGCTCAACCCACACGCAGGTCCCGATCGTCTCCATCAACCGCGTGATCCGGGCACGGCCCGTCTTATCAACCGCTGCGTTGGCATGGAGCCCGGTGGCGCCAGCGCCCACCGCGCTGCCCACATTGGGCATGGCGCGTGCCATGGGGCCAACGGACGACAGCGATAACGCCCGCGCGATGGCCGCGAGAGACTTCCCGGCCATCACGGACAGGACCGTTCGGCCCGCCGCAAATTCGGCAAAATCCGGCAGGATGGTGCCGGCCATTTGCGGTTTGATGGCAATGACAAAGCAAGCATCAGCGGCGACTGGCGTGCTGTTATCCGGTACCCCGTCAAGAATGGGGACGTTGGCATCAGCACACACCGCCCGGATCATTTCATCCGCATGGGGATCGATGATCACTGACCCGGGCGCCAGAAGACCGGCGCTGAGCCAGCCGCGCACCATAGCGCCGCCCATATTGCCCGCGCCCAGCAGGATGACAGGGATTTGCGGCGCGGCGGTCTGGTCAGATTGGATCATCACCATCTATTAGAGCATACTCGTTTCAAGTGCAGTCGATTATCATCCTTCGAAACGCCCGCTGACGCGGGCCCCTCAGAATGAGGAGCTTGTTGTCTTTACTGGATAAACCTCATCCTGCCGAGCCCGACGGGCGTCTCGAAGCACCTCTGATAGGACGAGGGTTTCCGACGCGACTTGAAGGAAAATGCCTCAGCACGCCCACCGCTCGGCTGTTAGTCCGCTCAAGCGCTGCCTTGGGTTTCGAACATGGCCGATTGCAACGCGTCTTCGGGAGATTTCTCCCCCCAAATCAGAAAATTGAAGGCCGGGAAAAACCGCTCCACCGCTTCGGCCGTTGCCTTGATGAGGATTTCAGCTTGCTGCGGATCGAGATTGCCATTTTCAGGCAACACAGCCGCATTGCGATATACAACTGACTGATCCTCTGACCACAGATCATAATGGCCAATCCACAGACGCTCATTGACGTGGCCCACCAGGCGAAAAGCATCGGCCATGCGCGCTTCGGGGACTTTGAGGTCAAGCGGCGCGCCCAATTGCAGGGTGGAAAGCTCCGGACGCCAGGTGAACCAAATGCCCGTGTCGCGCCAGGCGCCCTTGGTCACCACATGCAATTCAGTATCGTCAACCCGCTCACAATCGAGATCGAGCGAAACCGCAACCTGCTCAATGAGGTCCAGCGGATCAACGCCGTCAACGGGTGTTTCCAGCAATTCAAGTGACATGGGGAGCCCTTCCTGCCGCGCAGTTTAATGCCAGCAACAGCATGACGCGGTGAGTCGCCAGGAGCGGCAATGATTCGCTTGGGATATTGGTGAGTCGCACGCCCCTGGTTTTGCACAATCAGAACCAGCGGGCCCAAAGATGCCGGCCCGGCGCTTATTTCAGCCGCATGCGAATGGACTGGGCATGGGAAACCAACCCTTCCGCATCGGCCAGGGTTGCCGCTGCAGGGCCAATCTTTGCCAGCGCGCCGGGGTCACAGGCGATCAGCGAGGTCCGCTTCATAAAATCGAGCACCGACAGGCCGGAGGCGTACCGCGCCGCCTGTGCGGTGGGCAGCACATGGTCGGGCCCGGCCACATAATCGCCAATGGCCTCGGGCGTATGACGACCCAGAAAGATCGCGCCCGCATGGCGAATTTCATCGAGCATGGCCTCAGGCGTCTCAATGGCAAGCTCCAAATGTTCCGGGGCCAACCGATTGATCAGGGCCGGTGCCTGCGCCAGGTTTTCCACAATGATGATGGCCGAGTTATCCCGCCACGCCGCGCCCGCAATCGCCCCGCGCGGAGAGGCAGCAATTTGTGTGTCCGCCGCCTCGGCCACCGATTCCGCAAATGCGGCATCATCCGTTATCAGAATACTTTGGGAGGATGGATCATGTTCGGCCTGACTTAATAAATCGGCGGCAATACACGCCGGCCAATCAGGCCAATCGGCCCCGCTGACCGCATCGGCAACCACGAGGATTTCCGATGGCCCGGCAATGCTATCGATCCCCACCTTGCCAAAAACCTGCCGTTTTGCCGCCGCCACATAGGCGTTGCCGGGCCCCACGATCTTATCCACCGGGGCGATCGATGCGGTACCATAGGCCAGGGCGCCCACGGCCTGGGCCCCGCCTACGCGGTAAATCTCACTCACGCCGGCACGTTTGGCAGCGGCCAGCACAACCGGGTTGAGCGTACCGCCGGGCGCGGGCGCAGTCATGACCAATCGCGCGACGCCGGCAACCCGCGCGGGGATGGCGTTCATCAAAACGCTTGACGGGTACGATGCCAACCCGCCCGGCACATAAAGCCCGGCAGCGTCAATCGGCGTCCAACGCCAGCCAAGCGCGACACCAGTGTCATCGGTATACTGCATATCTTGCGGACGTTGACGGGTGTGATAATCAGTGATCCGTTCGGCGGCAAGATCAAGGGCGGCCAGCACAGCCGGGTCACACGCCCCCTCCGCCGCCGCGCATTCCGTTGGCGTCACACGGACAGTTTGCGCATCCGTGGTAAAGCCGTCAAACTGCTCCGTATACGCAAACAGGGCCGCATCGCCCCGCGCGCGCACATCCTCCAGGATATCGCGCACGCTGTCATTCACGTCGGTAGCCGTCTCCCGTTTAAGGGTGAGGAGTGCCGCAAAATCGGTTTCAAAGTCAGGGTCGGTAGAGCGCAACAAGCGGGCCATGGCAAAAGGTTCCGGCGGTGATTGTCTAATGGGGGATATACGCAGCGCACAGCATTGGCGGATGCCCCCCTAGAGCGCCTGTGTTAGAGGTCTTGTATTTAGGGGTCTTGTGTCTGGTGCGCCGGTTTGGAGCGGGTAACCCACGGGTCTGAAAAATCGCGTAGCTCCGCGCTGATCGCCTCCACGGTCAGGCGGATGGTCCCGCCGCCCGCAAATACAAGATCAATCTCGCGTAACGCGCCCGGCCCCGCTTCCGGGTCGGCGGCGTTCTCGTCCGTCGGGGCCACAAGGCTTACTGATAGAAGGTTTAACACAGCCCCCGGCGCATCAAGCCGCAAGGATTGCTGGCGCACGCCAATAACATCATCAAAATGCAAGCCCGCCCGCACGCGCGCAAACGGCCCGCGCGCTTTATCCGCTGCCAATTCCCACGCAAAACGATTGGCAACGAGGGCAAAGCGCCGCTGCGCCGGGAGCCAGGCTATATCACCAATCTTGGTGATCGCGTCCTGGGCCATGGCGGAAATCACCTCAAGATCGCTTTCCTCAGCGGCAGCAAGAAATAGCGGTTTATAATCGTTCAACGGGGCCAAGGGATGCCTCTTTGGTTCGTGCAGTGGCTTTGTGGCGTGTCCCTAAAATCAAAGGCACACAGCGCGCCTGCGTCACTTGGCACACAATGGCAATCAATGCCAACGGTTGCAGCCTTGAGGCCATAAATAAGGGGTTTGGCGCGGCGTGCAATCATATCGATTGATCGGCCAGGCCGACTCAACGGGCCCATGAGCCGGGTCAGCACGAGGGGCCCCTTGGCCCCGCCCTGGCAAGGTGGCGGGGCACCACCACCACAACGATTGGAACAAAGCACAGATAAGCGAAAGAACAATCCGTGCCATGATGATCATAAAAAAACGGGGATAACTATCCCCGCCCCCCGTGGCCAGGTTTAGGGTAAGGCCATGTTGCCATCTGGTTCCCATTACACGGCCTTGCGGCCCACCTGCCGTCGTTTGCGCGTGATGATCAGGTTTGCCGCGTTTTGCCTGCGCGTAGCGAACCAGGTGATCGAACAATCGCGCCTGAACCCGGTGCGCACCAAGGCCGACATTGTCGATGGGTACGCGAGCGCGCAAAAGCTGTCGCGCATCGGCCAGCGCCTGCTTGACTATGTGCGGTGCCCCCACCCTAAAGGCCAGGCAATGAGCCCCGGATCAGCGCGCCGTGAAGATGACGCCGAACCAGAATCATTGCCAAAATCATTATCGGATCCGCACCCGCGAGCCCTAAAGGATGATCATCCGCATACGGATACACGGGTGAGAGCGCCCCTGTTCAAGCGTCAGCCCCTGTCCGAAACGCCAGAAGACGAAGAGGCCACGCGCCCAACGGCAAGCATGCGCCTGGCGGCGCGGATTTCGGCGAAGGCGGAGCGGATGATCAGCCGCGACCAGCTTTTGCGGTTTGGGCCCATGGTGCGCAGGACCTCAGCCAATTTGGGACCGACCCCGCAACCGAATGGGCCCACCAATGATTGGCCCACCAATGATTGGCCCACCGGTGATGACCCATATGCCTTCCCCAGAAGGGTGGCTATGCACGAGGAAGCTCCCGCCATGGGCGAGCATGCGGCGCTTGGCACTTATCGGGGCCCTGAACCCTGATGGGACGACGACCGATATGTTTTATCCGCCCCAAACTGCACCTTCCCACAAAGCATTTTGTGGGGGGCAATTGGTGCGGGGGTGGAGGCTATGCGAGTAACAGAATCCTATCACCAACCGAGCATCCATTCGGAGGCTGGTTACGCCAGACTAAAGCTGACCCAGCATATAGTCCGCAGACGACACATCAAAGGCACCGCCCTCTTCAACATTCAAATGGGTCACCGTGCCATTATCAAGAATAGCGGAAAACCGCTGGGCCCGTTTGCCCATGCCAAAGCCGCTGGCGTCCATAGTCAGGCCCAGGGCATCGGCAAAATCACCATTGCCGTCGGCCAACACCGCAACCGCGTCACCGGCATGATGCGCATCGGACCAGGCCTTCATCACAAAGGCATCATTGACGGACATGCAGACGATTTTATCAATGCCTTTGGCCTTCAGGGCATTGGCCTGATCGACAAAGCCCGGTAAATGCCGCGCCGAACAGGTAGGGGTAAAGGCCCCAGGGACGGAGAAAAGCGCAATTTTGCCAGACCCCATAAGGTCATGGGTTGTGGTTTCATCGGGGTTGCCGTCAGTCACGGTCATCACTTTCACGGAAGGAATCTTATCGCCTACGCCAATGGTCATTGCTATCTCCTAAAATTGGGGGTGTTAAACACTGGTCAGCGCCCGGACAAACGGGCCCACATTGTCTTCGGTTAGACCGCACAGATTGATCCGTCCACTGCTCGCCATGTAAATGCCGAAACGCTCGCGCAGGATACCCACTTGATCGGCGTCAACCGGTAAGAGAGAAAACATACCATTTTGCTCGGTCACAAAGTCAATTGAGTGGCCTAAGCTTGTTTCACGGGCGGCGCGGGCCAACATCATCCGTTTTGTGCGAACCGTTCCGGCCATGGCGTCAAGTTCTTCGTGCCATTGCGCACGCAAATCATCAGCCTGCAGAATTTCCGCGACGATGGAGGCACCATGGGCCGGCGGCATGGAATAGCTGCCCCTGGCAATATTAATCAGATGGGTTTGCGCGGCATGGGCCGTTGCCGGGCGGGCGCTTTGCACAAAGATCGCGCCCGTTCGCTCCCGGTAAAGACCAAAATTCTTAGAACAGGAATAAGACACCATGAGTTCAGGCAAATGCGCCGCAAAGTGCCGGACCATCCCCATGTCGGCCTCAAGGTCGCGGGCAAATCCATGATAGGCCGTGTCAATAAAGACAAGAAAACCACGTTCCTGGGCAAGGGCGAGAATGGCCGCCCCATCATCGGCGCTAAAATCCGACCCGGTGGGGTTATGGCAAGCCCCGTGCAGCAACAGGCAATCGGTGGGGCCCAGTTTCGCCGCCGCCGTCAGAAATTGGTCATGTGTCTGTTTGCCCGTTGCCTTGTCGTAAAACGGCACCTGATCAACGGTCAGACCCGCCGCCTCCATCAGTGGGATATGATTGGCCCAGGTGGGGGCACCCACAAGAATGCGCGTTGCCCCGCGCCGGGCCAGCAATTCCGCCCCCAGCCGCAAGGCCCCGCATCCGCCCGGTGCCTGCACGCCAATGCGCCGGTCAGCATCTGGCAAATCGCCAAATACCAGCGCGCTCAGCCCCTCAATAAAACCAGGCACGCTCACCGGCGGCGCATAGACCTTGGTCATTTGGTGTTGGGTCAGGCGTCGCTCCGCCTCTTTAACCGCGTGCATGATTGGCGTTGTGCCGTCGGGGGCCTTGAAAACGCCAACACCAAGGTCAATTTTTTCCGTACGCGGATCATGACGATAGGCTTGCGTCAACCCCAAAAGCGGGTCCTCCGGGAGCGGATCAAGAGTATCAAACATGGGCTGTGGGGCCACTTTTTCTGGTGCGGTGATTTTTTACCGGCGATGATATGCGTCGCCATGCCTGCGCACTATGGGCCACGTCTGCCTGATCTTCAAGGACACCGCAAAGGGCCGGTGTCGGGGTTTGGCGAGGGTTTGCGATGGGGTTCCTGTTGCGATTGGCGCCGTGATTTCAGGCGTAATCGCATTGGCGCGGCAACCGACATCATGGCTTCTGGGAATTTCGGCGTGCAGTTTGCCGCTAGCGCATATTTTTTACCCAGGTCCGCCATTTGGGCAACGCTGTTTCCGGGGCGCTATGGCCGGGCGCCTCAAAGGCTGGGACGGATTTGGCGAATGCCTCCTCCAATTTTTTGAGGGGCACATTATCCCCATCATGGCCCGTGGGTTTATGATTTGCGTCGCTGGCCGCGGTTTCTATTTCTTCCGTTGCCGGGGGAAGCGGCGTTGCCGCCACCGTTTCCGGCGCGCGCGATGGAAATGTCAGGGACGAGACGGCATCAAGGCTGATGCCCTCCTCCGGCGGGGTGCTGGCAAAGGTGGGTTTGTCCGGTTCGGCCATTTCTGATGGGTCAGCATTGGCCATCGTCGTCTTGGAAACCGGTGCCACGGCGATGGGGCTCACGATGTGCTCCCCAGCCGCAAACGAGCAGCCAAGATCGCTAAGCGCCGTATGTTGATGATCAGTATTGACGCCAAACGCAATCACCCGCAAACCAAGGTCACGGCCAAGGGTCGACAGCGTTTTGACAAGATCCGCGCTTTCCCTGTCGCCCGTCATCCGCGCCGTCAACTCTGGCTCCAGGGCGATGAGATCAAAATCAAACCGATGCACCAGGCCGAGCGTGCCGCGCCCATTGGCTCCATCGGCATAGGCTAAACGGGCACCCGCCTGACGCAAGGTTGCCAGCTGCGTTTTTGCCGTCGCCATGTCGCGCACCTGATCAAGGCCGCTGATCGCCAGCACAAGGGTGCCGTAGGACAAACCAGAGGCAAGAATGGCATCGCGGATCTGATCAACCCGGCCTGGCGCTTCCAATGCCCCATAGGGCAGCGCGAGGGAGACAAAAGCATCGGAGGCAACCCGGCTTTTGGCCCCGGGGCGGCGCGCCGCGCGGTGCTGGTCCTCAAGGAAAGACGCCGCCTGGGCAAGTGTGCTCTCAACAACCGGGCCATTCGCCCAGTCGAGGCCGCCCTTCGCGGTGCCTGCGCCGAGCGCAAAGGCATCAAGCTGCAGATCGAAGCCGATCATTTCGCCGGAACCGAGCGCCGTCACCGGCGTTGCCGTGAAGGCAACAAAAGGCGGCGTCGCGCTCTGCGCGGGATTTATATTGGCGGTGTTTGGCCCGGCTGCCGGTTCAGCGGTGGCGGCGGGGCCTGTGGTCTCATCAATGGCCGGCGCCACAGCGGCGAGGACAGGCGTTTCGGCCATTTCAGTTTGCGGTGTGGCCGTGTCAGGCACAACGCTCATCGGCATCTGCACCGGGGTTTCGAAAAACGCCACGACCCGTTCCAGACGACCCGCACTATCTACCGCCCGGGCACCGCGCAACCGCATGGGCGCCCCATTATGGAGAATGATCTGTGTATCAAACCCACCATCGCCAGTGCCATGGCCCAGAACCTCAGCCTCAAACACGCCAAGGTGCGAGGGCATGACGAAGGCGCGCAACGCCTCCGGCGTAAAGTCAGCATCGCAATCGGCCCCCAACATCTGGCAAAGCGACGTACTCTGATAAACGCCGTCAAGGCTCCAGTCCCACACGCCAATGCCGCTGAAATCGAGCACCTCAACCAGCCGCTGGCCGGAAATGGTTGGCTTGCGCCCGCTGGCAACTTGGTTGATTTGCGACGGTGCATCGGAGGCCGGCGTTTCAAACAAGCACTCTGCCGGGCTGGAAGCGCTGTGCGGTGCATGTCGCGGGCTGGTTGTTACCGCATCGACTTGGACTGGAGACTCATCCGCACCAATGGGCGATGTGAGGGGCGATGCCCGACCAATATCACTGGCCCCAATACCACTGGCCCCAATATCATCAGCCAAGTGCCGGGCCGGTTTCTCCGAAAGCGTGACCAGGCTCGCGGCAATCAAGCCCAGAGACAAAAGCCCGTGCCCCCAAAGCGGGCCGCCCACACCGGTCACGAGACTGATCGTGGCCACCATCACCAGAAGCGCGCCCGGAAACACAATCCGTGCGCCTACATCGCCTTTGAAGGCCTGAAACCCCGTGAACCCCACGGCAAATACACTGACCCCGATGAGGCCGCGCACCATGGCGCTGGCAAAATCAGCGCGGCCAAGAAAGTTGATGATCCCGATGCCCACAAAAACGATCGAGGCCGCAAACATGACCCCGCCGAGCCCCGCATGACGCCGGGCCAACCGCACACTGGTGGACAAAAAGATGATAACGCTCGCGCCAAACAATCCTTGCAAAAGCACAAGAATATTGCCGCTGGGTACCGGCAGAAAGCCAAGCCAGAACACCTCCAGCGCCGCCGCCGACCCGACCATGAGCGCCGCCGAATAGGTGATTGCCCCGCGCCGCAGCACCGATTGCAACGCCAAAAAACCGAGACCCACAATCAGCGCGCCAATAATGGCCCCGCGCATCATGCTCATATCCGACGAAGAAGTCAGCACACCGCCCGTGTGTGCCTGCCCTTGATAAACGGCATCCACCGCTTCGATAACGCCCAATGTCAATGCAACCATACTAACCCCAATGACCTTTACCCTTCGCCCAATCGACCCGGTGAGCCCTACCCTGTGAAAGCCCGTCCGACTGTGCCTAGGCTTTCTGGTCTCTTCGGCAGACCCCAACATCCGCCATCAAAAGACAATATCCAGCGGGTTGCAAAACCAACCC
The DNA here is from genome assembly GCA_038531745.1 of Pseudomonadota bacterium. Classification (GTDB taxonomy): domain Bacteria; phylum Pseudomonadota; class Alphaproteobacteria; order Caulobacterales; family Parvularculaceae; genus CALLPQ01. Next base: position 271,633 of record JBCBBJ010000003.1, read on the forward strand.
AAACGCCATTTGCGCTGGTAGTATCCTTCCTTGGTGCGCCAGCGAGTGCAAGGGCTGGGCCGCGTAATTTGTTATATTATTCACAAAAACGGCAACCAATCGGAAACTTTTTCGCGTGTGCCGTGCGCAGGCCGCACTTTCGGCCCGGCTCAGCCCTGCACGCGCGCCCAAATCTCATGGTCGCACCAGTGTCCATTGATGCGCAGGTAGCGCCGCATGATGCCTTCGCAGGCAAAACCGTTCTTCTCCAGGATTCGCCGCGAGCCCAAATTGCCGGGCTGGCAGGCTGCTTCCAGCCGGTTGAGGTGCAACCGGTTGAACGCAAAATGCGCTATCCCAGCAACGGCGCGGGTGCCAACGCCGCGGCCCGTCTCGCCCTTTGCAACCCAATAGCCGAGCATCCCCGCCTGGCGATTGCCCCGGCGCACATCGGAAAGCGAAATCCCGCCGAGCAGCCTTTCGGTGCCCTCGTCCAGGATAAAAAAGCTGTAGCGACGCCCCGCCCGCCAGTGGCGGGCTTCGGCGCGCAACCGGCGCAAAAACGCCGTGCGCGTCATATCCTTATCGCGCCAGTCGGGTTCCCACACCGTAATGTCCGCCCGGCTGGCGGTGCGCGCCCGAGCCCAGGCAACAAAGTCCTTCGGTTGCCCGGCGCGCAGGATCACGCCCTCCTGGTGGAGCACCAAATCCGTTGGCGGCGGCTTGACTGCGGCGGCCATAGCCTGCGGCGGCGCCGTCAAAACCGCTCTTGGGGAACCGGCCCGGAACAGACCCCGCAGCATGCTGAGCCCTTTAGGCCTGGCTGTGGGCGCTTTTGTTTTTGCCGATGGTGTGACGCGGATCATGGGCATCTTCCGGAGTGCTGGCGGAAGCTAACCACACCACGCAAGCACACTCAAATGCCGGGGGCCGCGCACCCATGCCGGGCGGGGCAAAAGGGCTTTGGAGACTCAGGGGACGCGGGCAAAATCAGCCGCGATGGTCAGGCGGCTTTGCGTTCCCGAAAACGCCACTGTGCCGTGCCACAGAAAAGACGGAAACAGCACCATCATGCCTGGCTGGGGCTCGCGAAAATGCGTTGGCGGCAAAGCACGTGCAGTGGCGATGCCCGGTTCGCCAAATTTAATCCATCCGGCGTGCGGGTCATCACCCGGCGCGGCCTCAACCCCGCGCACATGACAGGCCGAGGAAAGCCAGCCCGCATTATGCACATGGTTCACGTGAAACCCCTTGGCGGGCAGGCGCACCGACCATGCTGCCACAAGCCGCGCCGCCGTTGGCAAATGCGCCGCAGACGGAACACCCTCAGCCAACCCTTGCCAAACTGGATTATCGGCGGGCACCCGGCTTGCCAGCGTCGCCAGATAGTCAGCCACCGGTCCGCTCGCCGCTTCGGGAAACGCGCGCAAGGCCGGGTCGTCCATGCCCTCAATGGACGCAAGCTGACTGCCATGGCGTACCGACAAGCCAAATGGATGGGCTGTAAAGGGATGACGCTGATCAAGCGCCGTACACAAATCATCGATATAAGCTTCAAGGCTTTGCCAGCCAGCGGGGACCCGCAACTCAACAGCATGGACAAGCGCTTCTGCCCCGTAAAACTGCTCATAGCGCGGATCATTGAGCAGTCGCCACGCGGTTGCCTCCAACGCGCAAAAATATTGATTGCTCGGCTTGGCGGCGCGCAATTGCGCGATCATTTGTGTTGTTTGCCCATCGGGCCCAGTGGCCAAAGCAAGACGCACCAACGGTTCCAGCACCTGCACATGATCGCCAAACTGCGCCCTAGCGCGATGCAGGCTCTCCGCCGCCACACCATACCGCCCCGCCCGCAAACCAGCCTCCCCATGGGGCAACAGCAGCGCTGTTTGATCGGCTGTTCGGGCGAAAAGCGCATCAAGCTCTTCGAACGCCTGATCATCCTTGCCGATCTGATGAAGGATCTGGGTACGCAAATATGTCAGGCTGTCGTCGGTGGGAAACCGCGTCTGCATTTGCGTCAATGGCAGCAATGCCGCATCAACATCGCCCGTCCGCATCCAGATCAATTGCGCAAGGTCGCGGTGGACCGTCTGGTCCGTGGGCCGTTTATCAAGCGCGGTGCGAAACGCCGTCGCCGCCGCATCAAGCTTACCCGTTGCTTGCAGGGAGCGCCCATAGACAAGCCAGGTTTCAGGTGCATCGAGCCCCGCCTTGAATGCCTCTTCACAACTTGCAACCGCATCGGCGTGAAGACCGCCATCGCCTTGCACGCTGGCAAGATTATGCCAGACAATCGCATCAATGGGGGCACCCGCCCGCACCAGGCTATCAATATGCTGTTGCTGGACCGATACGGCCCCGGCAACGTCCCCCGCCGCGGCGAGGGCTTGCGCGCGGACCAATTCTTCCTTGTACCCCATTAAAAGACGGACATGATATCGCTGAGGGGTTTTTTAATCTGGGCGTGGGCTGGCACCGTGGCGTGCGATGCGGGCTTGCCCACCACCAGCAACAAAAAGGGTTTTTCCGTGGGGGGACGCTGGCACGCTTTGGTCAAAAATGTCATGGGGTTTGGTGTATGGGTCAGCGTCGCCAAACCCGCCTGATGCAAAGCGGCAATCAAGAACCCCGTGGCGATCCCAACGCTTTCGGTGATGTAATAGTTCTTGGCGTCCATTCCGGCGCTAACCCCGCCGCGTTTCTGGGCAAAGATGGCGATCAGATAGGGCGCGGTTTCAAGAAACGGTTTTTGCGCGTCGGTGCCAATGGGTGCCAACGCGTCAAGCCATTCCTGGCTTGCCCGCCCGCCATAGAAAGCGCGCTCCTCTTCTTCCGCCGCCAGGCGAATAGTGCGCTTTGCCTCTGGGCTTTGGATAACGGCAAAATGCCAGGGCTGATGGTTCGCCCCCGATGGCGCCCGGCCCGCCGCGGCAATACACGTCTCAATCACCGCCATGGGCACCGGGTCCGGGGCAAAATCACGGATGGAATGACGCCGCGCCAGATCAGCAAAAAAAGCTTGGGCATTTGTCATCATTTGATCATCCGTCACGGGAAAGTAATCCCCGAGGTCGGCAAGCGTGCTATGCTCCGCATCAGATGGTGATGACGATGTTGATGATGATGCGGGAGATGACGCATCCCGGGATGCGGAATGATCGGTTTGCGCGCCTTCAGTCATATGTTGTCTCACCAGCCATCACGCCTCTGGACTTCATTTGTGTACAAACGGGATTGCGCGCCGCGCTATACTATCTTCAGGCAAAGTAAACACCCTCAACCGGGAAAACAGACCAGCCATAACCGATACCCTTTCCCTTCCACAAGACTACAACCAACGGAGAACCGCCGCAAGCAAGGGCTCAACCGCGCCGACCAAACAAGCGCTCTATATCGCTAAGCTTTAGGACCACATAGGTTGGCCGCCCATGATTACATTGTCCCGAATAGGGTGTCGCCTCCATTTGGCGCAACAGGGCGTTCATTTCGGGCACACTCAACGTGCGCCCGGCCCGCACCGAGCCATGGCACGCCATGGAGCTGCATACCTCCTCAAGCTTTTCGCGCAAATGTACACCTTCGCCAATTTCCTGGAGGTCAGCCACAAGACTGGTCACGAGCCCTTTAATATCGGCCTGCCCCAATAAGGCGGGAGTTTCGCGCACCAGAACCGCATCATCGCCAAAGCGTTCCACCACAAGGCCAAGTTCGGCAAAGGCCGGCGCATGGGCCTCAATAAGGCTCACTTCACCAGGCTCCAATTCAATTATCTCCGGGATCAACAAGCCCTGACCCGCCACACCGCCAGCCGCAAGCGCCGTTTTCATCTGCTCATAAACAAGGCGTTCATGGGCCGCATGCTGATCAACAATGATTAAACCATCATCGGTTTGCGCAACAATATAGGTGCGGTGCACCTGCGCGCGCGCTGCGCCCAGGGGAAAATCTTGCCCAGACGCTTCACTCTGCTCGTCCGTATAGGGTGTATTTCCATCAAGGGCGTATGCACCCTCGCCATCTGGCTGCGCACCAAAGGCCGCTGCGCGGTCAGCCATCCCTTCCCCGGGAGCGGGTGCGTCATCAGCCGCGCCGGGCATGGCGGGGGTCGACGGGGCAAAAGGATTACTGCCAAGACTTGGCTGCAAATGCTGGCGCATGGCCGTATAGCCATATGCCCCACTGGCGGCGGTGCGGCCACCCACGGGCGACAGTGTTCCGGGTGTCATGGTTCCGGGTGTCATCCGGCCCAAGGCGTAATCGGAGGGGGTCGTTGCCGCCCGGTGGCCTGCCTGCGCCAAGGCTGCGCGCAGGGCCCCGACCAGGAGCCCGCGCACCTGACCGGCATCACGAAACCGCACTTGCGTCTTTGCCGGGTGCACATTGATATCAACCAGCGCCGGGGGAATATCGAGAAACAGCGCCACAACCGGGTGCCGGTCGCGGGCCAGAAAATCCGCATATGCCCCGCGCACCGCCCCAACCACCAGCTTGTCGCGGACAGGTCGTCCGTTTACGAACAAATATTGCTTGTCCGCCATGGCGCGGTTAAACGTGGGCAGTCCGGCAAACCCGGTTACGCGTGCGCCGTCCCGCTCCGCCAGAATGGGCACCGCATTGTCAGCAAAACCCCCAACCATCACCGCGCCGATCCGCGCAAGACGCCCGGCCTCGTCATCGCTCTCCCGGCCCAGATGCAGCGTGCGGCGCCCACCACTGGTCAAGGAAAACGCCACATCAGGACGCGCCATAGCAAGACGACGCACAACATCGCCAATGGCCGTGCTTTCAGCGCTATCGGATTTCAGGAATTTCAGCCGTGCCGGCGTGGCATAAAAAAGATCCCGCACCTCAATAAGCGTTCCGTACACCGATGATCCGGGACCAGAAAATGCCGCTGGCTTTACCGCAGAGACGAGCCCGCCATGGACGCTTAACTGCCAGGCGTCTTCATGGCCCTGGGCGCGCGAGGTTATCTCAAGACGGGCCACCGCCCCGATGGAGGGCAACGCCTCCCCGCGAAACCCCATGGTGTGAATATGGGTTAGGTCCACATGGCCATCGGCCTCAGCGCTCAGTTTTGAGGTGGCATGGCGCTCAATGGCCAGCGCCAGCATGGTTGCATCCATGCCCACGCCATTGTCACGCACCGCAAGGCGGGTTTTACCGCCGTGGGTCAGTTCGATTTCGATATGATCAGCACCCGCATCAAGGCTATTTTCCACAAGCTCCTTTACCACGGCGGCGGGGCGCTCAATCACTTCCCCGGCGGCGATCTGGTTGATCGCTTTGGTGGGCAATTGCCTGATGATCGGCGCGGTTTTCACGGCGCCGTCGCTGGGGTGGGACGCAAACTGATTCGACATCGGCGCAGTATGCCCGCGCGGCGCGCCATAGACAAAGCCCAGCGTGCATTGACGAGGAGGCCTAAACGACAATGCTGGCCCCGCCGCGGTTTAACCGCAGCACCCACAGCACGATACCTCAAACACTGGTCGCGAAAGAGGAAAAAATGATCCCTAAAAAACACCTGGCAGGTTTAGCGTTTTGGACCGTTTGATCTCAACTTTTTCGGTTTCGCCGATCACCCGTTCGATGGCGCGTTCGCGGTCGGCCATCCATTCTTCGGCATTTTCCACGCGCAACGGCGCGGCGCTATCGTCGATGGAACCGTCGGCGAGGAATTTCCAGAAGATCAACTGATTGGCGAGGCTGCCCTCTTTGTCGGCACGCCCGCCATTTTCAGCGGCGAGCACATTGCGGATATTCCGGTCTGCGCTAACTGCGCCGGATTTGCGCAGCAACGAAACCTCTCCTGCGGATGGCGGCGCGGCGGAGGTATCGCCGAGCAAGACCTGCTGGGCGCGTTCGGAGGTGCTTAGCTCCTGCGGACGGCTCTCCCCGGGTTTGGGCGGACGCAATGCATAATCCGGCGGCACAACCAGCGGCGCCTTGGTTGTTATCGCAAACTCATCGGGCGCATTCTTTCCGCCAAGGGCCGAACACCCGCCGAGGAGCGCACTAAACGCGAAAGCGGACAATAAGATCAGAGGACGGTGAACTGTCATGGGGGACCTTCGTTACTGTACATCTTATTAGTAGGGTATCAGGTAGAGGACGGCGCAACAAGCAATCTGGCGATTACATCACCGCGTCGCGATTGCGCAGGAAATCGAGGGCAAGGCAGACAACGCCCAGATTGATAAAAACGTCAGCCCCATTGAACACAAACGGAAACCACAGCGCGGAGGCGTCAATAAAATCGACCACATATCCATAAAGCACGCGGTCGATCAGATTACCCAGCGCCCCGCCAATCAACAGCGCAAACCCCGTTGCCATCAACGGTCGGCGCACCTGCGCCAGCCAGGACACCAAAAACATCACAATGCCGAGGGAAACGACCGACAACATGATCCGCGAGGCCAGGCCGCCCGCCAGCATACCAAAACTGGCGCCGTAATTTTGCACGTAGGAAAAATCGATGATGGGCGACAAGTCGATGCGGCGACGTTCGGGCAAGCGCAAAACCTCAACAACCCAGGCCTTGGTCGCCTGGTCGAGGAGCATCACAACCGCCGCGCCGCACAGCGTGACAAAAAAGAGCGGATTTTCCCGCGCCGCCGCGCGCCACTGGGCAAACCGGTCAGGCAAGCGGGCGCTTTGGTCTTCCGGGGGAGGAGCGTCATGCGCGCCGGCCATGGGTATTACGCCCCCACTGCAAGGCCGGGCACATCCGCGCATCGCCCGCAAAGATCAGGCGCGCCGGCATGATCGCCCACATCGCCGGTATAGCGCCAGCACCGATTGCATTTCCGGGCCGTGGTCCGCGTTGAGGTAACCGCGACGCCGGGCGTGTCCTCCAACCTGAAGGCACCCGCGGGGCCGTCGCCCGCCTCAAATCGAATTGTCGACGTGATCGCCAGCTCCATAAAATCTGTGGACTGACATTGAGACAAGAGTGCCGCATCGGCCACGTACACTGTCGGCGAAGCCTCCAGACTGGCGCCGATTTTTTTCTCGCGACGCTCGCCTTCCAACGCGCCCGTGATCACCCGGCGGACACTGCGCAAGGCCTGCCACCGTTCATTCAACGCCGCATCGTGCCAATCACCGGGCACTTCAAAGAATGTCTCCAAATGCACGGAGCGGTCTTGAGCATCGCGATAACGCGCCAGAAACGCCTCTTCCATGGTGAAAACACACACCGGTGCGAGCCAGCGGATAATGCAATCCAAAGCATCAGCCATGACAGTACGCGCGGCCCGGCGACACAATGCCGACGGATCGTCACAGTAAAGACTGTCTTTGCGCACATCGAGGTAAAACGCTGATAGGTCCGACGCACACAGATCAAAAACAAGTCGCCAGGCGCCTTTGAAATCGAATGCCTCATAACAGGCACGCACCTGTGCATCGGTTTCAGCCAGACGATGGCGCATATAGCGCTCCAGTTCCGGCATCTGTGATGTTTCAACCCGCTCACCATCGTCAAAACCGTTAAGCGCACCGAGCAGATAGCGCAGCGTGTTGCGCAGCTTGCGATAGGCATCAACCGCCGAGCCAATGATCTCGTCACCGATCCGCAAATCATCGGCATAATCGGAACTGGCAACCCAGATCCGCAAGATATCGGCTCCATACTGATTAGTGATTTTTGCCGGATCAACAACATTGCCCATGGACTTCGACATCTTGCGCCCCTCAGAATCGAGGACAAATCCGTGGGTCAGCACATTGTCATAGGGCGCGCGCCCGCGGGTGCCGCACGCTTCCAAAAGCGAAGATTGAAACCAGCCGCGATGCTGGTCTGATCCCTCCAGATAAATGTCAGCGGGCCATTTCAGATCGTCGCGTTGTTCCAGCACAAAAGCATGGGTCGAGCCGGAATCAAACCAGACATCGAGAATGTCTTCGACCTTGTCGTAGTCAGCCGCCGCGTACGCATCGCCCAGAAATGTTTGCGCCGGCGTGTCGAACCATGCGTCTGCCCCGTTCTCGCGTACCGCCGCCACGATGCGCGCATTAACCTGCGGATCATTGAGCGGCGCCCCGGTTTCCTTATGGGCAAAAATCGTGATCGGCACGCCCCACGCGCGCTGGCGGGAGATGAGCCAATCGGGCCGCCCCTCAACCATGGTCCGTATACGGTTACGGCCAGAGGCGGGCGTAAAGGCGGTTTCATCAATCGCGTTCAGCGCCTTATCGCGCAGGCCGCCCTGCCCCGGCTTGCCAAGGCGGATAAACCATTGCGGTGTATTCCGGAAAATGACCGGGGCTTTGGAACGCCAGGAATGGGGATAGGAATGGGTTAGGCGCCCACGCGCCAGTAGACCGCCTTGCTTGATCAGGGCCGCGATGACCGACTTGTTGGCATCACCATCTTGACCGGCCTTTTTGCCATCGGTGCGCAGGACTTTTTTACCCTCAAAGCCCGGCGCTTCATCAGTATACGCCCCGTCGGGACCCACCGTATAGGGAATATCACCCTGAGGCAGACCATGGGCCATCCAGGCGAGATAGTCCTCCTGACCGTGGCTTGGCGCGGTATGGACAAAGCCAGTCCCCGCGTCATCGGTCACATGATCACCGGACAAGAGCGGCACATCAAAGTCATAACCGCCCGCAAAGCCATTCAGGGGATGCTCGCAGGCGACGCCAGCAAGATCATCCGCTGACACATCGCCAATCCGGGTCCAGCTTTCAATCAACCCCGCCTCGCGCACGCTTTCGGCGAGGGCATCGGCAACGATCAACCGATCCCCCGATTTTGACCAAGGGTCAAAATCAAGATCGCCTTTCATGGCCGCGACTTCATAGAGCCCATAGCTGAGCCCAGGGCCATAACAGATGGCCCGGTTACCCGGGATGGTCCACGGCGTTGTCGTCCAGATCACGATACTAGCACCGGCGAAATCACCAGTGCGCAGCGGAAACTTCACCCAAATGGTTGTGGACTGATGATCGTGATATTCGATTTCCGCTTCGGCGAGCGCTGTTTGCTCCACCGGCGACCACATCACCGGTTTTGAGCCGCGATAGAGCAGACCGTTCTCAACGAATTTCAAAAGCTCGGCGACAATTGCCGCTTCGCTATCGAACTTCATGGTCAGATAAGGGTCTTTCCAATCCCCTTCGATGCCGTAGCGCTGAAACTCCTTAGACTGAATATCAACCCATTCCTGCGCATATTTACGGCAAGCGGCGCGGAATTCCGATGCGGGCACATCGTCTTTTTTGCGCCCCTTGCCGCGAAACGCCTCTTCAACCTTCCATTCAATCGGCAGGCCATGGCAGTCCCAACCGGGCACATAATTTGAATTATACCCCATCATCTGCCGTGAGCGAACGATCAGGTCTTTGAGCACTTTGTTATAGGCGTGCCCCATATGCAAATGGCCATTGGCGTAGGGCGGCCCATCATGAAGCACATAGAGCGGACGCTCGCTGGCGGTTTCGCGCAAGCGACGGTAAAGGTCCATTTGCGCCCAACGCTCAAGGTGCTTTGGCTCAGCCTTAGGCAGGCCGCCGCGCATGGGAAAATCCGTGGCGGGAAGAAACAGCGTGTCTTTGTAATCGCGCGGGGCGTCGGCGGGTTGCGATGCATCGGGCATCGGGTAAATCCTGTCTTCGAGGGTTGACCGATCGCAAAAAAATGGCGGGTCAACGCGCGTTGGTGTGCGTTCAATATCGGCGCGCGCGGGCCGGATTAACGCCGACGCCGCGTGCCTATTCAATCGCTTCCTCTAACAGGGGTCGGCAAGCCCGTCACCCGGCTTTTACGGAAAAAACCGGGCGCGCGATGCGGGATGAGCTTGCCTGAAGTCTTCTTCACCCGCTCGAGCGCGGCGCGCCTCGCCGGGGCCGATACCGAAAGAAGGCGCCGACAATAACGCTACCGGATCTCCAGATAGCTCACCGCGGCGTCTTCCACTTCGCAGGTAAGGGTGCGTAGGAAGGAGGCGCCGTCAGGATCACGGGTGGTGAACTCGGCATTGAACCGCCAGGCATTGCTGCCCCCGGCGAGATCGCCGCCCGATTGCGGCGCGCCGGGCACCGAGACCACAATATCACGTTCGGCAAGCCGCGCCGTGAGCGTGTCCACGCATTGTTGATACGCGGCCTGATAATTACCCGTAAATCCGCCGAGCAACACTTCAGGCTCACCGTTTAGCGGCGGCACGTCGGCGCTGCGGTCGGCACTGGCACTGCGTTGGCTATTCTGACTGGGAAACGCACCGCCCAGCGAGCGTGCGCCAGAGCGCGCGCCATCATTAAAGCCGTTTGCGTCGAGGCTACGGTCAATCAGGATAGCCCCGCCAATGATACCGGAGGATAACAAAAACGCATCGCCGGGCAGGAAGCCGCGCCGGTAAAACCGGGAGCCGTAAAAATAGCCCGGCCCACCATAGAAAAAGCCACGGCGGAAACCGGGATGGAACCCGGGCCGATAGAACCGCGAGCCGTAAAACCGGCCACCGCGAAAGCCGCGACCCCGGAACCCTCGACCGCCGTAAAAGCGCTGGTTTCCGTTAAAACGCCGTCCCCCATTGAAGCGACGCCCGCCGCGATAGCCCCTACCACCGCGGTAATTTCGACCGCCTCGGTAGCTTCGCCCGTTTCTAAACTTGCCTCCCCGGGCCCCGCGCCGGCGATTACTGCGCACGCCATCAGCACCGGTGGCAAGAAGCACCGCAGAGGGTGCGATCGTGGCCCCTGATGTGGCCAGAAGTGGAGAAAGCGCCGGGGACAATGCCGTGGTGCCAGCCAGTGACACCGCGTCGGTTGCCGGTGTGGCCTGCGCCGCGGGCGCAGCAACAATGGCGGTTAAGGCAGTAAGGCCAAAAGCGGCAGAAAACATAAAGGGTGAGCGCATGGGAGGCTCCTTTCTCACCTTTGTCTCAGCCCACGGCCTTTAAGCCCGTGACCAACGAGACATCTGATTACCTCGCCCCCGACACCACTTAATATAGGGAGTTTTGTGGCTTTGGTGAGGCGGCACCTCCCCCCAGGGGCCCGTCAAAGAGCCCGTTTTCAGCCAAAAAGGGCCTGCGCCCGTTCACAATCGCGCGAAATCTGAGCTTTCAGAGCGTCGAGGCCATCAAATTTCTCTTCGGCGCGCAAAAACCCATGGAACGCCACGTCAATCGCTTGCCCGTAAAGATCACCGGCAAAATCGAACAGATGCACCTCCAATAAGGGCGTGTGATCGCCAACGGTGGGCTTGCGGCCGAAGTTTGCGATACCCGGCCATATCGTGCCGTTTACGGTTATTTTGACCGCGTAAACGCCGTGACGGGGCGCAATAACTTCTCCCAATTTCAAATTTGCGGTGGGAAAGCCGAGGGTACGGCCGAGCTTTTGCCCTTCAATGATTGTCCCGCGCACCGTCCACACGTGGCCGAGCATGGCGTTGGCCGTGGCAATGTCCCCGGCCTCCAATGCCACACGCACGCCGCTGGACCCGATTTTTTCTGGCGGGCCCGCACTGGCGCTACCGGGCGCCAGGGGCGTGATGGTTTTGACAGGCACATCTTTTGCGGCAGCAAGGCGCGTCAACATCTCAGCATCGCCAAGCCGGTCTTTGCCAAACCGGAATTCATCGCCTACAACAATACCTTTTAGCGCCAGTTGTCCGAGTAATATATCGTATACGAATTTTTCTGCCGTTAGGGTTGCAAGCGCCGACGAAAAGGTCAGGGCATGAATGACATCAACACCGTTAGCCCGCAACAAATGATCGCGCTGCGCCGGATCGGTCAATAAGAACGCCGGGGTATTGGGTTGAAAAAATCGGCGCGGGTGGGGTTCAAACAATACAACCCCCACGGATAAATTATGGATATTGGCAAACTCGCGGGCTTGATTGATCAGATATTGATGCCCCCGATGGACCCCGTCAAAATTGCCAATGGCGGCACAAACCGACTTATCCGACAGCGGATCAGTTTTTCTGGTCACCACAGCAATCGGCCCTTTGGCGGGGGTATTATCGGTGTTCATGGGGTTACCAGACCAGCCGTTCCATGGTGGCACGTGCGGTTACATTCTGTTCGTCAAGCAACTTTGCCAAAGATGCCGCATCGCTCGCGCCCTCATGGATGCCGCCGGCACCAAAGACATAAACAACATCAAACCCGTTCCGGTTTGCCCCCAGGATATCGGTTTGCAGCCCGTCACCAATACATAAGATCCGTTGACGCTCAATGCCGGGTTTCAACGCGGCAAGGGTCTCAAAAGCAAGATGATAGATGGGTCGATGGGGCTTGCCGCCATGGGCTACACGTCCACCAAGCTGCTCAAACAACTGGGCCAAGGCGCCCGCACACCAGATCACCCGGTCGCCCCAGCGCACTTTAATATCCGGATTGGCGCAAATCATTTCCATATCACGGCCGACCGCCTGGGTGAGCATGGCGCGATAGTCCTCCGGTGTTTCCGTCGTATCATCGATCATCCCCGTACAGATAATGGCTTCGGCGTCTTCAAACGGGGAGAAGGTGATATCGAGGCTATCAAACAGCGGGTCATCCTTATCAGGGCCCAAGCGGAAAAATCGTTTTGGTAGGCGTTTTTTAATTTCGGTACGAATGGTATCGCCGGACGTGACAACCCCATCATAGGCCGCCCGGTCTAACCCCAAACGGTCTAACTGTGCCGGGATAATGGCGGACGGGCGCGGTGCATTGGTCAGGATAACAACCGGCCCGCGCGTTCCCCGAAACGCGGTGAGCGCCTCCGCCACATCGTCAAACAGATGCACCCCATTGTGAATCACGCCCCATGCATCACACAGGAGCGCATCATAGTTCTGCGCAAGGGGGGCAAGATGGGCAATAAGAGGATGGTCAGCCATTATCTAGCGGATAAGCACCGGGGCGCGCCCGGTCAAGCGAGGGGCCCGCGCTCACTTAAGCGGCTTGATCTTGAATTTCTGGCCACCAATGCTTGCCTCCACCATGGCGCCAGCCTTATCGAGCACAAAAACTGCCACGCCTTCGTCATAGGACGCGGTCTCCCCGGCCCCGCTCGCGGCAATCGTTGCGGCGGCCTGGGCGCTGAACTCAAACTCATCATCGAGGAAGGCGTTATATCCGTCCGCATCGCGGAAAAAAATAATCTCGCGATATTTCTTACCGCCAAATTGCAAGCCGACCGTGTATTGCGACAAGTAGACTTTTCGGGTGGGCACCCCGCCGCGATAGAGAATGCCTTTGCCGCGCGCCGCACCAATACCCGCGCCGCCCTTGGTGACACTGGGAAAAACCGCATAGCCATAGGCCTCGCGAAAAAAAGCCTCCAGAGAAGCATCGTTTTCGCGAAAGGTGCGGATGGCTTCATTAGATTTACGGATGAGCTTTGACTTTTGCGTCTTGGCCGCGCGCGGGTCCCAGCCCTGGGCCTGCGCCGAAACGCCAATGCTCGCGCCAAGCATGGCCAAAACCCCAATCATCACAGGGTGCCGACAAACGCTTAGGCGTAACAATGATTGGGTGGACCCTCGTGCCATATGCGTTTCCTCCCGCTGATCTTTGGTGAACCATAGGGCAGAATGGCCGAGATTTGAATGAAATTGTTGTCAGCGCGTTTGCAGATGACAAAAATAGACTTTTCGGTTGGGCTCTAAGAGGCCTGTTTTAGCGGCACATATTTGGGCGCCTCATTGCGCAGATAAAAATCCACCGGGCGCGGGCGACCAAAGAAATTGCCCTGGCCAAAACCAACCCCCAGCGCCACCGCCGCGTCGCGGGCCTCTTCGGTTTCGATTTTCTCGGCAATCAAAGAAATCTCCGCATTCGCCAATTGCTGGCTGAACCGTGTGTACAGATCAGCCGCATCGCCGCCCTTGTCGGCATTGGCAAGCAAACCGGCCGATGCCTTGATGTATTTTACATTCAACCGCCGCAAGGCCGACTGGTTCACCTCAAATTTGTGCAGATGATCAACGGAAAATGAAAAGCCCCGTTCGGAGATTGATTGCAGGTTTTTCCCGATGGTCGGGTCAACAATGGTGATCGCCGGATAGGTAAATTCAAAAACGAGTTGATCGGCAAGATCGCGGTTCGCATCCAGATATTGAACAAACAGGCTGAAAAAACTCTGATCATAGAGCGTTGCCGGAGAGACGTTACAAAACACCGCCACTCCCTTAGACCGGCTCTTTAGTGAGCGTAACGCCTGAACTGACCGCAAAAGGATCATATTGTCGATAAATCCGATGCGGTTGGCCCGCTCCACCGTATCAAGATAATCCGTAGGCAGCAGAAGAAAACCATTCTCATCGCGCAGACGCGAAAACGCCTCGTAAAAACGGATTGATTTGGAGTTCAGATCAACAATGGGCTGGAGAAATAATTCAAGACGATCTTCGCAGGTTGCGGTCTCAACCTTGTCCAGAATTTCGCGATCGCGGTCCGATAACCCGGCCGCATCTCGGATTTCCTCGAACTGTCGGTCGATGGTCTGGTTAATGCTGTCGGTGATGAATTCAGGGCGCGAAAACTTACCCTCAGCTGAGCGTTGAATTTCCTGATTTTCCGTTTGCAGGCGTTTCATCACTACGCGCGCGCGCAGATAAACAATCAGCGTCCCCACAATGGCAAAGGCAAGCCATGCTTGTGAAATCAGTGGTATCTTGCCGCCAATGGCTTGGCTCAGGATGAGGGCCATCAAAACGCCCACCATCAAGAGACCACTCCGCCAATCAATGAGTCTTGGTTGTTTCTGCGCGTCCATATATGCCCCGGCTTCAAAGAGAAAACTCGTTCCGTTCGAAAGCTTATGGGGAGACGATAAATAACCAATTAATCGGTGCCGGGGTTTGATTACCGTGCATTTACCAACAAAACCGCCAACCGGTGGGGTCCGGCTGGCGGTTGCTATTATCCGCACCGTGGCGCTGCGTGCCGAGATTTTTACCGCGCTTAACGAGGCGTTAAAATGCCGCCTCAACGGGATCAATGACGATTTCCACGCGCCGATTGGCGGCAAGGCCTGCCTCACTCGTATTATCGGCGATGGGCCGGGTCTCGCCAAAGCCCACCGCGCGCAACCGCCCGCCACTGACACCCTGACTGGCCAGATAATCAGACACCGACAGGGCGCGGTTTTGCGACAGGGTCAGGTTGTATTCATCTGCCCCGCGCGCATCGGCATGGCCCAGAATGCTGATGCCGGTGCGGTCATATTCCTTCAACACTTTGGCCACCGCATTCAAGGTTTGGTAAAAGCCGGGGGTGATATCCGCCGATGCCGTGGCAAAGGTGATGTCCGACGGCATATTCAGTTGAATGTTATCGCCAATGCGGGTGACTGACACACCGCTCGCGGCCAGTTCCCGGCGCAGTTTTGCCTGCTGGCGGTCCTGATAAACACCAATACCAGTGCCTGCCGCCGCGCCAACACCGGCACCAATAACCGCGCCTTTGCCGGCGTTGCCCGCAATCGCGCCAATGGCGGCGCCCGCCGCCGCCCCAGCACCGGCACCCGCCGCCCCGCTTGTCACGGCGCGGCTCGCCCGTTTTTCGCCCGTATAGGGATTGGTCGTACACGCCGCAATCAACATCAGCGCCGCGCCACTCAGAAGAAACTGTTTCATCTTTGTCTCACTCTCTTTGTCTTGAGAATTGCTTTTCACCCATAGCAACACCGCGCCTGGGGGTCTTGGTTCCCTTATGCGATTGGCCCCGCACCGGGAAACTTAAATGACGTTTAAGTAGCCGGCCCGTGGTTCGTCCGCGCCATAGCGTGCGGCGTGTTCGCGGTCGTTTCATGGCGGCGCCGGCCATAAATCGGGCACATTGTGGCGGGCAGCCGTTTAAGTCGACATGACGTATTTCAACACTGCCTCTCGCGACGGGGTTGTAGGGTCCAGAATAATCCGCCTACAGAGGGTAATAAAGGAATCGCTTTGGAGGCAATGCCGTGGACCCCATGGTCAAACCACGGGGAGGCTGAGACGATGCTTCAAGACCCCAACATCAGCCCGTAAGCTCCACCGCAAGGGATGTTGCCTCGCCGCCGCCAATGCACAAGCTCGCGATGCCGCGCCGACCGCCGGTTTTTTGCAAGGCATTGATCAGTGTCACCACGATCCTTGCGCCCGACGCACCGATAGGATGGCCAAGGGCTATGGCGCCGCCAAAGATGTTCACCTTCTCCGCGGGCAAGGAAAGCGCGCGCATTGCCGCCATGGGCACAACGGCAAAGGCTTCGTTGATTTCGAAGAGGTCAACATCATCCACAGACCAACCAACTTTTTCTAATAGCATGCTGATGGACGTGACCGGCGCGGTGGTGAACCATTCGGGGGCCTGGGCGTGGGTTGTGTGCCCAACAACACGCGCCACTGGCGTGATGCCTCGCCGTTCAGCCTCACTTGCACGCAGGAGCACCGCGGCCGCCGCCCCGTCAGAAATAGCCGACGCATTGCCAGCGGTGACCGACCCGTCTTTCTCAAAGGCTGGGCGCAAATTGGCAATCTTCTCCGCCTTAATGAGACCGGGCTTTTCATCATCATGCACGGTGATGGTTTCGCGGCGATGGGCAACCTCCAGCGGCGCAATTTCATCGGCAAACGATCCATCGGCAATGGCCCGTTGCGCCCGTTCTACCGACCGCACGGCATATCCATCCTGTTCCTCTCGCGAAAATTGCCACTCACGGGCACATTTTTCGGCAAAGACACCCATGGCTGCATGATCATGGTACGGATCTTCCAGACCATCATAGGCCATATGGTCGAGAACCTGACCATGGCCAAACCGCAACCCCTGACGACCGCTGGGCAGAAGATGCGGGGCGCCGCTCATGGATTCCATGCCGCCCGCCACAACCACAGCCGCGGACCCGGCCATAAGCGCATCATGGGCCATCATCATGGTTTTCATGCCGGAGCCGCAAACCTTGTTTACCGTGACGCAGGCGGTTTGTTGGGGGACGCCTGCGCCGAGGGCCGCCTGGCGCGCCGGAGCCTGCCCCAACCCGGCTGGCAGCACACACCCCATCATCACCTCATCAACGGCGTCCGCCTCAACCCCGGCGCGGGACAGCGCCGCCTTGATGGCATGGGCACCCATTTTCGGGGCGGCAACAGCGCTCAACGCACCTTGAAAATTGCCAATGGGCGTGCGCGCGGTAGCGGCGATCATGATGGGGTCGTGTTCGGCCATGGTGTTTCTCCAGAATGATTGGGTGTGTAGCGAATCTATGCCGTTCGCCGGCCCGCCCCTTTATCGATGACGTCTTGCGCCATTATATCGGCAATTTCGTGGGTGGGCCGATTTTCGGCTTTAGCCCGTTGAAAAAGATGATCCAGCGTCTGACCGATACCATCGATACGGGCGGTGAGCGCCGCGTCCGTCCATGTTCCCTGAATTTCCAGACCGACACTGATCACGCCCGCTGCATTGACGACATAATCAGGCGCATACAGAATATCACGCTGATGGAGGATCGTGCCCATGGGCGGCGTGACTAATTGATTATTGGCGGCTCCGGCAATAACGCTCGCTTTGAGCCGGTGGACCGTTTGCGGATTGATCGAACCGCCTAACGCACAGGGTGCAAACACATCCATGGGCTGATCATATATGTCATCTATACTGACGATCCGGGCGCCAAAATCTTGATGCGCCCGGGCCAACGCAGCCTCATTCACGTCAGCAACCAGCAACTTTGCCCCGGCGCCATGCAGATGCTCAGCCAGCGCCATCCCCACGGCCCCTACCCCTAAGACGCCAACGGTCAACCCGTCGAGAGAGGAACGACCAAGCCGATGGCGGACCGCCGCTTCAATCCCGCGCCAGACCCCGCGGGCAGTAAAGGGCGAGGGATTGCCGCCAATACCACTGCGCCGCATGCCCGCCGCAAAGGGCGTCACCTCGCGGATGGTGGCAATATCCGCCTCGCTCATGCCGCTGTCTTCGGCGGTGTAATAAAGCCCATTCAGACTATCAATCGCCTGGCCGAGGGCGCGCATCATTGCCGGAGTTTTATCTGTACGCGGATCAGCAAACACAACGCATTTGCCGCCGCCAAAAGGGATACCGCCAAGCGCATTTTTATAGGTCATCCCGCGCGCTAAATTGTTAACGTCCGCCAGCCCGGCCTCAAGACTGTCATAGGGAAAAACACGGCAGCCCCCGCAGGCAGGCCCCAACGTCGCATCATGCACACTGACGATCGCGCGCAGGCCCGAGGACGCCTCCTCAAACAGGGTCACTTGCTGCCAGCCGGGCACGTCAAGAACGGTCGTCTTCATGGCGCGTATTCTCTTCGCTATTTTGGTCGATTACGCTTAAGCATAGTGGTTTTCAACCGAGCTATCAGCTTTTGGGGGAAACTATCGGTCAAATTTTCCTACGGCGATCTTGACTTTTAGCAGATTGCTCTAATGTTGGGGGCAAGCCAAAGGAAAAACCCATGAAGCTTGACCAGATCGATCACAAGATCCTCCATCATTTGCAGGAAAACGCCCGGATCACCAATGCCGAGCTCGCCGACAAGGTGGGTTTATCCCCCACGCCGTGCCTGCGCCGCTTGCGCCGGTTAGAAGCGGAAAACATCATTCTCGGTTATCATACGGAGATTAATCGCGAGGCGCTGGGCATCAATGTAACCGTCATCATCCTCGTAAAATTGGAACGTGAAGATGATGTGACGTTGCGTGAATTTGAAACGGCTATCAAACAGCGCAGTGAGGTCGTCGAGTGCTATCTCGTCACCGGCAAGTTTGATTATTTCCTGCGCGTGATGGTGCCGAGCCTTGGCGCCTATGAGACGTTCCTGTCGGAAACAATGCTCCGTATGCCCAATATCGCCACGGTTGAGTCAAGTTTCACGTTGCGCGAAGTTGAACGCAAAACCGTGATCCCGTCGGCCTTTGGCGGGCTGGGGCGGTAGGAGCGTTGCCTACTTTTTATTCTTTGGCTTGGCCGCTGACGTTTTTTCCAGTTTTGGCTCCATAAAAACAATTTTTCGATTGGGGCCTTTGTAATCGGCTATGCCTTCGGTAACCGCGTAACAGGCAAGTCGCACCGCCAGCGGGATGACAACTTTAACGCCGTCGCGCTCGCCCTTTTCATAGTACTGGATCATCCGGCGTTTTAGGCCGAGCACATTGGCGGCTTCCTTTTGCGAAAGCTTTTGCGCGCGCCGCCATGCTTTGAAGTCTTTTGGTTCCATGCCCAATCCGATTGGCCCAAGCCGTTTGGCCGTATGCCGCGCCGTTGCGTGCCCCTGCCCTTTAATCTACGGGATCAGTGAGGCCAGTGCCAGCCCTGAACGATCAAACGTAAGCCGCTGATTCGCTTAGCAAAGACACCAGGAGTGCCAAGCGACGAGCCGTACGACTAAGTTGCCTGCGGGTGTCTTTGTCTTCGGCAATACACCAATTGCGTGAACAAGGGGTTTCGCTTGCGTAAAGCAGCGCCAGTTCCGGCGCCCAAGCCAAAATACGCCGGGGCGTTTTGCCTATGTGACCATTGAAAATTTACTGTTTCCGCGCTATGCTCATAGCGTTCCTTCGGGAACTATGGTGATAAATGGCGCGTGTAATAAGCGGATCGGACCCGGGGGCGGTACCCGGCGGCTCCACCAAAGCGCCCTTCTTGTTGGCCTTTACGCTAGCGAGACCGGGCATTTTGGCGGGGCCGAAATAGGATCGACGGACGTCTAAAGACGATGTTTTCACCCGGGTTGCCTCCGTTATTTGGCTACTCTTGAATAGTTGCAAATGACAATTTCAAGGCAGAAACTGCTCTTGCTGCTTAAGCGGCTGAGTAATTTCGACACTTAAAGTCCTGACCTCAACCTAAGGTCAGGCGGGGCCCCGGGGGTGCCTGGCAACAGAAGCCCCCACTTTTTTCAATGGCCTGATTTTGCTGCTCCTAGCGATGCTGATTTTAGGATCAGTGGGCAGGCACCCCCGAAAATATGAGAAGGCGGGTGCCTGGCAACAGAAGCCCCCACTTTTTTCAATGGCCTGATTTTGCTGCTCCTAGCGATGCTGATTTTAGGATCAGTGGGCAGGCACCCCCGAAAATATGAGAAGGCGGGTGCCTGGCAACAGAAGCCCCCACTTTTTTCAATGACCTGATTTTGATGCTCCTAGCGATGCTGATTTTAGGATCAGTGGGCAGGCACCCCCGAAAATATGAGAAGGCGGGTGCCTGGCAACAGAAGCCCCCACTTTTTTCATCGGTCTGATTTTGATGCTCGCAGCGATGCTGATTTTAGGATCAGTGGGCAAGCACCCCCGAAAATGTAAGAAGGCGGGTGCCTGGCAACGCAAGCCCCGCTTTCCTTTTTATCCCTCGTACCGTGCGCGTTAGACGACCAATCCGCGTAGCCACGGCGATCACCCCATTGATCCGTCAACAGGCTAAGGCGTATACTCAAGCATTGCATTCTCAACCACAGGCAAACCGCGTGGCAGATATCGAACTCGACTATGATCAGATCATGCAAAATGCCCTGCGCCATGTGGTGAAGGACGTGTTGCTGATCACCGCCGATTTGGGCGAGACACCGGGCGATCACCATTTTTATGTGGAGTTCCTCACCGATGCGCCGGGCGTCAGCCTGCCCGATCATCTCAAGGCGCAATATCCCGAGCGGATGACCATTGTCCTCCATCACCAATTCGACGATCTTGATGTGGGCAGCGACGGATTTCAGGTCACCTTATCGTTCAAAGGTGTAGAGGCTCGCCTGTCGATCCCGTTTGACGCGATCACCAGTTTCGCAGACCCCAGCGCCAAATTCGGCTTGCGGTTTCAAGAGGATGAGAACGACGAAACGGCCCCGCCCCTCACCTCTGAAAATGAACCCTCTCCCGAGCAATCGGCTGACATCGCGGCGCTTTCCCCGCGTGAATCATCCCCGGCTCCGCAGGAAACGCCGAGCGATGGCGCAAATGAGGAGGATGAGCAAGCCCCGACCGGCACCGCCGACGTGGTCAGCCTCGATGCGTTTCGCAAAAAGTAGGTGTACGGTGTGTTAAGGCGTTGACGAGATGACGTATCCCGTCGCTTCGCTCGCTTACACAGCTTGATCTTCCGTAAACTGACCATGCTTTCGATATTGCACCATATAAGATGGCAAGATCGCCTCAACAGGCTTTGGGGTAATTCCTAGGGTGGCAAGCGTCGCAATTTCAGGATCGTCTTTGTTCACCACATTGTCTTTTTTGAGCAATCGCACTTGATCACGGGTCAAAAACGGATCGAGAAACGGCAACGCCCCCACTATTTGCCCGCCAAGCCCCATGAGCGCGGCCATGGAAAACGGGATCGGCACCAGCGCCCGACGCACGCCAATCTCTCGCAACATCAATTCCATCAGTTCCCGGAACGTATAGATCCGCGGCCCACCAAGCTCGAAGATCGTGCCTTTGTGGGTCCCAGCCTCCAGACTTGCGCATATGGCGTCGGCAACATCATCAACATAAACCGGCTGGAACCGCGTTTTGCCGCCGCCGATCAATGGAAGCGCTGGCGCCACGCGCGTCATAGCAGCAAAGCGGTTAAAGAAATCATCTTCCGGGCCAAACACAATCGACGGGCGCATGATCACCGCGTCTGGCACGTGGGCCCGGATGCTTGCCTCGCCTTCGGCTTTGCTGCGCGCATAAAGGCTTTTGCCGCTGGCATCGGCGCCGATGGCTGACACATGCACGAGACTATTGATGCCTGCATCGGCGCACGCGGCGGCAATATTGCTGGCACCTTCCGCCTGAATGGCGTCGAATTTCTGGCTACCGGCCTGAAACAAAATGCCCACACAATTGATCACCGCATCGGCACCGGCGAGGGCATCGTCAATGGATTGGCGGTGGCGGATATTAACCTGCGCCAGCTGAATCTGTCCCACGACCCCCATGGGTTTGAGGTGCGTGGCAAGGTGCGGACGGCGCACGCCCACCCGCACGCGCCAACCCCGGCGGGCAAGCTCACGCACCACGTGACGCCCCACAAACCCTGATCCACCAATAACCACAGCCAATTTGCCCATCGGTCTATCCTTTAATCCTTCGGTGCCCTGCGCTAACCCTTTTCCACTGGCGGATCAATCGGCCACGATGTCGTCCAGCCGGTACTTGCCGCCAAGAGCTGCGAAACGCTTTTCAATTTGACAAGCGCCAACCGGTTTCTTATCTCTCGCGGCTCACCATCGACGGCACATTGCTTTTGTGATGACGCCGATCGGGGGCCCAGATGGCGGAATTGGTAGACGCGCCAGCTTCAGGTGCTGGTGACCGTAAGGTCGTGGAGGTTCAAGTCCTCTTCTGGGCACCATTTTTTGTTGTATTGACGCACAAAATACGCGGGGTATTCCGCACTTTTTAGGTGCTGGCCGTAGCAGGCACGCGCTCCTAGCGATTTCGTCATAGTCTTTACGAAATTGTGATTTGAAAGCGGGTCCACCCGTGACGATATCTTACCGACACACTTGATGAGGACTAAATTATGAAAACGAAAATACTGATCGCTGCCGGTGCGCTGGCTGTTGCCGGCTCGGCTTTTGCCCATGATGTTATCCATGCCGGACATGGAAGTGCCCATACGGCCGATGACGGACACCTTGCCATTAATCATGATGGCCATATCGATCACCTCCATGACGGCCATCTGCACCACATGAATAATGGCCTTGTTGACGAACATGTGATTGCCATCTCTGCGGCCAACCCGGTTGATGAACGCCTGGTCAAACGCGTGAGCCACAAAAACCATCAGCACGATCAGGGCGACGAAAAACATCCATATATTCAGCATGGACATCATTTCGACTATCTGCACGGTGACCGTCTGCACCATGTGCATGGTGACCATGTGGACGATCACGGGAAAATTCAGATCGTCAAATAGGCGATATTACCATACGCATACGAAAGGCATCCCCTTTACCGGGATGCCTTTTTTATGTGCCAACCTTTTCAACGCGCTGATCAATCCTGCCAAAAATCGACTGGCCATTGTCATCATCCATGTGAATGGTAACCCGGTCGCCAAAGCGCATAAAGGGCGTCGATGCAGCGCCGGTTTCGATGGTTTCAATCATCCGAATTTCGGCGATACACGAATAGCCCGCCCCGCCCTCAGCAATGGGTCTGCCAGGCCCCCCCTCAAGCTTGTTCGATACCGTGCCAGAGCCGATGATGGTGCCCGCGCCAAGGTTGCGGGTGCGCGCAGCGTGGGCAATGAGCTGGCCAAAATCAAAGGTCATATCAATACCGGCATTGGCCTGACCAAAGGGTTTGTCATTATACTGAACATGCAACGGCAGATGGAGTTTGCCCCCCGACCAGTGATCACCCAATTCATCGGGTGTAACCGCACAGGGGCTGAACGCGCTTGACGGTTTTGACTGGAAAAAGCCAAACCCCTTGGCCAATTCGCCGGGGATGAGCCCACGCAACGACACATCATTGACCAACATAATCAACTGCACATGGTCGAGGGCGGCCTCGGCCGACACGCCCATGGGCGTGTCATTGAGGATGACCGCAATCTCGCCTTCCATATCGATACCAAAGCCATCATCGCGGGGCATCGTGATGGGATCTGTGGGGCCAAGAAAAGTGTCGGATCCCCCCTGATACATGAGCGGGTCTGTCCAGAATGTCTCGGGCATTTCGGCGCCCCTTGCCTTGCGCACCAATTCCACATGGTTCACATAGGCCGATCCGTCAGCCCACTGATAAGCGCGCGGTAGCGGGCTTTCGCAAGCCGTTTGATCAAACACTTCGCCTGCCACACGCCCGTATTCAACATCGGCAGCGAGGTCGGAAAGCTGCGGGCCACACGCGGTCCAATCGTCAAGGGCAGCCTGCAAGGTGGGGGCAAAGGGCGCCGCGGACACGCACCGGGAAAGGTCGTGTGAGACAACAACCAATGCGCCATCGCGTTTGCCATTTTTCAGGGTTGCCAGTTTCATGGAATTCTCCGTTCAGGGCCCACAGGGGACCCGTGATTATTGATCGTCCGCATCGCTACCCGCCAATTCGTGCAACCACGCCGCGTGGCGGGGCGCCTTTTTTGTTGATGACCAAGCGTCCAACATGGGCTCTGCCACGCGGGCCAATTCATCATACTGCGCCGGCGTACCAATATCGGCGGCAAGCTCCAGACGATGGCCATTGGGGTCGAAAAAATAGATGGATTTGAAAACACCATGGTGGGTGGGACCAAGCACATCAATATTGTGCGCCTCAAGATGCGTCTTGGCATTAAGGAGTGCGGCCTCATCGGCAACGCGGAATGCAATGTGTTGCACCCATTCGGGCGTGTTCGGGTCACGGCCCATGGATGGCTGCTCGGGCAATTCAAAAAACGCGATCACATTACCGTGCCCCGCATCCAGAAAAACATGCATATACGGATCATAAACGCCGGTTGACGGCACATGGTCTTCGGAAAAGGCCGTCGTAAAGTTCATACCCAGCATGGTCTGATAAAAACGCACGGTCTCGCGCGCGTCATGGCACCGATAGGCAACATGGTGGACGCCTTTCAGGCTGGGGACACTCATGCGTCTGCGCCCTCCACTGCCAAAACACCGCGATTGATCTGGTCGCGTTCGATGCTTTCAAACAGGGCCTTGAAGTTACCCTCGCCAAAACCGTCATCGCCCTTGCGTTGGATAAATTCAAAAAATACGGGGCCTATGCGGGGTTCGGCAAAAATCTGCAGCAGCAATCTGGGCGCGTCCTCGGTTGTTCCATCGAGCAAGATGCCCCGGCTTTTCAAGCCGTCCAGACTTTCCCCGTGGCCCGGCAAACGCCCATCCAACATTTCATAATAGGTTTCCGGCGGGGCTGTCATAAACGGGACATTGCGGGCTTTGAGCTGATCCCAGCAGGCATAAAGATCGTCGCAAATTAGGGCGATATGCTGAATTCCCTCACCATTATAGGCGCGCAAAAATTCCTCAATCTGTCCCTTACCGCCCTCGCCTTCTTCATTCAGCGGAATACGGATCTTTCCGTCGGGAGCCGTCAACGCCTTTGAGGTGAGCCCGGTATATTCGCCTTTAATATCAAAAAACCGAATCTCGCGGAAATTAAACAGGCGCTCGTAGAAATCTGCCCAATAACCCATCCGCCCGGCATAGACATTGTGGGTCAGGTGATCGATGATATTAAATCCGCATCCCACCGGGTGCCGATCAACATCCGGCAGGTAGTCAAAATCGATATCATAAATATTGAGACCGTCCTTTGGGTCATCACTATACCGATCAATCAGATAGATGATTGAGTTGCCAATGCCGCGAATACCCGGAATGTGCAATTCCATGGGCCCAGGCCGGGTCTCCACCGGTTCTGCCCCCCGATCAAGAAGATGGTCATAGGCCGCCGCCGCATCGCGAACGCGAAATCCCATGCCACATGCGCTTGGCCCATGTTCCCGGGCAAAGTACCAGGCCGGTGATTTTGGCTCATAGTTGGTAATCAAATTGATTCCACCTTGGCGCCAAAGCGCAACGTCTTTGGCGCGGTGGTTGGCCACATGGGTAAACCCCATCGCCTCGAACACCGGCTCCAGCAAACCTTTTTCCGGAGCTGAAAATTCGATGAACTCAAACCCGTCGAGACCCGCGGGATTATCAAAAAGATCGGCCATGGCGCATTCTCCCAAATCGGCTTCGTCGCTGCATGCTTGTCTTTAGCATAAAGATCAAGATAGAAACAAGTTGTGATCACAACGTTTTATAGGAACGGATATGGCCCCACGCGCCGTCATTAATCTAAACGACTTTCTGCCCTATCAGCTTGTGGTGCTCGCCGACAAAATTGACCGGCGCACGGCAAAAATCGCCCGGGAACGCGGTGATCTTAGCTTATCGCAATGGCGGGTGATGGCGGCGGTGGCCGGGAAAGCAGGCACCACGGCACGCGATGTTGTTGCCGCCACGCCAATGGATAAGGGCATTGTAAGCCGCGCCTTGGCCACCATGGTCAAACGCGGCCTCATAGACCGGCGAGCCTCAGCGGCGGATGCCCGGCTTAGCCATTTGTTCCTGACGGCGCGGGGTACAAAACTCTATTCCAGCATGGTTGATGACGTGCGTGCCTTGGAGGGAACGCTTTCCACTATCGTCGGTAAGACGGCGCGCACCACGCTGCTATCAACCCTGCAGGCCATAAACAAAAACCTGTGACGGCCAAGAACGCATGGCCATCACAGGTTTTCGTCAGTAAGCCCCCTGTTGACAAACAGACGACTGGACCCGGGGGCCCCTCACCGCGCGGCTCCCCACCGCGCGCCGTTACATGGCTCAGTTTACTGAGCAACCGGGCGCGAGCGCCGCGGCGTTGACATGGAGTAACGCTCCCGGACTGCAATGGCACTCACATTGGTGGACGCCGCGGGTGCCACAGTTTCGCTGTCGTTTAACGGCGTGATGACGCTCACAGCATTGCCCGGCACTACCGGCGCTTGACCTTCGGCCAGCTTATCACCGCGAGCACCCCAATGGTCACGCAGCTTAGCTGTCAGTTGATCCACCGTTTCGTCGCCTGTCACATCAACGCTAAACGGATCAAAACCCATGGCCGAGTGCATATTGGCAAATGCGTTTTGCAAATCTGCCAGCGCGATATCAAATTTTGCCTCCGCCACGAGCTTGTTCATCTGCTCACGGATAAAAGTCTGTTTCGATATCCGGCGGGTATCGTAACCTGCCCGGATCTGGTCAAGAATATTGGTTTGCACGCCGTGATAGCGTTGAATGGTGTCAACCTTGCGCCGGGATAGCTCAAACCGGATGCGGCTCACATGAACCTGCGTGACCACGGCCATGGTGACGGCCAATTCGCGTTGACGTAACAAGGCGCCTTGGGCCTTCACCGTTGCCTTGCGCGCAGGATAGCGGAAAGCTTCAACGAGGTTCCAACTGGCACGTGCACCCCACCCGGCCCAGTTATTATTGAACAGGAAATCATTGGAATCATAGTTAAACCCGCCATAGGCGCGCAAACTCGGCAGCAAATCGAGGAGCGCCGCCGTGGCTTCCTTTTCATTAATCCGCTTTCGGTAGGAGGCTTCGCGCAATTCCGGGCGATTGCGCAAGGCCGCGCGAACCATATCATCAGGGGACAGCGCAAAATCGATTGATGCGGTATCCCGGCTTGGCAACACAAGCTCAAAAGGCTCACCGGGATCAATATTGATCAGCGCTGCCAATTGCTGTTTCGAGACGGCCAACTCCTGTTGAAGGTTCTGGATCTCTTCCTTGATGGTTAGCAATTCGCGCTGATAGGTCAGCGTTGACAGCGGCGCCGTTTGGCGCCGCGCATAGGCACTCTCAGAGGCTTGGAGCACGCCCTCAATATCAGCTTCCAAGGTTGTCAGCTTACGGATCAAGCGTTCTGCACTGACGGCACGCCAATAGGCGGTGCGCACATCTTCAATGACGCGGTTGACCACGCTACGCTTGCGTTCATTGGCGATCATCACCTCGTCGGCCGCCTGTTTTGCGCGGATATATGACAAGCCAAAATCAAGCAAATCGTAACTCAGATTGATGTCGCTAGAGAAGATATCGCGTTCGGCGGAGGTTGAAGACACAAGCGATTGCGCCCCCACTTCGCGCGGGCCTAGCAACTGGCTGGAGCTGGCCCCGGAGAAATTACTACGACCAGCATAGCCGGCACCGGCCACTACTTGCGGCAATAGATCGTACCGGGACAGATTAAGCTCTTTGGAGCGGAGCGCCTGCTCCATCAACTCAACATTGTAATCGAGATTATACTTGATGGCGCGGGCCATTGCCTCATAAAGCGATATGGGTCTAACCACCGCTTCCTGATCGCTAATCATGGCGGCGGCCCGATCGGTTGCCTGGGCTTCCAATTCGGTTTCATCAAACGGATCAGGGGTGACAGCGCAGCCGGCCAGAAGAAGCGGGATGGCGGCGGTCATTAGAAGTTTTTTCATGGGGTTTGCCCCTCCAGGCAGATTTTTTTTCAGGTTATTGAGAAGTGAGCGCGGGTCGTTTCGGGTCTGACAGGGCATCAGCGTTGCCCCCTCAGAATAATATCGACCGACGCATCATTGGTAGACGGATCAAGCGATGCGGTTTGCAACTGCTCAGAAAAGCTGCTGCCATAGGCTTTGTCCGACCGTTTCAGTTCCCTGATTTCACCGGTTGCCGTATCGATTTCGACAATCCGGGTCACATGACCGCCGCCCCCGCGAAGTCCTGTGATTTTGAAGGTTACCGCCTCCACATTGGCCGGCCGATCAATGATCAGAAGGCCATCGGGAGAGAACGAGACCCAGGAAGGCAGGGCGCGGCCATCACCAAGGGTGGCGGTATATTCGTTGAAACCGCGAGATTGATTACGATCAATCGTATCGTAGGTCTCAACATAGAGTGCGTTGTCACGGAAGAAGGTGTCGATAACAAACTGGCCGGTTTTGGCATTGGTATCGATACTCTGCGTACCGCTCACATCAATCCTCGAGGAGAAGGCAGATGAGCCCTCGATCGCGAAGTGGTCAATCCCATCAGCGGCGAGAACGTCACGCCCATCAAGGACTTTTTTCAGGCTTAACGCCTCCCCGTCAGGGTCGGAACGATCCCCATCCGTGAACAGGGTGTTCCCGTTGAGGGAGCGCACGCCATTGACCGTATCAAGAATAATCTGATCAGCGGCAATCCGCTTAAGGCCGGCCTCTTGGACGCGATCGCGCGCACCCTGGTTAAGACCGCCATCGACCGGTTGGCCAAAGCTGATGATCTGTTCAATATCTGCGTTCCCAAGGATGTTGAGCGGTACATCAATCGGCGTAATACCGCCATCGCCATCATTGGCAAAGACACGGACCGGGCCCGATGGTGTTCCCACCACTGGCGTACCGCTGAGAACACCCGTAGCGGGATCGAGCGTGAGGCCTTCAGGCAAATCAGGCGCGGTGAAGCGAAGCGGATCGCCGTCTTCATCGGTAAACTGACTACTCAGATCAACATCAATACTCTCACCCACCGGCACATTGATGGGGTCAATGGGTCCGGCCACCGGCGCCGGGTTTTCAGCCCTGATCGTGAAGAGATCGGTGACGATACCGCCTTGTGGGTCCGCGGCGGTCACAATGACCGTAAAGGGCCCGTCAACGGAGGCATGGATATCCAGCGTACCTGAGATCACCCCCGTATCGGGATCAATCTCAAAGCCTGGTGGTAAGCCTTCAGCTGCGAAGGTTAGCGGATCACCATCGGGATCACTGAAGTTACCGGCAACCGGAATTTCCACTGGTGAGCCATCCATCGCCGTAACATCTGACTGCGGACGATCAAGTACCGGCGCAATATTGTCGACGGTCCAGACAAAGCTCTCCACGGTCATCACGCCCATACCATCATCGGCGGTCACAACGACCACATAGGGGCCACCGGCACTGGCGTCATTGGGCAACATGCCCGTGACGAGCCCGGTATCCGGATCAATCATCAAACCGGGGGGCAGACCCTGTGCGGTGAAGGTTAGTGGATCACCATCGGGATCAGCGAAGTTCATGCCGAGGTCCACCGGATCAATCGTCTCCCCATCAGTATTTTGACGGTTTGGCAATTGTGTAACAAGCGCCGGATTATCATTGTTAATCCGCCAGACAAACGTCTCCGTTGCGACCCCGCCCTGACCATCATTGGCCGTGAGCGTGACGATGTAAGGTTCCTGCAGCGAGGCATCGGGCGGCAAGGTGCCGGTGATAAGGCCGGTGTCAGGATCAATCGTTACCCCCGGTGGCAAGCCCTCTACGGTATAGGTCAAAGGATCGCCATCGGGATTGGGGTCTTCGAAGGCATTGGTGATATCAATCGCAACGGTTTCGCCGTCGAGATTGGCCTGGTTGGGCACAAGCTCAACAACCACAGGCGGCAAATTATCCACCGTCCAGAGGAACGGAACCGAGACCTCAAGACCGGACGGGTCTGTCGCCGTAACCGTGACAACATAAGGTCCACCCACGGAAGCATCGCCCGGTAGCATTCCGGTGATGACGCCCGTTTGAAGATCAATCATCAGGCCCGGCGGTAAGCCTTGCGCCGTGAATGTGAGCGAATCGCCATCGGGATCGGAGAAATTCCCCGACACATCCACAGGTGTGATCGTGTCGCCATCGCTATTCATGCGATCTGGCAGGGCTGGACCCGCCACCGGCGTGTCATTTTCCGCGCCGATATCAAGCGAAACGGTTGCTGTGTCTGTGCCCCCTTCACCATCATCAATGGTATAGACAAACTCGTCCGTACCGGTTTGATTGAGCGCCGGGGTATAGGTTAGCGAACCTGACTCTTCCAGGATGACCGTAGCACCGGACGGCAGGGTAACCGGCGCGCCCACGGTAAGCGGCATGCCATTGACCTCGGTGACCATAATCGGATCACCATCGGGATCGACATCATTGTCGAGCACGTCAATGAAGGTTGGCGTATCCTCCGTCACCGGTATGACCCCATCATCGGTCGCCATGGGTGGCGGGTTTTCAATCACATAGGTGACAGGGACATCCACTGTGCCGCCATTGGGGTCAGAGACCGTAACGATCACCGGATATTCGCCGTCGCCATTTGGGCCGCCTTGGGAGGCTGACGGATCCGGCGTACCGGAAATAATACCAGTATCCGGATCAATCATGAGACCAGGGGGCAAGTCCGGTGCACTGAAGACAAGCGGATCGCCATCGGGGTCTTCCACAAAGGTGCTGATATCCAATGGCGGAACGGGTGTACCGTCTTCAGCCGGTTGGTTCGGAATCACATCAGGCGCAACGGGGTCGTCCGCCACCGGATCAACGGTTATGGTTACCGTGGCCGTATCGGTCCCGCCATTGCCATCATCAATGGTGTAGGTGAACGTGTCTGTCCCGTTAAATTGCGGACCGGGCAAATAGGTGACCGTGCCATCGGGATTGATGGTAACGGTACCGTTGGCAGGCGGTGTTACCGCCGTCACCGTCAACGGGTCCCCGTCGGGGTCCGTGTCATCAGCCAAAACGGCCAGGGTGATCGGCGTATCCTCCGGCGTTGATGCCGAATTATCCATGGCAAGCGGTACCGGGTTGGTCACCGTCCATACAAAGCTGGTGGAGACGAGATCACCATCGGGGTCCGTCGCGGTGATGGTCACATCATAAGGACCGTTTTGCGACGCATCGGGATCAATCATCCCGGTAATCACCCCGGTAACCGGGTCAAGCATTAAACCGGGTGGCAAGCCATTAGCCGTGAAGGTCAACGGATCCCCATCGGAATCAGAGAAGTTAGTCGAGACGTCAACCGGTACGACCATGTCGCCGTCAACATTCATCATATCGGTGATAGGCGCAGCAACACGCTGGTCCGGCTCGGCGGGGACATTGACCGTAACCGTGGCCGTATCGGTGCCCCCATTGCCATCATCAATGGTGTAGGTAAACGTATCCGTCCCTTCAAAATTCGGGTCCGGCGTATAGGTGAGCGTACCATCGGGGTTGATCACCACGGTACCATTATCGGGCTGTGTGGTTGAGGTCACCGTCAGCGGGTCCCCATCGGGGTCGCTATCATTGCCAAGCACGTCGAAGGTCACCGGCGTGTCTTCTGGCGTACCCACCACATTGTTCAGGGCTTCGGGTGCTGGATTATCCACGGTCCAAGTAAAGGTCGTGGAGCCGAGATTACCATCGGGGTTACTCACCGTCACGGTGACCGTGTACGGACCACCCTGGGAGGCATCGGGGTCAATGGTGCCTGAAATCTCACCCGTCATGGGGTCAAGCATCAAACCCGGCGGCAAGCCAATGGCCGTGAAGGTCAGGGGATCACCATCGGGATCAGAGAAATTCCCTGACACATCAATCGGATCAACCAAATCTGCGTCAACATTCATCATATCCGCGATGGGTGTTGCCGTTGGCTGATCAGGTGCGTTGGGTACGTTGACGGTTACCGTTGCGGTATCGGTGCCACCATTCCCGTCACTGATTGTGTAGGTGAATGTGTCCGTACCCTGAAAATTCGGCTCCGGCGTGTAAGTCAAGGTGCCGTCAGGATTGATCACCACGGTGCCATTTTCGGGCTGTGTGGTTGAGGTCACCGTCAGCGGGTCGCCATCGGGGTCGGTGTCATCACCCACCACATCAAAGGTCACGGGCGTATCCTCCGGCGTGCCGGTGGTGTTGTCCGTCGCCTCCGGACCCGGGTTTGTCACATCCCACTCAAAGACCGTGGTTATGATTTCACCATCGGGGTTCACACCGGTGATGGTTACCATGTACGGACCATCCACCGACGCATCGGGCGGCAAGGTACCGGTAATGATACCCGTCATCGGGTCAATCATGAGCCCCGGTGGCAAGCCACTGGCCGTAAAGGTTAAGGGATCGCCATCGGGGTCCATGAAGGTTGTGGACACATCAAGCGGCGGGATCATCTCCCCATCAGTATTCGACTGATCGGGCACCGGTGACACAACAGGCGCATCGTTCATACCCATAATGGTATAGGTCACCACGGCCGTATCGGTGCCGCCATTGCCATCATCGATTTGATAGACAATGCTGGTGGTAACGGTTTCCCCCTCCATGAGGCTGTTGAATTCGCCATTGGGCTGGAAGGCGATGGTGCCGTCGGGCTGAATGGTGAATAGACCACCATTGTCGCCGGGCACGGCAACGCCAACACCGTCGCCATCCATTGCACCAGCAAGTGGTGTTTCATCCGTACCCGTTAGAACGCGGGTCACGGTCAGGACGTCTCCCTCCGGATCGCTATCCATGCCATTGCCATTGTCCGGCAGAACGCTGCGCGTGGCGGCAACGTCCTCCGGCGTGGTGAAGCTGTCATCCTGCGCGATTGGCAGATCATTGACCGGGGCCACCATCACCGTCAGCATGGCCGTCACGGGCGTACCGTCATCGTCCATCACCTGATAGGTGATCGGCGTGACGGGGCCGTTGAAGTTCGGCTCTGGCGTAAAGGTGATGTCGCCGCTCATTGGGTCGACCTCAAAGGTGCCTTCGCCCGGAACCGTCAGCATTGTGACGAACGTGCCGGGATTATTCGGGTCTTCGATCATCACAGTGGCCGGCTCGATCATGCCGTCGGGGTCGGAGTCATTGCCAACAACGGGGATCGTTACCGGCATGTCCTCCGGCGTTGTCGCCATGTCATCCATCGCCACCGGCGGATCGTTCACGTCGCCGACGGTAATATCCACCGTCGCGGTGTCCGTTCCGCCATTACCATCATCAACCGTATAGGTCAGTTGCGGCACTGGACCGTTATAGTTCGGCGCGGGTGCAAAGGTCAGATCACCATTGGTAGCAACCGTCAGGGTACCGATGGGATCGCCATTGATATCGGTAATTGGCGCCGCCATGCCGAGCGGCAAGGTATTGGGCATGCCGTCGCCATCGCTATCCAACTGCACATCGGTGACCGTTAGTGTGTCCATTTCCGGATCGGTGTCGACGCCGTTTGCCGTAATGATATTGGTCATCAGCGGTGTGTCTTCGGGCGTTGTCAGAACATCATTTTCTGCAACCGGATCGCTGTTGGCACTGTTGCGGTTAAGGGTGACGGTCGCGCTATCGGTACCGCCATTGCCATCGGAAATGGTGTAGTCAAACGTTTCCGGACCCGTCGCCAGCATTGGGGTTGTTACCGTCACCGTGCCGTCAGTGTTCACGGTTACTTGCGTGCCGGACGCCAG
The DNA here is from genome assembly GCA_038531745.1 of Pseudomonadota bacterium. Lineage (GTDB taxonomy): Bacteria > Pseudomonadota > Alphaproteobacteria > Caulobacterales > Parvularculaceae > CALLPQ01. Next base: position 305,318 of record JBCBBJ010000003.1, read on the forward strand.
TGTTACCACCTGCCCAGGCGCAGTAATCGCAATCGGATTGGCGGGATCAGCCGGGTCGATGATCTCGGTGATCGTCAGCGAATCACCGTCTGGATCGCGGTCGGCAACCGCACCATTGGCGCCGGTTCCACCCACAAGATCGATAGTCGTCGGCGTGGCCCCAGTTACTGCAATCGGGCCATCATCCTCGGCAACAGGCGGATCGTTGGGATCACGGAAATCAAGATCATTAACGAGCGGTGTTGCAGTGCCAACCGAGGCGTCGCCGCCAGCATCAGGCAGATAGCGCCCGCCTGTATTGAGCGGATCGGTGACGCCTTCCGAAACCACAAACCCATCGTTTGCATTCCCATCAATGGCCGCCTCGAACACATCGAACAGACCATCGCCGTCGATATCAGTTGTGGCATCGGACGCACCGGTGGGTATCGGCTGACCAAGACCATTTTCCAACGCATCGCTAATGCTGTCATTGTCACTATCGGTATCAAGATAGTCTGGCGTATCCGTGCCATCAGAATTGACGGGTGTCAGGCCATCTCCATCACCCAGACTTGCTGCTGTGGAACCAGCGGTCAGGCCCGCCCCGCCATTGGACGAATTTCGACTGTCGAAATTATCGTCGAGGCCATCGCGGTTCACATCAACAAAATCACCGCCATTGTTTGGGTCACCGATACCCGATGGCGCAATATACGCGTCCGTTGCCTGGGCCTCGATATTGTCTGGAATACCATCATTATCAACGTCGATATCCACATGATCGAACAGGCCATCACCATCGCTATCAACGGCCGTGGCACCGGTAGTGCCCGTCACCCGGGCATAGCCAACCTCGCTGAGGATCACGCCAGACGGGTTTGACTGGATGCTGTCAAAGGTCAGGGTTATTTCCGTGAACGGCTGATCACTCTGAATATTCAGTGTACCACCACTATTGGCGCCGAAGCCGCCAGGCGCGGTGCTGATGGATGTCCCATTGAATGAGGTCGGGAACTGACCATCGCCATCGTCTGTGTAGGAAAGCGTCGTCGTCCCCGCGTTAACGCTGATATTGGTGATTTCTTCTTCGCCTGCGGGATTATTGAAGCCCACATCATTATTGAAGAAGCTCAGGCGCAGATCCACATTAGCGACCGGCTGATCAAAGGTAATCGTGTAGGTCCGATCTGTAACGGCATTGGGCGTACCAAAGCGATAGCCAAGACCGGCGTCGATGGTATTGGTATTGCCCGTCGTATCGAGGATCGATATTTGCGTCCCGTCCGGTCCATTAAACACATGCGGGTTACCGCCTGCGCCCGGCTGAGTGGAACCCGACGTAATTGCGTTGCTATCGGCGATCTGTTGGGTACCGGTGGTAAAGCCGGGCCCGCCCAAACCTTCTACGGTATCGAGGATACCATCATTGTCATCATCCACATCGATGGAGTTATCGATGCCGTCGCCGTCCGTATCCACAGAGATCAGCGCATTGAATTGTGCCGTTGACAGCGAAGAGGTATTGTTGGGCGGCGTACCGCCGGAGTTATCACCGATGGAAGATGGCGGATTTGACGCCACCCCTTCGGTCTGATCCCAAACACGGAAAGTCAGCGTGGGTGTTAGCGTTACCCTCGCATCGGGGATAAACCGGAAAACGGTGGATGAATTGAACAAGAGGGCCTGACCCGCGGGCACAGGCTGCGGATTATTGTTGTCCGCATCACCCACGTCGAAATCCGTCCACTGATGGTCGGCCAGATCGGTCCGCAGATATTGCCACCGGCCCTCAACCTCATCGGCCATGGTAACGCCGATCCCAAACTCATTTTCCTCCACATCGGTTACCGCAAGTTGGTCGAGAAGATCGCTGACGGCGATCAGCCCAAGATCAGACGCCGACTGGCCACCGGCAAGGGCCGCGCGCACGGCATTACCATCACGCCCGGCAATTTCCGCAAAGTCATCACTATCAAGAATGGCAAGCGGTGTGGGCGTACCCGCACCAACCTCCATGACCGTACCGGTAAAGGACGGATCGGTTGCATCAAGAATCGTGGGGATCGGGGCGTCGTTTTGGCTTTCCACCGTGATTTGCGTGGTGGACGCCGGTGTCTGTTCACCGGTTGTTGTTTGCGCAATAAAAGTAAAGGTACGAGTGCCCGGCGTATTATCCTGGCTTAAGTTTTCATAGGTAAGCGCTTGCAACAGTGCCGAAAGATCATCCGTGGGCAGAGGCTCACCGCCGCCAACAGCATTTGCAATAGTCAGCCGATTGCTAGTCAAAATCAGGGTAAAGGTTGTTTCACCAAACGTCAGGGAACCGGACTGACCGCTCCCATTTACGGGAATAAACACCAGATCGGATGTCCCGTCGGAAACGGTCAAGCGTTCATCGGCGCCGTCATTTTCCCGGCTAAGCGCGATATCAACCGTAACACTGGCGACCCTGGCACCACTGTCACGAATGATACCGTCAATCGTAGTAATAGTGCCATCGTCGCCGGTGCCAATATCTTCGCGGAAAATCTGAGCAAGATCATTGCCTGCAAGCACACCGTTAAGATCAATCACCGGCACACCGTCGCGAAAATCCAAATCCGCACGCAGCGGCACAATCGATGCCGCATCGGCCGCATCCTCATCACTATCAGGTAGATAAGGCAGGTCTGGATCAGCCCTGTTGATGAGATCAGCGATACCCTCATTAACGACGAAACCATCTTCGATGTTTCTGTCGATGTTTGTTTCAAAAATATCAAATAGACCATCACCGTCGGCATCGGTGGTGTCAGTGGAAAGCCCGGTCTGCACCTCAAACCCAACGCCGTTCTCTGCGGCGTCATCGGCGCCGTCATTATCGCTATCGAGGTCAAGGAAATCGGGATTGTCGAGGCCGTCAGTATTGACAGGATCAATCAATGCCTCTGTCTGCGTGGCAGCAGCAGAGTTCATATCCAGCGTATTGCCGTTATCAGCGTTACGATTGTCAAAATTATCATCCAGGCCATCGCGGTT